>MPMI01000037.1 GCA_002238415.1 Desulfurellaceae bacterium bin18 | reverse complement strand
CACGCAGAGCCACCAGCCTATAGCACCCGGCACTATGTCGACGATCTTCATCAACTGGTCCACACCCTGGGTATCGAACGCCATGTGCTGCTGGGCCACTCGATGGGCGGGCATAATACCCTCATCTATGCAGCCGAGCACGCCCAGGCGCTCGACGCCTTGATTCTGGTCGATATCGAGCCCGGATACCCTGAAGCGGCAGTCAAACTCCTACGCCGCATGGGGGAAAAACCAGCTAGAGTCTTTGACTCATTTCAGCAAGCCATCGCGCGCTTCCGCGTCTTCCCGCGCGAGTCCCTGGTCTCGGAGGACAAGCTGCGTTACCTGGCCTCTTTTGCCTTTACCGAACTCCCGAACGGGAAATGGACGTCCAGGCTTGACCGCCGCACCCTCTTTCGGGAGCCGATCGATGGCTGGTCTTTGCTCCCGCGCATCAGCTGTCCCACCCTGATTGTGAAGGCGCAGCATAGCCCGGTCCTCACGTCGAAAAAACTGGAACGGATGTGTGCCGGCCTGCCCAACAGTTGCTGGGTCGAGGTGCCGAACACCTACCATCACGTCATGCTCGATAATCCGGACGGATTTATCAGCGTAGTCCGCGAGTTTTTACACGAAGTGCTCTGAGACACGGCAGGGGGAGAGCGGATCTTCCCCTCACGGCTTCGTAATAAGTTCCAAGAAGTCCCGCAGCATACGGTAGGTTAAGCCCCAAATCGTCTTCCCGCCGTAGAGGAGTGCGGGAACCTGAATGGTCGATCCGGTCTGAAGCTTACGCTCGACGATCTGTTCCACGCCGTCTTGTTGCATGAAGGACAGCGGGACCCAGATGATGTCCTGGACTTCAACCGGGTCAAGCACCAGACTGGCCTCCTGAGAGACGAGATAAACAAACGGGGACACGACCATGCCGATTTGTTTTCCGCGCGCCGAGGCTTGCACTTCGGCCAGGCGGCCGAGGTATTCGCCATGCTCAACAAGATCAATCCCCACCTCTTCATAGGTCTCGCGTTGGATGGTGACAAGCAGGTCTGGGTCTTCCGGCTCCTGGCGCCCCCCAGGGAAAGCCATGTGTCCGGACCAGGGATCGTGGGGATGGTGGGCCCGGTGGATGAAGAACACGTACACATCGTCAGGGCGGGGTTGTAGCAGCAGAGCAACCGCCGCCCGCATCGGGTCGTCCATATCGACCGGAGCGGGGTTATGCTTCGAGAGCCGATCACGGATGTGCGAAATTTTACGGTTCATAGCGGGCACTGAATCCCCTTCTCTCTCAATGAATGCCTCCGGCGGATAAACCCTCAGAGAGGAGGAGAGGCTCTGGTCTGAAGAAAGAAGAAAGACGAGCCCGAGAGAGAAGCGTGCAACAGAGCAAGGCGACTCGCACGCTCCCCTTACTGGCGGGACGACTCTTCCTGATTGGCTTCTTTGACCGCATCAAGGACAGCGCCCGCGCGTTGAACATAGACCTGGACTTCGAGGATCTGATTGAGCAGGCGGCCGATATAGGTGCGAGCCTCTTCGGTTTGGGGACCCAGTCCTTTGACAAGCTGGGTGGCGGAACCTATCCCCTGGGTCGCCTGGGTGACGGCGCTTTCTATTTCGCCGAAGGTTTCCGAGTCAATAATCATGCGAGTCCTCTCTGCGCGCTGTAACCTCGTGACTCATCGTACCGGCATGCGTTCATCCCGGCAATGTATAGAGAGAACTCCCCCTTCGTCAATCCGCTCGGCCCTCGCTTTGGATGTCCCCTGCAGAACTCCCCCTGATGACGGCAGGAAGGCGTCACACCTGAAGCGTCAACCTTGACAGCCGCGTTGCAGATGGCCAATACTCACATTTTCCCTGAGTATTGGAAGACAGGAGGTTTCGGCATGTCCCTGGAACAGGCCCTGAGTGGTATTCGCGTTGTTGACCTCACCCACTATATTGCGGGGCCTTATTGTACAAAATTGCTCGGCGACTATGGGGCTGAGATCATCAAGATTGAACCGCCAACACGCGGCGAAGGCGGACGGACCTTGCCTCCGTTTTTTGACGCTCAGCCCGGACAGGAGCAGAGCGGCCTCTTTTGTTTTTTGAATACCAGCAAACAGTCGGTGGCGATTGACCTCACGCGTCAACCCGGACGCGAGGCCGTCTTAGGCTTGATTGAACGGGCGGATGTGGTCGTCGAGAATTTCCGTCCGGGCACCCTTGAGCGCCTGGGTTTGGGGCAAGAGGTACTGCGAGCCGCCAATCCACGGCTGGTGAGCGTTGCCATCTCGAACTTCGGTGCATCCGGCCCCTACCGTGACTATCGTATGACCGACAGCGTGGCCTTTGCTCTCGGCAGTTGGACCTATCCAATGGGTGAACTAGATCGTCCTCCGGTCCAGCCTGGGGGCGCGTTCGGCCAATACGTGGCCGGGTTATACGCCGCCATCGGCACCCTGCAAGCCGTGCGGAACCGGAACGCAACACAGGCTGCGCAGCACGTTGACGTGTCCATTCAGGAGGCCCTGATTGCCACGTCCCTGTACGACTTTGTGGCGTTTTCCTATTCAGGCTTTGTCCGCCAGCGTTCGGGCAAGCAGTTCCATGCAGCGTTTCCGAATCTGGTCACCCTGCCGTGCGCGGATGGCTATGTGGGCGTGCATGCGGGCCTGCCGCATCAAATCGTTGCCCTGCTCGAACTGGTTGAACGGTCCGACCTGGCGAACGATCCGCGCTTTCGGAATATCTCGACCCTGGCACTCTGCGCCGAGGAATTACACGCGGCGCTTATCCCGTGGATGCGTGACCGCAAGAAATGGGACATCTATCATGCCGCACAGGCCCGCGGGATTCCGTTGTCGCCTATCCCGTCTGCCCAAGAAGTCGTCGAATGGGTCCAACTCAAAGAGCGGCAGGCCTTTATCGAGGTCGAGTGTCCCGGAGGGGGAACCGTCTCCATACCCGGTCCACCGTCCCGCGAAAGTGGAGCGCCTATCCTCCGCCTGCGTCGCGCCCCCCGTGTCGGGGAGCACACGGCGTGCGTGCTGGGCGGAAGGTTGGGCTATAGCAATACGGATTTGCAGAGCCTCCGGGCCGCAGGGGCGATCAACTAACAGGGACATCAAGACACAGGAGCACGCGTATGACACAACCGCTACGAGTCGTGGATTTAACCAATGGCTGGGCCGGTCCGTTGGCGACCTGTCTACTGGCTGACTTTGGCGCAGAAGTCATTAAGGTCGAATCCCCCTCTCATATGGACTGGTGGCGCGGAGCCGCCCCTGAGGTCACGGAAGACGGGGGCCGACCCTACGAGCAGTCACCCACGTTTAACACGGTCAATCGGAATAAGTACGGCATCGCGCTTGAACTCACCCACCCGCGAGGACGCGAGCTGTTTCGTGACCTGGTCGGTATCAGTGATGTCTTGGTGGCCAATTATCCGCCGCGCAGTTTACGAAAACTCGGTATCGAATTTGACACCTTGAAAGCGGTCAACCCGCACCTCGTGATGGTCACCCTGCCGGCCTTTGGTAATAGTGGTCCGGAGAGCGAATATCTCGGTTTTGGTACCACCACCGAAGCCATGGCCGGAATAACCGGGGTGAGTGGCTATGAAGACGGTCCGCCCCAGATGCTCAGCAACGCCATCGGCGATCCGGTATCGGCGCTCAACGCCTGCTTCGCTGCGCTGGTTGGGACATTTGAACAAGAACGGCGCGGCGCGGGGGTCTCGATTGATCTGTCCCACGTTGAGGGACTCTTACCGTTCAACGCCGCCGCGCTGCTGGAATACACCATCAATGGTCGCTCTCAGCAGCGACTGGGCAATCGTCACCCCACCCTGGCACCCCACGGATGTTATCCGTGTCAGGGCGAAGACGAGTGGCTAGCGATTGCGGTCACGTCGGACGAGGACTGGCGCAATTTCTGTCGCGTGCTGGAGAATCCGGCCTGGACGCAAAACGCTCAGTTCGATACGGCGCAGGGCAGAAAGGCGGCTGAAGACGAACTCGACCAATACATAAGCGCCTGGACACAGGAGCAGGAGGCCACGGCGCTGATGGAACGCCTGCAAGCAGCTGGCGTCGCCGCTGGAGTGGTACTGTCTGGAGCCGGGGTGCTGAGTGACCCTCACCTGGCCGCACGCGAGTTCATATTAACGATCGAGAAGGAGGAAACCGGACCGCACTTCTATCCGGGCTTTGTCCCTCAATTTTCCGATATGCCTTCGGTCGTCCGTCGGCCCGCCCCAAGTTTCGGCAAACACAATGAGCGTATCTTCGGCAGCCTGCTCGGCTTATCGAAAGCGGAAATGCAGCGGCTCTCTGACGAGGGCATCATTAGCACCGAGCCGCTTTTCCCATCGCTGACACGGTAGGCGCGGGGCACCTCTGACGGCTCTGGTTAGGGTGCGCAGGCCCGGACGGCATCCAGAACGTGCTGTTTCCCGCTTGGACCGTCGCTCACTGGAAAAATAACCGGATGCACGATGCCGGAGTCACGATAGGCTTCGACCCGCGCTCGGCATTCGGTCGGTGTCCCCACGACACTGACCGTTTCAATCAAGGGGTCAGGAACAAGCTGGACCGCCTTTTGCCGGTCCCCCTGCTGCCACGCCGCTCGAATGGCTTGTGCTTCCTCGGGAAATCCCTGCTCGGCCATGACGCGATTATAGCGCGGAAAGAATCCGGCGTAGAAAGCGACCAGGGGCCGAAGGCGCGCCAGGGCTTCTTGATGATCCTGGGCTACACTCATCGGCAGGAGCGAGACAATGTCAACTTCTTCGGCCTGGCGTCCGGCTCGGCGCGCCCCGATCGCGATGTTTTCAGCGGCCAGCTTTCCCGCCTCCGGGGCACTCCACACCAGAATGGTCCCCTGGGCGAGTTCACCACAGGCCTGGAGCATCTGCGGAAAAACGGCTGAAATATAGATCGGCAGCTCCGGGCGGGCGGGCTGAAACCAGAGATCAAACTGCTCAATGGTCACCACCTCACCTTGATAGGACACCGCTCCCTCACGCAGTAGCGTGCGGATAATCTCGACCGTTTCCCGCATGCGCTGGACCGGCTGACCATACGGGATGCCGTGTTCCGGCTCGACCTGAACCTTATGACTGGAGCCGAGCCCTAAAATAAAGCGCTGCTGAGAATAATGATCGACGCACGCGGCCGCCATGGCAATGGTCGGCACGCTGCGGACGAAAATACTGCTGATACTCGTGCCGAGCTGGATACGCTGGGTTGCGAGAGCACAAGCGGTCAGAACAGAGAATTGGTCCCCGCCATGCCCTTCCGCAAACCAGGCTGAGGTATAGCCCTGTTCTTCTGCATATTTGACACAGTCAACAACATCAGTGGGCGACATGCCACCGGCCAAAGCGAGCCCGATTTGAGCCATATGTGTTCTCCTCTCTATCGACACGTGGGATGGGGGGGTTGTGATACGGCGCGAGCCATTCTCGACCGGAATGCGGACAGCGTCAAGTCGGAAAGAGGTGCGGACGACCGGTCTGGGGGGCGACCTTGCACTCGACTCCGCTCGTCAGCAAAATAGACGGCTCGACCGTGCATGGGGAATTATGCAGACACGGAGCCTTCGTCGTTACGGTGTGGTGTGGACTCGAAGAAGAAACGCGTCCAGCATCTACATGCTGTTGGAGGACACGTTTCTTCTTTTCAGCATTCTGGGCGTGTGTCTGCTGTGGTTGGGCACCCCTGGGGCCACGGCGGCCCCGCTGCATACGATTGATTTCTCCGGCCATCCGGATGGTCCGGCGGAGGAATGGTTGAAGCAACAGGGCTTTACCTTTCGCCTGGACGCAGACGATTTACAGCCGCACTTCAAAAATAATCGACTCGTCTTACATACCGTCCGACGAAAGGCCGGCCTGTTCGAGTTGCCCCTGCATGTGTCCCCGGTCAAGCGGATTCGTATTCATTGGGGAGTCGAACGCTACCCGCGCGGGGCGGATTGGAGCCAGGGGATTACTGCGGTTCCTATTGCGGTGATGACTACGTTTGGGACAAAAAAGATAAAGAGCGGCTCGCTCTTCGTCCCCAATGCCCCGTATTTTATCGGCCTCTTCTTAGGGGAAAAAGAGCAGACAAATCGGGCGTATACCGGGAATTACTATAAAACCGGTGGGCGCTATTTCTGTACCCCCTGCGGGGTGCCGGTGGGCGAGCGCGTTGTAACGGAATTTGATCTGGACCAGACCTTCCGTACACAGTTTGGTCAGACGGTTGTGCCCCCGATTAGCCGATTCGGCTTTCAGATGAATACCAGAGGGACGTCCGGGGGGGCCAGGGCTTTTCTGGAGAAAGTTGAATATTTTTCCGAATAATTGGCGGGCAGGTTGAATACTGACGGGCGTTGCCCCGTCTGACTAATAGCTTTCCTTCTTTCTTCCTCCTTCCAGTGGCGGGGGAAGCTCATGAGCCCCTTGCATGAGTCTTCTCCCGCCATTTCGGTTTTAGTCTTATTTTTTGCAGTTCCTGAGCAGCGCCAGGGGCCGGGCTATGCGGGCCCACTCCAGTCAAAAGGGATGTGTTTGCTCGATTTCCCGGCCCAATCCCACTCAAGGCCGTAGGCGTTGACCCGATTGTCGACGGTTTTGCCCCAGGTCGCGACCTGGCCGGGCCCAACTTCGGAGCCGGGCGGATTCAGCAACTGTACCCGTTTCCCTTTCGGTGTAGTCGGTCCGGTCAGCGCCTCGGCAGAGGCCGTGACGCGATCGGGAATCTCCGCTTTCCAAAAGGCCAAGTCATCGGCAATATCAAAAGTGATCGGCACAAACTCAATCCCGCGCACCTCACCAATCGAGCGCGCAAACCCGGCCATGAATCCGCCGGCCTGCCCGGAAAAGATGAGTTGAAGCGCCTCACGCTGTTGCGCATCTGCCTGTTCGTCAATAAACAGCCCCAATGAGATTTTGGCCTCACCAGCCCAGACATTGCCGCTAAAGCTGGCCACGGCAAGGACATTCAGCCCGTCGAGACGAGTTGAGCCGTACAGCCCTTCTCGGACATGGTAGGCCAGGACGCCCTCGCAGTGATTGTTTGTAGGGGGCTGGGCAAATTCGCACGGACAGGCGATATCGCAACTGCACACATCAAACCAGTCGCCCTGAAGGGTCCAATCCTGTGTATCAGCCATACTGTCCTCCTCAGTTCCAGGGTTCCACAATAATTTTTGCGTGCTGCTCAGGCGAGTGCAGGTCTTTGAATGCCTGGGCGACTCCCTCTATCCCTACGGTCCCCGTAATTAAGGGGTCGGTAATAATCTGGCCTTCGGCAATGTGGCGCAGGGTGGAGGCGTATTCTTCCCCGCTATAGCCGAGGACGAATTGCAGATTCAGCTCTTTGTTGATCCCGAACATGGGTTCAAAGCTGTCCTTTTCCATACACACGCCCACAACCACAATCCGGGTGCCCTGGGGGGCCGCGGCCATAATCTGGTCAATGACCCCAGGAACACCGACGCACTCGAATATGACGGCCGGTCGCAGCGGCGGACCCGAAGCCCAAGGCGGCTGAGGCGGAGCCGTGCTCGGATCGGCCCAGACCGCAGCCTCCTGCCAACTGGTATACGGCGACTGCTCGGCGGGGTCGATAACGATATCTGCGCCCACGGCCTGTGCGAGCTGGCGGCGACGGGGGGAGAAATCCGCGGCGATAATGGGCTGCACGCCTTTCATCCGCAGCGACGCAATAACGGCCAGACCGACCGGCCCGCAGCCGATGACCAGCGGCACGTCGTCTTGTGTCATCCGCGCCATTTCAACCGCGTGCAGGCCGACCGCCATGGGTTCGGTCAGGGCGGCTTTCTGCGTCGGCAGGCCGTTCGGGACTTCAATCAACAGCTTTTCACTCAGGCGCATATACTCCCCATAGCCGCCTGGATTGTCATTTGAGTAGCCGACCGTCTCGACACCGGTCGGTCGAATGAGGACCGGCATGGAAACCGCGCGGGTGCCGGCTTTAAGGCTACGATCCGTGTTCGGCCCGTGGTCAACCACCTCGAAACAGAACTCGTGGCCCATGACGATGCCCCGGCTGAGGTCCATATTGAACACGCCGTTGGAGCGCTCCGAAACCTCAACCAGCTTTTCCGTGTGCTTCAGCGCATGCAGGTCCGAGCCGCAAATCCCACAGGCCAGGGTTTTGACCAGGACTTCGCCCGGTCCGGGCTCCGGGACGGGAATATCTTCCACTGTCAGCTCATGGTTCAGCATCACTACTGCGCGCATCATATTCTCCTCTCTTTAGCCGCATCACTATAGGTCATGGGCGATAGGGCTGTCCAGTTAGACGCAACCAGTCTCATTTGACACTCAACGGGGCTGTGTCATACAGTTCAAAACCTGTGGAGAGGAGGTCCAGCATGAAAGTCACCCGCATCTATACGGGTCCAGATAACCAGTCGCACTTTGAGGATGTCGAGATTCCGCTCAAAGACGGGAGTGTCGTCGGCCGGCTCTCCGATCTTATTCCGGCAACCGGCGTGATCTTTCGAGAAACGGGCGGCGACTATGACCTCGATTTTCACAACGCGCCGCGGCGGCAGTATGTGGTCATGCTTGAGGGGGAGGTCGAGATCGAGACTGGCGACGGCACGAAACGCATCCTGGGCACGGGAGAGATTCTGCTGGCCGAGGATACCACCGGCCAGGGACATATCAGCCGGGCGGTCAACGGCAAGCCCAGAAAGTCATTGTTTATTCCATTGGCCTAATCAACTGGAGCCACTGTCGCCGCGACGGCGTGACCGCCTATCGACAACGGCTGTCGGATTGATAGCCAGCGGTGTCGGATTACGCCTCCGGCTCATCCGCCCTGCCAGACTTAGGCCCGGTTGGTTTGGACAAGCTCAACGCTCGCCCGATGACCGGGCGCGACAGCCAATCGGGCGTCACATGTGATCAATGGTGCGGGAAGCGATTCCGCCAACGCCAAATACGCCGCATCATAAGCGCTGACATTGTGACGAAGTGCCCAAATGCGTGACAGAAAAAGGTCATGCGGATAACGAATAATCGGAAAATCGGCCAAGTCGGTCAGCGCCTGCTTCCCCCGCTGTGGCGTCAACTCGCCAACAGACACGTAGCGGCGGAGGGCCTGCGCGATCTCAAGACCAAGTAGATGGGGCGCATGCAGAGACTCACCGGTTCCTAAAAGTCGGGTTTCAATGTCCGGCGCGGCGGGTGTATCCAGGAGCAATTCCAGGATTGCCGAAGCGTCAACAACGATCACCGGCCGTCCCGTTCTTCTCGGACTATCTGGGCTGGCGGAAGGGTGGGGCGAACCGGGGTGCGCGCGTGGAGGCGTTGGCGGAGCTCTTCTACGGTCGGATATTCGGCGTGGCGCTGCATCTCCGCAATGAGATAGTCAGACAGAGACTTCCCAGCCAAGGCAGCCCTGGACTTGAGGACCCTATGCAGTGCATCGGGAACGTTCCGCAGTTGGATCATTTTCGACATGTGATGAACCTACTTGCATGTGTACCACATGTCAATCGAACACGCCCGTTGCGCAGACACTCCTCAAGGGGCGAGAGAATGGGGAGGCGGCGCGCTAGCGCACGGGGGGTGAGCCGAATTTCTCCGGCGTCTCGCTCGCAGGCGCGTAAGCATCAAGGCCGAAATCCTTCTTGCGCTGGTGCGCAATGAGTTCGGGCCAGCGCTTCTTACCGAGTACTACCGCCAGCCCCTGAAAACGCATCCCCTCCTCTTGAGAGGTGAGCTCATCGAGAGCCCTTTCGATATCGATTCTCAGGATGGGCATTCAGATCCTGCGCTACGTATTAGAGCGAGCCAGCGGCATATGCCACGGTCGGCTTGAGCGTTTCAAGTGGGTGGCGGAGCGAATCCTAATCCAACGTTTTCCGTCCTGGTCGAACCTTCCAGAGCCTTTCAAGCGACACCCTTGCATCTTTGACACCGCTCAAGCGCTTTTCGCCTGTGGGGTCACGCTGAGCCGCATGCCCAACTGCCCGAGCACGCCGCTCAATGTGGAGAGTCGGGGATTACCGTCTTCCGAGAAGGACTGGTACAAGGTCTCGCGTCGTAAACCAGCCCCTTGGGCGACCTTGGTAAAACCCTTGGATTTGACAACATTGCGCAGCGCAATCAGCAAGAGCTTGTCATCTCCTTCTTCCAGAACAGCGTCCAAGTACGCGGCGATCTCCTCGGGGGTGTTGAGGTGGTCGGCGACATCAAATTCTCTCGTCGTTGCACCTGCCATTATGTCTCCTCCTTAGTCCAGGAGCCTTGCCAACGTTCGCGCTCGTTCTTTGCACCGCCGAAGTTCCCGCCCGACATCTTACTGACTGCGGCGAGGATTCGAGCCTTCGCACCCAGATCACGAAGGCCGTTGAGCCACTCTTCGAAAGGAACTCTGCCGTCAGCCAATTCAAGCGTGCGTGTCCCATATTCCACCTGGATAAGTTAATTATAATTAACGTTTAGGTCAATTAGTCTGAATTGAGACTGGCATTAGGGCGATTGAGACGGTCTCGCTTGAGTCCGCCTGCTCCCTCCACACGGACGAAGCCCCGTAGGTTGGCTTAGCGAAGCGTAGGCCGACATTTCTGGCTGATTTGCACCACGCGAAATCAAACTGCTATACAGCATGTATGGAATGTCCGGCAGAAGCCCAAGATGTAAAAGGTGATTTTACGTTCCAAATGATTGAAATTGCTCGTTTTGAGCAGAGGAGGAAGGGGGTGTGGGAGTGCTAACAAAAGTTAGAAAAAAATTCTCATATACGCTTCTCGCGGGTGCCATCCTGGTGAGCCCGAGCGCCGTTGGCACGGCCCTCGCCGACGAGGGGCGCTTCTATCTCGGTATCACCGGCACCCCGGAATGGCTGGACACTTCGTATAAAAAGACCGTGGACAATACCAGCCCGCTCAATATGACCTCCCAGAGCGGGAAGGTGAACCGCGACCGCGACTCCGCCGACGCAACCGGGTATGGATTTGGGTTGCTGGCCGGGTATCGCTGGCCGCTGCTTGACCAGGGGCGGCTCTTCCTGAGCAGTGAATTTGATATCGCCTTCCACGGTGAATCCTCGCGCGGGCGGCTCAAGGGCATCGGCGAGTCCGAAGGACGCAACCAGATGGGCGAGAGCTGGCCCGACGACTGGTCTTTCGCCAAGAATTTCAGTTATGGGCTGACCTTCAAACTGGGGACCAGCCCGCAATTTCTCCAGACGCTGATAGGCGATTCGAACGTGTACGCCCTGGCCGGTGTGCGACGCGTGGCGACGCGCTTCCGCGTCCATTTTCACGGCTGTCTCACGTCTGCGTGGTGCCAGCCCGACGAGTTCACGACCGGCGCCACTACCCATAACGAGAATTTTACTGCGTGGACGAGCGGCGCGGGGCTGGAAAAGATGTTCGGCTCGCGGCTCGGCCTCAGGGGCGAGGTGCGCTATACCGGGTATCTGGCCGAAGACTGGGTCTCTTTCAACCTGAAGGACGAAGGGGTTTTTGTTCCGGTGCGGGTCGATAACGACGAGGTCAATCTGTCGCTGACGCTGGCCTGGTATTTCTGACGTGGTCCCAAGCGGGTCTCCAGACCGGGGGAAAGGCGAGTGACACTATGGAAGGGAGCGTGAGACAATGAGCACTGCGCTTGATGGTATCCGGGTGCTGGACTTGACCCATAATCAGGCGGGCCCGTCGTGTGGCCAAATTTTAGCCTGGCTCGGGGCTGACGTCATCAAGATCGAACCGCCCGGACGGGGTGATATCGCCCGCGTGAGTCTGAATGACCAGCCTGGGACGGACAGTCTCTTCTTCCTTTTTTTCAATGCCAACAAGCGCAGCCTGGCGCTTGACCTCAAACATCCGGAAGGCAAGCAAGCTTTTGAAAAACTGGTTGCCACCGCAGACGTCGTGCTGGAGAACTTCGGACCCGGCACGATGGAACGGCTTGGGTTTGGCTATGACAGCCTCAAACAGCTTAATCCGCGCCTGGTCTATGCCAGCATCAAAGGTTTTGGTTCGTATGGGCCGTATAGCTCGTTCAAGAGTTTTGAACCTGTGGCTCAGGCGATGGGCGGCTCGATGAGCGTGACCGGTTTCCCCGACAATCCGCCCACCGTCACCTGGTCATGTGTGGGAGACTCGGGCACCGGCATGCACTGCGTCATCGGCATCCTGGCCGCCCTGATGCAGCGCCACGCCACCGGAGCCGGCCAACAGGTCGAAGTGTCCATGCAGGACGCGGTGGTGAATCTGGTTCGGGTCAGCCTGCGCGACCACCAGCGCAATGGCAAACCGGTTGAACGCACGGGCAATCAACTCGGGTTTGTCCCCGCTACGACGTATCGCTGCCATCCCGGCGGGCCCAACGACTATGTGTTCATTATTGCCCAGCAGCAGATGTGGGACCCCTTGCTGTGCGCCATACAACGGGAAGACCTGATTGACGACCCACGCTATCACACACCCGAGGCTCGGGCTGAACACGGCGCTGAGGTGAACGCTTTTATCGAAGCATGGACATCGAGCAAACCGAAACAGGAAGTCATGCGGATTTTAGCCGAGGCCGGGGTGCCGTGCGGGGCGTGTCAGGACACGGGCGAAGTCATGAACGATCCACATTTGCGCGCACGGGACATGATTCTCGAACTCGATCATCCCACGCGTGGAACGTACACCATGGCCGGCAATCCCATCAAACTGTCGGCTTCGGATGTCCCGCTACGGCCTGCGCCCCTGCTCGGCGAGCATAGCACTGAGGTCTTGACGGAACTCGGCTATGACGCCCAGGCTATCGCGACTATGCGAGCAGCAGGGCTGATCTAGCGCTTTACCCAATGCTCTTAACGCGCAGAAAGGGACAGCTCGATAGGACTGTCCTTTTTTTGTGCACACGCTCCTAAAAATCTCTTGCAAAAATCGAGCAAGACGCCGTATCGTAGCAGCACCAGAAGGTTCTCGGGGAGTTTTTGTCCAATAACCGTCCTAAACAAGGAGGGTGTTTTATGGCGGAATATGGTGTTATTTCGGCGGATTCACATTTCGTAGAACCCACAAACATCTGGAAGGAGCGAATCGATAAGAAGTTTCGAGATAAGGCTCCGCATACGGTGAAAGACCTCAACGGGAAAGAGGGCGAGTATTTTGTCTGCGAGAATATTACACCCTTTCCAGTGGCTGCGTTTTTTGGTGCGGGCGTACCGTCAGAAGATCTACCTGAACATAACAAAAAAGGCATGGATCAGGCCCCAGCCAGTGTATGGGATCCAGCCGCCCGGCTGAAAGACCAGGACCGCGACGGTGTGGTTGCCGAGGCGATCTACACCTCCATGGGTATGCCGCTGTACATGCTGGACGATGCAGAACTGCGGTTCTCCTGTTTTCGCGCGTATAATGACTGGTCGGCAGAGTATTGCAGCCATGATCCGAAACGGCTTCTGCCACTCGGGCTTATCACCTTGGAAGACATTGATGCCGGGGTAAAAGAGCTTGAGCGCTGCGCCAAAAGCGGTGTCAGAGGAGCGATGATTTGGGCCGAGGCGCCGGCCGATCGGCCGTACAGCCATACCGACTATGATCCATTCTGGGCGGCGGCATCAGATCTCAACATGCCTCTCTCGCTGCACATCCTGACGGGCCGAAAGGGTACCGGAGTCGATTTCTTTAGCGGCAACCTCGCCCTCCAGGCTACCACACTGTACCACGAGGTCGAGCGGTCCTTGGCTGTCTTTGTCCTGGGCGGTGTCCTGGAGCGTTTCCCCAAACTCAAGATCGTTTCGGCCGAGAACGACGTCGCGTGGATGTCGTATTTTATGTGGCGTATGGATCTCATACACGGGCGGTTGGGCTCTATGGGAACGACGGCGAAGTTGAGCCTCAAGCCGAGCGACTATGTGCGGCGGCAGGTGTATGCGACCTTTATTAATGAGCCGTTGTTTATCCGGACGCTTGATATCTATGGTCCGGACAATGCCATGTGGTCGTCGGACTATCCGCATACGGCCGCGACCTGGCCGCGTTCTCAGGACTTTATTAATGAGACGTTCAATGAGCTCTCAGCAACCGACCGTCGTAAGATTGTGCACGACACCGCGGCGAAACTGTACAATATTGATGTCTGAATAGCAGTATTCAGAACAAGGAGAGCCTTATGGATATCGGTTTACTCTTTCCCTTTCGGAATCCCCCCCAATGGCGTAAACCGTTTCCGCAATTCTATGCCGAGCAATTGCGTCAGGCCCAAGCGGCCGAGGAGCTCGGCTATGACACGATCTGGCTGACTGAGCATCATTTTGCCGAAGACGGCTACTCGCCCTCGCTGCTGCCGATTGCCGGGACGCTGTCCGCGATGACGAGTCGGGTGCGTATTGGAACATTTCTGATCCTCTTACCCCTGCACAACGCCGTGCGGGTTGCCGAAGACGCGGCAACTGTGGATATCCTGTCCAACGGGCGCTTTGACCTGGGGCTGGGACAGGGGTATGCCCTTGCCGAGTTTGCTGGCTATGGCATTCCGCGCAAGGAACGCGGCTCACGCATGGAGGAGGGGGTTGAGGTCATCCAAGGCATCTGGACCCAGGATCCCTTCTCCTATGAAGGCAAACACTATCAGTTGAAAGATATTCGCCTTCAGCCCAAACCGGCCCAAAGCCCGCATCCGCCCTTGTGGATTGGGGCCAACGCGCCCAGGGCGGTTGAGCGGGCCGCCCGCCTGGGCTGCCACTTTCTCGGCGGTGGGACCTCAGAAGCCCAGGAAGCCTACGATGCCGCGTTGCGCCGGCATGGGCGCGACCCCAAAGATTACCAGGCAGCCCAGTTGCGTTGGGCGTATGCCGCGCCCAGCCACGATCAAGCCTGGGATGAGGCCCAGGACCACCTCCACTATATGCTGAGTTGGTATGGCCGCTGGCTGTCCGAAGCCAAGGACTTTCCCGGTGCTGAGCAGTTCAGCCAACTGCCATCCCCGGCTGAGTTGCGGGAGCATCCCGAGCGCTTGCTCGCCAGTCCCATGATCGGCACCCCGGAAGAGATCGGGCGTGAGATTGAGCGGTTTACCCAAGAGGTGCGCACAACGCATCTCGTCCTGGGTATGCACCTCCCCGGCCTCGACCCGGCCAAGAGTCAACGCTCAATGGAGCTCTTTGCCAAAGAGGTGATGCCAGGTCTTCACTGAATCAGGTGAGAAAGAAGGCAACGGCAGGACTCTACTCTTGGCTCGTCTCCAGCCATTTCTTGAAATCATCAACCACGCCGCCCTGCCATAACGAAACACCGCCCCGGTAGGCGGCCCGGGCGATCATATGCGCGCCGACCGGGGCGGTCAGAAAGAGGAAGACGATAATCAAGAACTCTTTCAGCCCGGAGGAGAGCCCCAAATACCGCAGGTAGAACAGCGAAGCCAGGACCACCCCAGCCACGCCAAATGTCGTGCTTTTACTCGTGGCGTGCATGCGCGCGTATACATCCCGCAGCCGTAACAGGCCGAAAGTCCCGGTCAGGAGAAAAAATAAGCCGAGGAGCAAGAGGACACTAACCAGGGCGTCGAGTATGTAGGGGACTTCCATCAATAACCTTTCCTCTCAACAGATATTTGGCCGCCGCGACCGTTCCTAAAAAAGAGAGAATGGCGAGAACCAGGGCCACATCGATATACAGCGCACTCTGCGCACGGATCGAAATAACGATGATAGCGGCCACCAGATTGATCGAAATATTATCCAGGGCCACAACCCGGTCGGGAATCGTGGGTCCACGCAGCGCGCGATACGCACTGAGTAAGATCGAGAGCGTGATGCCGACCAGCACAACGACGGAAACAAATGGCGTAATCATTGGGCAATGAGCAAGAGATAGCGTTCAAATCCGTCTTTAATGATACGGATTTCTTCCTCCACATCATCGACATCGAGAAAGTGAATAAATAAAAACTGCCGATCCGGAGCAACCTCGACCGAGAGCGTTCCCGGCGTCAGGGTAATCATATTTGCCAGCAGGGTAATCAGGACATCGTTCTGCAATGACAGCGGGTAGGCGACAATGCCGGACTGTATTTTGAGCTCAGGAGCCAGGACCTGTCTGACTACGGTCCAATTGGCAATCAGGAGTTCCTTTACAAAGAAGAAGACGAGTTGCACGCTCAGCGTGACCTTACGGAAATAGCGACGCTCCTGATGAAAGGAGCGTGGGAAGAACAGCATGGCCGAGAGGCCGACCAGAAAGCCAATCACGAACTGACGCAAGGATATCTCGTCTTGCAGTAAGCACCAGGCGAAAGCCAGAATGATATTGAAAAAAAGACGAGTCACCATAAGACATCCGGTCCCAAGACTGCGGCAATATACACACGAGGATCAGATACTTGTGCGGCGGCCACCTGAGCTACACTGTAGAGTACGCCTGGGAATAACCCGATCCCCACAATAAAAAAGACGAGCAGGACAACACCGGGCAAGAGTGGTTGGAGCGGCACCGGCCGGCGGTCTCCTGTTTCTTCGCCCCAGAAGATACCATTCCAGATTTTGAGCATAGAGGCCAGCGTCAGGAGGCCCCCCAAGAGCCCTATGCCAACATAGCCGTAGCGGCCGATCTCCATCCCTGCCTGCAACACGATAAACTTACTGAAGAAGCCGGCTAATGGGGGGATACCGGCCAGACTCAATGCTGCCAGCAAAAAGAGCGTACTTAAGGGTATTGAGTGAGATTGCAGACCACCCACCGCTTTGAGGTGGGTCGAGCCGGTTGCTGCCTGCACGACACCGGCAATCAAGAAGAGGGCGGACTTCGCCAGCACGTACGGCACCATATAAAACAGGGCGCCGGCTAATGACTGCGGCGTAAACAAGCCGATACCCAGAATGAGATAACCGATCTGACTGATGATGTGGTAGGACAAAATACGCTTCATATCCATCTGGGACAGGGCCCCAAAGACGCCCAGAAGCATAGTCAGGGCAGCCAGAATAAGCAGGAGTTCATGGGTAACGGACGGGTCATGACGGAAGATCAGGGTAAATGTGCGGAAGATGGCATACACGCCCACCTTGGTCAGGATCCCGCCAAAAAACGCACTCAAGCCCGCTGCGGGCTGGAAATACGGTCCGGGCAGCCAAAAATAGAGCGGAAAAATTGCCGCCTTGGTGCCGAACACAAACAAGAAGACCAGGGCCAAAATGGTCAGCGTTGGGTCCAACTCCCCGGACGTCATCTGAATTTTATAGGCCAGGTCCGCCATATTGAGCGTACCCATCGTCCGATACAGCACGGCCAAGCTGATCAGAAAAAAGGTCGAGGCGATCAGGTTGATGACCACATATTTGACCGTCTCTCGGAGTTGGCCCGGTTGTGAGCCAAGGGCCATGAGCGCAAACGACGCGATCAGCAAAACTTCAAAAAAGACAAAGAGGTTGAATAAGTCTCCAGTGAGAAAGGCGCCGTTCACGCCCATGATGAGAATAAAGAAGAGCGGGTAATAAAAATGCTCTTGATGCGCGTGCTCAACCGTTCGCAGCGAGAAGGCCACCACGGCAACCGCAACCGTCATGGTCAGGACGACCATGGTCATACTCAGCACGTCGGCAACCAGGATAATGCCGTAGGGCGCGGCCCAATTACCCATCCGCAGAACGACAATGCCATTTTGCAGGATGGAGAGCAGACCCACGACGGACAGCCCCCACAGCCCCAGACTGACGGTGAGGCTCACCCCACGCTGAAGTAGGTCCCGTTTATGAAAGGCGGCTAAAAAGGCTGCCGTGACAACCGGACCCATAATAAAGAGGATGAACAGGTCTGGAGCCATCATGTGTTTTCACGAGGGAAGTCTCCCCCGAGCCCCCTCACTCTTCTCCCCCCGCCAATTCATCAACAACATCCGAGCCGTACACTTGTCTGACCCGAAAGGCTAAGACTGTTGCAAATGCAGTCATACCAAAACTGATTACAATCGCGGTTAAGACTAATGCCTGGGGGAGTGGGTCAACGTAGGGTGCCTCAGTCGTCAGCAGAGGGGGATTGCCCCGCGTCAGACCCCCTGAGACCATGAGCGCGAGATTGGCCCCGTGCGAGTACAATGACAGGCCAACCACCACCCGCAGTAAATGCCGCTGCAAGATCAAATACGTCCCACAGCCAAACAGGACGCCGATCACGCTGATAATAACGAAGTCCACGGGTGTATCCTCAGCCAGTCTCAATCCTCGGCAATCGTCCGAATAATGCCAAACGAGGTTCCGACCACGACCAGGTAGATACCAATGTCAAAACCCATGGCGGTGACAAGTTCAATCTCACCGAGCAGCGGAAAGCTATAATGTCCAATCGCGCTGGTCAGAAACGGGTAGCCAACGAGTAAAGACCCAAGACCAGTACCAGCGGCAAGGAGGAGTCCGACCACGACCAGGTGGAGTGGCTTCCAGGGCATCTCCTGTGAGAAGGATTCCACATGAAAGGCCATCATCTGAAACGTCATCGCCACTGCGGTGAGCACACCGGCGATAAACCCGCCACCTGGCGCATTGTGGCCGCGCAGCAATAAATAAATGGCAAAGACCAGCATGAGGTGGAGGGTGAGCCGGGCAAACGACTGGAGAATGGGCGAGGGAAAGGAGACCATAAACATGGTTCCCAAGGGGCGCTGCCCGCGGACGCCCAACTCAACCATGGCCAGGACGCCAAGGACGGCAACGCTGAACACCGTAATCTCACCCATGGTGTCAAAGCCACGAAAATCAACCAGGATCACGTTGACCACGTTGTATCCACCGGCCAGGAGATGACTGTTCGACAGATAATAGGACGGAATAGGGGAGGGGAGCGAGGGACCGACAATAGCCGCAAAAAGCAGCCCGCTGACCAGGAGACCGATACCCACACTAATCCCGATATTGAGCCCGCGCGCATATGATATGTGTGGCTGAGGGACAACGACCATGATCGAGAAGTAACGCAGGACCATGAGAAACAGGACGAGGCTGACCGCTTCTACCAGGATCTGGGTTAAGGCCAGGTCCGGCGCGCTGAAGAGGACGAAGAAAATCGACATGAGCGCGCCGACCAGGCCGAGCGTCAGCACGAGAACAATACGCGAGTGAGCCCGGCAGCACATGACCGCGGCACCCGCCATCAGCCCGGCCAGCCCCAGCTCATAGTATTCCGGGAGAGCTATACCCCCCATGTCCACCCGGGGCGGCGTTACCCCAAAGAAATACCATAACGGAAGACTCAACCCCACAATGAGGGCGACCAAGAGATAGCGGACATAGTCGGTCACCGAGCCGGTCATGTATAGCGCCCGCGTCCACTGAAAGAGGCGGGTGAAGCCGGTCAGACTGTCGCTATACACACGGTTGAACGAATACGCGGCCTGGTGCTCGCGTATGGCCCCAAGAAAACGCTGCCGCAGTAAAAAGGCGCTACCACCCAGGATTACCGTCAGCACACTCAACCACAGGGCTGGAGTCAGACCATGCCACAAGGCCAGATGAAGCAGGGGCGGAGCCCCGTGCATAACGGTAAAAGCCGGCGTCACCAGGGCTTCCGCCAGACTGGGCACGAGCCCGAATAGTACGGCCAGACCGCTCAGAACGACAATGGGTGCAATCAGACCGAGCGTGGAGTGCTGTTCAGCATGAGAGGAGGCATGCTGTTGCTGAGGCGAGTGGAAGGCCGGGGCGAAAAACGTCCCGTGAAAGAAAATGAAAGAATACAAAAAAGTCAGACAACTGGCGGCGACGGCCAGCGTTGTGAGGAGCAGGTCTGCTTCGAGGACACTCTCATAGAATAATTCTTTACTCAGGAAGCCACCCAGGGGCGGCAGGCCGGCCATGGACAGTGAAGCCAGTGTCGCCGCCACAGTTAAGGTCGGCATGAGAGGACGCAGGCCGCCAAGCTGACGGATATCGCGTGTCCCTGCTTCGTGTTCGACCGTCCCGGCCGTGAGAAACAGCGCGCCCTTGAACGCCGCGTGGTTGAGAATATGCAGGACGGCCGCAAAGAGCGCGATTTCGGTTTGCAGACCAAGCAGGAGGACAATCAACCCCAGTTGGCTCACGGTTGAGTTGGCCAGTAGGGCCTTGAGATCAACCTGCTTACAGGCTAACACGCCGCCCCACACCAGGGTGACCGTACCGACACTGGTCACCGTGGCAGACCAAGTGGGATCGTCCGCAAATAACGGCGTCAGCCGAGCAATCAAATAGAGCCCGGCTTTGACCATCGTGGCGGCATGCAGATAGGCGCTCACCGGGGTGGGGGCCTCCATGGCCGACGGCAACCAGATGTGGAACGGAAACTGAGCCGACTTGGTGAAAGCAGCAACCAGGAAGCACAGCCCTGCGGCCGTAGAGATGGAGGTGGAGTCTGCAAGCAGGACCGACAGTTCGAATGTCCCGTGCTCGGCATACACGGCCAAAATACCGAACAGCATGACCAGACCGCCAATCGCAGTCAGACCAAACGCCTTACTCGCGCCTTCACACGCCGCAGCCCGATGTGAGCGAAAACCGATGAGCAGAAAAGACGAGACGCTCGTCAATTCCCAGAAGACCAGCAGCAGGACCAGGTTGTCGGCCAGCACAACCCCCATCATGGCGGCGTTAAACAAGAGCAGGAAACGGTAGAGGCGGGACAGCGTGGGGTCGTCAGCCATGTAGAACGCGGCATAGACAAAAACGAACACGCCCACACCTGAGATCAGACCGGTGAAGAGCCAGCTCAGGCCATCCAGACTGAAACTCAGATACAGCCCCAGGCTCGGCGCCCACGGCCAGGAGCACTGAATCCCTTCTCCGGCCTGGACTGTTGTCCAGAACGAGATGACGACCAGCAGTTGAAGAATTGGAACGAGGCTATAGGCCGGCGCCAGACGCTGGCGCCACCGCTCCGGCCAGGCCACCAGCGAGCCGAGTAACGGCAGGAGAATCAGGCTGATGAGCAGGAATCCAGACACGCCGTTCACATCTCCATGCTTACTGATTACAGAACAAACTTAGCAAGGGCCATAAAGAGTAAACGTGTCCTCCAATCATACAGAGATGTTGACACGTTTACTCTTTTGAGCGGAGACCCTCGTCCCCAATCCCTAATCCCCAATGAAATAGCCTGCCTCCTCGAATGTGTCTAACCCATAAACGGCCCATGCCTCCGCCATTGGTGTCCGATATCCGGGCTTTTCCATCTCTCCGATTCCCTCTACAACTCAGATTTTCACGCTGGGATCAAAACTTTGGGCCGATTATCTGCAGGAAGCAGGAGGTGATGAAATGACCGATCGAACACGCATTGCAAGCTACGGCGACAACGAGAGCGTCCTCGTAGACGAAGTGAATGGAGGCGAGGGACTCTTTGTCGTCACCATGAATAATCCGCAGGAGTTCAACGTCCTCAGCAGTGGCTTTATGCGCGCTCTCGCAGAAGCCTTCGACGGCATTACTGCCCTGCGCAATCCTGACCCGAATAACGACAGAGTCCGAGCCGTCATATTACGCGCCGAGGGCCGTGCGTTCACCGTTGGGCTCGATATCGGAAAGCTCGATGAGTATCTGGAAGGGGGCATCACGCCTGCCGGCGACCCGTTTCGGGCAATGTGGGAGTGTCCCTTTCCGATCATTGGGGCGGTCAATGGTCCAACGGTGACGGGTGGTTTTGAAATCGCGCTGTGTTGCGACGTGCTTCTTGCCTCAGAGCGGGCGGTTTTTATGGACAATCACGCCAAATACGGCGTACACCCTGGACGACGCATTTCACAGCGGCTTGCCCAGGTGTGTGGTATGAACAATGCCAAGCTGGCAACAATGGCCGCGTATCCGATCGACGCCCAACTCGCTTTCAACTGGGGGCTGGTACAACGTGTATTCGCAACCAATGAAGAACTTGATCGTGAGAGTCTGAACATCGCACGGCTCATGTCGCAGAACCACCCGGTCATGGTGAAACGTTATAAGAACCTGCTCGAACGCGGGGCGCTCGACAGCTACCGGGCCGGCCTGGCCTTAGAAGAAAATTCTGAGACAACCTACTACGACGACCTCACCGATGTTGCAGTCACACTCAAGGACGGAGCGGAAAAATTTCGGGCTATGGTCCGTTGGGTTGCTGAGCGGGATTGATACAAGCGGCTGGTGGCCTGAGCGCTCTCCAACACCCGGAAGGGGACTATCGAAGAAAGCATGGACGAATCGTACTCTTCCGTTGTGAAGTTGAAACAACTAAATAAACTGCTGGAGCGTGGATTGTGGTCTATGAAGACCCGTGTGGAGAAGCCGGCCGTCCAAAGCGCCATTGGTCTGTCTCTGATGTGCCTATTTGATTCGTCAGGAACGCCGGGAAAGAAAGTAAGGGGTATCGTATGCCCATGAATATTCTTGGTATGATCGGCGTGGCCCCACCGGGTGGTGGAGCCACGGTACACGTCATTGGGGGTGGTATTGATCGAGAATACCTACGCCGTTTTGCCCAGGCGCATGAGCACGCTGGTTTTGACTCCGTATTAGTCGGCTACACATCTTCCTCTGCCGAAGGCTTTCAGGTTGCACAGTACGCTGCCGCCTATACCGAGCAGCTCAACTTCCTCGTCGCCCACCGGCCTGGCTTTGTCATGCCGACCCTCGCAGCGCGGACGGCTGCCACGTGCGATACGCTGACCGGTGGACGGCTGTGGCTACACATCATTTCGGGTACAGCCGATGCTGAACAACAACGTGACGGTGACTGGCTCAGTCATGATGAGCGCTATGCACGGACAGACGAATATCTGGAGATCCTGCGCCGGATGTGGACGGCTGACAAGCCATTCAACTTTGAGGGACGCTATTACTCGGTCAAGAAAGCTTTCTCTGAAGTTCGCTCCGCCCAGCAGCCCCATGTGCCCATCTACTTTGGTGGGGCCTCTGATGCGGCGATTCGGGTTGGAGCCAGGCATGCTGATGTGTATGCCCTCTTTGGCGAGCCACGCGCCTCGGTGAAAGCCATGATAGACCGTATCTCCGCAGAAGCGGCACGGTATAACCGCCAGCCCCGTTTTAATGTGTCTCTCCGACCGATTATCGCGCTGACTGAGGGAGCAGCGTGGGACAAAGCGCGTGGGATCCTGGCTCGTTTGGAAGAGTCTAACCCTCGGTTACCTCTCAAGGTCGAAGCCGAGTTTAGCCGTCGCCTGACCCGGTTGGCTGACGCGCAAGAGGTCTATGATGAACGCCTGTGGATGGGCCTCGTGAAGATCTCCGGGGCAAGCGGTAATACCACGGCCTTGGTCGGGACTCCTGAGCAAGTCGCAGAATCCATTGCCGCCTATTACGACTTGGGCATGCGCGGTGTGCTCATCCGTGGATTTGATCCGTTTAATGACGTAACGGAATTTGGCCAAGAGCTCATCCCGAGAATCCGGGCGCTTGTGGCTGAGCGTGAGGCACAAGCCGCATAGCACAGGAAGGAGAGAGGCGTATGGCCCTAGCAGAAAAAGTGGCGCTCGTGACCGGCGCGTCACGAGGTATCGGTCGAGCCGTTGCGCTCAAACTGGCCCAGGAAGGGGCGCATATAGCCATTCACTACAATCAAAACCGGGAAGCGGCTAAGCACACCCTGGCAATCTTACCTGACGGCGCGCATCAGGTCTTTCAAGCCGACCTTGCCGACGCACAGGCCGTGGAAGCGCTGATGGCTGCGGTGCTCAGCCAGATGGGCAGACTCCAGATAGTTGTGAACAACGCCGCTATCAACGAGTGGCAGCCGCCGCTTCGTGTTGACTACGAGGTGTGGAACGACGTGTGGCAGCGCTCGCTCGACACCAACCTGGTCGGCCCGGCCAATGTCATGTTCTGGGCCGCACGGCATATGGCAGAGCACAGCGGCGGGCAAATAGTGAATATCTCCTCCCGGGGCGCTTTTCGGGGAACGCCCAAAGCGCCGGCCTACGCGGCGAGTAAGGCCGCCCTCAATGCCATGAGCCAATCGCTGGCCCAAGCCTTCGCTCCGCATAACATTTTTGTGTACGTTGTTGCCCCAGGTTTTGTGGAAACCGATATGTCCGCGTCTATTCTTGCCAGCCCTCGGGGCGAAGCCATTCGCCAGCAGAGCCCACTCGGCCGAGTGGGCAAGCCGGAAGAGGTCGCTGCCATAGTCGCCTTTCTCGCCTCGGGCGAGGCAAATTTTGCAACCGGGACTATTGTCGATGTGAATGGCGCTTCGTATATGAGGACGTAATGCTTTGGAAGAAGACTAACGCTCATCAGCCTGCGCCGCCCGCACCAGCCGGAACAATTTCTCCGGGGTAATCGGAATCTCGTTGATCTCTATGCCCAGGTGAGACAGGGCGTCGGAGACCGCGTTGGCAATCGCGGCCGGCGCGCCGATGGTGCCGCCTTCTCCCATGCCGCGAAATCCGCCAAGCGTGGTCGGGGAGGGCGTTTCAATGTGGTGGACTTCTATGGGCAGGAGTTCGGAGGCGGTAGGAACGAGGTAGTCCACCAACGAGCCGGTCAGCAGTTGCCCTTCGTCGTTGTACACTACTTCTTCATAGAGAGCGGCTCCTATGCCTTGGGCCACGCCGCCGCGGACCTGACCGTCAACGATCAGTGGGTTAATAATCCGTCCGCAATCTTCAACCACAATATACCGCTTGATTGTGACTGCGTAGGTCTCGGTATCGACCTCCACGACCGCAACATGGGTGGCGCTCGAAGCCGTCCCAAAGAACGGATCGTAGAACCGTGTGACCTCCAACCCCGGTTCCATGTCTTTGGGCAGCCGCCGCAGGCCGGCATAGGCCGTCTTCGCGACATCACGGAAGGGCAGCCGCCGTTCCGGCTTGTCACGTAGGAAAACCTGGTCGTCTCGGATGTCCAGATCGGCCGGATTGCTCTCCATCATGTGGCCGGCAATCTTCAGCGCCTTTTCCTTGAGCGTCTGGCCCGCCCGTATGGCCGCGCCACCGGCTAACACGGCGCTGCGGCTGGCATAGGTTCCCGTGCCTTGAGGGGCAAGCGCAGTATCGCCGCAGATCACCCGAACGCTGTCAAAGGAAACGCCTAGCGCATCCGCCACAACCTGGGCTAGCGCAGTCTCATGGCCTTGCCCTTGAGGGGCGACGCTGAAGGTGGCAGTAACAGTCCCGGCCGGGTCGACCCGCAGAAAGGCGGCCTCCGTCCCGGTCGCAATCGGCATGCCCGGTGAGACGGGAATAGCCGACCCAACCCCAGTCAGTTCAATATAGGTGGCAAAGCCAATACCGACCCATCGCCCCGCGGCGCGTGCCTGCGTGCGCCACGGTGCGGTCGCGCCAGGGTCCAGCACGTCCCGCGTCTTTTGCATGCACTCGGTCAGGCTGGCTTGATCCCACACAAGGCCGGACGGTGTTTTGTACGGGAATTCGTCGGCCCGGATATAGTTCTTGAGCCGCAGTTCGGTCGGGTCCAGGGCCAGCCGGCGCGCGGCCCGGTCGATGAGACTTTCCAGCACAAAGGTCGTAATCGGACGCCCCACTCCCCGATACGGTCCCATCGGCGCCTTACACGTAGCCACCCCGCGATTGCGGCCCCGATAGTGTGGCATCCGGTACGGGCCGGACAGAAAGCTGATGGTCTGGATCGGCTCAACCGTGGCCGTCCAGGGATAAATGGAATATGCGCCAATATCCGTTGTCACATCCGCTCTGAGACCAATAATGGTGCCGTCGGCCTGGAGGCCCAGTTCGGCATCCACAATTTCATCCCAGGCCTGCGTCGACGTCTTGAGGTCCTCCTGGCGGTCGCTGATCCATTTCACCGGCCGTTTCAGCAACCGGGCGACCGCACACAGGACAATCTCTTCGGGATAGAGCGAAGACTTGGCCCCGAACCCGCCCCCCACGTCGGCGGCGACCACGCGAATGCAATGCTCGGGCATGTCCAACAGGTCGGCCAGCGCATCCCGGAGCAAGCCCGGACATTGGGTGGCGGAGCGCAGCGTCAGCTCTCCCGTCCCCGCATGATAGTCAGCCAGGCAGCCACGATTTTCCATACATACGGTAGCGTGCCGCCGAAAACGGAAGCGATCACACACCCGTACGGCTGCACCGGCGAGTGCCGCATCCACGTCGCCACGGGCAAACTCGCGTGACAAGAGGACATTACTCCCGGCTTCATCGTGCAGCACGGGCGCGTCGGGCTGGGCTGCGTCCTGCGCGTTGGCCACGGTCGGCAGCGGATCGTATTCGACGCGAATCCCTTCAAGTGCGTCTTCGGCGAGATAGCGATTTTCCGCGATAACCACGGCGAGCGCTTCCCCGACATACCGTACCTTGTCAACGGCCAACGGCGGGAAGCTGGTCTCTTTGTACTCTCGCATTTTTGAGGCGGCGCGAACCGGTTTGACCAAGGGGACAAGGTCTTTGCTGGTGAGGACGGCGACAACGCCTTCATGTGTCTGTGCTGTCGAAGTATCGAGCTGGGTAATCCACGCATGCGCATACGGGCTGCGCAGAAAGGCGGCATGGAGCAGGCCCGGCGGATGATGATCATCCACATACGCGCCCTGGCCGGTCAGCAGACGTTGATCTTCCCGTCGCTTCACCCGCGCGCCAACGAATTTTGGAGTAAACTCTTCCACTCTACTTCCTCAGCTCACTAAACCCCCTCCTCGGAGAGAATATATCCCAAACGGGACACTCATTTTTTCAATTATTTCAAAGGCTGAAAATTGCCTATTCTGCTGGTACAAGCGCACAACAGTACAACCGATATTGGAGGGGGTAGGACTGCCGGAAGCCGTCGTCGTAGGAGATGCCCACCCCATTGACATAGGAGCCCGCAGGACAGGTTTGAGACCCATCGTGTTGGGCCCGAATCAATGGCTGCCATTCACACCTATGGCTGTCCCACTTCTCGGTAGCAGACCGCGCCTGTTCAAGGGCATCCAGGCGCGCATCGAATCGCATATATGCGTATGCGGCAAGACAACTGAACACGAGCAGAAGAATGAGTTCGGGCCGACTCGCCCACCATCCGCGTTTCTGTTTTTCCTGCTTTCCTGTCAAATAGATGTCTGTCATAACTGCCCCCCTCTCCGAGCCCTGAGCGTCTCCGCCGCGGCCTGAACGGCTTCAACGATCCCCTGATAGCCCGTACAGCGACACAGCACTGCAGATAAGCCCGCGCGGATTTCTGCCTCGCTCGGGGCCGCGTTTGTTTGGAGCAAATCGTACGCGGTCATGAGCATGCCCGGCGTACAGAACCCACACTGGAGTCCGTGGTGTTCCCAAAAGGCGGTTTGCAGGGGATGGAGTTGACCAGTCTTTCCTGGGAGCGCGGGCGGCCCGCCCGATTGAGGGGCCAAGCCCTCAACGGTCATCAACTCCGCGCCATCGGCCTGAACGGCCAGCATCAGACACGAGCGGGCAGATTCACCATTGATGAGAATCGTGCACGCCCCGCAGATGCCGTGCTCACAGCCGACATGAGAGCCGGTCAGGCCCAGGTCTTCACGCAGAAAATCAACCAGCAGTTTACGTGGCTCCACCTGCCCCCGGTGCTCCGTACCGTTGACGCGGAGCGTGATCGGTCTGGCTTGGCTGTGCTCGTTCGGCTCGCTCACGCCCTTTGCTCCTGGCCGCGCTCAAGTGCCCGCTGAATCGCCCGACGGGTCAGCACCTCGGTTAGATGCCGCCGAAAATCGGCTGAGGCATGGATATCGCTATCGGGTTCAACGAGTTCAGCGGCTTTGGCCGCGGCGCGCTGAATGCTCTGTTCAGTGACGCCTTCCTGCACCAGAATGTCTTCTGCGGCACGCAGGCGGATTGGAGTTGGCCCGACGCCAGCGGCCGCCAGACGTGCGGTCCGACACTGTTCGCCATCCGCATCAATCACGCCGGCAACGCCAGCAAGGGCAAAATCTCCGTGCCGCCGGGCAACCTCTTCGAACGCCCAACCGCTTGTCGGCGAAGCGGGTGAAAAGCGGACTTCGGTGACGACCTCGTTCGGAGCGAGGGCGGTTGTCAGATAGCTCACGAAAAATTCTTCGACGGAGATACTTCGCTGTCCCTCTGGACTCTGAAGAACCAGGTCAGCGCCTAAAACCAATGCGACAGCGGGATATTCCGCCGCGGGGTCGGCATGGGCCAGGCTGCCGCCGATGGTGCCGCGTGTACGGATGGGAAGATGACCGACCAACATGGTCGCCTCATACAGCAGCGGAAGCTGGCGGCGCACCAGTTCCGAAAATTCAATCGCTCTCTGGCGGGTCAACGCGCCAATGCAGACCTGTCCGTTCTCTTGCCGCAGATACGACAGCTCCGCCACGTGGTTGATATCGATCAGGGCGGACGGATAGCTCAGCCGGAAATTCAGCAGCGGCATCAGACTCTGCCCGCCGGCCAATACTTTTGCGTCGTCTCCATAGCGCTCCAGAAGAGCGAGCGCTTCGTCAAGCTGCGTCGGCGCGTGATAGGCAAACGGCGGCGGCTTCATTCTGTTCTGGCTTGTATCCGGCTCGGTGCAGGTGGTAAAGGGTGCAACATTACATACAGAAAGGAGTCCTATGACAATGACAAATCAACACGAGGACATTCAACAATTCTACGCCAGCTATCTCGACACCTTTCATACGGGTGACGCAGAGGCGATGGTACCTTTTTACCGTGCCCCGTGTCTGTTTATCGCGGATCAGGGCGTGACTCTGCTTTCAAGCGAAGCGGAGATTGAAAAGCTCTTTGCGCAGATTATCCAAGACCTCAAAGGCCGGAATTATGGGCGAAGCGAAGTCACGAACATTCAGATCAAAGGGATGACGGATCGTATCGCGCTCCTCAGCGGCCTCGCCGTACGCTACACCAAAACCGGGGAAGAACTGGAGCGATTGGGAGCAACCTACACCCTGCGCAAGACCGACGACCGCTGGCAGATTGTCTCTGTCGTAGCGCATAGCCCGGAGACCGTGGTGCGGTTTGGGTGAGAGAACCTAGGCTCATTACTATGACAATTCTTAAGATACCGCCTAGCCGAGATGAGATAATCACGATGGTCGTAGATAATATGTATGGCCGCCCTATCCTCGACAATACTCGTCGTGGTGACGTTGCAGAGATGATTGTTCTCTCTGCGTTAGGCCCAAGTTGGAAGTATGTTGGGTTGGGCTGGCATCCTTGGGATTTGCAACGGGGAAGCGGGAGTGAACGGGTCCGAATTCAGGTTAAACAGTGTGCAGCTCTTCAGCTCTGGGGAAAAACGAAAAGCTTAGGTTTGAAGTTCGGCTGGAAGAAGAAGGCGCCTGACTATTTTGCTAAGTATAATCCGGGAGAAAAAATTGAATCGGAGGGCTGGTTTTGCGATCTTTTTGTTTTTGGGCTTCATCTTGAAGAGAACATCAATAAAGCAGACCAACTTGATCCAAAGCAATGGGAGTTTCTTGTTATTCCGACAAACGATTTGAAGCGGGGGCAGGACTCGATGGTTCTCACGAAGGCGTTAAAGAGATGGCGCCCAGTAACATGGTGTGACCTCCTGGACGAAGTGGAATGTGCTATTAAGCGCCGTAGGTCGGATTACGCCTCGCTAATCCGACCTACGGCGCTGCGACTCCCCGTCTTTTCCTGAGACCAGCGTGGACTATTGGGCCAACCAGCCGCCATCTGCCGACATAGTATGACCGGTCACAAATGAGGCCGCGTCTGAGCTGAGCCAGACGACGGCTTCAGCGATTTCTCCCGGCTGACCCATCCGGCCGACCGGCTCCATTTCTGCGATCTTGTCGGCCATCTCAGGCTGGCCCTCGGTCAGCCGACTGACCATGGGCGTCTCAATCGCGCCCGGACAGACACAGTTCACGCGAATACCGCTCTGCGCGTATTCCAACGCCGCCGCGCGCGTAATCCCGACCACGCCATGCTTGCTGGTGATATAGGCCGGCAGACGGTAGCCACCCACTAGGCCATAGGCCGAGGAGGTGTTCACAATGGAACCGCCGCCCTGCTTGAGCATCTGGAGAATCTCATATTTCATGCACAGCCAGACACCCTTGAGGTTGATCGCCATAGTGCGGTCCCAGCCCTCTTCGCTGGTTTCGGCGGTCAACACATTTTCCCCTTCAATCCCCGCGTTGTTATAAGCACAGTCAAGGCGGCCGTACGTTTCGACGATCTGACTGATGAGCCCCTCAACCTCAGCGGCTTGGGAGACATCGACTTGAAGAAAGCGGGCTTCTCCTCCCGCCGCCTTAACGAGTTGGACAGTCTCCTCGCCCCCGTCGGCAACAATATCGCTGACCACCACGGTTGCGCCCTCTCGCGCAAAGGCGAGGGCTGAGGCGCGCCCTATCCCTGAACCGGCTCCGGTAATCAACGCAATCTTACCCGCTAATACGCCTGCCATCGTACTCCTCCTTTTGATCTTTTCTCTCCAGTATGTTTGTGTCTTACACGGTTTCGCTGGCTGCGGGCAAGAAACCATTCAGAGCAACGCATAGAACCTCGGAAAGCCGCAATGCTGACCATTACCAATTATACAATCTATCATTCGCCCAACTCGTATCTGGGGGTGATGCAGGCAGACCGGGAACTGGTCGGTCTGCCTGTCCGAATTGAACGCAGACCTATTTTTATCCCTCATGACCGGGGGGTGAGAGTAGCGGATCTAATCGGCAGTCAAGAGCCGCCCCGGAAGAGCACGTATCATCGTGAAGATTGCGCGCGTTGGGCGAAGCGCTACGGGATTAAGCTTCACTTCCTGGATTCCGGCGTATTTGAGGAGCGTGCAATGCGGTGGCGTCAGTCGCCGTTCGGGCGTGAAGAATTGCCCGCCCGAGCCTACTACGCCGCAATCGGTACAGGCCGAGAAGAAGATTTCGATCGATCCTTATTCCGGACAGCATGGATTCAAGGACAGGATGTAAACGACGAGAGTGTTATTCGCTACGCTGCCCAGTCAGTTGGCCTTGATGCAGATCATCTCTTGCAACGAGCACTCGACGAGGAGGCGAAACGAGCAGCCCGAGAGGCACTGAACACATTTGACCGAGACCAGGTGCCTGGAGTGCCAACGTGGGTGGTCAATGGGAAACGATTCTGGGGGAAGGATCGTGTGGAATGGGTGGTCCAAGAGGTGAAACATCTGCTAGACAAGTATTGTTGAACGAAGCAAGGAAGGACCTCCTTGTAAGCGGAGAATTGATACCGGTGTTTAAAAATATGCATTCTGAATGTATAGACCAACATAGGAGAGGTAAATTGCACTCTTGCGGATAGAGACCATCCGAGGACGTGAGGTTATCCGTGAGCCATTGTCTGTTACAAGCGAATGAAACGCCGTGACTTGGTTCGCCATCTTGAGCGACATGGTTGCCAGTTCTTACGAGAAGGCGTGAACCAGACTGTTTATGTCAATCGTGAGACCCAACATGGGAGGAGCTGATATGAAGAAATTGGTGCGATGGCAATGCGGGCTCGTGGTGTCCTTCGTGGTCTTGATGAGTGCACCGCTGGCCACGGCACAAGACGCGGAACCGGCTGATGCGCCAGAGGTCGAGCAGGAACAGCAGCCCCTGGAGTTGGAGGCACTCCGAGTGGTCGGCTCCCGGGCGCTGGGCCGCTCGGCGGCGGATTCGCCCGTGCCGGTGGACGTCATCGACGGCGACAGCTTCAGGAATTACGGCGTCCGCGACCTGAACAACCTGCTGGCTGCGACTGTCCCGTCCTATAATGTCACTCAGCACGCTATCGGAGACGCCAATGCGCTGGTCCGCCCGGCCAAGATGCGCGGGCTGCCACCGGACTCGACCCTGGTGCTGGTCAACGGCAAACGCCACCATCGCTCGTCCGCCATCAGCATCTTCACCTTTGGACAGGCGCAGGGGGCGCACGGCGCTGACATTCGCTCGATTCCGTCTATTGCCCTCAAACGGGTGGAAGTGTTGCGCGACGGCGCGGGCGCTCAGTACGGCTCCGACGCGGTGGCCGGCGTACTGAATTTTGTGCTGCGCGACGCACCCGAGGGCGGGACGGTCGAAGCCCGCTGGGGCCAGTATTATCAGGGTGACGGCGACCAGGTGAGCACGGCGGCCAACGTCGGCCTGCCACTGACCGACGCCGGCTTTGCCAACCTCAGCTTCGAGTTCACCAACGCCGACTCGACCAACCGCAGCACGCAGCGCACCGACGCGCTGACGGCGATCGATAGCGGCAACGAGCACGTCCGCAGAGGCGCGGTGCAGGTCTGGGGCGCGCCGGATGTACCGTACGACTACAAATTCTTCGGCAACTTCGGCTTCGACCTGGGCGAACACCACCATGCCTACGCCTTCGGCAACTGGGCGGAACGCGAGATTCTGGATTCGTGGTATTGGCGTAGCCCGTACGCGCGGCCGGGGGTCTTTACGGACCCGAGCGGTCCGGGTGGCGGCTGGTCCCTGGACGATCCCTTGCTGATTGCCGACCTGTCGCCGGACGGTAGGAGCGGCGGCTGTCCAAAAGACATCACCGGGCGCGATTATCTGCAAAACGGCCAAGCAGCGCTGAGCGGGCTGGGCGCGGACTGCCACTGGATGGGCCAGACCTTTCCGGGCGGGTTCGTCCCGCGGCTGCGCGGCGGCGTGGAAGACTGGGGAATCGCTTTCGGCCTGCGCGGGACGTTGCAGAGCGCCTCTTCGCTGCTCGACGGCTGGAACTACGATATGAGCGCCGTGTTCGGCCAACACCGCACGACGTATGTGGTCTGGAACAGCGTCAACCCACAACTTGCCCGCCTCCGCTCGGATATTCCGACCGAATTTTTCTCGCGCGCCTACCAGCAGCAGGACAAGATTTTCAACCTGGACCTCTCCCGGCCGTTCGATATCGGCCTGTTCTATTCCCCGCTGAACGTCGCCTTCGGATTGGAGTACCGCGAGGAAGATTACGAGATCGAAACCGGTGAGCAAAACGCCTGGTGCGTCGATGATGACGGAGAATGCGGGGGCGGGGGTCAGGACCCGAATCGCCGCGGCCTCGCCCAGCAAGGCTTCGACATCGGCACCAATGCCTACCCCGGCATCCGGCCGGAGCATGGCATGGAGGCGGACCGGGGTAGCTTCGGGGCGTATATCGACCTGGAAGCCAACGTCATCGAGCAGGTATTGCTCACCGCCGCGGGCCGCTTCGAGCACCACGAAGGCATCGGCGAGTCCCTGGACGGCAAACTGGCCGGCCGCTGGGACCTGCTCGAAGAGTACCTGGCCGTACGCGGCTCCTTTGGCACGGGCTTTCGGGCGCCGACCGTGGGACAGGCGAACTACCGCGATACGACCTTCGGCATTGACGCCAACGGCAATCTCGTCGAACAGCCAACCCTGCCGGGCAGCGACCCGATTGCACAACACAAGGGAGCCAAGCCGCTCACGCCGGAGACCTCCTTCTCCTTTTCTGTCGGCGCGGTGCTCTCCATTGATGCCCTGTCTGTTACCCTGGACTATTACAATATAGAAATCAGAAACCGGATCGGGCTGACCGATTCGCAAAGCATCACCGCTGACGACGTTGCCATCCTGGCAGCCCAGGGCGTTGACGCCAGCGGCGTGCGGACCGTCAAGTTCTTCGCCAACGCGTTCGAGACCTATACGCAGGGCGTCGATCTGGTGGCAACCTATCCGCTGGAACTGTTCGGCGGCAGCATCGGCACGACCATGCTGACCTTCGCCGGCAACTGGAACGACACCAAAATCAATCTCGATTCGATCAATTCGCAGGTCATCGGTTCCCTGCGCAAACATCAGCTTGAAGAGCTTGAGCCGGAATTCCGTTTGTCGCTGATGGCGGACCACACCTGGGGACCGTGGCGCTTCCTCACCCGGCTGCATTACTACGACGATTTCACCGAGCGGCATCAAGATATTGATACCCAGCCCATCTACGCTCACGCCCGCGCACTGCTCGACGTGGAGGCCTCGTATATGTTTCAGAACGGCCTCGGGTTTGCGGCCGGCGTGGACAACCTGCTCGACACCTATCCGACCAAGAATCGGTATGCCCGCGACTATGGCCAGAAGTATCCGGTTGCCTCGCCGTATGGATACAACGGCGGGTTCTACTACTTCAGGGCGTCGTACTCATTCTGAAACCTGGCGCTCACGCGCCAGGCTCAGTCAACGGGCGAGGGTAGCGTATGAGGAAATCAGGACAATACGGTCTCAAGAGAGAACGTGTCCTTCCATCATAGATATGAGATGCTGGACACGTTTACTCTTGCTGGTGTTGCTCCTGGTCTTGATAGGCTCGCTGCCGGCCGGGGCGCAGTCGGCCGACCAGGCAGAAGAGATCGTCGGACTTGAAGAAATCCGGGTGGTCGGCTCCCGCTCGGCGGGCCGCTCCGCGGCGGATTCGCCCGTGCCGGTGGACGTCATTGACGGCGACAGCCTCAAGCACTACGGCACCACGGATATGAACGACCTGTTGTCCGCGACTGTCCCATCCTACAAGGTCTTTCAGTATGGCATCGGTGTTGAGTCCGCCCTGGTCCGCCCGGCCAAGCTGCGCGGCCTGCCGCCGGACTCGACCCTGGTGCTGGTCAACGGCAAACGCCGCCACCGCTCCTCCGCGATTACCCGTTGGAGTTATGGATTGGCGAGCGGTTCGCATGGGACGGATATCGCATCCATCCCGTCCATCGCCCTCAAGCGGGTGGAAGTCCTGCGCGACGGGGCCGGCGCGCAGTATGGGTCCGACGCGGTAGCCGGGGTGCTGAATTTCGTGCTGCGCGACGCGCCCGAGGGCGGCACCCTGGAGACCAATCTGGGGCAGTATTACCACGGCGACGGCGACCGGCTTAATGTCGCGGCCAACATCGGCCTGCCGCTGACCGAGGCCGGCTTTGCCAACTTCAGCTTTGAGTTTACCAACGCGGATTCGACCAACCGCAGCGTGCAGCGCGACGATGCCCGCCGCATGATCGAGAACGGCAACGCCTTTATCCGCAGATCCGCGGCCCAGCCCTGGGGCGCGCCAGACGTGAAGTACGACTATAAATTCTTCGGTAACCTCGGCCTGGACCTCGGTGACGACCATCGGTTGTATGCCTTCGGCAATTATGCGGAGCGCGAGATTGAAGACACGTTCTACTGGCGCAATCCGGCCAGTTTTCCCGGTGTGTTCGCGAATGGCAATGAGTTGCTGGTCGCCGACCTGTCCGCGGATGGGATGTCCGGTAACTGCCCGACGATCACAGCGAACGATTATGTGACACAGGGCCCGGCCGCTCTGGACCCGTTGATAGGCCAGGACGACTGCTATGCCCTGGCCCAGGCATTCCCGGGCGGGTTCACCCCCCGGTTTCGGGGCATCGTGAACGACTGGAGCCTCGTCTTCGGCCTGCGCGGGAGTCTGCGCAGCGCCTACGCCCTGCTGGACGGCTGGCACTACGATATGAGCGCCGGGTTCGGGCAGAACAGCATGGACACCCACCTCAGGAACAGCGTGAATCCGAATCTGATCAGCCTCAAGGCCGCGATTCCGACCCAGTACAGAACCCGCAGGTACGAGGAGCGGGACAAGATATTCAACCTGGACCTCTCCCGGCCGTTCGACATCGGCCTGCTCGCTTCTCCACTAAACGTGGCCTTCGGCTTGGAGTACCGTGAAGAAACCTTTGAGAGCGGAACCGGGGAGCCGAATTCCTATTTCCGTGACGACATGCTGGCCCGACAGGGCCTCGCGGTCGCGGTCTCCGGCCATCCTGGCACGTCGCCCCAGGAGGCGACCGAGGCCAGCCGGGACAGTTTTGGCGCGTATCTCGACCTGGAGGCCGATGTCCTGACCGATGTGTTGCTCACCGCCGCCGGCCGGTTTGAGCACCATGAAGGTATCGGTGAATCGCTCAATGGCAAGCTGGCCGCCCGGTGGAGTCTGCTTGACGACTACCTGGCGCTGCGCGGCTCCATCGGGACGAACTTTCGGGCGCCAACCGTCGGGCAGGCCAACTATCGGAATATAACCTCGAGCCTCAACGCCGAAACCGGCGAACTGAACCTCACCTACGTGCTGTCGGGCAATGACCCGATTGCCCAACAGAAGGGCGGCCAGCCGCTGAGATCGGAACACTCAACCAGCTTCAGCCTCGGCGCAGTCATTACGCTCGGCAACCTGTCCGTCACCGCCGACTACTATAATATGGAGGTTCGCCGTCGGATTATGTTAAGCCAGAACTTCCTCCTCACCGCGGCGGATAAAGCCGCCTTGGCTGCCGCGGGCATCGACCTCTTCATGAACAGAGGAGGGGGCGGCCAAGTCAGCTATTTCAACAACGACTTCGGCACAACGACCCAGGGGCTGGATGTCGTGGCGACCTACCCCCTGGAGTGGCTCGACGGCAGGGCCGGGGCTACCATGTTCACCTTTGCCGGTAACTGGAATAATACCAAGGTCGATAAGCGCAACCCGCAAATCACCAATGACCTGCGGGCCGCCCAAATCGAGAACACCGACCCCGAGTTCCGCTTCACGCTGAGCGCAGACCATAGCTGGGGACCGTGGCGGCTACTCACCCGGCTCCACTACTATGACGACTTCAAGGATTTCCCGATATTCAGGCCCACCAACCCCGTCCACGCCCACGCGCGCGCCCTGCTCGACCTGGAAGCGTCCTATACCTTTTTCAACGGCGTGTTCAGCGGCGTGACCCTGGCGGTTGGCGCGCAAAACCTGTTCGATACGTATCCGACCAAAAACAAGTATGCCGGCCGCCATGGCATGAAATACCCGGTCGTCTCGCCGTATGGATACAATGGTGGGTTGTATTATCTGCGGGCGGGTTTCGAGTGGGGTTAAACCCGCATGGCTGGGGCGGATATGGTAGAGGAAACAGAAGCTGGAGAAAAAGGAGGAACACCATGGGGACAGTTCGGGGCGAAGAACTGATTGCACAGAGTTTCAAGCGAGAGAACGTCGATACCGTTTTCTTCATGATGGGCGGACCGACCAGCGGCACCGCGGCGGCCTGTCTCGACCTGGGCATGCAGGGCATCTATGTCCGCCACGAACAGGCCGCGGCCATGATGGCCCACGCCTACGCCCGCGTAACAGGCAAGCCCGGCATCTGCATCACGCCGTCCGGTCCCGGCACGGCCAACGCCGTGACCGGACTGGCCAACGCTTGGGCGGATTCCGCCCCGATTATTGCCATTGGGGGGTCCGCTCCCATGCGGGCGACCACGCTTGATGCCTTCCAGGAGATGGACCAGGTCGCCATGATGAAGCCTGTGGTCAAGGCGGCCTATCGTATTGATATGGCCCAGCGGGTTCCCGAGTATGTCAGCATCGCCTTTCGTGAGGCCATGGACGGCAAGAAAGGCCCGGTGTATCTCGATTTACCGGGCGATATTCTGGCCCATAAGGTTGACGACGAAAGGATCTACTGGCCGGAGAATTATCGGGTCGAAAGTCGGCCGGCCGGAGATCCGGCCCTGGTCAAGCAAGCCATTGCCCTCTTGGCCCAGGCCGAGAAACCCCTCATTGTAACCGGTAGCGGCATCCTGTGGTCGGGAGCCAGTGCGGAACTGCAACGGTTTGTCGAGGCCACCGGCGTTCCTTTTTTCACCACCCCGCAGGGTCGTGGCGTCATTCCTGAAGACCATACCCACGCCTTTCCCGCGGCCCGGTCGATGGCCTTTCGCGAGGCCGACGTAGTGCTGGTCATTGGCGCCAGGGCAAACTCCATGCTGTCGTTTCTCCGCGCCCCCCGTTTTTCTCCCACAGCAAAATTTATCAACGTCAATCTGGACGGCAGAGCCATCGGTCATAATCAGGGGGTGGCCGTCGGCATTGTCGGCGACGCCAAGCTCGTCTTGCAGCAGTTGACGGAAGAGGCCGGCGGCCAGTTCGACCCCAATCAAGAAACCGCCTGGGTTGCCCAGCTTGCGGCTAAACAACGCACCAATATGGAGCGCTCGGCTCCGCTGCTGCACTCGGACGCCACCCCGGTCCATCCGCTCCGCTTGTGCAAGGAAGTCCGCGAAACAATCAGCCGCGACACCATTTTGGTCGTGGACGGGCATGAAATCCTCAATTTTGCTCGCCAGTCCATTCCCGTGTATGCCGCCGGCGGCAGTCTCAATGCCGGTCCGCACGGCTGTATGGGCGTGGGCGTACCGTTCGGCATCGGGGCCAAGGTCGCGGCGCCGGACAAACCCGTCCTGGTCCTGTCCGGCGACGGGGCCTTCGGCTGGAACGGCATGGAGATGGACTCGGCCATTCGGCATAACATTCCTATTGTCGTCGTGGTCTCAAACAACGCGGGTTTCACCTCGCGCCAGACCGGGTATATGACGGCCGGCGACAAACAGGGCCGGCAGAATGTCGGTCGCGAGCTTGGCCATCAGCGCTATGACAAGATGGTCGAAGCGCTCGGCGGCTACGGGGAGTATGTCGAGAACCCCGCCGACATCAGGGCCGCGATTGAGCGGGCGTTTGCCAGCGGCAAGCCCGCCTTAGTCAACGTCTGCACCGACCCGGACGCCCAGGCCACAACCGATATGGGGTTTGGGGGGTATTAGAAAACAGGGGAACGACATGAGCAGCAATAAGACCTGGGACGACCTCACGCTGGGCGTTGAGGAGGAATTCTTTCTCGTAGACCCCGTCTCGCGCGACCTGCTGGCCGATCCTGACCCCGGCATTTTCGAGACCTGCGAGCGCAACAGGGGCCCGCACAAAGTCGTACACGAACTTTTCCGAACCCAGATCGAGACCAACACCCAGGTCTGTCACTCGCTGGCCGAGGTGCGCGCCGCCCTGTGCGAAACTCGCCGGCTGGTCATTGAGGCCGCGGAGGCATACGGAGCCACGGTCATGGCCGCCTCGACCCATCCGTTCGCAGAGTGGCGGGCACAGATGACCACGCCCAAGGAGCGCTACGAGCGGTTCGAGAGCACGTTTCAGGAGAGTATCCGGCGTGGGCTCATCGCCGGCATGCATATTCATGCCGGCTTTGGCGACCCGGATGAGAGAATCCGGGTCATGACCGCGCTCCGGCGCTACCTGCCGCTGTTCCATGCCCTGTCCACCTCATCGCCATTCAATTCAGGCCACCAGACCGGTTTCAAGTCCTACCGCCTCAACCTGTTCGGCGCTCTGCCGCGCACCAGCCTGCCCGGTCCACTGTATTCCCAGACCGAGTACGACCGGCTCATAGCCGATTACCAGCGCATGGAGTTTATCACCAGCGCGAGCGAATTATGGTGGGACATCCGTCCCTCACGTGCCTACCCGACCGTGGAAATGCGCATCTGCGACATCTGTCCACTCATTGACGACGCAGTATGCATCGCTGCCCTCTACGCGGCGCTGATTCACCGCCTGTTACGGCAGGACCGGGAGGGAAGTTTACCCCCCGAACCGCCCACCGAGATCATTGCCGAGAACCGCTGGCTCGCCCAGCGCTACGGTGTGCTCGCCTTCCTCGGCGACCCAGGCCAGGGTGGACGGCAGGACATCCAGGACTACGCGACTCAACTGATCGAAACCCTCGCCGATGACGCTCACGCCCTGGGCTGCGAAGACGAGATGCGCCACGCGCTCGCCATCATTCGTTACGGGAGCAGCGCCGACCGGCAGCTTGACCATTTCCGCTTGCGCCTCCTTGAAGGAGACACTGAGCAAGAGGCCCTGCGTTCTGTCGTCGATCTGGTTTTAGCTGAAACCCGGCAGGGAGTCTGAGAGACAGGTTGACCCTCGCAGATCAATCTCACCAGTGGGGCTAGGGGCGGTGCTCATGAAGACGCTCATTTCAGCGCATGCGTCATCGCACAGTTCGCGGTCTGACAGGCCAGCAACGCATCTACATCCAGCTCACCCTTGAACGGGTTGCGGACGCGGGGGGCTAATGTCTGCGCCATCGGCAGGACGTTTTCTTCCAATTCTTTTGCTTTGTCCTCTGAGAACGTGAGCCTTGCACCGGCCTGAATGAGCAAGTTGGCGACTTGCCAGTTTTGGGTCTTCCGCAGCGCGAGCTGAACAGCAGTCCGACCGGACTTGTCCAAGGCCTCCAGGTCGAGGGTGTCCCACGTTAAGAGTTCCCGCACTATCGCCAGCCGTTCGGGCCGGGTGGCGCCTGGTCGTTTGCGCCGCGCTTGTTCCCGTTCCCGTTCCAGACGGCGGTGCTCCTTCCATGCCCGCCGGCGCTCCTGTTCTTGTTCCCACTGCTGCTGCCGCTCTTCTTCGGTCGGTGGCCGCGACTGGCTCCATGGCACTCCCCGCGTGGTGAGCGTGCCGAGATCGATGGTCTCCCCATCACTGGCGGCTTCTCCCGTCAAGAAGGTCGCCCGGTTCTCGAAATCGGAATAGTGCGAGAGATCGTCATGCTGCTCATGGAAGTCTCGGGCGATGCGATGCAAGAGGGTGCGCCCATCCTCCTGGTCCTTCTGATTGATCTCGACATGCTTGTGGGTGAGGCAATAGCGGATATGTTCGGGCGTGGTCCGGTGGTGAAACCACCATTGATCCCAATCCGCGCAGGGCGGCCGCTGCTCCTCCGCCGCCACCCGCCACGCTTGCGGCCCCAGCCAGAGGCCGACGAACACCAGCCCCGACACGACAAGCGCGATCAACAGGATACGGGCACGAACGATCTGTCTCACTTGGGACATCATAATATGCTCCCTCCCTTTGTGTTTGTTATCAACTGGCGGGGGGGACAGGTACTGGTATATTTAGGGGTATTTTACCCCAATGGCAATAGTATCCTACAGCTCAAACTGTACCAGCACCGAGGGGGACAGGCGGCGCTATTTGCAGGTATACGGATATTCTTCGACCAGACAGAGGCCGGTCTGGTAGTCGCTCTGGACGCACGCGACAGACAATAAACTGGCGGGTATTTTTCCGAGCTCCGCGCAACCTCTTTCGGCTTCTTGATAGATCGCCGCAGGTTGCGGAGCGGTCAGGTAGGGGACAGCAGCCATAAGCTCAGCGCATCAGTATCAAGGACCCAAAGGCTCATTCCTCTGAGTCTGCCTTGTCCAGTTGGGCGCGGTGTTCTGCTATGGTGTCCTCCCAAGCGTCAATATCGAGGTGATCCTTCCAGATTCCCGCAAAAGGCATCTAGGGATGGATCGTACCCGGATAGCGCTTTTTCGGCGGGGCTTCTTGGTTTGTCTCCCCCATTACTCTTCGTGCCCGTAGGGCGACTAACCCATTCTGTCAAGAGAGATTAGCCACTTACGGCTTGTTTATCATGCTGCGGCAAGACGCTGGTTCAGCACGCGCCAGAAGGTTGCGACTGCTTCTTTGTCAGCCTCAAAGAAGTCCTCGAAAAAGCCACTGCTATTGAGTGGTGGAGGATAGGCGTAGCGCTCGCCATCTTCTCCAATTTCGGTGGCCCAATCGACTGGCTCTCTTGGATTGACGACCTCAAAGAGCCGAGCAGGATACAGATACGGACGCCCCTCATCATTGAGGATACGAAACGCGTCGGCCTCAATCCCGATCACCATATACTGCTGGTGGGGGGAGAGATCGGGATAGCGGGCGTTTCGTCTGCGGAGCTTGACAATCATCTTTCTATTATGTCTCCAAAGTGTCCCGACCGCTGATTGTGTTCCCCAATTTCAGAAGTAACGGGTTGATGATTGAGAGCAGCTAATTCAAGAACTTGCCAAATGAGCTTGGTCAGCGGTCGCTTTGGCTTATCAGCTTCAAATTCTTCTTCCGGGTGAGCAATAATCTCATCGACAAGTATCTTCAACAAGCCGGACTTGGAAAACCCCGTACCAACTTGTTTCTCAAAAAGAGTCGCCAAGGGATCAGCTTTTCCTTCGAGATGATTCTGCTCACAACAAGCGATCTCAGCTTCAGTGAAAATATGCCTTTCTTGACCCAGCTTCGTCATCGCACGAGCAATTTCGTCATGTCCAAAATTGTCAAATTCAATATTTTTCTCCCACACGTGAATATATTCGGCCTTAGTTATCTTGCGATCTGGATACGAGAGGGACTGCGCCTTGAGCAATCTGTCCCGTACTTGTGGCACTCGACCTTCATTATCGAGCAAAACAAATACGATTGTCTGCCTGCTGTGGTAATCGTCGATGAATTTCTCCAAGGCTCCGTATCTATCTTGCCTTTTGCGTCCAGCGAAGTTACCGACCCCATTCAGGTTGTAAACCTGAACTCCGACGAGGGGAAAGGGATGTCCCAATAATTTCCGAGCGAGGCGCGGTATTTGCCTTTCCTCACCCTTGCCTTCGACTACCAAAATTAACCGTGGACGTGGATTCAGGTGGTAACGGTTGGTGAGATGTTCCAGGTGCCGCAACTCGTCGTCAATTACATTGAAGCCATAAAACCTATTGAGATCGAACCCACCCCCCTCATTTGGTTTTGGTAATCTCTCGTCTGTGATGGCTCGGTAAAAGAGTCTGAGCATCTGGGCCATGGCATAAAAGGACTGCGCCAACAGCGCATCTCCCTTGAGTTTCTTTTTCTGTTCGTAGGAAACAAACTCCACGAGTTCGTACCACCTTTCTAACGGGTCAATCCATTCCGCTTGGAGAAGTAGTCTTTCGTACAACTTTTTGCAGTCTTCGGGGGTTAGACCGACCTCGGATAAGACTTGTCTAGCATTCCAGGTGCGGCGGTAATCATCCCAGTCCCAGCCCATGGGTATATGAGTATCCCATCCAGGTACGCTAATAGTTCTCTGGTCTGACTGCGTATAAGGGAAGTACCGATTGGCAAGAACTTGATACAGGAGCGTGTGTGATTCGTCTCTGGAACGGTATTGGCGAAGAAAGGATAAATTCATCGCGCAAAGGTCCATACGCCTCTCAAGTCGGAAAAAGGACGCCGCCAGGTGCCTTTTGGCAAATGCTGAAAGTCTTCCCCATTTTTTCTCAGCAAAGAAATGAAGAAGTTTCTGGCAACGACTAAGCTTTGCGGTATCCGGCAGAACAATCAGTCCAAAATTGATTTTCTGCCGGACTTGTTTCAATATCTCGTGTAGGGGATAGCACTGAAAAATAGAATAGTAGCTGATAGTCTCTTCCCTGCCGGCATTATCTCGACGGATGCGCCACGGAGTGAAGGGTCGAGAAGACGGCTGCCATAACAAACCGTGCTCTAAAAAACTCTTTGCATAGTCTTTTTCAAAATAGAAAATCGCAAACTCCTCTTTTGTCTCGCCGGTCCATTGTTCTCCATCCCGGAGTACGCCTAATTTTTTATAGCTGTTCCCACCCTCAATACGTTCAATTTTGATGGTCAGTGTCGGACAAGTGACCCGAGCGACAGGAAACAGAATTCCCATACGCTCAAGGTCCTCCAGATTCTGCTGCGATACTTCAAGGCCGCGGTCCTTGCAGTATCGAATAAAATTGTCAGTCGGCAGTAAGGGACAAGCAATGAAAGAATCATTCTCTACAAGGTAAGATAAATCTATCACAGCGCCGTTCCTTAACCGGGAAATAGAGTGCCGGCCCTCACCCCCCACTTTCCCCCGGCAACCCTCGCACGATTTCCACTGTTTCCAGGCTGACGCGCACCACTTGGCCGATGAGGCGGACGATGTATTCTTCGTCGTCGGGGCGGTTGGGGTCGGAGCGGATGCCGCTGCGTTTGTCGGTCTTGATGCGGTATTGGTCGATGATCCACTCCAGGGCGCTACGGTTGCCGAGACGGTAGGCGAATACGTCCGGGGGAATCCCGGCCAGGGTGAGCGAGTCGTTGACGATGAGGGCGGTTTTGTCCTTGCTCAGCTTCATGCGGTCTACACGGTACGAGAGTGGCACGTCGTCCGATTCGATCCATTGCAGCTCATACGGCTCAAGGGTTTCGTATTCGAGATGCAGCCGGGCAAGCTGCTTACCGGCGGACGTAAACGCCTGAAAGTCCGGGGCGAACGGAATACGCGGCAGCTCACGTTTCAGATTGTCGCCGAACTTCTCCCGGTAGCCGGGATGGTGAAGGAGCCCATACACGTAATAGAAAATATCCCACTTCGTGATGCTCGGATTCCGGTAATGGTTTTGGAACTGTTTGAGCGACCAGTCGGAGATATTTTCACGTTTGCTACTTCCTTCTTGGCTATACATGTAAAAGGGAAAGGCTTGTGTCCCGGCCCCAGCTCCTACAAGGTGCAAATCTAAGAGTTGATTGCTAACCAAGACCATGAAGGGCTTCTCGGGGCCTATTCCTGTAAGACAAATGACAACGTTCTCCCTCTCTGTTGCTGGCGTCGGAAAAATCCGGGGCAATACGTATCTGCGCTCATTCATTACAGAGTCGAAGAATACAAACCGTTTAATAAACGGTCGGTAGAGCGCGTTCCTAATTTTTGCTTTGTTAAACTCAGCATAAACATCGCGCGCCAATGTGTTCTTGAGTCCCTCGCTCCACTTTATCTTTGTTTCATCGCTGTCTACGAAGCTATCTATGGCTTTGGGAGGACCGGCTCTTTTCCAGCGATCAACTTCGCTGTTATAGGCTTCAATGCACTGTCCAGCTTTATCGGCTAGCTGCCCCTCGTCAAAGCAATAGACCCACGCATCCCGGTTGGTACTTACGCCGAGGGAGAAAATCTTGAAAATCGTCTCTTCGTTTGCTCCCTTGTTCGCCTTCGTCTCTCGGCTCCCGATAGGGAGCATCGCCCGAAACTCGTCACTGTGTGGAGGAAGAAGCCAGGTATGATTCGCATCCGGCCGTAGGTCCTGCCACTCAACCGCTACAACATTTTGCTTCTTTGCTAACCAGGACAGCTTTTCTTCCTTGCGCCAATCTTCAGGAACACGATGGTAGAGCAAGGAACGGTTGGCGTGTTGCGCTTTGCGAATGGCAACGGTGATGCCGACACCAACCTGAATGCCGAACACGTTATGAGTCGTGCCGCTCAGCTTGGGATTCTCACGAACATTACCGTGCAGGTCGGCGTGATAAATCTTTGTGAAGTCCTGAAGAAGATTTTTCCTCATGCCATCAAAGGCTATTTGGTCCACAAAGCTATTATTGGTCACAAAGCAGACAATGCCGTCTCGCTCTTCCAGGCGCTCAACAGCCCAGCGAAAAAACTTCACGTAGGCATCGGATAGCTTGTTTACGTTACTGGCTGTGGAATCTTTCGCGTATGTATCCTTGATTTGCTTCTCGATAACCTTATATTTCCGGTTCTTGTTATTGTCGTTCTCGTTAATTTGCCCAACGTTATAGGGCGGGTTGCCGATGATAACCGTAATGGGGGCGGTCTTTTGACGTTCCACCCGCGCGGTGTTCTCTTCGGTCATAAACGCAAATTGTTGCTCGCTGCCCTCTGCCAGTTCGAGCGTGTCCACGAAGCATAGGCCGTCGAACCGTTCATACGCACCGGTGCGTTCGTAATAGGCGTGTTCGATGTTGAGCGCGGCAATATAGTACGGCAGCAGCATGACTTCGTTGGCGAACAACTGCTCGGCGTATATGCGTTTCAGGTCACGCCTGGGGATGCGACGCAGCAGGTTCACAATGAAGTTTCCGGTTCCCGTGCACGGATCAAGAATGTTCACGCTTGTGTCGCTGAGAGTTTTGCCAAACTCGTCTTGCAACACCTGCTCCACGCTCGCACACATGAAGTCCACAATCTCTTGCGGCGTGTAGACGATGCCAAGCGTGTCTGCGGCCTTGACCGAGTAGCCCTGAAAGAAGCGCTCGTAGACGGCGTTCAGGAAGTGTTGTTTCTCGCTGAAGTTCTCGATGGTTTTGGCGGCTGACTCGATAGCCAGATAAAAGGTGTCGAGGGATTTGAGAAATTCGTGCCGGTTAAAGGCTTTGCTGACCAGCGCGTCAATAACCGTTTCCACCTCACGCGCAATCACATTGCGGCGAATGAAATCTTGACTGTCGAAGATCGTCCGAATCAGCCGCTCGGTCAAAAGGTGCTGCACCAGCATTTCGTCAACCGCGACTTCACTCAGGTTGGGGTTCAGCGACTCCCGGCACAAGGTAAAGAAGCTCTTAAATGCTTTCTGAAACGCGGTGTTGGTGGCGTGGGCGTCCTGAATGATCTGCACCAAGCCACGCGCCAGGTCGGGCACACGCTGCTTGAAATCGTCCACCGCACTGCTGAAGTCCTCGTGGGCAGGTTCGGTATAGGAGAAAAAGGCAATGAGCAGGTTGGTGAGCTGGGCACGCTCGGTCAGGTCGGCCTGCATGGCAACCTGCCCGTTCTGGTACAGGTAGGCGCGTTGGGTGTCTTCAAAGATGATGTTGGTGAGCGGATAGCCTTTTACTATTTTCTTCTGGATTTCGGCCTCAAGGTTGTCGTTAGTGTCCTTGGCCTCCCAGTAACCACGATTCAGGAAGTACTCATCACGAAACGTTCCATCGGGCCGAATGGAACCGCTCGCCAATTCCGGGATCAGCGTCCAGCCGGTCCGCCGACCGGTTTCGGCCAGTAGATTCTGAAACGCGGACCGCAGTGCTCCTTCGTGCGTTACGCCCTGCTTCCCGTAGGCTTCGAGAGCGGCGTAGTAGTCCTTGATATCTTTCAGTTTTGGTTGAGCGGCCAATGTATCGTCCCTATAAGAGCTGTACCGAGTGGAAAGCCACGGTCCGCCGGTCAGCCTCATCCATAGGGAAGTCCTCCCCGGTCCGGAACAGAATGGTATTGTCTCCGGGACGAATCCAACCGTTCGGAAGAGGAATGGTGTACTCACGCCAGCCTCTATACAGGAGCAGGCGTTGGACGAGCTGCCCGTTCACGATGATATCGAGCGGGAAGCAGGTATATGCTTTTGATTTCACAAATGGCCGGGCGACGACGTGGAGGGCAGCCCCCTCTCCTTGCGGAACGGTCAGGGTAATACGGGCGTCGCCCTGCCGAGCCCAGGAGATTAGACCAATCGGCTCTTGGGTATGCCGGCCCCAATCTCCGCCGAAGTCTTCCTGTGGCGCGTTTTTCCCAAAAGAGAATACGGCAAGTGGGTCGGTCTGAAGAGACCGGACAGACGGCAGAAGCACCCGTGTCTGCGGAAAAAAATAGAACATTTGATAGAAAAGCAGGGAGACAAGACCCAGGAAGACCACATTGCGGGCGGACTGCAAGAAGGCAGGCGGGCGCAACGCCACACTCAACAACGCGCCGGCAATGAGGAGGCTGCCAATGATATCGGTCACCCAGTGATGTCCGAGATAGAGCCGCTGCCAGATGATCACGCCGGACAGACAGAGCGCGATCCCACTACCCCATACCCTGAGCCAGACGGGAACATCTTTGCGAGCCAGGAAAAAAATCAAGGTACCAGTGATGAGGACCGCGCTGATCACATGCCCGCTGGGGAAACTATTACCGACGAGCCACGCTGGCAGCGCACTGGGCCGGGCGCGGTCCAGCCCGGTTTTCAACAATTCCGAGAGAAAGGCCCCACTCAAAACAATGAGTAAGGCGTGGGCGATATCCGTCCAACGCCGTTGCAGCCCAAGCACGCAGATGCCCAGGCCGCCGAATAAAATCAGATACCAGAGGGAAGAGTCTTTACACTGCATGCCAAGCTGGACGAGATGACACGACCGAGCCGACTGTAGCCATTGGTAGACGGCCGCATCCAGGGGAATGGTCGCCTCCATGCTCAGGAATTGGACAAGAATCAAGCCGCCCAGCAAAAGGGGCAGTCGCTGATTCGTTTTATTGCTCAAGAGTCCGTATGGCTTCCGCGCGAGCCCACTCCACATTGTGTCGATGACGATTGGCCATCTCCTTGAGAAAGGCTGCGATATCTGGAGGAGGTTGTAAATCGAGCGCTTGTTCAACCGTGCGAGCGACCCACGCCTGGCCTCGTGACAGGAGGTCAATCTGACCCTGGAGACCCTCAATCCGGAGGACTTTTTGCGCGAAATCTCCGATTGCCGTAGACGGCGTTCCACCGTGCAGCCGGATGAGTCCCTCCAGGATAGACACGTCGCTGACCTCAACTTCGGTGAAGCTGGTAAATAAGGATTTGAGGCCCGACTCGGCGGTTGTCTGGCTTAACGTATCAAGGAGCGTATGCCCCGCACGTTCCGCTTCCAACAGTCGATTCAGGAGATTTTCGAGCGCTGTTTCCATATGCTGTCGCCCCTCTCACTATAACAAAAAAAGAGGAGAGGAGAAGGCACCTGGCCGTAAGGACGTATACCCGCCCCGGAAGACGCTGGCAGAACGGTAGCGGCGCATGATACGTTCTCTGTCCTGGTGGTGGTGATTTGCGAGGCAGGGTATACGGGACGACGAGAGAGGGAAAGCGTATGCAAAAACTGGTAGGGTTCACCCTCACTACGGGCCTTCTTTTCATCATGGCGTGCGGTTCGACGAAGACCCCCACGCTCTCGGTGCCGTTTCTGAGTGCCAAGCCTGCGACCGACCCACCAATTCGGGCCAAGCGCATGGAATTTGCCCGCTTTGAACTGGATTGGGATGGAATGAAGCCGCTCGGGAGCCGTCCCAAGCAAGAAGTAAGAGCAACATTGTTGGCCAGCATCGAGAGCGACTGCCCCAATTATCAGGTGGTCAATGAGGGAGAAAAAGCCGAGGAAACTCAGGGTCAGCAGCAAGACGACGTCCAGCAGAACGCCAAAATAGTCAGGAATTACTACTGGATTCGCTACCGTTGTGGAGAGTAAACGAGACACACGAACAAAACAACAAAGGAGGTGTGCTATGGCATCTATACTCGAAGAAAAGGACGCGATTCACGAGACGATCGCAAACTATTGCTATCATTTTGATGGTGGTGAGTTTAACCAGTGGGTCGATTTGTTCACTGAGGATGGCGTCTTTGACGGTGGAGATGTCGCCGGTGTGCATACGGGAAAAGAGGCACTGCGGGCTTTTGTTGATACAGTTCCCGGTCGGATGGCGATGAAAGACGGCGCGCCCATGCTCAAGCATTGTGTGATGAACGAAATCATCAAAGTCGATGGAGAGCAGGCGACCGCAAAGAGCTATATCGTCGTGGTCCGCTCCAAAGGCGAGAGTGCGTTAGTCAATGGTATTGCCGGTCGTTATGAGGACCGGCTTGTCAAACAAGGCGATCGCTGGCTTTTCGCACACCGCACAGTGCATTTCGACCTGATGGGCGACATGCAGTAAGCCAAAGCGTGTGAAGGAATCCAGGCGGGGTGCAGTTCAGCGGCCTCGCCTGGTATAATTCTCATGACCTCTGACCACTATCGGGAGAAAGGCTATGCGCGCTGTCTTCTTAATGATGAAAGTGGAACCGGGCACCCTGGCCGAGGTCGCGGATCGGGTGACCGATTTGGAAAGCTTCTCTGAGGCGTATTCCATCTCGGGAGCCTATGATCTGCTGGTCAAGCTCTACGTCGATGACTTTGAGGACCTGTCACATTTGGTGACTGAGCAGATCCAGAAGATCCCGCACGTGCGGGAAACGTTCACCATCCTGACCTTTCACGCCTTTAAGTAGGGCAACGGATCAGATTACCGCGTCTTTGCGAAGCTGCCCGATCTCTGCCTCATCCACCCCCAGCTCTCTCAAAATTTCGTCCGTATGCTGGCCTCTCTCCGCGGTCGGCGTGCGAATGCTGGCCGGAGTCCGACTCAGCGTTACCGGCAGACCAAGAATCTGGATAGGCCCGAGCGCCGGGTGCTCAATCGCATGCGCGAGCCCAAGGTGCCGGACCTGTTCATTGTCAAAAACCTTATCAATAGACAGAATGGGACCGCACGGAATGCCAGCCGCGTTCAACGTATCAATCCATTCGTCCACGGTCCTGTCTTTGAGTTTCTCTTCAAGAATGGGGGTCAGGGCATCCCGGTTTTTCGAGCGCCTGCCCGGAGAGGAAAACCGTTCGTCTTCGGCCAAGGCGGCATCACCCAGCACCTCACACAGCCGCTTCCACATATGGTTGGTGGTAGCAATATTGATGTGACCATCCTTGACCTTGAAGGTGCCGGTGGGAATCACGGTTGGATGATTATTACCGGCCTGGGGCGGCACTTCTTTGCCCATGAGCCAGCGCGTGGCCTGAAAGTCAAGCATAGTAACCATGGCTTCCAGCAGTGAGGTATGGACCCACTGGCCTTCTCCTGACCGTTCGCGTTCGAGCAGGGCAACGAAGATACCCTGGGCGGCCAGCAGCCCGGCACTCAGGTCGGCCACTGGAATCCCGGCGCGGACCGGGCCGCCTCCAGGCTGCCCGGTGATGCTCATCAGCCCTCCCATTCCCTGGGCAACCTGATCGTAGCCGGGGCGATCTTTATAGGGCCCGGTCTGTCCAAAGCCCGATATGCTGGCGTAGACAAGCCGCGGGTTCAGTGGCCGGAGAGATTCGTAGTCTATACCGAGACGTTTTTTGACATTCGGCCGATAATTTTCCACCAACACGTCTGATTTTTTGACGAGCTGTTTCAGAATCCGCTTGCCACGCTTATCCTTCAGGTTGAGCACCATGCAGCGTTTATTGCGGTGCAGGTTTTGGAAATCGAAGCCGTGCCGACCCCATTCGCCATCGTCTTGGGGCTGCTCGATTTTTATCACCTGAGCGCCCATATCGGCCAACTGGCGCACACAGGTCGGTCCGGCACGGGCTCGGGTCAGGTCAATCACGCGGATGTGGGACAATGGCATGGGGAACCTCCTTTTGAGCGACAGTCAGCGCACACTGCTAGGCGGCTTTCTAGCATACTCTCTGCCTGCCCATCCAGCAGAAATTCCTTGATTCGTTCGTTTCCACTGGACAAAGTCCGCCAAGGTATGCCATGTCCAAAGGAGAGAGCACGCCACGAAAGAGAGGATATTATGTCACTGCGCAAACCGACCAAAGATGATTTCCACCGTTTGGCTCAGGCCAACCACTTCGAGTTGAGTGCGGAAGAGGCCGAGGCGTATGAGGCCATGCTGCCGGATATGTTTGCCGCCCTGGACGCACTCGACCAAGCGCCCGCGAACCTGCCGGAGATTAGCTATCGTGAGCGCGAGCCCGGTAGCCGTCCGAGCCGTGCGGACGACCCGCTCAACGCCATAGTCCGGCGCTGTTCCATCAAGGGCGCACCTTCGGGCAAGCTGGCCGGGAAGCGCCTCGGCATTAAGGACAACGTGAGTATTGCCGGTATTCCCATGACGTGTGCCTCCCTGGTGCTGAGCGGCTATGTGCCGGACATTGATGCGACTATTATCACCCGCATCCTTGATGCCGGCGGCGAGATTACCGCCATCCTGAATATGGACAATTTTGCCTTCTCGGGTGGTGGTCATACCAGCGCCTATGGCCCGACCCGTAATCAGCATAATCCCGACCATATGGCCGGCGGTTCGTCCGGCGGCTCCGGGGCCGCCCTGTCGTATACTGACATTGACCTGACTATCGGCGGGGACCAGGGTGGCTCCATTCGCATTCCGGCCTCGTGGTGCGGTGTCGTAGGGCTCAAGCCGACCCATAGCCTCGTTCCATACACGGGTATCGTCGGGATCGATAACACCTTTGACCACACCGGTCCGATGGCGGAAACCGTGGCAGACACCGCCCTGCTGCTTGAAGTCATTGCGGGGAAAGATCCGCTCGACCCACGCCAATCCGAGGTTCCGGTGCAACCCTACACGCAAGTCCTGGGGCAGAGCATCCAGGGTCTTCGCTTGGGGGTCGTCAAAGAGGGATTTGTAACACCCGTGTCACAGCCGGATGTTGACACAAAGGTCCACGCAGCCGTCAACGCCTTGCAAGACCTTGGGGCGCAGGCGGAAGAAGTCTCTATTCCGGCCCATCTTGAAGCCGGTGGGATTACCTGGGCCTTAATTGCTGAAGGGATGACGGCTTTGGTGTATGGCAATGGTGTCGGCTACCACTGGAAGGGGTTATACAATGAAAGCCTGATGAATACCTTAGGCAAATCGCTCAAGGCCCAGGCTCAGGACCTGCCCCACCAAGCCAAGTTTGTGACCCTGGTCGGCAGTTATCTGAACCAAGCCTATTATGGCCGTTTATACGCCAAGGCCCAAAACCAACGACGCGCCCTCCAGGCCGCCTATGACCAGGTCCTCGAACGCTTCGACATCCTTGTGATGCCAACAACGCCGATGACGGCCCATCGCTATGTTCCCAATATGGGGCCGCTCGACTCACTACAATTCGGCTGGAATATGCTCGGCAACACGGCACCGTTTGATATGACCGGTCATCCCTCACTCACCGTTCCCTGCGGGAAGGTTGATGGTCTGCCGGTCGGCCTCATGCTGACCGGACGCCATTTTGATGACGCCACCCTCTTACGTGTCGGTCATGCCTTTGAAAAGCAGGTGCCCTGGCAGGAGCGGTAAATCGCTGTGATGAGTCAGAAAGCGAGGTAGCTGGAATACTACCTCGCTTTCTCCCCTAGCCTGTTCGTCATTCTGCTTTTCGCGCGGACACCACAAACTGCGGCAAGCAAAAACAGTATTCTTCATTCTTCAGCCGTAGACGAACGTCTTCTCGCCAAGCGTCTGCCTCAGCCTGAGTCACTTTGCCAGAGTCGCAGGCGTACTGGTACCAGTTATTCTCCAGCATACGCATGGCGTGTCCTTTGACATCTGGACTGGCGAATATCTTTACCCTGATGTCTTGGAGCTTTGCGAGCGTACACAGCCGGCGCAGCTTGCGTCCGATGCGTGGCTCGCGCATGGCTGTGGTTGTAATCGCTGCGAGCACGCGGTCGTGTAACGCCTCATCACTCACATCCAGGGCGAGCATCTCCCAGTCACTATCTATGAGAACAATGACTCCACCTGGCCGAGTGACGCGCGCAATGTCTTGGACGGTCTGCTGGGCAGAGTCTACGTATTCGAGGACGTTTTTACACAAGACCCGATCAAACATCCCGGAATCAAAGGGCAGAGGAGGAAAGTCGGCTTGCTGAAAACTTACCTGCGGCTGGCTGGCCTCCAGGGCTTTCACACCGGCCTGGGCGACGAACTCCGCGTTAATATCAACCCCAACGACTCTTCCTGTGGGACCGACCCGTCGCCCCAGTTCCAGGGTGGTCGAGCCAGGACCGGAGCCGACATCCAGCACAGACAGGCCGGGCTGGAGCTCAAGCGGGGCCAGCAGCGGCTCCATGCGCGGCTCGTAGCGCAATAAAGACTCATAGACCGACAGGCGCGCCGCATCGATCTCAATCCAGTGTTGTTTATAATACGGAGTCGTCATACGCTTTACCTTCTGGCTACCTTCCGGACGATTTCTTATGGATGGTGCGGTACGCCAAGAATCTGCCGCGCTTCCCGCGGCGTGGCTGGTTCGCGTCCATGTGCCCGGGCGACTTCGGTCACCCACGAAACGTAATCAGCGTTGCTGCTCGCTACGGAGCCATCGATACGAGTTGCCCGATCCTCGAAACCCACCCGGACGTGTGCGCCGGTGGTAATCGCCAGGCCGGCAATGGTGAAGACGCTGTCCTCTATACCGTGGGCAATCCAGGTGGCATTCGGAAAGACCTCTTTGACGCAGTCCGTTATATAGGCATAGCTGCGCGGCGTGCCCGGCATGATCTGAAAGCCAGCACCAAATCGTCCTGAGAACTCAACCAGGAGGTAGTGCGGAGTGGGCAGCAGGCCGTCTTCTACAAGCAAGACGACATTGGACAAAAAACCCGTATCGAGGACGGTCGGCTCAGGTACTATGCCGCGTTCGCGACACACAAGAATGGTCTGGCGAATATCCTCATAGGAGTTCGGAAGCGCCATCGTTTGTCGGGTGCCATTCACCAGCGGCGTATTGATAGCGATACTCCCGGTGTTGAGGGAGATCATATCAACCGGGTCAGGCGTTTCACGCAGATAGCGTAACACCTGATCAATCGACGCATTTGGCATGCGCGCGGTGGTGTGATTGATAATAAGATCGGTCTGTTCCCGAATCAGGCGGTCGGCTTCCGCATACCACTCAGGGTCATAGCTGATACCACCATCATTTGTGCGGGCATGGATATGAACGATGGACGCGCCCGCCTCCGCGCTGCGCTTGGCCTCGGCCGCAACTTCTTGTGGCGTCCACGGGACGTTCTGGCTTTGCTCGCGACCACGCACGCCATTCAGACAGGCTTTGATAACTATCTTGTCCATCTATAGAACTCCTTCCTCTTTTTCACCGTCCAAGTCTGGCACGCTTGCTATATCAGTACTCACCACCTCTTTCAGGACGAAGGGCTGACCAACAATGCCGGAAGAGACAATGAACTTGAACGCTTCTTCGACGGTATAATCGACTTCAACCACCTCCTCCGGCGGCACCATAACCAGAAACCCTGAGGTTGGGTTTGGTGTAGTGGGAATAAAGACGGAGAGTAGCTGCGGGGCAGAGGAGAGTCCCAGCGTGTCGTCCCGTTCCGTGGCAACCAGCCCCATCACCCACATCCCCTGGCGCGGATATTGGAGAAGAACGACGCGCTGAAAGCTGCCGGACGGTCCCTGAAAGGTCTCCACCATTTGTTTGACTGCGCTATAGATGCTGCTCACAAGGGGCAGGCGCAGGATCAGGGTATTCACCGCATCCAAAATCTGTCGCCCGATAAAATTCGTGCCCACCAGACCCAGGAGAAAGATAATAGCCAGGGCCAGGACAATATTGGCCACCGGCGTAATCGGCTCCAGCCACCAAAAGCTTTCAAGCCGTTGGAGCGGACCAAACAGGGTCCGCATGATGGGCGCACCGGCTCCGCTGAGGAGGTCAAACAAAAAGGCGACCAATAAATACGTCGCCACCAGAGGAATAAGAATCAGCAGTCCGGTCAGGAAGGTGTTACGGACAAAACGCGATGTAGCTCGTTTCCGCCTTACAGCGGCTCCTCCATCCATAGGCAATCCTCTTTCGTCCAAATGGTAGAGTAAGAGTCCAGGGCTTCGCAAGAAAGGGGGGGCGTGTTCACGCCTTTCGTTTGTGGATGAACGCGCTGACAGCAACAAGGCTCCAGGTTCCTTCCAGCACAACAAAAGGCAGGAAGTCGATCAGATACGAGGCATAGCAGGCGATCCCGGCCCCAATGGCGTTGAGCGCTTGATAGGCCCTGGAATCACTCTTCATCCAGCCAAAGAGATTCAGGAAAAACGCTCCCAGCAATAGGCTAACCCCGACGGCGCCGATCCATTCTGCGTTATCAGCGAAAGAGGTGTGTGTGGGCATACGTGCCAAGCTCCTTACCGCGTGAGTCAAGACGTGCCGATGTACACACAAGCACCGCTCGATATCAAGGGCTGGTGTGTCTGACGATTATTCATGCAGCGTGAATTTTAATGGATGGGAAACGTCTATTGAGAGTAAGAAGAGGAAAGAAAATGAGAAGCCAACGGGTACAAAGGATAGGAAGGCAATCAGGGAGGACCAATATTCATACAAGGGATAGAGGGACAATCAGGGAGGATCGATACATGAAAACAGCGTCTACTGACTCACGCGAAGTCGCTTCTACTTCTTACGAGACACCAGACCTCGAAACAAAAGCGAGGCGTTTTCTTTTTGAGCGGGGGAGACTGGCAGAACGAGAAGCCCTCATCCCGGCAGCCGTTTTACCCGAACAGTTCCACAGTTCACCACGTCAGTACTCCTACGTCCGCGGAGAAGTTGCGCTCATGCAAGCCGTTCTGGAGGACGCGATTGAGTGCTTTCAGAAACAGTTTGGGACACCCCGTTTTCGTGATTATCGTATCGCAAAGGAAGCGGAGCAGTGGTTTTTTACGGACGACTATCAATGGCCGTTCTCATTTGTGAACATCTGCTCCGTACTCGGGATTGATCCCGAGTACATCCGGCGTGGCCTCAACAAGCAGAAAGCCGAGCGACCGGTTGAAATTCCACGACGTGCGTTACATCACCCCATTATCGCCCGGCCACGGCTCAAAGAAGCAGCGTAACAAGACCCTTCTTCATAAAATGAAAAAAGAGGCAGTCCGATGTAGACTGCCTCTTTTTTCTTGCGGTTGCTCGGTAAGCGTAGTCTACGCCGCTTGTTGCTCTTTGTGTTTGAGCAGCTTGCCGATAATCTGGTCAATGACCTGGTCCGCCAAAGCTCTGACTTCGGCCTCGGTCTTAGGCTGAATCGGATGCGTAACCAAAATAGGCTGATACTGAGCCATCCCCAGCGCGGAGCACTGCGCGTTGGCCGCGCCAATGAATTCCGTAGTGGTCACGTTTGCCGTTGGGATACCGTTTTCTTCAAAGTGGATGACATCGTGCGAACTGCACGATATGCAGGCCCCTCAATCGCTGAGGGCTTCAATGACGGCATCACACTTTTCGCGCAACTCCACCCGAATAGGCTCGGGTGCCGGGCGTGTGACCGTGGGCTTCATGCGCCGTAACACCTCTTTGACGCCATACTGCTCGCGGAGCACCTCCTCGACACGATCGAGGAAAAAGGAGCCCTTTGCTTTGCTGATATCAAGCAAGCCGATGGTTGTCCCGGCCAGCGAGTCGAGCCGAGGCGCAAAGTCTTTCTGAGAACGTTCGACCGTATCGGTCGGATCGAGTAACATCTCGCCCATAGCGTACCTCCTCTTTACTTTTTTATCTCCTTGGTTGTAATCCGGCTACCGGCGTCAAACCCGGCCCAGCCTTGGACCGCGGCGGAAAATCGACCGGCCGTACCACCGGCTACGATAATAACAATGTTCTCCGCTTTAGGGAACTTCGGAAAGAGGGTGTCATCGGTTGGGGGCTCGCGGTCTTTCTTGGGTGTGCGCAGCATGCTGACCCCAACGCCTTCGCCGCCATTGACGCCCGGACGGAGTTCGCGCAACGGCCGCCGAATATTTTCGTACAGGAATTGGCGCAGGTCGTTCTTGGACCAGCCGTCTTGGGCAAACGTTTTGGCGTGTTCGGGACCCACCACGAGTACGGAATCGGAGAAGAGCGGATAGTTTTTATGATTCCACAGTGCAGCCATGGTCCAGCCGAGTGACAGCGCCAATTGTTCCGCGCTGCGGCTGGCGTGGTCGTTGATCTGCATGGGTGAGTGACCGCCAAAGAGCGTAATCGTGCTCTGGTCGGCGGTATAGCCTTTTTCCACGTGGAGAGGCTCCCACGGGCTGTCTTCTTCATTCTCGCCCACGCAAAATGTGTACTGCGCCGGATGACCCATGGTCGCCTTGGTGATCTCGTGCGGCTTGGCCCCACCGATGTTGATAATGATCAGCCGCAGCGCCCGGCCTATGGTGGCATTGGCCCGAAAACCGTGGCCAAGGGCGTTATGGCCGCAGTTGACGCCGACCTCATGGCGAATGGGTCCGTTGATAATCGCCATAGGCGAGGCCGAGAAGGTCGTGACGTTGATGCCGTGTATGCAGAATTGCTCTTCGCACATGGCCTCAACCCCAGCCAACACTACCGGGAAATATGAGGGGTGGCAGCCAGCCATGACCGCATTAATCGCAATTTTCTCGACACTGGCCCGGCCGTAGTTTGGACCGATTTCGCCAATGATTTCCTGGGGGTCGCGGTTCGTTGCCGCCAGCATCCGCGTGACACGGTCTTCCGTCGGCGGTACGACGGGCAGGCCATCGGTAACCCCACGCTCGTAGAGCAGTTCAACCGGGTCATCTTGGGCCTGAATGCGATGAGAGTGTAAATCAGCCACTTCTGGCATAACAATTCTCCAGGTGGGTTACTATTTTATGGCTTGCGGATTGATCGGCGAGCCGACGGCACCGGTGATCGGCAGCGGCGGAGCCACAAAC
>MPMI01000004.1 GCA_002238415.1 Desulfurellaceae bacterium bin18 | reverse complement strand
CCGCCTCCCGATCCGCCACTACCCGCTCCCGCAGGTCCAATGAATACGCTTGCATATGGCCTCCTGGCGACTTCCACCCTAACACTCTTGCTTCCCGACCGCTACACTACGGTGGAAACTGCTCTAGCGTCCGAGTCCCGGAATTTCTTCCAAATGCGGCAAGGGACGGCCGAGCACATCGGAGAACAGGGTCAGGACGCGTAGGGTGATGCCCCAGATCATTTGGTCCTGAAAACGGATCGCCGGATAGTAGAGCGTCTTGCCGTCCGCGGATAATTTCAGGTGGGTGGCGTTCCCGACCTCCCAGGGATGCGCCAGCGGCATCCAGTATGCCTCGGCGACTTCGTGGTTGAGCGTCAAGGTTGGGACGGCCGGACCCAGGTAATAGACCGCAGCAAAAAGATCCAAGGGCCGGTCCCGTCCGCTCAGCCGGATGGCGAGCGGGGCGAGCGAACCCAGACGATGGGCCGGGTCCAGACGCAGACCTACTTCTTCGTGCGTTTCGCGCTCGGCCGTAACGCGAAGATCGGCATCCTCGGGAGAGAAGCGTCCGCCCGGCAGGGCCATATGGCCCGACCACGGATCGCCCGATTTTTCAGCCCGCCGGATCATACACAGTTTCAGTCGATCCTCCGGTCCCACGAGTATCATGGCTACAGCAGCACAGCCGCGATGGCCATCGAAACGACTCGACGTGGGCTGATGGGCGGTCAGGGCGTTCCGTATTGCTTCAACGCTCAACACAATGGACCTCCGTGGCTGTGCATCATCAGCCTAGAGCATCATCGGTCTAAAACAGGGCCAGCGGATTAAGGGGTGAGCCCGTTCCGCCGGGGACGCGCAAGGGCGCAGCCACAAAGAGGAAGGTCCAGCGCTTGCGTGCCTGCGCTTCACGGGCCAAGTCTTCGAGGTTCAGGTTATCCAACAGCGGCATACCCAGGGCGACCACGGCCAGGCGGTGAATCGGAAACGGCATCCCTTCGATCCCGGAGGGGAAGACTTCATTCGTGCCGTCAGAACCAACCGTCGCCACATCACGCGCCTTGAGCCAGGGCACGACCGCAGCGTGCAGGCCCGCGGCCCGCTCTGTGAGGTTCCAGGAGCCGACCTCCTGGCGTCGTTTATACAGCCCGGTGCGTACCAGCAGCACATCGCCGCTCGCTATGCGGATGCCGGTCTTTTGTTCCCAGGTTTCCAGGTCTTCGACGCGGACCGCGGTGCCCGGCTCGAGATAGGGCACATCTTTCAGCCAGGGGACATCCACCAGGATACCGCGGGTAAAAATCCCTTGGTGCATGGTCTGTACGCCGAGCTGCTCCGAGCCGTCGGGTTTCACTGCCGAGCGCGGGAAACCGTTATACATCTTGCCCTGATGGAAAATATGACACAGCGCGTCCACATGCGAATGGGCAAAACCGTGATACCGGATCGTATAGATATCCTCGGCAAAGACGCCACCGTCATTCTCATGCACCAGGAGGCTATGCTCAAGCGGAAACTCGTTATTGGTGCTGGCCTCTTTCGCCAGGTCAAAGGCCAGAGAAACCGAGACGCCCTCGGTCACCAGCCCGGCGGCCTGACGCCGTTTCTCGGGGGTAATCAGATTGAGCGTACCGAGCTCGTCGTCCTCTCCCCAGCGTCCCCAATTTGAGAGGCTGGACATCCACTGCTCCAGCGTCGCTGCCGTAAGTTGGGGGAGGGGGTCTGTCGCCTGAGCGACGTGTGGGCGTTCCAGCAGAAGAGCAGTCATCAGGAGCAGGCTCACCGACAGTGCTACGGCTCGATATCTCATCACTCCCCTCCTTGGCTGAGTGGTCTCGCTGCTGGCATGTGTACTCGGGATGAGACCGAAGAGCAAGACAAGATAGGAACGTGCGTGACGGATTCCATCGCCGCTGGAGTCTTTTGTATCGACCCGGCCACAGGTAAGCTGTCCCGGCATAGACAGGACGGATGCGAGGGACAAAAGGAGCCACAGAACATGCCACGCCTAAGCAAGCTGAGTCGCTCAATCAAAGGAAAAATTGCGCTAGTGACCGGGGCCGCCAGCGGCATGGGACGGGCAACCGCTCATCTCTTTGCCGACGAAGAGGCGCAGGTTGCCGTATTGGACAGAAATGCGGACGGCGTTGACCGAGTCGTCGAGGAGATTACCCAAGCCGGCGGTACGGCCACGGGCTGGACACTGGACCTCGCCAACGTCGCGGAGATCGAACCGACGCTGGCCCGGATTGTCGAACATTTCGGCGGGCTCGACATCCTGGTCAATAATGCCGGTATCGATGCCTCTGCCCGTATTCAGAGCAGCAGATACGAAGAGGTCTGGGAGCGCTGTTTCAGTGTGAATCTGACGGCCCACCAGCGTCTCATTCGCGCGTCGTTGCCCCATCTCACAAAAAGCGCGGCCGGCCGGATCGTGAATATTGCTTCGACCGAAGCGGTCGGCGGCAGCGCTTTTGCCAGCCCTTACACCGCGGCAAAGCACGGCGTTATGGGCCTCACCAGGGCGCTGGCGGTGGAACTGGCGACCCAGGGCGTCACCGTCAACTGCATTTGTCCGGGCGCGATTCATACCGGTCTGACCGCTGCCATCCCGGACAAAGCAAAAGGCATCTTCGCCCGCCGGCGCGTACCGCTCAAACGCTACGGCGACCCGGAAGAAGTTGCCCACGCGACGCTGAGCCTTGTCCTTCCGGCCGCGTCATACATCAATGGAGCCACGCTTGTTGTTGACGGCGGCTTTACAATTCAAAATAACGGTGGGGCGTTGAGTCGGTGAAATGAACTCTTATTTTAGAGGCTGGCTAGAGAAGGTAAGATGCACGAGGAGCCCTGCACGAATCCTTGCGCCGCACGGTATGAAATCGCCATGGAAACGAGAAGGGAAAGATATACCCCACAGGTGACGGACTCGCTTCTGAGTGACATGGTGCGGGCCATTGTGACCGAAGTTGATCCCGAGCAGGTCATTCTGTTTGGCTCACGGGCGCGAGGTGACGCCCGCGAAGACTCGGACGTAGACTTGCTCGTCATTGAGTCTTCGCCCTTCGGCAACGGCAGGAGCCGACGCCAGGAAGCTGTCCGTCTATGGAGAGCCGTCTCGGGCCTCGGTGTTGCAAAGGACATTCTGGTGTACAGCCGTGATGAGGTCGAACACTGGCGTGACTCCCTTAACCATGTCCTGGCGCGGGCTCTGCGGGAGGGACGGGTGCTGTATGAGCGACCTTAAAGAGGCTCGTACTCTTATCGGGGCAGCGGAACGCGGCTGATTACATCTGGAGAATCAAGATAAACTCGGGAGAGCCTGCTCCCCCCAGGACCGGGTTCTTCTATTCCGCCAGAGCCCGCCGCGCGGCCAGGCGCTCCACCTGGCCGGCCACTACGCGCACCTTGCGCGGGCTGGCCATCCACATGCCACCAATGGAGACAAAGGCAAACGCCAGTGCAATCCAGAAGGCGGCCGTATAGCTGCCGGTGCGGTCGAAGAGCAGGCCGGTCACCCAGGGTCCGGTCCCGCCGCCCAGACTGCCGGCAATGGTCAGCGTGCCGTAGATGCGGCCGTACTGTTTGCCCTGAAAAATCTCCGCCGGGATGGCGCCGAACACCGAGACCGTGCCGTAGCCCAACATGCCCTGGGCCGCGACCATGGCGTATAACAGCACCAGACTGGGCTGCTCGGGCATGCTGAGCAGGATGACGTAACATAGGACAAAGCCCATCATACTGATGGTCCAGACCCACTCGCGTCCGATCCGGTCGGAGAGTGTACCCAGGCCAATCTGGCCGCCGCAGGCGGTCAGTCCGACCAACCCGAGGGCAAAGGCCGCCACCTCGTGTGAAAAGCCGATGTCGGTCAGGTATTTGGTTTGATGCACCTGGATGGCGTACCAGGAGTACAGACTGCTGAAAAAAGAGACGCCCAGCCACCAGAAACGGGAGGTGCGTATGGCGCGCGCCAGGGTCCAGTCGGTCGCGGCCCAGGCATGGTCTACGATGTTATCAGCCGGGCGCTGCTCCCCGTGAGCGGTGCTTGGGACGGCGTCTCCGTCGGGCGCCAAGCCCAGGTCCTCGGGCCGGCGGCGTTGCAGGATCACATTCAACGGCAACACGACTACCAGCAGGAGCCCCGCTACGACCCAACACGCCTCACGCCAGCCGGCCTGGTCGATGATGCTTTGCACCCACGGGAAGAGCAGGATGGAACCGGCGCCCACGCCGGAAAAGGCAAGCCCCAGGGCCAGCCCGCGGCGGCGTACAAACCAGTAGGGGAGAAACAGGGAGTGACCGAGATAGCTGATAGAGGTACTCGCGCCGCCGACCAGGATGCCGAAGGTGAGATACAGGTGCCACGGCTGAGAAACCAGGGTAATCGAGACCATGCCGGCGCTGACCAGAATCGCACCCAGCGGGATGACCACGCGCGGCCCCCAGCGATCCATGAGCATGCCGACTATGGGCGCGTACACGGTTGCCGCCAGAAAACCGCAAGAAAAGGCCGCGGCCGTACTACCCCGGTCCCAACCGAATTCCGCCAGAATGGGCGGAAAGAGCAGGGAGAAGGTTGTACGCGTGTTCACGCCGATAGCCAGGGTGACAAAGGCCACGGCCACGACCGCCCAGCCATAATAAAAGGGAAATTCTTTTCGCTGCATCGGATAGCGTCGCGATGAAGGAGTAGACGCGCACCTTATACAAAGTCGGCGGCTTTGTCTGTGGCCGGCCCGCCCATTGTCTTCCGCCCCCGGAGCGATTACCCTCGCCTCATCATGTTGATATTCACGTGAGCGGTCACACAAAAGGAGGGAGCGTATGGAATTTGAAACCTTGGCCAGCGGCTACGGGCTCGTTGAGGGACCCCGGACCGATGAGCAGAATCGGCTCTATTACAGCGATGTGCGCGGCGGGGGTGTCTTCCGGCGTAGCCCCGACGGGGAGATTGAGACCTTGCTGGCGGATCGAAAGTTTGTTGGTGGCATCGGCTTGAATGCCGGCGGCGGTATCTTGGTGACGGGTCTGTCGCTCGCGCACTGGGACGAGCAGTCCGGCGCGCTGCGGGATATCTTTGGGGAATGGGAAGGGAAGCCGCTGTTCGGCCTGAACGACCTGACCATGGATGACCAAGGCAGCATCTGGGTTGGTTCGTTTGGCTGCGATATCCACACTTTCGATTTTAAGAGCACACCGCCGCCAGGCTCGCTCTTCCGCATTGACCCGCCGGGCCAGGTGACGCACCTCTGGGAGGGAGTTGAGGTGACCAACGGTCTGGGCTTCAGTCCGGACCGCAAACTGCTCTACCACTGTGATTCCACCACCAAGGCCGTCTGGGCCTATGGAGTGCGTGCCGACCGTACCGTCAGCGACCGGCAACTGTTCGCGCAGCTACCCGAGGGTATGCCCGACGGCATGACCGTTGACGTCGAAGGCGGGGTATGGGTGGCCACGGTGGCCGGACGGGGTGAAATCGTGCGGTTCAAGCCGGACGGCACGGTCGATCAACGCATCAAGGTACCGGCCAAAACGGTCACCAGCGTGGCTTTTGGTGGACCCGACATGTCGGACCTGTATGTGGTCACCGCCAACAATGATCAACGCGAGCTCAAAGGCAGCGTCTTTCGGGCGCGTTCGGATATCCCTGGGCTGCCGGTGCCGCAAGCGCGCTTCTAAGGAGGGAAACCATGTTGAAGTTTATGGCCGCTGTTCGGCGTCTGGATCATATTTCGCACGACGAGCTGGTCCACGCCTGGGAACACATTCACGCCCCGCATGTCGTTTCGCTGGTCAAGCCGGAGCGCTATCGCATCACCTTTTTTGATCCGCCCTCGGACAGCGCCGATGCGGACAGCCGTCCGCCGGATGGTATGGCCGAGCTGTGGTTCCGGGATCGAGAGCATTTTGAGACCACGATCGGACGGCAGGCCCCGCCCAATATCGATGCCGATAAATTCAGCACCTATGCCACCATTCAACCGGGCTGTAATCTGTTTGTGACCGAGCATCTCAACGTTGACGGTCCGACGACGCGCGACTCCACCAAGCTCACCTTCTTTATCAAGAGACGCCAGGGAATTGAGCGTGCCCACTTGGACGACTACTGGCTGAACGTCCATGTGCCGAATGTTGTCGCGGCCATCAATAATACGCCTGACGCGGTGCGTTATTCCGTGGACCTGGTTGACCTGGACGATGCTGAGCGAGAACGCGCCTGCGACGGTGTGGCGCAAATCTGCATCGACCATCCCAACGCCACATTCGCCGACATCCAGGGCTATGAGCCGGACGGTTTCGGCGAACTGGTTGAACCCATGCTGGTATGCAGCGGGTACGAGGTGCGTATTGTGGACTGATTGGTGTCGGTGCGGATTTCCAAAATTCGGGTGCCACTCTGGAAACATGAGAAATCGTGAAATATCTCATGGCGAAATTTCGCGATTTTGCCCCAAAATTTCATCAAAAATGGCCTGATATCGCGGATTTGCACCACTTTTCACGGGGGATGAAATTTCATGGGCGTGAAATCCCATTTCTCACGAAATTTCACGATTTCTCACGCCTAAACGGCCTTTAATGGGGCATTTTTCAGCCTTTAATCGGCCCTTAATTTCTGATTTTGGAACGGTGTTTGAGGGGGTTTTAGGGGTGGGTTGACCAGACCAGAAATCCACCGAGCAGGACGCCCAAAAGGAAGACGCCGACGTGCGTGGCGACCAGGATTTGCATCAGTTTATCCATATTTCATCCGGGGTGAAATTTCACGGTTTATGAAATTTCGGGCGCATCCTCAGCCGGTCATTTCCCCTCCCGTGTGCAGCTCGGGCAGGGGCAGAATGGAGGGCTGGTTGTCAGGCTATGGAGCCAGGCGCGGCGGGTCGGCCAGTCGCCTTGTAGGGCCTTTTTCCGCTCCCGGTATTCGCGGTTTTTGCGGGCCATGTACCCTTCGTCTCGCTCTCGTGGGGTGGTCATTGGGAGGGGGGTCCTGACTAATTCATCACGGCATCATCACAGCTATAACACTGCTGGATCAGCCAAAAGCAAAAAGCGCTCATAAGTCGGCCCTAAGCCGTTGCAAATGCTCAGCCGGCATTAACGAATCTCCTGACGTAGAGGCAGAGGTCGAAATCCTGGGGCGAGAGGCGGCGGGCCTGGATGGCGAGGCCGAGCCAGTCGGGGTCGATCTTGAGGAAGCGGAGCGGCTCCTCGGTGTTGTCGGGGTTGGGCGCTTCGGTGATCTCGGCCACGTCGATCAGGGTGCGATAGGCCGGATAATACTGCTCGGGTAGCGGGAAGGGGCATTCTTCGCATGGGAAGGCGGCGTCGGGGTCCTCTGCGGCGGCGAGTTGGCAAGTGCTGCATTGGGGTATCGTGCCGTGGCCGGTGTTGAGCTGAAAGGCTTGCTGGATGGCGGTCAGGACTTTTTTTTATCCTGGGTCTCCTGGGCCTCTTTGTCGGCGAAGACACCCGGATTGTTGGCGGTGGTACGTACCCAACTGTAGAAGTCGAGACTGGCTTGCATCAGTTCCAGGCAGGTCTCGGTGTCGTAGGGAACGGGATCGGTCGGATAGGAGGGCAGAACGACCAGCGATGGGAGTGCTTTCGGGGCGATTTCCCAGCCCTTAACAGCCGCTTTAGCCATCGTTTCGGCGTGGGTATGCCAGTACCTGAGTGGATTGCCTTGCGGGACGCCGCCGCGCGCCCCGGTCGGTCGCCAGGGCGGAGCGGGGCCATTTTCCTATCATTTGATAGGGACAAGCGCTCGCCCGGTGTGGTAAGGAAACCGTCAGCGGCACCCACGGGTGCCGAGAGCAGTCTCCGACGTGTTTCCTGATCCGCAGTTTGCAACATGAGACACGACCGGGGAACACCATGAAACAAGTATGGGCCGCATCGCCGCTGGTGTTGGTTGTGTGTGGTCACGGGCATGCGCAGGAGCGCGGTCCTCGGGCCTTGCAGGGGATTGACACCATACCGTTTGACGCAAGGATGCTGTTTGAGGAGAGATGGCCGGGCCAGGTGAGTGCACTGTTGAACGAGCCCTATCGGAAAGGGGAGCGCCGGGATTGCTGATGGGCCACATCCCAGCGCGAACAAGAGCGATGATGGGTCAGATGAGTTGGATACTCCTGGTGGGGCGGCGGCTTACTCGTCGCACCCGTTCCCCGTGGGGGAGACGGACGATACCCCTGATGGCCTATTGCCAGACCCTCATCGGGATCGTGTTTTGGGTGGTCATCCTCTTTGTCCTCACGATTGTTGACCATCTCCTTTTTCACGAGGTGTTCGTGATGGCACCGTTCATCTGGGAGAGCAAATAAGGAACGGAAGGCGTGAGTATGGCGCATTGGCGAATCCGATGGCAATCCCCGATGCTCTGGGTCGGTCTGCTGGTCGTGGGCCTCGCTGGGTTCTGGCTGGGGCCTCGCGCCTGGTTGGTGGGGGCGGGTGAGGAGCGGCCACCCTGTGCAGATTGGGACCAGTGGTGGTATCACCACGGGACCACCCCCCAACAAATCCACTACTGCCTCACCCACAAGCATGTGGACATCAACCAGCAAGACGAGGAGGACGGGCGCACCCTGCTCCATCGTATTGCCCGTGATTTCCATGAGCAGTATGAGGATGTGTCTAGGTATTCGGATTATCACGAGAATACCGCGCTCTTCGCTGTGGACTACTTCCGGGAGCTGCCGCCAGAGAGGGAGCTGCCGCCGGAGAGGGAGTCGCAGCCGGGCGCGACGCGCGAGGAACGCCTGGCCATGGTCCGGGAACTCTTGCGGTGGGAGGAACTCGACCTGGAGATCGTAGACGATTCGGACCACACCGCCGTCCAGTTGGCGCTGCGCAAAACCAAAAACTGGCAGGTCGCCCATCTGCTGATACAAGCCGGCGCGTCGCTCCAGTTCTCGGAGTCGAAAGCGGAGGAACTGGAGGAGAATGTCTTGCCCATGGTGCAGGAACTCGGGCCGCGGGTGCGGAATCCGTTCACGGGCGAGATGGACGTGGAAGCGCTCCTGGCGTGTCAGACGGCCAACTGTCTGATGGAAGAGACCTTGAAAGACTGAGCAGTCTGATTGGGGGACGTGATGAGCAACGAGACTTCCCTGGAATCGTCCTTTTATGAGCAGATGGCCGAGCACGTCTTTGTCTCGGAGGTGCTGCAAGAAGCGTGGTATGGGTTCGGCCAGAAGGTGGCGGTGTTACGACCCGAAGTGGACAACGAGGGGTACGATTTGGTGCTGGAGTGTCACGGTGTGGTGCGCCATGTCCAGCTGAAAACGTCCAAGATCGATGCAAAAAGGGCGTACCAAAACGTCAACATCGCCCTGGCTAACAAGCCGAGTGGCTGTATTGTCTGGATGCTGCGGCACGAAAGCCAGACAACCCACCGGATGACGCTCACGTATCGTTTCTTTGGAGATGCAGCCGGGAAGCGCTTGCCTTCGCTGCAAGGCTTTGCGACCGCCAAGCACACAAGGGGTAACGGTGAGGGAGTGAAAAAGGAACGGCCGGCCATCCGGCGGGTACTCAAAGGGGCGTTCTCTCCGGTTGAGAACCCGCGCGCGCTCTTACTCCGATTGTTCGGACTGCAAGGAGCAGGAGGATGAGAGAGTAAAGACGGCCTTTTCCATGAAAAGGATGACCGCCTATTCTACCTGTTGGCATACTACCTAAAATTGGCTGAGCATTTTGGGTAACCTGGAAAGGACAGCTATGGACGAAATTCAAAAACTGCAGCGATCCTGTTACCGAAGATATGCCGAGGAAGTCGGCCTTGATCCTAATGCATGCTACATACATGGTGCTCCTCTTCGGCCTGTTGTCCCTCTTGACACGGGGGTGGACGGCGTTTGTATTGTGGGCGCCTACCCATCAGCACGGTTTGAATTCCTCAACGGAGTCTCTGACGTACCTGCTGCGGACAATCTTGGGCCGTTTGAGAGTGAACGGTGGTTTGATGGGAATAGAGTGAGAAAACAGCCCTCCACGCGCGAACTGGAAGATCTATTCCTGGGGCCGCTTAAACTGAAGAGAACCGCTTGCTGGATAACCGACCTTGTGAAGGTGTTCCTTTTCAAGACAGGCCACGTGAACCGTTACCGAAAACTCGGTGCCGTTGCACCACTTGGTTATGAGCGTTAACGCCTCTTCGAATTGGGAGAGAGGTCGATTCCGAGTCTTGAGCGTGAGTTGTGTCTAGCACGGCCCCGGCTTGTAATAACGCTTGGCGCGGAAGTGGCGGGGGTACTTCGAGGGGTACGGTCAGCAAGCGCGCGGGTGAAATTGCTAGCTCCCAATGTCTCTGAACTTACGGTAGGTGACGTAGTCGTTCAAACAATGCACTGCGCCCATCCGGGAATCCTCATGAGGAGAGGTACCAAGAATCCTTGGCCTGAACGCCATAAGAAAGAGTTCTTGCCCGCACTGAAACGGGCCTTGGTCGATGAGGCGCTGCTTCCGACCGAACAACTGCCTACTCTGAGCGATCTTTCTCGGCATCGCCCCGGCGTGACGGGAGAGAAGTCTTCTGAAGAGTTCATGAGGGAACTGCGCGATAGCTGGGATGAGGATAATCAATGAAGGAGGACGTAATCTGCCGGGACTCATCGGTTTTCATAAGCTGCCTTCGGGGTGATGAGGGCGAGGACAGAGATCGAGCCATACGATCCGTAGTGGAAAGAGTCGAAGCCGGGGATTACGATATTAGACGTAAGTGAGGCTATGAAGCCTCAAGATATTCGCAAGGAGATCATGGGCATGGACAGTAACTTCGTCGACCTTGACATAATGGTGACACGCATCCGAGACCCTCGTTCAAGGCCCTACTTCCTGGATGCTGTTAAAGCCTACAAAGCGGGTGCGCTTCGTGCTGCATTGTCTTCAACTTGGGTGGCCGTAGTGTACGACCTCATCATGAAGTATCGTGAACTCAGCGCGTTAGGTGAACTAGGAGCAACGGCCTTTCTCCGTACTTGGGACACGGCAACAGCCAATGACGACCGTCAGAAGCTTGTAAGGTTGGAGACTGAGATCATCGACGACGCGACGACAAAGCCTCAGCTTCTCAATCACATAGCCAAGACCCAGCTTGACCGGTTGCGCGAAGACCGGAACCTTTGTGCACACCCGGCATTTTCCACTGAGGCGGACCTCTTCGAGCCTCCTCCTGAAATGGTGCGACTTCATCTTGTCAATGCCATCGAACTGGTCCTCTCCCAAGCTCCTCTGCAGGGGAAAGCGATATCCGAACGGTTCGGCGTTGATGTTCAGTCAGTCGGTTTTCCGACTGATCGGTTGAAAATCCGAGACTATGTTGAGCAACGTTATCTCGCTCAAACCCGGCCGCAGAATGTCAACAACTTTGGCATAGTACTGGCGAAGTCTTTGCTGAAAGGTATCCCTCCAGAATGGGAAGACAGCAGGCAGAAGGTCATTGACTCCTTGATCGCGGTTCGTGAGTGTGCGCCTAGTGCTTGGCCGGACATATCAGCGTCAATAGTCCAGATCATGAATTCCCTTGAGCCTGAGGAGCGGGGCCGAGCCATCGGCTTTCTTGCGGGTTTTCCAGATTTCTGGCGTCAGCTCGATGACCCTACCCAGACGGAACTGCGAGAAACAGTTAAGAATATCACTCCCACTGGCCTTACAGATTATCGTCTGTTAGCCGGTGTTCGCCTACTGGAGTTTCAGGAACACCTTCTTGATTTGATGAAGGCCCTGCCACCGGAGCAATTATGCGAGGCGGTGAACCAGGAAGCGCTGCCGGAATTGTGGCCGCGTTCGTTACAATGCTACGCAGATTCAGGGAGTTTCAGAGACTCAGAGGGGAACTTTCATGACTTCATCCTCCCATTTTCTGGCAAACTTCGCTCAGAGCAAATTGACGGTCTATTGGAGGCTGTCGTGGCAAACGGCCAGAATTGGAATGCCAGTGGGACTCCGGGATTGCTTAAGAGCCTGCTCAAGAACACCTCTATCGCAGATTTTCCATCGGCTCAGGGTCGAGACACCTTCTTTCGTTTTTTAGCCCGCTGGCGAGACGACGACTTTATATCAGGGCCTTTCTATCACTATGAGGAAGTAATACAGCGGTTGCAGGCTGATGGCTGGAAGCCTCCTGAATCTCGGGCCGATGATAAGGAGTAGCCCGTAGGTCGGCTTAGCGAAGCGTAACCCGACAGCCCAAGCTTCGCAGGATTGAGAAGAATGAAATTCAGCGTGACGGTTGATCGAGATGAAGACAGAGTCTGGATTGTTGAATGTCCCGCCCTTCCGGGCTGTGTCAGTCGAGGCAAAACAAAAGGCGAGGCGTTGGACAATATCAAGGAAGCCATCGCTCTTTGCTTTGAGGTGCGAGCGGAAAAAGAGCTGCCGTTGACCATAGAGACGCGGCAAATAGAGGTGGAAGTGCTGGACCCGACCGAACAACTGCCTACCCTGAGCGATCTTTTCGGCATCGCTCCCGGCGTGACAGGAGAGAAGTCTTCTGAACAGTTCGTAAGGGAACTGCGCGATAGCTGGGATGAGGGTAAGCGGTGAGAGGGAGATTGAGCCGACATCCTCGGGACGAATCGCAACCATTTACAACTCATGCACTTCAAAACCTCCCAACACAACTCCCTCAACCTGCGGTTAGCATCCTCGCGCGTGTGACCACCTATGAAAGTGCAGGACCTTGTGAAGCTCATTGAAAAAGACGGTTGGTATCTTGTACGGACGAGAGGCAGCCATCGTCAGTTTCACCATCCGAGCAAACCCGGTACCGTCACCGTTGCGGGCAAGCCCGGCGTAGACATTCCGCCTGGTACCTTAAACAGTATCCTGAAACAGGCGGGGTTGAAGGAGTAAGATGATGCAGTATCTCGTGATTATCGAAAAAGGTGAGTCAAGCTGGGGTGCTCATGTCCCTGATCTCCCGGGGTGTATTGCGGTGGCAGAGACCCGCCAGGAAGTGACAGCACTCATCAAAGACGCCATTGCTTTTCACCTGGAAGGTCTGCGTGAGCACGGGGAGCCTATTCCCCTTCCCGCTTCCGAAAGTGAGTGTATCGAGGTAGACGCGGCGTAGTCGTCAAGGCCACAACAAGGAAGTCCAAGGATTGAGAAGAATGAAATTCAGCGTGACGGTTGACCGGGACGAAGAGGGCGCCGCGCTGAATAATATTAAGGAAGTCCTCGTCCTCTGCCTTGAGGTACGGGGGAAAAGGGCTGTACGAACAAGGAGGAGTTGAAAATGAGAGATGACCTGCGCACTCTCCCGATAGGCGAGAGAATACAACTGGTAGAAGATATATGGGACAGCATCGCCGCCGAGCAAGCCGTCCTGCCGCTGACCGCTGCACAGAGAGATGAGCTTGATCGGCGCTTGGATGCGTATGAATCTGACAACATCAGGGGGCGCGAAGCCAGCGAAGTCGTGGCGACTCTGAAAAAACGGCTGCTATGAGTTTCAGGGTATATATTCGGCCAGAGGCGGAAACGGATATTGAAGAAGCCGCAATCTGGTATGAGGAGCAGTCGTAGGTCGGCTTAGCGAAGCGTAAGCCGACAGCCCAAGCTTCGCGGGATTGAGAAGAATGAAATTCAGCGTGACGCTTGATCGGGACGAAGACGGGCTCTGGATTGTTGAATGTCCCGCCCTTCCGGGCTGTGTCAGTCGAGGCAAAACAAAAGGCGAGGCGTTGGACACTATTAAGGAAGCCATCGCCCTCTGCCTTGCGGTGCGGGCGGAAAAAGAGCTGCCGTTGACCATAGAGACGCGGCAAATAGAGGTGGAAGTGCTGGACCCGACCGAACAACTGCCTACCCTGAGCGATCTTTTCGGCATTGCTCCCGGCGTGACAGGAGAGAAGTCTTCCGAACAGTTCGTAAGGGAACTGCGCGATAGCTGGGATGAGGGTAAGCGGTGAGAGGGAGATTGAGCCGCTTGTCGGCTTACGCTCCGCTAAGCCGACCTACAGGACTGGGAACGTAGGAAGGAGGAGTCACATGGATGAACAGGTTTTTGAGTCTGGAGACAAGGTGAGATTAAAGGATGGTGGGCCGATGATGACAGTCGAAAAAATGGCCGTCATTAGTAGCGGAAAAAACATAGATAAAGGCCATCAAGTGTGGTGTATTTGGACCATAAACGGTACGGAGATGCGGGAGATGTTCCCTGCATCGGCGTTAGAGAAGGTTTGAGGAAAAGGCCAACCCATGACCGGCCCACGGCAGTTTGACCGCTTCCGCTTAACGCCTGAGGCTCAGAGGCTCCGGGCTGAGGGAGGATGGGGTGTCCGGGAAGGCAGCAAAATAAAGCGATTCCTGGACGCCGCCGAGGCGGCAGGGGCAGTCGGGGAAGTCCTGCATCGTGAGCACTTCCCCGACCTCACCAATCGCTATGCCTACTGGCTTAAGAGCGAGGGCTACCTAGAGCCAGTTGTGTGATGCGACGTGCCCAGTTCGCTTTGGCTGATTTGATAGGCAGTTCCTGGCCAAGGTGGAGCAAAGGAGGTGCCGTATGGATCACAAGACCTTAAACTAGGAAATTCCGAGCGCGAACAAGAGCGATGATGGGTCAGATGAGTTGGATACTCCTGGTGGGCGGCAGCCTACTCGTCGTCGCGTGTACGGGGGCGTCCACCCCCCGGGACGCGACGAAGCCGGGCCCGCCCTTCGTGCCGGGGCACTACGCCGTCTCTCTGGGGGCGGGGGCGACGTATATCGGAGAGGATGAACGGCCGGACCCCAACGCGGCCGCAGAGTGAGGGAGCAGTATGAAGATTAAAGGCATCTGCCGACAGTGTGAGGAACGCCAGGATGATTGCATCCTGAGTCACTACGAGGGGGACCTGGTGGTGTTTTGCCGTTCCTGTGCCCAGGCGGACGACATCAGATCATGGGACGAGACGCTCAGCCTGCCCCTGATCGAGCTGATACAGCCGCTCAGCAAGGCTGCGGCGCGCTCTAAGGAAGGAGTCAGTTAGGCCCTCAGTTCGCCGCATAGGAGTACTCTATGATGGGAATGATATGATGGGAATGATGGGAAAGGGCCAGTCCCGATAGGGCACGTCGAGTATGAACTCGTCCGTCACCCGCAGATAGAGGTGGAAATAGCGCGCCGGCAGGAAATCCCGCGCCACATAGTGATAGCGCTCATAGCGGTCCAGAATCGCGCGCTCCCGCACCGTGAACTGCCGCCGGGGCACCCGGAACGTCGGCCATGCGTAGTACCGCCCGTTGGGGAAATAATAATAGGGGCCGACATAGAGGTGAGCCCCTGCGGTCGGGTCATCCAGGGTCGTCTCCAGCCACGCGACCCCGCGCTTGAAGGGTTCACGGACCACGATCCCCCCGCCGAACGTCAGCACGCCGAGCAGCAGCGCCAGTAAGACGCGGAGCCGCACCGGAAGGGTCTGCATGGGGTCCTCCTATCCGTCATATATGACAAAAGAGGAATGGACACAAAGCGGGGTCGTGGGACACCTGTGCCGCGACCTGTTACTCCCGAGCCACATCCCTGACACTCCATCGGCCAAACACATCAAGGTCGGTGGGGTGGTAGGGTATCCAGGTAGAGAGGTCGCGCAGTGGTATAGGTCGGGGGAATACGGGAAAAGCGGGACATCTGGGCCCCAACCCGACGCCCCGGTAGTGTCTTAGTTTGAAGATGTTTGACCCAGGCGGACACGAGCGGCTCGCTCTGCCTGAGGTAGCCATGCCGGAGAAATCCCCCTCAGTCCCCTCCCTTGATATGGGCGCGGTAGAATTAAGGCACTCCCTAACCCCCATGTAATGTCGTGGACCGATCCACCCGGCTGGGGGCCCCGACCGACAGTACATTGGTATCGACCAAGTACAAAAGCCGTTCCTAGAGTGCAGCGTCCCGTGGCGGGCTCATGTCACGCGGCGGCAGGTCACCGTCCTCCAATGGTGCAGAGAGCAGCAGCCGACCAAAGGATGGCACCTGGCAGAGACGATTCCACTCATCGATTCCAAGGATGACGGCCCGAGGTTTGCCGTAGCGAGTGATGATCGTCGTCTCTCCATGGGCCGCGCCTTCTACCAGCGCTGAGAGTCTAGTCTTTGCGTCGCGTAATTGAACCTCGTGCATGATGTCTCTCAAGGTGAACTATTGCAGTTACAATAGACCGTAGTGCCTTGTGGGACAATGACCTGACAGGCGTATGCAGCGGGCACGAGGTGCGTATTGTGGGCTGATTGGTGTCGGTGGGGATTTGCAAAATTCGGGAGTCATTTTGTTGCAAAATTCAGGACCCCCTTCCCCCCAGAACCCGGGAAATCGTGAAATATTTCATGCTGAAATCTGGCAGAATCCCAAAAAGTCGTGCCGGGACGCGTAGTTAGGGATTTTTCGCGAAATTTGAAATTTTCGCGCGAAATGGGACATTTTTCATGCCTTAAATCGCCCTTAAATCCCGCTTTTGGAATGGTGTTTGAGGGGGGACGCTGGTACACTTTATATCGAAGGAGGGTTAGATGAAGGTCAATTTTGCACACCTGCGCGAGCGTTCAACTTCGGGCGGGTGGATAAATTTGGGACTTATATATAATCTTACCCACGGCCCTTCCGGCCCTGAGTCGAGCCCCCTACAGGAGAGCCTCCTAGAGAATTATACAGGCGGGCTTAGAACCGTAAAGGTGACACGCAGGTGCAGAGTGGACCTCTTTGTCCGGGCGGACGATTTTACTGTTGGTTGATATGGGTATGCGAGGCCCCTTGTAATCGGCCCATCTCTTGGTTGAGCTTGAGGAGATTGTCCGTAAGGAGGTCGTTCGTCCGCTCAATTTTGGTGTCCAGTTTGGATTCGAGCTGACTGATTTCGTCGTGGATTTGACTGGCAAGCTGCCACCACATTGTGCCGAATACTCCCAGTATAATGACCAGTGACCCAACAAAGGCCGCTGCTTCTTTCATATTCATATTTTTTCATTACAGACATTCTGAAAAACTTGCAACCATGCGTCTATTCTATTATACGGCGTGAAACGCTTACGGATTCCTCTTTTTAAGAGGGCCGATCCAATCTACCGCTTTTTCCTCTGCCTTTTCTAATGAGTCAATGTTGAAATTGCGGGCCTGCGGAGAATCATCCTTAAACCATTCGCACCACGCTGTTTTGATCCCTTCTTCATCTTCATGAGTGCTGGTAATAGTCATGAGCGGGCCTCCACTTTTTAACCTCACCACGTCTCCAATTTCCATTATTGTCCCCTCTATCTACTATCTACCGAAGTCTATGTATTTTTGGATGCGCCGCGTAGTATGTCCTGTGGGGCTGTGGTGTCTTATCTGTCCGGGTCTCGTGGGTCAATATCCTCAAAGCGCTATCAAGAATTGATGGGCCACGAACCTAAAAAGTGGCGGATAAGTTTTCCGTAGGCATCATCAAAATGATTAGCGGGTGGCTTTGTATTGAGGTGCCTTCGAGCAAGCCACTTCTCTAACTCCTGCTTCACTAAATGGCGATTCACGCCAGACTGTGGAAGCCCTAGCAAAACAGCAGTAAGGAGGTCTTTCAGGGCCGTTACTTGTCCTTCAAGGCTTTGAATCCTCTCCAATTCTGTCATGGTATCTCCTTCACAGTTATCTCGGAAAATTTCGTTAGTCCCCTTGCTCCTCTTCTACGGAAGATTCGCTTCTTTCATCTTGGCGTAGCAATCGGGACACATTATTCCGGTTCGATGGCCCTGCATGAAAAGAGAAAGATTGCGGTAGTCGTCTCCGTCTCCGCGATCATTGTTTCTAATCCTTTTTCCACAGATAGCGAAGGTGTATTTTTCCCTGTGCCCCTCCTCCCAAGCAGCCTCAAGAGGGAGAATATGGAAGGCCATACCAAACTCCTTTCTTCTCTACGCGCTAGGGAGAAAGCTAAGAATCATCAATAGGGATGTCAACCTTCCCACCAGGCCCGGCCCTCGCCTGAACTAACCCCGGAACAGTGTTTTACTGGGCGCCGTATAATAGAGATAGACGAATAGTTGCAAACTTTTCAAAATGTCTGTAATGAAAAAGTCAAGGAAGAGACGATGAAAAAACAAAAAAAGGCACGCCAGAAACGGGCTGGAATAGCGAAGGGTGGACGGCCTGCCCGGCCCATGCCGGATCTCATTCCCGACACACCGGAGAACATTGCGAAGGCATGTATGCAGGGGCCGCCGAAGAAGCAGTGGGATTATCTGGCAGACCCTACCAAGTCCTGATACCGCAACCGTTTTCCCATCAGCCCCCGCGCCATACACTTCATCTGTGTCATGGTATCCAACGGGCGCTGGTTATGCCGTCCGGCAAACTCGTTCACATACCGATCTAAGTGCTTGACGCTCATTTTGTGGTAGGTCCCGACATAGCCCCGTTTGAGCAGTTTTCTCTAATGACGCCTGACCCCGTAATCAACATTGGTACGGTTATCGGTGCTGGGGTCGGCTTTGCCGGAGTCATCCTCACATTGTTGTATAACGCGCGTCAAGCCCGAAAACAGCAGGAGCGGCAGTGGCAGTACGAGCGGGAAAGAGCAGAGGCTAAAGATGCCGATGAACGCACAGCTATACGGAGCGCGCTCACAGCCGAACTTCGGGCAATGCTTCGACCGATACAGATATTCTTAGAATCTGCCGAAGAGGACAAGGAAAAAGGAATGCTTTTTCCCGTGCAAATGGAGACCGAGTTGAGTACAGAAATCTATCGGACCATTCTTCCTCGTATCATCATGCTATCGACCCTTGAGATCAGCGCCCTCACTGGTGCCTATACAGACTTCATTAGACAAATGAAATTATCGAGTTCGAGAGACCTGACGCGGACTCATCCAGAACTCTACTCTCAAGATGCAGACCTCTATATCGGCACGATGAAACGTGTCGCGATGAATATAAAGGTAGCGCTCAAGATTCTTGCGCAGCAGCAAGACGAGTGTGGGTAAGCCTTGCCCATATAATGGGCTATGGCCTGTCCGTCAAGGAAGGGCTGGGGGTAAGATGGGTGGTGCCTGCGTTCCGGCAGTGGGTGTATAATAGGACATGGAGCCGCCGACCGAGATTTAACCGATGTCTCCCTGGCGACGGCCCAGGGCGTCAGTGTCGAGCTGACCACGGCGGCTTCATTTTCGTGCTGAGAGAGTATGCTACACAGGGAATCAGGGCGGAGTCAAGGAATCATCCACGACTCAGTATGAGCGTGGGTAAGATTGTATATAAGCCCCTTATAAATTGTATGTATAATGCAAAGCCAATGAACGGGAACGAACGCTCTATACCCCAAGATTTTGATCGGGATACGGCACCGGACCTGTCCGGGGACGGCTGGCCGGAGAAATTCGCCAAGGCGACTGTCCGCCGTGGCAGGCCGCCGGTCGCCAAACCGAAAGTGTCAACGACTATCCGTCTGTCGCAGGACGTAATCGATCACTTCAAGGCCGGTGGTCGCGGCTGGCAGACGCGGATCGACCAGGCGCTCCGTGAGTGGATCGGGAAACATGACGCCGCGTGATTCAGATGTTTCTATGGGTCAAGCAAGGCACGCTTGACCGCCTCCGGTTCCCTTTCGAGTACACGCAGCAGGGTTGCGGCCGGGCCGCTGACCCGCCGTGTTCCCTGCTCCCATTTCCGGTAACCGGATAGGCTCATGCCCATCAGCGGTGCCATCTGGGCTTGCGTCAGGTGCGCCTGCTTCCGAACCTCGTGCGGAGTCACAACAGTGTGGAGAATGGCAGGGCTGTCGCCCTTTGCATGGGCGAGGGCCTCATTAAGGGACTGGAGCAGATTGTCGCCAAATGTGCTCATTGCCTCTCCTTTCCTTCCATGTTGCCTTGAGCGCGGCTGCGAGCGCCGAAACCGCGCGCCGCTCTTTTGATGTCATGTCGGTCTTTGCGGCTTTCGCGTAGGCGAGTAACGCCTAACAGGTTTTGGCGAGTTGGCCGAACCCATGCCGGTATGTAGCGGGCATGGGGTGCGTATTGTGGGCTGATATAGGGGAGCAATGTAAAGTACAGGAATGATTGTTTCGAGAGCGCTGGGAAGGATAGAGAAGGGAATATCGTCGAGCCTACTGACGATTCAACCAGCGCCTGTACGTAGTCTCAGCCCTCTCGCCCTCCTCGTCAAGGTAAGGGCGAAGCTCCGGGTATTCGGTCACCAAGGTCTCTAGCTTATCTTTCGCTTGAGCTGATCGAGGAGGGGAGGAATCATCCCACATGTACATTGCGGCACGATACAAAGCTGCTGCCAGATCGAATTCCTCTGCCTGTGCTAGCAATTCTGCAATCCAGCATCGAATGTAACCCTTGTTGATGAGGAGGTGCTCCTGATTCAGGCTCTCTTCGAGTAACTGAGCCGACTTGACATAGCAGATCAGAGCCTCCTCCAAGCGATTCATCAGGAAGAGACATCGGCCGATATTGCCATAGAAGGGTGCTGTCTGGTCTGGAATTTTCCCGCCCGGTTTCACCACCACCACCAACGACGTTCCATCAAGGAAGCTCTCAAGTGCTTCAGAGACGCGCCCTGCATCCCGTCGAGATAGAGCCAGATTGTGACTCGTTGAGAACTTTGTATCGACGGATGTCGATTTTTTTAGGCGTTCGCCCTCCTCCCCCCATCGAATAGCTGAGTCGTATTGCCCGGTATACCAATTCGCATAGCACTGGAGATCACAGAGCAAGATGAACTGCGAACTCCTACCTGGGATTGCAGCTTCATAGCGTGTTAAGAGGTCCTTGGAAGCGTCGTGCCCGATCTGGACCATTTGCGTAAGGCACTTTTCGAATACGTTATCGAAATCCTTGTATGAAGAACACGCCTCCGCCCAGTCGATATCGTCGAGAAGACGCATCGTCATCCGGATCATCTCTTCTGAGTAGCCACGGTTGATCAGCGGGGAGACGATTTCTGCGATGGTCGAAGTGGCTTCTTCAAAGCGCCCAAATCTGATCTGTAACTCAGCTTTTTGTATCCAATGTTCCAGGATCTCGTAAGACGGGTCCTGCGGGAGCAGAACCTTGAAGCGGCCGATCATCCGGTCTAGGAAGCCGAGGATCGCGCCAACAGACTTCTCCCGCTCTCTCTTCGGAAAGCTTGACCTGACAAACTCGCGAATAATCGGGTGTAACCCGAGCAAAGGCTCGCTTCCCGACTGTGTCCGTGTCTCTATCAGATGGAAGGAGCGTAGTGTCCTCAGCGCTTTATTCACTCTATTAAAGTTGATCCCGGGAAGAAACTCGAGCAGTTGATTCTCGGGTTCTGGTCGGTCCAATTCGGCCATGGTGCGAAGCACACTGCGCTGCTGGGCGTTCAACATGCCCCAGATGGTCTTCGTCGTATCCGGAAGCGTTGCTCCGCCTTGCTTAATCAGATCTAACGCTCCGCGAAGCCCATCTTTATGCCGAAGGGCCTGCATCGCAACAAGATTCACCCACAGGGGATGTCCCTGCGTTATTTGATACAATTCCTCTGCCAGATGCCAATCCTGCTTACGGACATTACGGGCCTTAATCAACTCCCGAGTTTCATCCTCCGTAAAGCCAGCGAGGGGAATTCTTATGGCTCGTGATTCATCAACTTGAATGTCGGGGCGGCAAGTGAAAAGGAAGAGGCTGTGATGACCGCGTGCTTGAGCCTCTGAGATGAGGACATCAAGTCCTTTTACAGGCCCGAGTGTCTCAAGATCGACATACTGGTCCACATTGTCGAAGACGAGAAGGGCCTTTCGGTCTTGAAGGACGCGAAACAGTATACCGATCACCGCTCTGATATCGGTCGCCTCGATCCGACTTGCGTCTATTGCTCCATTACTCAAACGCTCGATAAGGCGAAGGATTTGTGTGCTCAACCTATCGCTTTCCTCTCGGCAGTCCCTCCAGTCCCAGAACTCAAAACGTTCGCTCGGTGTTATGGCCTGTTGTTGTAGAAACTGGCCAGCAAGGGCTGACTTTCCCTGCCCTCCCAGCCCGGTAATAAAAGCCACGGGTGTGCTTAAGGAAGCAAGCATATTCAATTCTTGCTCTCGCCCGACCCAGGGGGTAACAAACAGCGGTCGATCTAGCTCCGCAGAGGATTGCTGCGGCTCCTCAAGATTAATCTGAATGTGTATCTGGTGTTGTCCCACACCCCCTCTGATCTCCTCTTTGTTGACGATGGGAATCGTCTGTGAGCCTCTGGTCGTGCCAGACGTTGCTGAGTCACTCAGCTTCAGTTGTTTGTGGAGTTCCTCAAGTACGGAGCAACAGTCGATGCCTCGGTATAATGAAACTCTCCCCCGACCAATTCCTGGCTCAAGTAGAGCGAGGAGTCTTTCGTTCGACGCCTCGATGGTCGCCGGGTCCTCTTCATGAAACGCCCATATGATCTCTGGAGTACTCTCTGAATCTGATAGCAAATCTACAAGAGTCCGAGTCATCACGTCGTCCCACCCGCTGTATCCAATAACAACAAGGGTCGAGGCTTCGACTACCCGTGCTAGTGATTTTCCAAGCTGTGGGCGTGGATGAGTTAATTGCTGTGGCGTGTGAAGCGTGTCATAGCCATACCAATATCCATGTAGGTGGACGATATGGGTCCCTTCCCCAACAGTCTGCCCCAGGTTTCCGTCGTCGTGAAGCACCGTTCTGTAGAATCGGCCACTATGCTTCGATACACTGACCTCGATCAACGGATCGAAGTTTGTCGTCAACACCGCTCTGCCAAATGTCTCAGAGCAGGTTACCAGAAGATTTCCGAGTATATCCACGGTACGTGGCAAGACCCAAGCATCAACTTCAGCCTCCAGAGTTTGACAGGTGGCAAAGTCTGCATCACGCGGTGACTTCTTGAGGAGGTGGGAAGGCCAATTGTTGCCGTCTAAGGCTTGCCACACGGCAGTTCGGACAATTTTATTCGCGACATCTTGCCCTCGCCGTCCATGCAAGAAAGCAAAGGCGCTCTGATACCGATTCGCCGATTCTCCTGCGATACTCTGATCAAATTCAGCTTCAGCGTCGCTCCCCTCGAACTCACGACGGATGAGGTCAATCATGCCTGGGACCCCAGGCACGCCGTGCCCTCCCTCATGATCGGGCAGTGAGAGCGGCGACCCCACAAGGAACGTGACGGGCCTGTCACCCTTCTGGTTACAGAGCCGATCAACAAGATCAGCCAGCGTATAGTAAATTTTCTCCATTTTGAAACCTAATTCGGGCCGTATAGGAAAGGAAAACCGTGTAGCTCCACAAGGTATGATGATTCGGTCGGTTGGTCTATATCGCGCCGAAAAACCAGGAAGTGCTCAATTTGGTTCTGAAGAGTCATAATGACAACAGTCCTTGGTTTATAGTCAAACTCCTTTTTGTTGAGGGGATTTGAATCTCTGACCTTAATAATTCTATTATAATTATGAATTGTATGTATAATAGGATATGCAGTTTGAATGGGACGAGGTCAAGAATCAAGCCAACATACGTAAGCATGGCATTAGCTTTGAAACCGCCAAACGCATATTCGAGGGACCCGTCGTAACCCGGATTGACCAACGCAAGGATTACGGCGAGGACCGTTATATCAGCATCGGTCGGGTGGAGCCCGCAGCGCTGATCGTGGTCGCCCATACCAGTCGGAACGGCCGCATTCGCTTGATCTCCGCCCGTCCGGCGTCTCGCAAGGAAAGGCAGGCTTACCATGAGCAGATACGATAAACCTCTCACCCCCCGACAGATCGCGGCCACGAAGGATGAGGACATCGATTTCAGCGATATTCCTGAGCTGGATGAGAGCTTCTGGCAGCAGGCGGAACTCGTCGAGCCCGACCTTACTGACCAGATTACCCTGCGTGTCAAACGGTCCGTGTTGGCCTATTTCAAGGCTCCGGGAAAGGGCTACCAGACGCGGATCAACCAAGTGCTCGAAAGCTATGTGCGAGCGCAACGCGGCCTGAGTTGATCTGATTGATCTTGATATAGCCACGATGGTGCTGTCCTAATTTGAGCCCGAGTGTCCTAGTTTCAGGAGGGGAGTGTCCGAATTTGAGAGGGGGGGCTGCCTCCTTTGGAGGTATGAGCGGGAAGCGGCTCCGGTATCAGGATTTGATCGCATAGGAGCATTCCCTCTTCCATGTCTACGCAAAAAAGCGTAGAAGGGAGCCGGCACAACAAGCGAGAAAGGAGATGGTATGGCAACCGGAAGCCGGGGACTTTCGGAATACGTGGAAGGGAGACGATTCAGCACCATTCTCGCAGACCCACCATGGAGATTCATGAATCGGACCGGCAAGGTCGCGCCAGAGCACCGGCGACTATCGCGGTACGAAACACTCTCGGTCGAGGAAATCTGTGACCTCCCTGTGTCTGACCACGTCAACGATGTGGCCCACTGTTACCTGTGGGTCCCCAATGCCCTGTTGCCCGAAGGGCTGGCTGTCCTGGGGGCGTGGGGCTTCACCTATAAGACCAACCTCATCTGGCACAAGGTACGCAAGGATGGCGGCTCAGACGGCAGAGGTGTTGGCTTCTACTTCCGCAACGTGACGGAGGTGCTGCTGTTTGGCGTCCGCGGCAAGGGGGCCAGAACTCTTGCTCCCGGTCGGCGGCAGGTCAACTTGTTCAGCAGTCGGAAGCGGGAACATTCCCGCAAACCCGATGAGCAGTACGCTATTATCGAGAGTTGTAGTCGCGGCCCCTACCTCGAATTGTTCGGACGCGGCTGTCGCGACAACTGGACCGTATGGGGCCAGCAAGCCGACGAGGACTATAAGCCAGACTGGCCGACATACCCCCACAACTCAGCCGCAGAAATGATCCTCGCCAAGTGAATCTGTCTGACCTTTCAGGTATGGGGTTCGACGTGGATACCCGAAATCACGCTGAGGCTATCCTCGTACGAGACTTTCCCGTACCCCTGGGCGAGTTGTGTGATGCATTAGCTACCTTCACGATTGATGATGTCGAGCTTATACGAAGCGGTGGTGGTGAAGCTGCCTCAACACAGCGCCTCCGGCACGCTTTAGCCGCTCAGGGATGGCCCAAGCGGAACATTGAAATACAGAAACTGATAGATGGCGAGGAGCGGGGTTCCACCACGCATGAAATAGACCATGTGAGGAAAACCAGCGCAGGCTCAATTGCCCTGGAAATCGAGTGGAACAACAAAGACCCATTCTATGACCGTGATCTTGAGAACTTTCAACGCCTCCATGTAGAGGGGGCCATCAGCGTAGGGGTCATAGTGACCCGAGGGGCGTCACTGCAAGAGCAATTGGGGAACATCGTTCACCGCGCCGCGATCAGATACGAGTGGCAGGGCTTCGAGGATCTGGAACAGTTCGGCCTGACACCAACTCTCCGTCAAAGAACCATCGTAAACAGTCAGATCAAAAAGGGTCGCGACTTCGCCGATGCATGGGCGCGCGTATTCGTCGCAGACAAGTTCGGTACAGCAACCACCCACTGGGACAAACTCAAGCAGCGACTTGAGAGGGGGGTCGGCAACCCTTGCCCATTGCTGCTGATAGGGTTGCCGGCAAACATCATAATCCCCAATACGTAAGGGGAATCAATGCGACGTGCGTCCCATACGCATACGCCGTAGGCGGCAAAACATGCGCAGCGTCTTGTGTGTTGTGGCAGTGCTCCTGCCGACGTGGGTGTTTGCGCAGAGCAGTGTGTACATCGCAGAAATCGAGCGGTATGTGGTGACGCCCTGCTTGCAGGCACGCATGCACAAGCCGGGCGGCCGTTTCTCCGATGTACGCACGCTACTGGAGACCTTCGTGGGGTCGGCCCTTGATGAAACGAGAAAGCGGCTGCTTCCGCTCGTGCGCGGAAAGAAACGGGCGCAACGTATGGTGCTGTACCGAGCGGCACGAGAGGTCTGTATCAAGGGTGGGTAGGAAGAGGAGTGGAGAATGATCCTTGTTTTTGTAGGAGCAGGCGGCGCGGGCGCGGTGGACCCTAAGCAGTAATAATAACTTGTTGCACGCCCAATCGGGCGGCCTGTATGTTTGCGAGGCGGACCACGGTTCTTCTCGATTTCCGAAAATGAAAGGAGAAAGACAAATGCCAGAAAGTCGATCCCACAAGAGCACTGCAAACCGATTGGCTAAAATCCACAACGCTGAATACAACCAAGGCCAGGGACCAGACATCAAAACAGAGGACATCACAATCGAAGTCGAGACGCCCGACAGTGTCGCTGATGCCGGTCGCCAGCTAAGAGGATATCGAGGGCCAGTCTATATAGCTGGAACCAACAAAGAGGCTGTTGACAGTGCGCTTGAGCGTTATAGGGACTCCACCATTGGCGTGATGGACAATCAGGGGAACATTATCAAGCCTTCGTCACGCTAGCCGCCGAGCAAGAGAGATGTGAAACTTGCCCGCAAATACTGGCGGCCTGCAATCAGGGTCTTCTGATACGCTCAGCCTTTAGCCGCAAGAAGCGCCTTGAGACGGGATTCCGTCAATCCGTTTGCGGCTGCCTCCTTGCCCAAAGCGTCCATCGTCATGGTCAGACGTTCCCAGGCCGCGCCGATGCGCCGGGCTTCCGGCTGCATCCCCTGAAGGGCGACCGTGCGGGCCAGTGGAGCGTCCGTGTTTCCGGCAACTGGCGCGTGGTGTTCCGTTTCGAGGACGGCGAGGCTGTGGCCGTGGACCTGATCGACTACCATTGACCGAAGGGGAGCGCTGACCATGAACGAGACTGCAAGCGACCATGTCGGCCCAATGATGAACCCGCCGCACCTGGGCGAACTGATCCGCGAGAGCATGGACGAGGTAGGCTGGAACGTGACCGAGACGGCAGAGCGTCTGGGCTGCGAGCGTGGCACGCTGTCGCGCCTGCTGAACGGCAAGGCGGGGGTGTCCGCGAACATGGCGCTGGCGCTGGAGGACATCGGCTGGGGCACTGCCGAACACTGGCTGCGGATGCAGGCGCGCTACGAGCTTGCGCGGGCACGCCGGGACCGGGCCGCTGACCGGCGCGCGGGCGCGCTCCGAGCATGATTCCTTGGTGCGCTTCCGCTGCATGACGCCGGGCATTGCGTGTCAGCGTTCCACTGCGGGGCGGAAAAGGACAAGCCGAGATCAAGGCCAGTCACGATGACATTCATTACAGAAAAACCACCGCCGAATGGTAGGGCAGCGAAATGCGCGGGGCAGTTGGAAGAACATCTCTATGAGGCAGCCGTAATGCTTGCCGTGGCGCGGTGGATGTTCGAGCTAGGCGCAGAGAAGGTGTGTGTACATCCCGATGGAATGCACGCCAAGCAGTTCGACATTTGCGGCTGGTTGAAGAACGAGGGGTTCAAAAGGATCGCCGAGAGAGGAAAGACTCGCGAGGCGGGAACGTACACCCGCTGTCACCAAACTCTTGAGGTCGAATTTATGCCTGGGCGGGGCGATGTCGTCGCAGACTTGAAAGGTCGTCGCGTCGTGGTGGAGACAAAAGGGGGCATTATCAACACGCGCCACCCGGGACAGCAATCGAGACTACGCAGGCACCTCTATGAGGCGGTTGGCATGCTACTTGACGGCCCGAACGACGCGGACCGCTTGATTGCGGCAGTGCCACTGCATCGCGAGACCCAAAAGATCGCCCGCAGGATGGCTGGACGATGCCTCGATGCGGGGATCGAAATCGCCCTAGTCTCCGGCAAGGGTGACGTTCAACTTTGCGCTGAAGATGCACAGGGTTGAGCGGTTGAAGGGACACTTCAACACCCGTGCTCCCGAACGGCCCTTTTTAGGGCGATAATAGACTTGACTAACCCATCTCCTCCATGCCTCGGACAAGACCTTGATCCGACCTGTCACGGGAAGAGAGTCGATGAAAAGAGGATGTCTCTATGGTTTCTACACGACGCTTTCGTCAAGCCTTTATTGAGCAGTGGAATGATGAGATTCGCAACAACCGGGAGGCCTTGCTTGAGCATCACCCAGGCACTTCCTCCTGGAAAACTCCCTGGACCGCCTACATGCTGAAGGGAGAGAACGCCTTTCTCAAGAAAGTCGCAGACCGCCTGAAGCTCACGATGAGGCCGGAGGTACGGACCCTGGATGCGATCTACTACAAGGCAGGCAATGAGGTTCTTCCGGAAAAGAAAAGGCCGTATCCGGCCCGCTTAGAGGTGTGTATCGAACACGAAAATGGACGCGATCCAGAAAAAGAGATGTACAAGTTACTGATATGGCCTGCGACGTTAAAGGTGCTGATTCTCTATGATAACTCACGCCGGGCGCAACGGGTTGACAGCAAACTGACACAATTCTTTGAGATGGCCCAGGAGATCGACAGGCAACGACCGGGAGTATCGGAAGCGGCCTATCTCTTCCTGATCGGTCGGGGTGAGGAGTACGGGCAGCCCCTCACCTGGCGGTATCTGTGTGCGCGGGATGGAGACTGGCCCGAACAGCCACGTAAGCCCCGAGTATTGAAGGCCGAGAGGTGTTCGCGCACATCCTGCGCTCAGCCCCTTCATGCCAAATCTCCCCGGAGTCGTGCTGCGAGCCACGGGAACGAGGGTCGAACCATATAAACCCTCCTTGTGGTTTGAGTATTTCCAAAACCATTTTTTCAACGTCAATGAATGAGCGGATGTGCTTTTGAGTAACGTGGGATATGGTTCCCATTTTTCCAGGAGGTCATATATGAAGAGGGAATCCGGCTCAAAGAATTTTCCCATTTGGCTGATTGGGGACTCCAACCCTGAAAGTTGGGCGGATGTTCTCAATTATCCTCTCGATCCCAGGCACCCCGCACGCCATAATATTTGGACTCCAATCCTGGATGGCATTCAGGAACAGGTATTCTTAGCCGACGGTCGAAGAGTGGCGACTGACCAGCTCTATGCGCGAAATGCCGTTCAAGATAAAGGAGAGAGGCCACCAGGTACGGAGATCGTATGGCAGCCGGGACTCCTAAAAGAAGTGCACAATTTTGCCAGTCTTTTAACCTTACACACTCCGAAACTGGTCTTCACGTTTGGCGCATTCGCGTTTGAATTCGCTAGACGCAGTTTAAAGGAAAACCCGGAAGAGAAGACCAAAGGCTGGACCACAGAGAGATTAGGGCAGGAATTCCGACAGAGGGTTAGAGACTTCGACCCTGAGGGGATCAATATCTTCCCGCTGCTCCACATAAGCATCGCCCGGCGCTGGTTTCTGCAAAGCCACAACTATTTCACCGGCAGGGAGGGAGGGAACTACTTCGATTATGTAGCCAAGGAGATAGCGCCCCTTCTTCTTGAGCACAAGCTCTCCCTTCCCATTTGGGCTCAGCAAACTAAAGTCGTTGACTCGAAAACAGGCAAGACAATTAGTGCTGAAGCGGTCGATCCCAAAACAGGCGAAACACTTATTGTCGAAATCGAAGACGGTAAGCTGGCGCAACTGAATGATGAATTCAGATCCCAGGAAATACCCAAGAGAAAACTGAACCGTATGATCGACAATTTAGCAATTCCTGCTGATGCTAAAGCGTTCGTTGCGTCCCTTATGGACAAAACGCTCAGAGTCGGAAGCATTGTATTGAAGGTCGGAAAATGGATTGTTGAAATTATGGTTGATATTGTAAATCAATTTCCCAAGACAACGGCTAGTCTTGTCTTGGGCGTGATTGTTTTTCATCTTGTTAATTCTATCACTCTTTTGGGATCGTTCCTTGGGATGCCGCTGGTTTCGATATTGGTACTTTTCGGTCTGAAAGAGGATTTTATGGACTGGTGGAGAAACCCAGCCATTGACCGAAAAATCAGGGAAGCAATTCGGCCATTTGAAGTATTGAAAGGAGCAAGTTGATGTCCCAATACGATGAGCTCGAAGAAATAATCGCTCATGACTTGATATTCAAATCAAGACTCGGAATTGGAGAGAAGGATTATAATTACTTAAAAAAGAAGAACTTATTAGACTTCGTTGGAACGATAGGCACTGGAGGAGTCGCCGCAGGGGGTGTCGCCAGTTCAACTGTCGCGACAACTTTTTTCCCAGCCTCGGGATTTCTCGCCACGCTTGGTTTTGGAGCTGCTGCTACAACGCCCATCGGTTGGGTAATCGGAGCAGGCGTCCTTGCCGGAGGTGTATATCTTGGAGCAAGAAAGCGCTTGGAAGCTGGAAGGAATGAAAATGAAAAGGTTGTCATCCCCGTGTTTATCAATACCCCGTTAGACTTGATTGCTAATGAACTCCTGGGATTTATGCTGCCTTTAAGTCTGAGAATTGCAATCTCTGATGGTCGAATTATCCAGTCGGAAATAGACGCGATCGCGGAGCACTATGCCAAAGACTGGGGGTACGCAAGAGCCTTCGTCGATAGGGCGATAAAAGAGACAAAGAGCAATATAGGGAGCAGGTCTTACGAGAGTCTGTCGGAAGCCCTTTCAGAATATTGTGATAAGAATCAAGACTGCAATCGAAAAGCTATTGTCGCATTTCTCCTTAAGCACTTGGAGGAAGTTGCCGACGCGGGTGGAGATGGCGCCCGTAAAAGGGAGGGGTTGGAGGAACTGAGAGAGGCTTTCTCCAAAATAAGATAGACGAGAGCTGCTTCGTCAGCGGGCAGTAATAGTCGTCTAGCAATGATTCACTCATCCCAGCCCTCTCCCAGAGGTACTAATAGACTTGCGGCACCAGTCCTATAATGGTTGGGACTCACTCGGCTGTTCGAGCCAACAGCCGTCCTGCACTCACAGATTTGAATAAGGATAAGGCATGCAAGATTTGACACGACAACAACTCCAAATCAATTTGAATCGACTTGTAGGACGTGCACAGAGGGCCGGGGGATGGGATATCCCGACATGGACGTATCAGGTCAAAGCCCAGCTTGTGCGGTTAGGCCAAAGAGCAGGCTATCAAACGTGTACAAACGGGACAGTCCGGGGAGCGAGGTGGGATAAGGAATGGCTCTATGACTTGGTCTGGGTGCATGCTAGTGACGGTTTTGTCGTGCAGGATGTCTTTCTTGTAGCGGAAATCGAGTGGAGGGGGACTCGTGCTATTCAGCAGGATTTCCAGAAACTCCTGCTCGCTCGGGCAGACTGTCGGGTGCTGATTTTCGACGACATAGCGGGTTTACGCGACCAGCTTATCGAACAAGCCCGCACCTTCGGGAAAAGCCGCCGCGGAGATTGCTACCTTCTCGCCAGTTATCGCGATGGCAGATTCTCTGTGCATGAAGAGATCATCTAAGCGTGTGGCTGCATCTTGAATTTACTGACGCAAGTATATGATTACCCAAATTAGGACACTACCCTCAAGTGGGTGGTCGAGTTGTGGAGCCAAAATCTCCGATATGACCTAGCCATCTAGGTCGTCGCCACTATCCAATCACCGCACGCTCATTGCTCGGCTGTATTTCCCCATTATACGAATCAATCTGTCGATCTCTCCGGTACCCACTCGGTCCTCTTTCGAAAATCCCAAAAGTTGTACGGGTGACTCATTCGCCCTGCCTTGTGGCATTAGGCTTCCAAGTAGCCGTGCGGCTACTTGATTGTTATTGAACCGTGCCCTGAGACACCGACGTAAACCTGTGGCCAGTAAATCCGCAATTTGAACCCCGTAGTTCTGCTTGGAGTCGACGAATTTGAGGTCTTCCCGGATCAGTTGTCCGATGTTTGTTAAACCAGCGTTTCCAGTATCGATACCGTATTCGGTCTTCAGATAAGTAGGCGCCTTACCTTCTGGATATTCAAAGCGCTTGAACGCGCTATAATCCGCACCCTCCAACTTCATTATTATAGGTTTCTCCAGCGAAAAGCTTTGTAACCACGGAGGTGTAAGTATTTCGAAAGCCTTTTCATATTCAGTTTTCGTTGAGTTCTTCTGATCTATCCTCCAACTAAATTTGCCAAGCTCCTCTGGAAACCTCTGCACGAAATACAGGGTTCCTGAATGTATCACCGACTGAATCAAAATCACTTGGCACTTTAACTGAATATATAGTTGCGGTGGGAGATTTCGAACTCTATCGGAGAGGTTTTTCACCGCCTGTCGGCCAGCCTCGTAGCGCATTACATCTATGTGCCTGGTGATCTCTGTAGCCTGTATGTTCCGGTGTTTCCCAATGTGGGCAACACTATTCAGCCCAGCATCGGTTGCTACGGTAAAAAGAATGCCGTGCAATTGGTTGAGATGAGAGAGAAAATCGAAGTAATCTCTTTCACTGATATCCCTAAGCTTAATTTCATTTGGTGGGCGAGCACCCGCTGAGATTTGTAAGTCAACTAACGCTTGCCTCATTTGACTCCAGTCGAATTCAGGCATCATGTAAGCGACGATAACATTCCATGAGTTCCGTTTAGGTGTACTCACAAACGATCCAGATTCGTCAAGAAAAATGTACATAGAGAAATAGCCCGCTGGGGTTGATGCCAAGTAGGCGAACTGAGAGCCAGTCGAAGGACCTCACACTTGGCAAGGCTATCCGGTCTGTGGTCATTTATGTAGTCTCCCTCAAGATAATCAGAAAAACGCCCCCCGTGCTTCCTCTTGCCTCATCCGCCCGTCTCTTATATTTCTGGTTTTTTCACAGCAGGAGGATAGATTATGCATTTCATGTGGTTTACGGAACGCGCGTATCACTACGACCCGGAAGAACATCCGGAGCAATACCGCGACCTCGAAAACGAGATTGTTCGCAAACGCAGCTTTTTCGGAACGCCGAACCGCTATTTTGATCGTCAGCACGGCGCGCGGTTGCTCAACCAGTATCTCGACGAGAAAATCTATACCGATCAGGAGCTGATGAACTTTGACGGCATCATGCTCAACGAGCACCATGCCACCCCCTTCTGCCTGGGCGCGGTCATGGATGTCGAAGCCTCGATCCTGGCCAAGGCGACTAGCCGGGTCAGAATGGCTCTGCTCGGCAACCCGGTTCCGACCGTCTCGAATGCGCTCCGACTGGCCGAAGAGCTGGCTATGATCGACCTGATCTCCAATGGCCGCCTGATCTCCGGCTGGGTCCGTGGTGCGGGCAGCGAACAGCTCGCCAATAACGCCAACCCGGCCTTTAACCGCGAGTACTTTGAAGAGGGTATCGACTTTATCATCCAGTCGTGGACCAAGCCCGGTCCGTTCCGGTATGAGGGCAAACACTTCCACTTCCGTCACGTCAATCCCTGGGTGCTGCCCGTCCAGGAGCCGCATCCGCCCTTCTGGATTCCCGGTCTCATCAGCCCGGAAACCGCGGCCTGGTGCGCCAAGAACCGCTACCCCTATGTGGCCCTGGCCACCCGGCTCGAACCCACCCTGGAACTGTGGGATTTCTACAATCAAGCCGCCGCTCGTGAAGGCTATCAGGCCGGGCCGGAGAATTTCGGCTATCTGCAACCGGTCATGGTCGCGGATACGCAGGAACGTGCGGAAGAAATGGGCAAGCGTATTCTGTACGGTGGGGCCTTTGCCCACTTTGCCCGGCCCGAGTGGATGTTCCCGCCGGGCTATAACTCGAAGGCCGCCACCCGCCGGCTGGCTCAGACCAACTTCGGCGTCAATGCCTCTGCCGGACCGCTGTACGGTGAGGGCGGAGAAACGACGGTCGAAGAGATCGAGGCCGTCAAAAAGACCATTTACGACAGCTATCCCGGTGTCCTCAAGGATATGGTCATGATCGCGGGTACGCCGGACAACGTGATTCCCAAGCTCAAGAAAGTCCAGGATATCCTGCGGCCGGGCATCTTCTCCTTCTGGCTGGACGGCCCGGTGCCGGCCAAGGATCGGATGCGCTGTCTGGAACTGCTCAACCGCGACGTCATTCCGGCCATGCGCGAGCACGGTAAGACGCTGGGGCTGGTCGATCCGTTTGAGAAAAAGCCCGGCTCGCGGCCCCTGGCCAACGGCCGGCCCGAGCCCGTCAGCGATGCCGATGCTTTGGCCGAACTGATGGCTGCCTAAGTTCACCAAGCTGACCGGCTCTTGTAAGCGGGAGCCGGTCGGTCTCTACTCCCAACCCAACCGTAGCCTTCCGCGATGAGGGGAGAACAGCAATGAGTGATTTTGATCCAACCCAACGCGGCTTTGTCAGCTATATCGACAAATCGCGTGAATTCTACTTGGCGAAGGGCTACGGCAATCCCTACCGCTGGGCGTCCAACCCGGACGCGCCGTTCACGCCGCTGACCAAGCCACTTAGTGAAAGCCGGGTGGCTCTGGTCACCACCGCGGCCCCGGATTTGCAGGGCGGGCGGAAGCGCAGCCGGTATGCCGCGGCCACCCGACCCGCCCCCGAGGCGCTCTACACCCGTCACCTGTCGTGGCACAAAACTGCCACCCATACCGACGATGTCGAAACCTTCCTGCCTGTCCGCCGCTTAAATGAATACGTGGCCGAAGGCCGGCTCGGCAGCCTGTCGCCGCGCTTTTACGGCGTGCCCACGGTCTATAGTGCGCGGCAGACTGTTCAGGAGGATGCCCCGGCCGTGCTCGACTTCTGTCGTGAGGATGGGGTCGATATTGCCCTGCTGGTCGCCCTGTGACCGGTGTGTCACCAGACCGTGAGTCTGGTCGCCCGACATCTTGAAGCGCAGGGTATCCCAACGGTCGTCCTCGGCTCGGCCCGTGATATTGTTGAGCAGTGCGGCGTACCGCGCTTTGTCTTTACCGACTTCCCGCTTGGTAATCCGTGCGGCAAGCCCGACGACAAGGACATGCAGCGGGCTATCGTCGGCATGGCCCTCGACCTGCTTGAGACCGCGCGCTATCCGCTTACGACGCTGCAAACGCCCTTTCGGTGGGACGAAACCGGCGAGTGGCGCGAGACGTATATGGAGCTTGCTGAGGACACGCAAGCGGCGTAGCATCCTTGCCTCTGGGGCTACCGCTAGCAACGTCATTCTGGCGGAAGCCGGAATCCAGGCTTCCAACCCTTGACCCTCTGGATGCTGGATCAAGTCCGGCATGACGAGAGCGGAATGGCAGCCATGTAGGTCGGGTTAGCCGTAGGCGTAACCCGACAGCCCATACTTGTCGGATTACGCTCCGCTAATCCGACCTACTTACCTTAGCCGCACAGATGCTCGCGTAAGGTCGTGCCCGTGTAGTCGTCCCGGTAGACTCCGCGTTTCTGGAGCTCCGGGACGAGGAGGTTCACCAAGTCTTCATAATAGTCGGGCGCGTAGAACGGCGGCGTAATCTGAAACCCGTTGCCGCCGCCTTCTTCGAGAAAGTGTTGCATGGCGTCCGCCACCTGCGACGGAGTGCCGACCAGCGGGTTGGTATCGCTGCCGGTCAGATAGGTTTTGGCGATATCACGCAGCGTGATGTTCACGTCGTATTTCTGATACATCTCGAACAGGCCCCTGGTGCCGGGTACGTCCAAGTCCTGGACCGGCACGTCAATATCAAACTGAGACAGGTCGAGATTGAAGTGCATCGACATCTGGGCCAATGAGGCTTCGAGCGGAATCCGGGCGCGAATGGTGGCCCAGCGTTCGCGCGCCTCGGACGCGCTCTCGGCCACCAGCGGCTGGCCGGCCCACATGATGGGGATGTCGTCCGGATTGCGGCCCAGGCGTTCCGCCCGCCCGGCAATATCCTCACAAAATGCGCGCATCTGCTTGACGCCACGAGCGGCGCTGAAGATGCCCTCGGCGTGTTGGGCGGCAAAGGCCCGACCCCGGTCCGACTGGCCGGCCTGAAACAGAAACGGCCGCCGCCGGGCAGAGGGTATGACCGTAAACGGCCCCTGGACCCGATACCACCGCCCCTGAAAGTCGACGCGGTGGACTTTGGACGGGTCGGCAAAGACCTTGTGCTCCATGTCCATTTGCACGGCATCCGGGTCCCAACTGTTCCACAGGCCGTAGCAGACCTGCATATATTCGTCGGCGCGCTCATAGCGGTCGTCATGCGCTGGCAGGCTCTCCAGCCCGAAGTTTCTGGCCTCGGCCGTTGAGGTCGAGGACACGATATTCCAGCCGATCCGGCCCTTGGTCAGATGATCGAGCGTCGATAAGGTCCGGGCCAGCAGAAACGGCGGGTAAAAGGTCGTAGACATGGTGACGGCAAAGCCGAGTTTTTTGGCGACTGCCGAGAGATAGGTTATCAGAGAGACCGGGTCATGGCTGGGGAATTGGATGGCGTAGCGCACCTGGTCGGGCTGCGTGCCACCCGCCAGGCTGTCCGCAAAAAACAGCATGTCAAACTTGCCGCGCTCCAGGGTACGGACCACGGATTCCCAGTACTCGCCCTCATACCATTTGTGACGAATCTTCTCGCGCGGATAGATCCACGACAGCGGCATATGCGGAGCCGGGGTAAAGAGCGCGAAGCAGGCGAGATGGATTTGCTTGGGCATAACCGTATCCTTGAACGATACACGAATACGCGGATCGCACCTAGCGTACTGCGTTCAGGGCGGTCTTGTCGAGCGGCTGTCAACGCTTGCTCTGAACCCCGGACCGCCTTATGCTGAATGCATGGCACGTAAAAGACACCCAAAGCGGATTCAGCGCAAACGCACCAAGGACTGGAAGATGCCGAAAAACGCCGTCTATGTCGGACGGCCCGGCAAGTGGGGCAACCCGTTCTTTCGGCTCAAGGAAAACCCCACCATGACCGTTGACCGGGGCTTTCTGGTTGCGGTGTACAAGCTGTGGCTGAACGACCAACTAGTCCCAGGGCTGGCGGCGCTTTTTACGGGCGGCGACTCGCTCCCGTCTCCGCCCTCACGGGAGACTATTCAGCAACACTTCAAGGGGAAAAATCTTGCCTGCTGGTGTCCGCTGGACGACGATTGTCATGCGGACGTGTTGCTCGCCATCGCAAACGAAGCGGGCCAGGAAGGTTAGGGCTTACCACCAGCCCAGCTCAAACGTATGCAGCGCGCGGCGCTTATAGTCGTACAGAGAGGTGCCGCAAAACCCGCAGCGGAGCGAAGACCACACCGAGCGTGGGCGAATCGCCGCATGGAGCGGCTTCATATAGTGCTGGTTATCCTCCAGCAAATCCTGGGTGAGCGCCCAGCGCGTGATTTCGTACAGCGCATAGCCGCAGGTCGGCTCCGGGCAGGTCAGGACCATCCCGGCGATAAATGGTCGATCCGATAGGGCGCGGTCCACTTATCGCACTCCTTTGGCATCGCGCTGGGTCCAGCGCCCTAATTGTGACATATGCACCTCGTCCGGCCCGTCGGCGATACGACAGAAGCGGCTGGTCAAAAACACATGCTGGATCGGCGTGTCCTGACTGACTCCCTTGCCGCCGAACGCCTGCGTAGCCCGGTCGGCCACGGTCTGGCACATCTGCGGGGCAACGATTTTGACCATGGAAATGAAATCACGCGCACCCTTCGGTCCCTCGCGGTCCATCTTGTCTGCCGCCGCAAGCACCAGCAGTCGGCACTGTTCAATGTCACACCGGGAGCGGGCGATTTCATGTTGGATGCTGGTCTTCTTGCTGAGGGTCTCGCCAAAGGCCACCCGGTCGCCAACCCGCTGACACATGAGATCGAGACAGCGCTGGGCCATACCAACAAACATCATGGCGTACTGAAAGCGACCCGGCCCGAGCCGGCCCTGGGCGATCTCAAACCCACGGCCCTCGCCGAGAATGAGATTCTCTTTGGGGACGCGGACATCCTCAAACACGAGTTCGCCTTCTCCGCCGGGAGAGTGATAGCTGCCAAAGGCTTTGAGTGGCCGGACAATCCGAAAGCCCGGCGTGTCAACCGGGACCAGGATAGTTGAGTGTTGGGAATGACGCCCCGCCTCGGGGTTCGACTTGCCCATGACCAGCATGACCTTGCAGCGCTCGCTTAGCACTCCTGTGATCCACCACTTGCGCCCGTTGAGCACATAGTGGTCCCCGTCGCGCACGATGGCCAGCTCCATATTCGTTGCGTCCGAGGAGGCAACCTGGGGTTCGGTCATGGCATAGGCCGACCGAATCTCTCCGTTCAGTAGGGGCTTGAGCCACTGCTCTTGCTGGGACGGCGTCCCGTATTTCGCCAGAACCTCGATATTGCCCCGGTCCGGCGCGCTACAGTTGAAGACTTCTTGCGCCCAGAATACCTTGGCCATGACTTCCATGAGCGGCGCAAATTCCAGGTTGGACAGGCCCGGACTCCAGGGCTCATATTCACGCGGCAGGAACCAATTCCAGATGCCGGCCTCTTTTGCCTTGCGCTTGAGGTCTTCAAAGAAGGGAGGATATTGCCACAGATTGTTCTGATCCTCGACAAACTCGTAATAGGCGTGCTCGACCGGATAGATATGCTCATCCATGAAGCGCTCAAGCCGCTCGCGCAGGGCCAACACTGTGTCGCTGGGGGCAAAGCTCATGGCAGGCCCTGCTCTTCCTTGGCCGTGACCAGACGTTCCTGTAAACGGTTCATGCCCCTGAGCCAGCGATCGTAGTCGCCGGTTTTGCGTTGCATATATTCCAGGACCTGGGGATGCGGCAAAATCAGAAAACGCTCGGCCCGCAGGCCCTCAACGACAACCTCAGCCAACTCCTCCGGCTCCATCAGGCCATCGACGCTCGCCGCGCGGCTGCTCTCGTTGTTCTCCAGCATGGGCGTTCTGACCGCTTGGGGACACAGCAGCGAAACCTTGATGCCCTGGTGCGCGTGCGCCAGCGCCAACCACTCCCCAAAGCCGACTGCGGCGTGTTTGGTCACGCCATAGGAGGCCGAGCCGATCTGATTGAGTAAGCCCGCGGCCGAGGCGGTATTCAGCAGATAGCCCCCACCCCGGTTAATCATGCGCGGCACCAGCGTGCGTGCGGCATAGATATGCGACATGACGTTGACATCCCAGCTCTTCTGCCAGGCCTCGTCCGAGGTTTCCACTCCACCGGTCACCGCAATGCCGGCGTTGGAACAGAACAGATCGATCGGGCCGATGTCGCGCTCGGTGTGATCAATCACCCGCACCACGTCAGACTCTTTGGACACATCGGCCGTCATGGCGACCGAGCCAATCTCGGCCGCGACCTCCGTCGCGCCGGCTGCGTTCAGGTCCACCACCACGACCGTCCGCGCGCCCTCGGCCGTAAAGCGCTGACATAATGCCTTGCCGATGCCACTCGCCCCACCGGTGACGACGATAATTTTCTCTTTGAGTTCCACAATGAGTCTCCGCTACGCCCTTAGCCCAGTTGATACACCCGGGCGGCGTTGCCGCCGACAATCTTGGCCCACTCTTCTTCGGTACAGTCGGAGAGCAGGTCGCCGAGAAACTCCTGGCTCTTGGGAAAGGTCGATTCGAAATGGGGGTAGTCGGAACCCCACAACAGGCTGTCTACGCCAATGATCTCCCGGTCGCGAATCCCCAGCCCGTCTTCCTGAAAACTCAAAAAGACGTGGCGATGAAAGAACTCGCTCGGCATGATGTCCTCTTTGAAGCGTTCCCCGGCAATCTCCCGCGCGCGCTGGGTGTAGTTATAGTCCAGACGGTCCAGGAAGTGGGGCACCCAGGACAGTTCCATTTCGACCGAACCGACTTGGAGTTTGGGGTAGCGTTCAAAGACGCCGCTGAAGATCATGTCGGTCAGACACACCCGGGGCCAGTGATCCAGGTTGACGAAAAAGGACGGCTTGGCCGCGTCCAGGAGGAGGGCGCTCGGGTCGTCCGGGTCGGGCCGGTTGGTGGTGACGTGCAGGCTGATGGGCAGGGCCAAGTCCTGGGCTGCGGCCCACACGGGTTCGTACTCCGGCCTGTCGTAGCTCATACCGCCCAAGGGCTGGATGGTAATCATAATGCCGCGATGGCCCAGCTTGGCGCAGTGTTCCATTTCCTCGATCCCCGACGGGATATCGTCGAGGTTAATCATGGCGATACCCCGCAGACGATCCGGAAAGGTGTCGCAGAACTCGGCCAGCCAGTCGTTATAGGCCCGGAACAGGACGGTCAGCAACTCGCTGTCCTGAATGCGCTGGTAGAGTTGCAGCCCGACGGTCGGATACACCAGCCCCATGTCGATGCCGTCGGCATCCATATCCTTGATATGCTCCTCCGGGATATAGGCGCCGGGTCGGACATTCTCTATCTTATCCTGAAAGCTCAGTCTGTCCGGGTCCTCGAAGCGCAGGCCGGCCTGGGCGGCGGCCGCCGCGGTCTGGACTTTAATGCCCTCGCAATACCACCAGTCGCCGTCCTCAGCCGGGATCACCCGTGGGGCGCGGTCGCGAAATTTTTTATCCAGCCGCGTCGTCCACAGGTCGAGCGGTTCAAAAATATGATCGTCCGACGAAATAACTTTGTGCTTTTGCATACGATTCCCTCCTTATGGAAAGCGCTGTCTTATGGAAAGAACAGTAGTTGTGCCCGCATTATCCGTCTGGAGGCGCAATCTTGTCAATCGGAACTGAGTATTTCTCCTCATTTCTGATTGACCCGTCCGGCCTTTAGCGCTACAGGGAATCTCAGGTATCAACACTATGGGCAGGAGGGACGATATGGAACTCAAAGTAACCCGTTGGAACAGGCCCGAACCGCCGACCCAGTCAGAACTGGTCCGTGCTCTGGAGGCCGAGGGGTTGGCCGCCTATATAGAAGACGACGAACCCAACCATTCCTATGAGGCGCATACCCACCCGAACGATGAGGTGTTGGTTGCCGTCCAGGGTGAAATCACCCTGGGCGTTGGCGACCAGAAGTGGGTGCTCAAGCCTGGCGACCGGCTCGACCTGCCGGCCAACACCCTGCACTGGGCCGAAACTCCGTCAACCGGTCCCATCCGGCTGCTGGGCGCAAGCCTCGGAGATGAATACGATCCGACCCGCGCGGACCGCTCTGAAGCAACCCGCGCACATCCGTAAGGCAGCGCGGAGAAAGAACGTCCATGCCGGCTCGAACTCCCAAGGAAGTAGAAGACCTCTTCCCTGAGGCGATGAACGCCCGCGATATTGACGCGATGCTGGCGCTCTACGAGCCGGACACGGTGTTCGTACCCGAACCGGGACAGGCTCCGATCCAAGGGGAGCAGGCCCTCCGCGAGCACCTGCGCACGTTTACCGACGCGCAGCCTGAGCTCTCGACCGAGGTCAGACACGTCGTACAGGCTGGAGATATCGCCCTGTCCTGGATTCCCTGGAGCATGAAGCGCACGAGAGCCGACGGTACGGAAGAAACCATCTCCGGCCGGGCCGTCAACGTCGTGCGCCGCCAGCCCGACGGCACCTGGCGCACGCTGATCGACAATCCATTCTTCGAGGAATACTGGGAAACACCAACGGAGTCGTAGATGCTCCGCGGGGCTACTTCATCGGTGGCGGAATCTCGTGCGGGTCAAGACCCAGCTCTAACGACCCGAGGCTGGACAGACAGAAATCGCTGGGCGGAAACTGAATGGCACCGACCGTACCATCCCGGAATAAACGCTCCAGCGGCGAACTCTTGAACAGGGTGTGGGCACCACCGAGGGTCAGGGCGTTGCGCCCGATGCGCGCCGTGGCTTCGCCGACCAGATATTTGGCCCGATAGAGGGCTGCGATGGCATTCTGCGTCGGGCCCTCGGTATCGCTCAACCAGGCCGAGTGGTAGACGTTCAGCCGTGCCGATTCGAGGTCTGCGTTCATTTCGGCAACTTTTCGTCGTACATCGGGATGATAGGCCATGGGTTGGGTAAAGCCCTTCGGCACCCGTTCCTGAACGACCTTCAGGATTTCTGTGTAAATCGCCGCGGCTACGCCCAAATAGACCGCCGTATACGAGGCCCAGAACCAGTTTGCCCCGCGGGCAATGGAAGGAAAGAAATTGTCGGTGTCAAATACGACCGATTCTTCGGGTACAAAGCAGTCTTCCAAAAGCAGGCAGTCGCTCCGGGTACCGCGCATCCCCAGGACATCCCACACCTCCTCAACCGTCTGACCAGGAGCGTCCCGCGGGACCAGAAAAACGATCGCCGCGCCGGGGGTGGTGGCGTCCTCGCGGCGTGCCGGGACTGCCCGAAAGTCCGCCGCCCCAACCATGGAGGAAAAAAACTTCTTGCCATTTATAACATAGCCGCCGTCCACCGGTCTCGCCTGGGTGGCCGGGGCGTACGAGGCCAGTAAGGCCGACGTGCTCGCCTCGGACGTTGAGCCAGCAACCAGATTATTGCCCTTGACCACCCAGTCTGCCACGCGCTGCTTCACGTCGGACGCAATCTCGATATTTTCCATCAGATAGCCGACCCAGGCCAGGTGCATATTGAAGGACAGCGCGGTGGCTGGGCAGCCCTGGGCAAGCTGTTCCAGGGCGAGCGAGTGGCCGAACAGTTGTTCTCCCCAGCCGCCCAGCTCCGTGGGGATATTGAGCGTGTGAAATTCGGCCTCGCGCAGCAGGGCATAGTTCTCGACCGGATTGCTTGCCTCGCGGTCGTGCTCGGCCGCCCTGGTGGCAAAGTCTGTGGCCAGTTCCCGGCACTGGGCTTGAATACGCTTGTGTTGGGTCGTCAGCTCGAAATTCATACCGCCCCCTTTGCTCTGCCCGGATGCTAGTCTTCGTCAGGTGGCAGAGTCAAGAGAAAAACGCTTTAGCTCTCATCCCCAGTCGTGGTAAGAGACAGGAACGCAGGTGATAATCGTAAAGGAGGAGCGTATGGGTATCGTTGATTTTTCTTTGGACGGCAAAGTCGCCATTGTGACCGGTGGCTCAAAAGGCATCGGCCGGGCGATTGCCTTGGCCTTCGCCGAGCACGGTGCGGACCTCGTGCTTGCCGCGCGCAGACCGGAAGCCCTGGAGCGGGCCAAACAGGATGTCGCCACGACAGGCCGTCGCGTTTTGACGGTACAGGCAGACATGTCGATCAGCGCGGACTGCGACAAGCTGTATCAGGCAACGATCGAAGAGTTCGGCGGTGTCGACATCCTGGTCAATAACGCCGCCGGTGTTTCACTGGTGACCCTGGCCGAGGAAAACGAAGAGGATTTCCTCAGGGTGATGAAGACCAATGTCTGGTCGCCGCTGCATTTGGCACGGCTGTGCCGGGAGTCCATGCGCCAACGCGGAGGGGGCGCGGTGATTAACATCACCTCGAATGAGGGAGTCCGGCCGTCCATGGGTATCGGAACCTATGCCCTGTCCAAGGCGGCCCTCATCAATATGGCCCAACTCCTGGGCAAGGAATGGGCGGCCGATAAAATTCGGGTGACCTGTATTGCGCCGGGTCTGATCCGGACCGACCTGGCAAAGGATTTGGTTGAGGCGGTTGAGACCAGCGGCTCTCCGATCAACCCGCAGAAGCGAGTGGGCGAGCCCAACGAAATCGCCGGGCTGGCCTTATTCCTGGCCAGCCCGGCCGGGATGTTCGCGACCAGCATGACCTATGTGGTTGACGGTGGCGAGGTCAGCGCCGGGCCGGGCGACGTGGTGGTCATGACCGCCGAGGAGACGGTCCAGGCGCAGAAGCAGGACTGAGGCCGCTTGCATCGGCTCCAGAGAGATGGCCGTGATGTCCACCAAAACTCCCCGCCAGCGCTATTTTGAGGAGCCCATCCGAGCGGCGGCAGCGACAGCCCGGCCCGTGTTTGAAACTGGCATCCCCATGCGGGACGGAGTCGAGCTTGCCGCGGACGTCTACCTCCCGCGGGCGGGCGACCGGCCCGCGCCGGCGATCGTCCAGTCCACGCCCTACGACAAGAGCACCGCGATTTTCTTTTTGGACGAGGCGCGTTTTTACCAGGAACAGGGCTATGCCGTCATTGTGAACGACGTGCGCGGGCGGGGGAAATCCGAGGGCCGGTGGCGGGCCTTTGTGCACGACGGGCCGGATACGCATGATGTGATTGAGTGGGTGGCCGGCCAGGACTGGTGCAGCGGCAAGGTCGGCACGACCGGCTTAAGCTATATGGGCTGGACCCAGTGGGCGGCGGCCGCGGAACGCCCGCCGCATCTGCGCTGTATGATCTCCACCTCTGCGGCCGGTCGCTGGCAACAGGAGATTCCGTACACCTGGGGCGTGTTTCAGCTCTATTTTGGCTGGTGGGTGTATCTCGTCCGACGGCGGATTGCCGAATTCCACGGGCTTGAAGTCCACGACTGGGACGACATCCTGCGCCGGTTGCCGCTGACCGCAATTGGCGAGTATATCGATCCGGTTGGGGAAACCTGGAACGATATGCTGACGCATGACACCCTGGATGCGCACTGGCAGGCGCTGCGTTTTGATGAGCGCTACGATCAGATCGATGTGCCCTGTCTCCATGTGACGGGCTGGTTCGATATGGAAGACCTGACCGGTGCCTTTCATCATTATGAGCATATGATGCAGGCCTCTCCGGCCCGCAGCCGACAACAGTTGATTGTCGGACCGTGGAGCCACGTCAACTGCCGCTGGCCGCACGATCAGTATGCTGGGGTGCACTTCGGGCCGGACGCGGCGCTGGACATGCATCAGGTCCATTTACGCTGGTTTGATCATTGGCTCAAAGGCCGGGACAACAGCGTTCCGAACGACCCGCCGGTCCGTCTTTTTGAAACCGGACGGAACGTCTGGCTTGAGACGGACCGCTGGCCGCTGAGCGATGCGGAGCGGGCGCTCTATTTGCACTTCGATGGAACCTGCGGGGCTTTATCCGCCAGCCCTCCCTCAACTGATGAACCTGCGCACACCTATCGCTATGACCCGAACGACCCGGCTCCAACCCAGATGGACGTCAAGCAATACCCGCTTGAGGATATTCCGCTCAACCAGGACCCGGTTGAGGCCCGGCCCGATGTCATCTGCTACACCAGCGATATCTTGCCGGAAGAGGTGGTCGTCTCGGGCTGGCCGCATATCGAGCTGTTCGCTGCGAGCGATTGCGACGACACGGAGTGGCACGTCAAGCTGACCGATGTGTATCTCGACGGCCGCTCGATGAAGGTCAGCCAGGGGTGTCTGCGCGCTTCGTACCGGGAGTCACTGCAACGGCCCAAGCCCCTCGTCCCCGGAGCGGTAACACGGTTTGCGGTGGAACTCTGGCCTACCCACTATGTCTTTTTATCCGGCCACCGTATCCGGGTCAGTATAACCAGTAGTGATTTCCCCTGGTTTGCCCGTAGCCTGAACCGGTTCGGCCGGCTCGCCGACCTGGCGCAGCCCCGGATTGCGAGGAACAGTGTCTGGCATACGCCGGCCTGTCCGTCCCGCCTCAGGCTGCCGGTCCGGAGCGGTTCGACCGAGACCTAAAGGCCCTAACCCGACGCCTGCCGGATGATACCGGCCACACGCTCCTGTTCTTGTGGCACATCTGAAGGTTCGACCGGGATGGGCAAGCGTTCCAGTTCGTCTTTGACAACACTGGTGAGGATTTCGGCCTCGCGGGTTGAGAGCTGCCACTGGGCAACGATATCTTCGGGGCTCCACTGGACGATCTGTCGAAAGCCGTAATCCGCCACGGCCTTATTGGTAATCTCGATGAGCTTTTCCATATTCCCCCCTTAGAGCCGACTGGCAACCGACCACGAGCCTCCGTCCACAATAAAGGTCGAGCCGCTGATGTAGGAAGACTCGTCCGATGCCAGAAAGAGAATCGTGTTCGCAATCTCCTCGGGCCGACCAATGCGGCCCAGGGGATGATAGCGGGCCGCTTTCTCGATGGCTTCCGTACTCTGTGTGCTGCCGCGCGCTTGCGGGGTGTCCACGAAACCAGGGGCAATGCAGTTCATCCGAATACCCTGAGAGGTGTATTGGCTGGCGGCCACCGAGTTGAGATGGATGATGCCGGCCTTACTGACCGCATAGGGTAGAGACTGGCTGTAGGCCTGGACACCGGCCATGGAGGCAATGTTGACGATGGAGCCGCCGCCGTTTTGCAGCATGGCCGGGATGGCGGCTTTGCAGCAAAAGAAGAGCCCTTTGAGGTTGGTTGACATCATCAGATCCCAGAGTCGTTCATCTACTTCCGCCAGCGGTGGTGTCAGAATCAGGACCCCGGCCGCGTTGACCATGACGTCCAGGCGACCGAAACGCTCAACCGTAGTGTCAACCATATGCGTGACTTGGTCCAGCTTGGATACGTCTACGGTCACGGTCTCGATATCCGGGCTGATTTTCTGCGCCAGACTCTTGGTCTGCTCCAGACCGCCCGGGTTCCGGTCGGCGGCCATGACCGCGGCCCCTTCTTCGGCAAAGCGGAGGACCGTCGCCCGCCCAATCCCTGAAGCGCCGCCGGTCACAAGAGCAATTTTATCCGTCAGTCTATCGGCCATCTTTTGCCTCCTTTGTTAGACCCCGGCCTGCTCGGTCTTATACCGGCGCGCCCCAGGTCAGCACGCGTCTGGGGTTCGCCACGATCAAGGTGTCGATCTGTTCGGCACTCAGTCCGCTACGACTCAGCATGGGCACCACGTTCTTGACCAGGTGGGCGTAGCCCCAGCCGCCGTAGCGGGTGAGTTGGACCTTCATCGCAATATCGTGGGACAGGAGCAGCCGCTCCAAAAAACCCGCGTCGATCAGGCGTTTCAGCCCGACAACACTCCCGGCATCCGAGCCCGTGTAGCGACCGACGCTGTCCACGTAGTATTCCATGCCAAAGAAGTCGTACTCGACGTAAGCGCCGCGTTTGGCCAGAGTCGTATGATATCCCAGGTCGTCGCTCGTCGGGCTGAGATGGCACAATATGACCTGATGCGGATTTGCACCTTCGCCTTCAAGAATATCGAGAACCTCGATCCCGTTTTTCTGCCACGGCAGCAGATGGACGCTGATCGGGGCTCCGGTTCGCCGCTGGGCGCGGGCGGCGGCGCGCAAGACCTTCTGTTCGTTCTCGCGCACCTTGAAGCTGGTGCCGATCTCGCCGATGAGGCCGGAGCGCACCTCGGTGTCGGCAACGCCCTGCATGAGATCGGATTCAATCTCACCGGCGATCATCTCAACGGACCGATCCACCATATCATACGGGTGGGAGCGACCGATATAATAACCGGAACCCATAACGATACTGATCCCGGTCGCCTGGGCAATTTCTACTAAGGCCAGCGGTGTGCGTCCGAGGCCATTATTCGTACAGTCCACCACGCTGCCGCCACCGGCGGTCTTAAACCGTCGCAATTCCTCAATCGCCAGGGCCGTGTCATCCAGGACGCAGTTATCCAGATTGCCGAATGGTTCGCGACGAATGGCGCCGAGCGTCGCCATTTCTACCGGCGCACGCACGAACGCCTTTTGTTCCTCGTCTTCGGGTTCTTCACACCACACCCGGAGATCAATGAGCAGGTGTTCATGCGTCAAGGTAATCCCCAGAGTGTCGGGCTCGATAGGGCCGAGAACGGTCATCACTTTGCCTTGCATTGCTCTTCCTCCGCCGGAGTCATATTGAGGGAATACGCTATCGAGGCAGATGCAGGCTATACCAACTCTCATTTCAAAGAAAAGAGCGTAGAGGAAATTCTCGCTGTCTTATGCGGGCAGAGGATCCGTCGCGCTTGAATTACCGGAGGCAGCCACCATGCCGAACAGCACGCGGCGCATCGTGACCGGACGCGACACACACGGGCGGGCAATAGTCATCCACGATACCTCTGCGTCAGTATTCCACCCAAAGAACAGACCGGGGGTTGAGGTCACCAATCTGTGGCTCACAACCGAGACACCCGCGAGCCTGGCCGACACAACCGACCGGACACAGGAGCCGGTCGCCCTGATTCCTCCCGCGCAGGGCACGGTCTTTCGGATTGTCGAGTTTTCGCCGGAAAGGGATTGGATCGGTCAGCTAGATCGCAAGGCCGCGCGGGAGAGCTTTGCCTCATTTGGGGCGGAGCAGGCTCTGGATAACTCTGAGCAGCCCCGACATCCGCTTATGCACAAGACCGAAACGATCGATTACGCAATCGTACTTTCGGGTGAATGCTATATGGTCCTTGACGACTCGGAGGTACTGGTCACCGCCGGCGATGTCATTATCCAGCGCGGCACCAATCATGCCTGGAGTAACCGCTCGGACCGGCCGTGTCGGATTGCCTTTGTGCTGATCGACGGAACAGGGGAGAAACCGTAGCGGGTCTGACAGAGATACCCTTCCGCCCTACCGTCCTTTACGGATGACGTGCCCGGCTCGGCTATCCGCCGCATTGCCCTCAATGCATTACCAGAGTAATATGCTGGTATGGCCATTGCACAATCACGCCTTACGACACAGGGGCAGATTTCCATCCCGGCTGAGATACGACGCCGACTCGGGATAGGGCCCGGAGCTGTACTCGAATGGGACCAAGTCGGGGAACAGATCGTCGTCCGAAGGGCTGGACAGTTTACCTCTGAAGATATTCATCGTGCCTTGTTTCCTCAAGGTCGTCCGAAGAGACGGACAATGACAGATATGAAAGAAGGCATAAAACAACACATCAGAGACCGGTATGCGCGCGGTTGATACCAGCCTCCTAGTCCGGCTCGTCACCCGCGACGAGCCAAAACAAGCCCTTGCTGCTGAGGCGTTTGTTGCGAGAGGCGCATGGATTTCTCACCTTGTTTTGATCGAGGCTGTTTGGGTCCTCTCTACGGTCTACGGTCTGGATCATCGCGAGCTTGTGATGGCGGTCGAAATGCTTCTGCAACACGAACGTCTCACAATCCAAAATGCTGAAACCGTAAGCGCTGCCCTTGAACATTACCGACAAAAGCCCAAGCCTGGTTTCTCTGACTGCCTGATCCTGGAAGTCGCCCGTAAAGCTGGGCATCTCCCCCTCGGTACCTTTGACCGTGATCTCAGCCGCCTGGAGGGAACGGAACGGCTCCCATAACGGTACACTTCTGGCCCGGCACTCAACTGCGCTTCACCATCGGTTATACAGGTCCTTCTCCATCCCCCAGTCCGTCCTATTGCCGTAACTCAGCAAGTCGCTTAGGCTTGCATATCAGATGAGGAAGCGCCTCCCATTTGTTCTGCTCGGTCTTATCGCTATTGGGACTGGTCTGTTCCTGTATACGAGAGCCGAGAAGAGCGAGCAACTCTCGTTCACCGGTTTCGTTGAGGGTGAGGAGAAAGTTATTAAGAGTGAGATTAGCGGCCGGGTTGAGACGGTTGCGTTTACCGATGGCAGTCAGGTGCAACAGGGCGATCTGCTGGCTCAGATAGACGTTCGGGAATATCGCTCGCAGGTGATCCAACAGGAACTCAGCCTGGAACTCTGTAAAGCGAAAATCCGCCAATTGGAGACCCAACTCGCCCTTGCCCGGGATACCTATCCGATCCAGCTTCGGACGGCGAAAGCCAATATTGCAAAGGCAAGCTCGGACGTCAGCTTTGCCGAAAAAGAATTGACGCGGCGGCAGGATCTGCTCGATACGGAATATCTGAGTCAGCAGTCCTACGACCGGGCCGAAAATCAACTGGAGACGGCCCAGGCCGTGCTGACCCGTGAGCGCGCGGCCCTGGCGCATGCGGAAGCGAATCTGCGTCAAATAGAACTGGCCGAAAATGCGCTCGAAGTTCAAAAACAGGAACTGACCGTGGACACCGAAAAGCTTGAGCAAATGCGTATCATCCTGGACAAATATACGATTCGCGCTCCGTGCGCCTGTACGGTGCAGACTCGTTTGATCCGCGCCGGTGAGTACGTCAATCCGGGTACAGGTATTGCAACCCTGCTTGACCCGCTCGATAAATATGTTCGCGTCTACGTCCCCGTGCCCGACCTGGGCAAAGTCCATATTGGTGACACGGTCAGCGTTGAACCCGACGCCCTGCCCGGTGTGTTGATTCCTGGTGAGATCAGCTTCATCGAAGATATCGCCCAGTTCACGCCCAAAAATATTGAGATCAAGAGCGACCGGATGACCCAGGTGTTCGCGACCAAGGTGCGTATTTTAGACCAGCTCGAACGCCTGAAACCGGGCATGGAAGGCACCGTGTACTTGAACGGCGCGCGTCAGACCGAGCAGCGGGCGGAGCGTCTCCAAGAGGCGCAGGCCTCGCCATGACAGCACCGCAGACACCGGTTGTCAGCCTGACACAGCTCCATAAGCAGTTCGATTCCAGCGTCGCTTTGGATGGGATTGATCTCGTCATTGAACGGCCGTGCATCTTCGGTGTGGTCGGCCCGGATGGCGCGGGCAAGACCACCCTGTTGCGGTCTCTGGTTGGGCTGTTGGAGTTTGAAGCCGCCCAGGCCCACGTCCTGGGCTACGATGTCGTGCGCGAACCGTACCGTATCCGAGAACGTCTCGGCTATGTGCCACAGGCGTTTGGGCTCTACCCTGAACTCAGCGTGCTGCATAACCTCAAATTCTTTGCCGATATTCACGCTATTGCGGCTACCACGTTTCAGCAGCGCGCAGACGAGTTGTTGACCATTGCCGGGCTCAAGGATTTTCACACCCGCGCGGTGGGCGACTTGTCGGGCGGGATGAAACAAAAACTCGCGGTGATCTGTGCGCTGATCCACCACCCTCAACTCTTGGTTTTAGACGAGCCGAATACCGGCGTGGATGTCATTGCCCGGGGTGAGGTGTGGGAGATCCTGCACCATTTGCAGGACGTGACCATTATCATGTCAACCGGCTATCTCGATGAGGCCGAGCGGTGTGATGAGCTGATCTATCTGTATGAGGGCCGCATCCGCACCCGTGGCACGCCGGATGCCATTCGGTCGAACTACCCGTATCACGCCTATCGTCTGGTCGGTGGGAACGTAGAGGCGGCGCTCGCCGCACTCCAGTCTGTGGCGTGGCTCGTCCGAACGCAGACGCTGGCCGGCAGTGTCGTGCTGGAGTCAACGGCCGAGATTGCCCAGGTCCGCGCTACGCTGCACGAGCTGGGCACGACGGAGGTGTGGGTAGAGCCGCTGCCGCCGACCCTGGAGTTAGTCTTTACGCATTTGACCTACGAGGCCCAGGCCCATGACGAAGGTGGCCGATAGCGCACAAGCGGTTCTCGTCGCTGACGGTCTGACGCGGCGCTTTGGCGATTTTACGGCGGTCGATCACGTCAGCTTTCAGGTGCGGCGAGGTGAGGTTTTCGGGTTCCTGGGCTCCAATGGGGGCGGCAAGTCCACCACGATCCGGATGTTCTGCGGCTTATTAGCCCCGACCGAGGGGACCGCCCGTGTTGCAGGCATAGACATTCAGACCCAGGCTGAAGAGGTACGCGCGCGCATCGGCTATATGTCCCAGAAGGTTTCCCTCTATGCCAATCTCACCGTAGCCGAAAACCTCAGGTTTTTTTCCGGTCTGTACGGCGTGCCGAGTCAAAAAGTCGAACACCAGAAGCAGCACTTCTATCCTCGGCTGGGTTTGGAGGGACTCGACCGGTCTTTTGTGCACTCGCTGCCGAGCGGCATCAAGCATCGGGTCGCCTTGGTCTGCTCTCTGCTGCACGACCCGGACATCATCTTTCTGGACGAGCCCACGGCCGGGGTGGACGTTGTCAATCGCCAGGTCTTCTGGCGCTTAATCCGCGAGCTGGCCCAGGAGGGCAGGACGCTATTTGTCACAACCCATTACCTGGACGAGATGGAGTACACTGATCGGATGGGCTTTATTGACCGCGGCCAGTTGATTGGTCTGGATACCCCGACCGGCCTCAAGACCCATTACGCTGGTGGCTATCGGGTCCGTCTGATCCATCCAGATCAAACAATCGTGCACAACGCGGCACAACGCTTGTCCGAAGCCTATCGTCTCTGGCGTCCTGAGGCGCAATCCGAAGAGGGAGCGCACTCGACCTTTCTCCTCTTGCCGGATGACAAGGCGCGGACGGTCGAGCAACTCCGCCACGCGTTGACAGCTATTGATCCCGCACTGGGGTTCGCCCCGGCCCTGCCCTCCATCGAAGAGGTATTTGCCGGTATGATTCGCCAACGCCAGGAGGCGCCTTGATGCGCCGTTTGCGGGCCAAGCTGGCACGCCTCCTGACCCTGCTGTGGCGCGAGTCGCTTGAGCTGCGCCGTGACCGTTTTACGCTGGGCGTCCTGTTTCTGATGCCGGTTCTGCAACTGGTGTTGTTCTCCTACATCATTACTACCGACTTCGATCATCTGCCCCTGGGTGTCCTGGACCAGTCCCGCACCCGCCACAGTCGAGATTTGCTGCAAGCAATCGAAGCCACCGGATATTTCACCATTTTGCCGCTGCGTGATCTGGACGAAATCCATCACATGTTCGGCCGGGAACAGAGCCGGGCCGCTTTGGTCATCCCGTCGAACTTCAGCGAGACCATTGTCAACGGGAAAGAGGTCCGACTGGGGCTCTTGCTGGACGGCTCAGACACTACCTTAAGTACCAGCACCGAAGGGTTTCTGACGGCTATTGCGACGACCTACTACACCCAGAGCCGTCTGGAACGCAGCCCGCCCACGGAACGGAATCTCCACCCGGTCGGACAGGTGACGACGACCCGGCGGGTGCTGTTTAATCCGAGCCTGTCGGGAACGGCCTATATGATCCCCGGCCTGCTGGGTTTGATCACCCTTTTTGTGACGGTGCTGAATACCACCTTGGCCATGGTCCGTGAGCGGGACGCCGGCACGCTCGAACAACTCCTGGTGACACCGGTGACCTCAACCGAGGTGGTGTTTGGGAAGATTCTGCCTTTTGGGGGGGTCGCCCTGGTGGCGGCGATACTTATCGTGGTGGTGGGCTGGCTGTTCTTTGGTGTTATTCCCAAGGGGAGCCTGATTCTGCTCCTCGCGGTCACGCCCATCTTTTTGCTGATCGGCCTGTCCATCGGCCTGCTCATCTCAAATTCGGCCACCTCGTCCGGCGAAGCCGTCGAACGCTCGGTCTTAACCATGGTGCCTCAACTGATGCTCTCGGACGCCATTTTTCCGCTGTCGCTCATGGCGACGCCCTTCCAAATCATTGGGGAGATCATCCCCCTGACACACTATATACGGATTACGCGGGGGATTTATCTTAAGGACCAGGGGCTGGATGAACTCTGGATCGAAATCGCCTTTTTGGTCGGCTTTCTGGTGTTGCTGCTCGTCCGCGCGGCCAAAGGGATTCAGAAGCAGGCGTCATAAGGATTGAGGAGCATGCGTTTCCGTCTTCGCAATGTCTTGGCCATGGTTCGCAAAGAGGGACGGACCATGTTGCACGATCATGCGCTGCTGGCCGCCATTCTGGCCCAGCCGGTGCTGTATCTCATCCTGTTTGGTTTGGCGATTACCAACGACGTCAATTATGCGCCTTGGATCGTGTACGACCAGTCGCAGTCAGCCATCTCGCGTCGGCTCATTCGTGATTTGTCTTCCATGACGGCTCTCCAGCCACCGGCGCTCGCCTCAAGCGAGGACGCGGTCGTAGACTTCCTGCGTCGTCAGGACGGTATGGTCGGCGTTGTGGTTCCCTGGAATTTTGACGACAAACTCCAGCGTGGTGAGCCCGCTCCCATCCAGGTCCTGATTAATGGCGCCAAGCCCACCAGCGCCCTGCGACTGACAAATTATATCAACCAGGCGGCCAGTGCGTTTTCTCTCAGCCAACTTCCCACCCGCGACCGCACCGAACGGCGCGTGACGAACGCCGCTATCTCTATAGAAAAACGCTACTGGTACAACCCCGGGATTCAGGATCGCTACGGATTCTTGTCCGCCATGCCGGCTAATATGCTGACTCAGATTCTCTTTATGATCGCGGCGATTTCGCTTGTCCGCGAACGCGAACGCGGCACCTTTGAACAGCTTTTGTCTACGCCGCTGTCGCTCACCGAGATTATGGTCGGCAAGATGGTGCCGTATGTGGGCGTGGGCTATCTCGGCTTGTGTATTATGCTGACCGGCAGCTATCTCAGCTTCGGTATTAGCGTGCAGGGCAGTCTGCTGCTGCTGTTTGCCGTTGCGTTGGTGTTTATGCTGGCGACGCTCGCCTTTGGCATTTTTTGCTCGGCGTGGGCCGATAATCAGCAGCAGGCGATTTTTCTGAGCTTCTTTGTGATGTTTCCTTCGGTGATTATCACCGGCATTCTTGTCCCGACCGAAAATTATCCCCCCTTCGTCAGCTTCCTGTCCCACTGCCTGCCCGCCCGCTATTTCGCCCATGCTCTACGCTCCATTATTCTGAAAGGGGCCGACTTTGCCGCCGTCGCGCAGGATTTCGTTTTTCTGACGATCTTTTTCCTGGTCGCGTTGTGGGCCGCGGTGAAGGTCACCAAGCCCAAGCTGGGGTGACCTTCACTGGAAATTCTCTTCCACATGTAGAAGCGTGCGAGAGTGCGTGCCATGATGGGCGAGTACGCTGGCGTGGCATACAATACACCTGCCACGACACGAAAAGACCGGAGGAATCACATGTCATTCAAGCTGGAAGAAACTACTATCTCAAAAATTCACACCGCCCTACGCGCCGGTGAAACAACCTGTGTCGATCTTGTAAGCGGCTATCTTGCCCGAATTGAGGCATACGACCGGAGCGGTCCGACGATTAATTCTATCGTAACCGTGAATCCACACGCTCGGGACGAGGCCGCCCGGCTTGATGCTCAGCTCGCAACATCCGGCCAGCTGTCAGGCCCATTGCACGGTATTCCCGTTGTCGTGAAGGATCAGGCGGAAACGGCCGGGATTATGACCTGCTTTGGCTCCATAGCCCTGGACGGTTATATTCCCACCAAAGATGCTACCGCTATAGCCAAGCTCCATGCAGCCGGAGCGATCATTCTGGCCAAGACCGCCATGCCGGATTTTGCTACCTCCTGGTTCGGCTACTCGTCCAAGTCCGGCACAACCAGGAACCCATATGATCTGGCCCACGATCCAGGCGGCTCCAGCGGCGGTACCGGTGCTGCGGTAGCGGCCAACCTGGGTGCTATTGGGTTAGGTGAGGACACGGGCGGTTCGATCCGTTTGCCGTCTTCGTTCGATAATCTGGTCGGCCTCAAGGTCACGCCCGGCCTCATCAGCCGGGCGGGCATGTCACCACTTGTAGTCTTCCAGGACTCTGCCGGACCCATGTGTCGTACAGTGACGGATACGGCAAAAATGCTTGAAGTATTGGTTGGATTTGATCCAGCCGACCCATACACGGCGACGGCTGCTATTGCGGGCGAAGTCAAATATGCGGAACGACTTGATAAGGCAGCCCTCTCGAGTGCCCGGATCGGTGTGGTACGCCAGGTATTTGGGGATGCTTCCGACCCGCAGGCCGCCGAGGTCAATGCGGTCATCGAAGCGGCACTGGCAGCGATGGTCACTGCCGGCGCAACTCCAGTTGATATAGCGATCCCCGATCTACAGCACTATATCGAATTATCTTCGATGTACGTCACGCATTCGCGCCACGATATCGACGGCTTTTTGGCAGCCCGCCCTCAACTACCGATGAAAGCGCTGAAAGACATCGTCGATGCTAAAAAATACCACCCCAAATGCGACCTCATTGATGCCCTGGTCGAAGGCCCCGAAGACCCCTACTCCGACCCTGAGTACTATCAGCGCTACACCGCGCGCGAACAGTTCCAGCGGGTCGTGATCAACGAGATGGCAAAGGTCGGGGCAACAGCGCTCGTCTTTCCCACCACGCAAGTGCCCTCGCCGTCGAGGGCGGAGCTTGATGCGGGTAAATGGCCTCTGTTGGATTTCCCGACCAATACGCTCATCGCCGCCCAGACCTGGATGCCCGCCGTGAGCGTGCCGGCGGGCTTTACACCCAACGGTCTGCCCGTGGGTCTGGAGATCGTCGGCTTCCCGTATCGTGAAGCCGAGCTCCTTTCGTTGGCCTACGCGTATGAACAGCTCACCCGGCACCGCACACCGTCCGTCCACGTTCCCGAGTTGACGGGGTAGGCGAGTGGCGACCCGAGTCCGTTTGTGAGGGATCACCAGACAGTCCGGACAAGCGGAAACGTTCGGATGTTTCTGTCCTTTGTGATGAGTTCAGCACCGTGCTGAATCGCGCTGGATACAATGAGCCGATCAGCCGGGTCCCCGTGGAATCCCTGTTGACCCAGTTGCCCAGCAGTAATGGCAATATCGGGAGAGATTGGTATTAGCGTAACGCCTGGACGTGCCAAGGCTTGTCGCATCCAGACCCGGATTTCTCGGTCAAGCGTCAACTTGCCCTGTGCCACTTTTGTTGCAATCTCCCAGCAACCAATCGGGCAGATGCCTATGGTCGTTGCATAGTGAAGAGCGGCCTGGGCTTTGTGCGACAGTTTCGCCGGATCGCTCACCCACCATATCCAGGCGTGGGTATCGAGGACGATCACGAATCGACTTCCCAGGACTCTTCAACCGGAGAGAGGAGGTCTGCCTCGCGCCGATAGCGCACACTGCCAAGCAGGTCTGGCGGCTCAACGGAATCGAGCGGAACAAGTTTCGCGAGCGGTTTCCCTCGTTTGGTCACAATCAGCGGCAGGCCCGTCTCCGCAACCTCGTCAAGAATCGCCAGACAATGTGCTTTGAAATACGAGGCAGAGATGTTTTTTTCTGTTTCCGCCATATATGTCCTCAGGTTCTTTTCGGGATTCAAAACGTTACTATGGTCATGGGGACATGGTCAAGTAAAAATGTCTCCAGGTTCAGACCCGCTCCGTATCGAAGAAGCGCTGCAATATCCGGTGCAGATGAAACGCGTCGGCGGTCCCCGCGACCTCCCGAATAGAATGCATCGCCCACTGCGGGACGCCGACATCTATGGTGCGCACCCCAATCTCAGCCGCGGTCAGTGGTCCGATGGTGCTGCCACAGGCCATGTCGCTCCGTACGACAAATGCCTGGACCGGTACGTCCCTGTCCGCGGCCAGTTTGTGCAGGATGGCGCTGGTTTCGCTGTTGCTCGCATAGCGTTGGTTGGCATTGAGTTTGATGACCACGCCGTGATTCAGGCGGGGGCCGTGGTTGTCGTCGTGCCGGTCGGAAAAGTTCGGATGCACGCCGTGGGCATTATCGGTCGAGATCAGCATGGAGCGGGCCAGGGCGCGTCCGTGCTCTTCCGCGTCCGGCATGACGCGTTCCAGCATGTGTTTCAGCATGGGTCCACACGCACCGGACGCCGACGTGCTGCCAACCTCTTCGTGATCGTTACACACCAGCAGCGCGCCATGTTCGCTAGCGCTCGTCGTGAGGGCCTGGAGGCCGACAAAACAGCTCAATAAGTTGTCCAGGCGGGCCGAGGTGATGAACTCGTTTGCCAGGCCGACAAGCTGCGGCGGCTGGGTGTCATAGAAAAACAGTTCGTAGTCCAGCACCTGACGCACGTCGGTGACGCCGTCTGCCACAAGCCGTTCCTGCAAGAGCGCTTTGAAATCCGGCTTTTCGTCAGTCTGGCCGACAACGGGCGGCAGATAGGTCTGGGCGTTGATGGAGCGGCTCTTATTTGCCTCCCGGTCGAGATGGATGGCCAGGCTGGGAATAACGGCCATCGCTTGGGCGAAATCGAGCAGCGCGTGGGCCACCTCGTTTCGCTGACTCAGATAACTGACCCGCCCGGCAATCGATAAATCACGATCGAACCAGGGATTGAGCAACGCGCCGCCATAGACCTCGACTCCGAGTTGCAGATAGCCGTGGCGATGTAATTCGGGCTGAGGCTTGACCTTCAGACATGGGGAATCCGTGTGGGCGCCGACCATGCGAAAGCCACTCTCGGACAAGGCACAGCGCGTCGGCATCCTCCAGGCAATAAGGGCCGAGTCATTGCGGCTGAGCCAATAGCGACCCCCTGGTACGAGCTGCCATGCCTCGGATTCGTCCAGGCGCTCAAAGCCCGCGTCCGACAGCCGCGCGGCCATTTGGGCGACCGCGTGGAACGGAGTTGGCGATGATGCTAAGAATTCGATCAGGGCCTGGTTGAACTGGTCTTGATCCATTACTCCCCCCGCTCCTTGCCAGGTTATGTAGCCATGAACGATTCTCCAATACCATGAAGCGCCCAATGCGAGCCACGGCTATGAAGAGAGAACTGGGTGCGGGGAGGATGATATGCACAGCATAACACTAGCATTGATCGCGTGGGCGCTTTTACTTCCGTGTCTGATGCCGTCTTGGGCTCATGCCCATAGAGGCTTCGGACCGGCGGAGTTGGGCCTGCCGCTTGGGGCAACGGTGGGGCTCGGCGTTGTGTGCTACTGGATCGTGATGCTCTGGCCCGCGTCGAAAAAGAAGGATTCCCCGGCGAGGTAGGGGCGACGCAAGCGTCGCCCTTTTCTAATGAAAGCTTCCGCCCTCTTCGGCCAGTTTCCGGAGTAGCGGCGCCGGCTGCCAGGACGAGGGATCATGTTCGGCAAAGGCGCAGACGCGTTCATACACCTCTTTGAGGCCGACAGTGTCAGCGTAAAACATGGGACCGCCAAGATAGGCCGGAAAGCCATAGCCATAGACGTAGATGACATCGATATCGCTGGCACGCTGGGCAATGCCTTCTTCCAGAATCTTGGCCCCCTCGTTCACCAGGGCATACATCAACCGCTCGACGATTTCCTCACGGCTGATGGGCCGCCGCGTAATCCCCTTTTCTTTGGAGTAGTTGACAATTAACTCCTCAATGGCCGGGTCGGGCCGGGGGGTGCGGTCGCCGGGTTCGTAGGTGTAATACCCGGCGCCGGTTTTTTGGCCATAACGTCCTTGCTCACAAATGCGGTCGGGAATTGCACAGTACCGCTCGCCTGCGGGCAGACTGTCCGGCAGCCCTTTCCCCTGTCGAATGCGCCAGCCCACGTCGAGACCGGCCAGGTCGCCCATGGCGAAGGGCCCCATGGCCAGACCCAGGTCGTAGACCGCGCCATCCACATCCTGGGGCAGGCTCCCCTCTTCAAGCAGGTATTGGGCCTGAGCGCTGTATTTATGCAGCATGCGGTTGCCGACAAAACCGTCGCACACCCCGACGACCACGCCGATTTTTTGAATGGCTTTGCCGACCGCCTGGGTCGTGGCCAGGGTCTCAAAGCTCGTCTTGGCGCTGCGGACGATTTCGAGCAGACGCATGACATTGGCCGGACTGAAGAAATGGGTGCCGATGACTTTGTCCGGGTGTGCAGTCACCGAAGCGATTTCATCCACGTTGAGCGTGGACGTATTGGTCGCCAGGATACACTCGGGCTTGGTGACTGTATCCAATTGAGCGAAGACTTCCTTCTTGACCTCCATGTTCTCGAACACGGCTTCCACAACCAGGTCAACCTCGCCGAGCGCTGCGTAGTCCAAGGTTGGCGTGATGAGCCCCATGCGCTCTTCCACCTGTTCCGGCGTGAAGCGGCCTCTCTTGGCGCTACGTTCATAGTTGCTGCGTACTACTGCCAGACCCTTGTCCAGAAATTCCTGGCCGGTTTCGATGATGGTGACGGGGATACCAACATTGACGAAGTTCATGGCAATGCCGCCGCCCATCGTGCCGGCACCAACGATCCCAACTTTTTGAATGGCGCGGGTCGAGGTGTCTTTCGGCATGTCGCTGACCTTTGCCGCGGCCCGCTCGGCAAAGAAAATATGGCGTTGAGCGGCCGACTGCTGGCTGGTCAGGACCTGGCGGAAGAGTTCCTGCTCCTTGGCCAAGCCTTCATCAAACGGCAGGGTGCAGGCAGCTTCGACACAATCGATGCAACGCTGGGGTGCGTCAAAGCCGCGCCGCGTCTTGCTGGCCTGTTTGCGGGCGGCGTCAAATATGGCCAAGTCAACGCCGGTGACCTTGTCGCTCAGGTCGCGCACTTTTTTGAGTGTGGCCCCGTCCGCGACGAGCTTGCGGGCAAAGGCTTTTGCCCCGTCGAGCAGACTGCCCTCGTCAACGATCTCGTCAATCACACCAACGCTATGCGCCTGGCCGGCCTGCATCGGTGTACCCGAGGTGATGACCTCAAGCGCGGCCTCGGGACCGATCAGCCGCGGCAAGCGCTGAGTCCCGCCGCCACCGGGTAACAATCCGAGGATGACCTCGGGCAGCCCAACCCGCGCGGATGGCACCGCGACGCGATAATGGCAGCACAGCGCGGTTTCGAAGCCGCCGCCCAGGGCCGTGCCGTGAATGGCAGCCACAACCGGCTTGGAGAGGTTCTCAATAATCTCCATGGTATCGAGGAAATTCGGCGGCTGGAGCGGTTTGCCGAATTCGGTAATGTCCGCACCGGCGATAAAGGTCCGGCCGGCACAAATGAGGACCGTCGCGATGGTGTCGTCTTTGTCGGCCTCGGCAAAGCTCTCCGATAGGCCCTGGCGCACATGCTGGCTCAGCGCGTTCACGGGCGGATTGTTGACGGTGATGATGCCGATGCCGTCCTCTTTGGTATAGGTAACCGAATGACTCATAGCGTAACCTTTCTTCACTCCTGATCTGGGCTGGGGGGGGTAGGGGGCTTCTTGGCTAAACACGTTCGCTTCGCGTCGGGCCTGCCGTCGAACTCTTCCGTTCCGGCAACCTACAGTTCACGACCACATTGCTCGCCATCAAAAATGGCAGCCGTCACATCTCGCGGGGCAGCTACATCGCCGATTCTGACGACTTCCGGGAAAGAATCTTTGGCCGCAACATAGAGTGCATCGTTGGGCGCGCGAAGAATCGACATCACCACGCTATCGATCCGCTCTCGGGTTTCCAGTACTTCCGGCCCGACCCAGATATCATACACGTCGACTTCGCCAGGACGGATCGCTTCGACAAAATATTGCTGGGTAATCCGTACGCCCAGCTGCTTCAGCCTCGGAAAGATATACATGATATCCAGGTTGCGAAAGAGGCGTTCGCCGGCAAACATGCGCGGGCTGAGGATTTCGACCTCCACCCCTGCTTTGGCCAGCACCTGGGCCAGGGCAAAAGGTAAATGGCCGCCCGTCTCATCCAGGATGAGCACGCGCGAGCCGAGTGCCTGGGTGTCTTCGAGGGCTCGCTTGGTTGCCGTGCCAACATCAAGCACGTGGGGGAGATCAGTTCCGGGAATGGCTTGGCGCTCAGGACGATAGAGGCTCTCACCAGTGCATTCGTAAGAGGCGCCGGTTGCAACAACAACGCTCGATGCCTCGATATTCCGCAGTGATTGCGGTGTGACATCAATGCCGCACCGGACATCGACTCTCGCATTCTCGACCTCTCGCTCCAGGTTGTCGATCGCAATCGACCAGTCTGCCATTCCTGGCAGTTGTTCAAGCACGCGCAAATGGCCGCCTAACTGGTCCGTGCGTTCAAGCAAGGTGACTGCGTGACCGCGCTTGGCCGCAACCGCGGCGGCTTTCATCCCAGCGGGCCCGCCACCGATGACCACAATATGCTTTTGGTCCGCCTCCGGGACGCTCTGCAGTGAGCCCTCTCCCCAGTAGGCTTCTCTGCCGCTGACCGGATTCAGGGTGCAGACGAGTTCGCGGTGCTCAAAAAGCCGCGCCCCGCACTCATTACACCGGTTGCAGCGGATGATTTCGTGTTCGCGGCCTTCGCGCGTCTTTTTTACGGTAAAGGGGTCTGTCAGAAGCTGTCTGGCCATCGCGACCATGTCTGCCGCGCCGCTTTCCAATATGGCCTCAGCCGTCCGGAGGTCACGGACCTTCCCCACAACAAAGACCTTGCCACGGTCGCCAACGATTTCTTTGGCGCGTTTACTGAACGGCGCAAGCCAGCCATCCGGCTCGTCCCCTTCCATGCTGGGCAGCGCCAGATGGAGGGTGTGATAGCCACCAGCCGAGATGTTGAAGAAGTCAAACAAGCCGGTCGCCGCCAGCACCTCGACCTGTTCTTCTGCCTGCTCCGGAGTAATCCCACCCTCGGAGCCAAGGAATTCGTCCCACGACAGCCGGACCCCCACCACAAAATCAGCCCCAACCCGCTTACGCACTTGCTCTGCGCATTCGATGAGCAGTTGACAGCGCTTGGCCGGTGTCCCGCCGTACGCGTCGTCGCGCTTATTATAGGTCGGGCTCATAAACTGGCCCAGGCCGTAACTATGCGCCCCGTGCAACTCGACCCCATCGAGCCCGGCGCGCTTGACGTTTGCCGCCGACTGTCCAAAGTCGCGCGTTAATTCCGCGATCTCGTCAGGCCCCATCACCAGGGGAATTTCATTGTGGACGACCGAGGGGATACGCGACGCACCCCAGATGGGTTTGTTGCGGTCGATGAACATTCGGCCGCGGTCGTGGACGCCCATAGAGGCGAGCTGGACAAAGATGCTGGCGTCATGCTGATGCACGGCGTCGGCCAGCTTGCTCATGGACGGAATACAACTCTCGCTCCAGACATCAACGATATGGAAAAACGAACCCAGCGCGCTCCGGGCGGCCGCAACGGTTTCGGTAATGCACAGCGCAACACCACCTTTGGCGCGCTCGCGAAAGTACGCGATCTGTCGGTCAGAGAAAACATGGTCGCGTGGGTCACCGTGCTGCGAGCTATGGGCGGGTTGCAGAATCCGATTCCGTAGCGTGAGATTGCCGAGCTTCAGCGGCTCCCACACGCGTGACAGATCGGAACTTTGTGATTGCTGTGCCGACGTGCTCATCTGCCTCCTCCTTTTTGGGACAATGGCTCAGGAGTTTCTCTCTGCTCAGGCGGCCCGGATTCCGGTAGAGCGAAGGGCAGGGGATCGGCAAAGCGGCGCACCACATTGGCCGTAATCTGAGCGATATCGTTGTCATAGCCATTGCGAGCAAGCGCCCCAAACCATGAAATCGAGCCAACGGAAAACACGGCCCCGCCGGCCGGTGTCTCAAAAAACACAAGGTCCGCCCGGACAACCGGATCAGGGGAGGGCACGACGGTCGATGCCTGGAGCTCTTCTTTGGTCCGGGTCATGTCAGGCCCAAACTCGGTTGCGGAAGCGAGGATAACCGCGTGGGCGGGGGAACCGAGCGTTTGGCTATAGCGATCAACCTCCTGACCGGCAGCCCCACCGCCGAGCCCTGAGGTCCCAATCTCTTCATCCGCCACCCCTTCAAAGATCCACGCGGCACGAGAGGTATAGCTCTCCGGACTACGCTGATAGCCGATGGCCCGTTTAAATCCCTGAGCGGCAAATCCTACCCCTACGAGGGTATTCGGTGCCCGGCCTAAACGCCGCCACAAGCCGCCGTACTCACCGGTAAAGGCGTGGTAAGACTCTCCCGGCTCGGTTTGCCAGTTGCGCACACCGTCTTCAGCCCGCCGTAATTCGACTGCCCCAGGCCAGGCATCGCTCAGCGCGACACGCCAATAAAATCCGTTACCGCCGAGATACATCAACCGCCCCCCACGCCGCAGCCATGCTTCAAGAGTGTCGAGCATCCGGGTTGACCAATACTCTGGATGGGTTCCGGTCACAATGACCCGGTACGGAGCCAGCGCATCAATCCCTTCGGCGTGGACATCTTCGTCAGCGAGGATATCGTGACCAAGCTGGAGATGGTCGAGGAAGGCGTTAATGTCCGTATCCGGTGTGAAATTCCAACCATCCGCTCCAGGCCGGAGTTGGAGAACCGGGCGGCGTCGAGAACTGAACATGACGCCACTGCCATCCGTGTGTTTCTCGTACGTAGATCGACCAACTTCGGGATGGTGGCGCAGGTATTCGTGCTCAGGCCGCAGGCGGGAGCGCGTGGCGATAAAGTCCGCACCTTCAAACAGCATCCGGTGATTGGCGTAGGCGATATAGGTGCAGGAAGACATGAGCAGGGCGACATCGGCCGTTGGTGCCTGGCGGGCGGGACGAACGAAAAACGGTATCCGATCCTGGCTCTGAGCGGTTCGGAGGCGAAAGGCATAGATGCCGCTGGCAAAATTGGCCGGTACAGTCAACTCTGCGAGGGCTGGCCAGCCGGCGTCATACAAATCGTCACTATGAAAATGAATGGCGTCATAATGTGAGGGCATAGCTGTCCAGGCTTGATGGCTGCCGTCCCAGTCGGGCCCTGTGACCGCCCGCGCGGGAAGCTGGTGGAGGAGGCCGTGGCGTTCATGACCACTGACGTCAACGATCTGCCTCCCCCCCATGTCTTTGGAAAAGTCCCATTCCAGGGTCGTCGCATCAAATGTCAGCACGGGTCTGGCAAGGCGACCGTCGAAGTGATCGCCATCAGACGAGGCCGCGAACAAACAGCATTGGAGCGGCCCCGTTGGTTCTGCGCTAATGAGGGTGCTTACGGTACGGGGCTCGAATCGCTCAAAGACGTCCTGGCCAGGCGAACGGCTGGGCTGTGGGGTGAGGGTTCCGGTGACAATTCCGGCCTTCAGGTCTGCGGCGATTTCGACCTGGTACCAGCGCTTGGCCTGGAGGGGTTGATCTCGCAGGAGCAACTCGGTTTTCCCAATACGAGTCACAAGATGCCTGTTCGACAGTATCAGCACCAGCAGCGGTCCGTATTCACCGACGACCGAAAACAGGGTCTGATCCTGATCTGGTCGCGTCGCAAAGACGTGAATCTTCAATTTCGCCTGTCGGGTTACCGAGACACCTGACAAATCGACTTCGCCGTAAGAGCCGGGCCGTAAAGGCTGCTCATGCAGCACAACCTCGGTGGGGAGATCGCTCGGGACTTCTATCTCTTTGAAACCAGGTCCGCTCCGGGTTGGGTCGCCACAGATAATACGGACGAGATCGAGTCGGGCAGGACCGGGCGTATGGCTGGAGGCCATGCAGCGGATGGACTCCCCGGCGCGGAGTGAGAGGGGTTCACAATAGCCGGTAATGGTCTTTGTGTTCTTGGGATCGTCCATTTAACGAACTTTGCCTGCTTGCGTTGCTTCGGGCACTTCCTCAAGCCTGCCCGTTTTGACGTCGTAGATATAACCGTAAATGGGGATAGTGCCGGGAACCAGGGGATGATTGCGGATGCGCGTCACATCTTCGACAACGCTCTGTGTGCTGTCGGAGATCGTCAGCCAATCGATATAGCTGCCCTCTGTCGAACCGGGTCCTTCACCGGAGTCCTGCCAGCCCGAGGCGCCCAGGGCTGCGGTCTGGAGGCTGCTGGCGAGGAGATTGCGCATCACCTCATCGGTGAAGGTCGCCATGCCACACTGCGTGTGATGGATCACAAACCACTCTCGCGTCCCCAGGAGCTTATACGAAATCACGAAGGAGCGGATGGCGTCATCACTCGCCCGTCCACCCGCATTGCGGATCACGTGCGCGTCGCCCTCCGTCAAGCCGGCATATTTGGCAGGATCGAGCCGCGCGTCCATACAGGTCAGAATGGCAAAACGTCTGCCGGGCGGGGCCGGCAAGTCGGCCTTCTGGCCAAAATTCTTGGCGTAGGCGGCGTTGGCCGTGAGGACTTCATCTCGGATCTGACTCATCAGGCGTCTCCTTTGCTGACACGGCGGTATGCCGGATTATTGGGTCGCTGCCGTTGGTCCGTGCCTGGGCGGATCACCGGGCAGACGTTAGCCGTATAAACTGATATGCCTCGATGAAAAATAAGGGAAAGGAACCCAAATATGGTAAAACCGAAGCTGTACGGAATTTCGGGCTCGCGGGCGATCCGTTCGCTCTGGGCTATCGAGGAAGTGGGCATTGAGTATGAGCACGTCTCGGTCAATTTCATGGAAGAGTCGAAAAAGCCGGAGTATCTGGCGGTGAATCCGAACGGTCGTATTCCCGCCTTACAAGACGGTGAGGTGACCCTGTTTGAGTCCATGGCGATCAATCTCTATTTGGCCAAAACCTACGGCGGTGATCTCTATCCCCGTAATCCTGCCAATGAAGCCCTGGTTTGGCAATGGAGTGTATGGGTCATGACTGAGATCGAGCCGGCGCAGATGGACATCGTGGTCCAAAAGTTTTTTACGCCTGAGGAAAAGCGCGACGCAGCCGTTCTCGCCGCTGCCGAGAAAACCCTGACCCGACCCTTGAAGGTGCTTGACGACGCCTTGGCCAATAAAGACTGGCTGGTTGGTGACGCCTTCAGCATCGCCGACCTCAACGTCTCCGGAGTGATGATGCTTTTAGCGATGGTAAAATTCGATTCTTCGGCGTACGCCAATGTGCAGCGCTGGGCAGAGGCGTGCTATGCCCGGCCCTCGCTTGAGCGAGCCAAGGCGGTGGGCAAGTAGGCTGACGGAGACCGCGCCGCAGGCGCTCCGTTTTACAGGCCGCGTAAGAAGCGCAGGATGCACGCGGTTGTTTCCTGCGGTTTTTCCGCCTGCACCCAATGCCCGGCGCCTTCGATGATTTCGAGAAAGCGCAGGTCTTCAAACGCGTCCGGAAACGTGGCGCGCCAGTCGGGATCGTAGAGCAGAACATCATCTGCCGCGCCAGCTACAAAGGCCGCCGGCTGGGAGAATTTCTTGCCTTCGAGTTCGGGCGTAATACCGTTATTCGTCGGGATATTGCGGTACCAGTTGACCGGTCCTCTGAAACCGCTTGTCCGGTACTGCTCGACGTAATAGTCAAGGTCTTCCGGCGTGAGCCAGCCTGGCAACTGCTCCGGCTCGGGCAGCGCATCCAGCAGGCCGCTCGACCTGGGGTGCTCCAGTTGCTTCATCCAACTCTGTGCCGGCGCGTCGGCGCACAGCCCGTAGTAGAGGATGCGCAGGCTGCGTTCCAGATCCTTTTCAAGCTCGGCTTCAACCCGGCCTTCTTCCTGAAAATAGCGCATATACCAGAACTGGTCGTCCATGCCCGGCGGATTCAGCGCGGCATCCGTCATGCGCCAAAAGGGAACGGACAGGCCCATTACGGCCGTACAGCTATCCTCGTGCAGCAGGGCGGTATTCCAGGCCACAACACAGCCCCAATCATGGCCGATGAGGGTGAATTCATCATAGCCCAGGGCCGGAGCAATGCCAGCCACATCGGCGGCCAGCGTACGAATATTGTAATCCGAAATATCGGGCGGACACTCACTGCCGCCATAGCCGCGTTGGTCGGGCACGGCGACGCGATAGCCCGCCGCTACGAGCGGGTCAATCTGGTGTCGCCACAGATACCAGCACTGCGGCCAACCGTGGAGCAGAATCACCAGCGGTCCGTCGCCTTCTACGACGGTACGCAGCCGGACTCCGTTGGTTTGAATCATCTCAAAATTGCGATCGATCATAGATTCCCCTTGTCTGCGGCGTCCGCGCTCGCCGCTCCGGTCAGGCCGGTCGCGGTTTGGATTTCCCGGCGCAGCTCCGCGCTGCCCAGGCCTTCTCCGTCTTGCTCACGGCCCAGGGCGTATTGTGGTCCGATGGACTCGGGGCCTTCTCCCGGTGGCAGTGGCGGCGTGTAATAGCCCAGGGCGTAACTCCCCAGCGTATAGCCGAGCAGGTCCTGCAATTCTGTTGATAGGGTTTTTGCAATCTCGGGCGGACAGGACAGGTACTGGTTTTCCTCCTGGCGTAGCCAGGCCAGCGAGTAGGTGATGTTCAGGCCGATACGGTCGTCGTCCGAGTCATTCGTGCCTGCGGCGTGCAAGACCGAGCCGGTATACAGCAGCACCGAGCCTCGCGTCATCTCGGCCTGAGCAATTTCGTCCTTGTCCGCCCGACGCCCGTCCGGCCAGTCCGGACTGCCCGGAATAACCCGCGTTGCGCCGTTTTTACGGGTAAAATCCGTCAGTGCCCACATGGTGTTGAACTGGGGCTCGACATCTTTCAGATACGTTCCCCAGGCCCAGCGGTCCCGGTGGATCGCCTGCTTGGGTTGGCCGGGTCGGATGCGAATAATCTGGCCGAGATGAAGTTGAATGCGGGAGCAGTAGGGTGCCAGAAAGGTCCGAGCAGCTCCGAGCACCGACTGATTTGTCACCAAGTCTCGGCACGCCGGCGAGCGGGCCACCAGCGCGCCTGTGCGCGTGGTCCGGAGACCGACGAAAGGGTCCTGGCCGTTGCGCGTGGCGTCAATATACGGTCCGGTTTCGTTCAGAACCTGATCGACCCCGGCAGGGGTGAGCATATCCTTCAGGATAACCGCCCCGTCTCTCTCAATGATCGGGAGAATGTCCGTGGTATCTGCCGTTGCCGGAAGGGTTGTCAGGTGTGCCATGATGCTCTCCTTCTGAATTTTTCCTGATCCTGCCGAGGTTATGAACTGCGCGACTCTTGTAAAGTCTCATGCGACAAAACAAGATGGCTAAGGCGCGTCCCTCCACTGCGCGAGTGCGGCCAACTCGTTGGCATGCTGCTTCTGTTGATCGCGCCGTTCGTTATCATCGGATAGATGAAGAACGATATCGGCGTGGTATATGTTGACATCGGTAGGAGTCGTCTCCACGGTTCTTCCGTTGGATGCCGCGTCACTGACTGTCAAGGTTGCCCAACCATAGAAGTCTTTTGCCCGGCTACGTCCTCTCTCTTTCGAGAGGTCGGCGAGAATGGGCAACGGCGCGTGATTCATCCGATCTACAGAGATCGAGTCCGCTTCCGGACGTTCGAGAAAGACACCAGGGACGACTCTTCCGTTTCTGGCTCGCCTCGCGTCTCGACTTGAGAAAACGCTTCTCCCAATATCTTCGGAATCCTTCAAGTCCGGAAGTTGCATGTTTGCGTATTTTACGGAAACGCCGGTTCCTTGAGTGCCTGTATCTGTGCCTTTACAAATTCGTCCGGGAGGTCAGCCACGTCGTCGTACCGGGCACGCCGATTTTTCCCGTTGATATACGAAAAACACGCAGCCTGTCCATCATTTCCTACCAGAATCAAAACGGAAGATGCTGCAACCGGTGACTTGAAATACAGAGCGACCTCGCCGTCCGTAGTGGGGTAGATGGTCGGGGCGATAGGCTGCTTTGTGAGTGCGAAAACGATCCTGCGGGCGTGTTTCTTGGTTTCAGCAGCAAGCTCCGGCAGTGCTTCCTCGGCTACTTCATCGTCTATCTCTTCCAACTCCCCCATCGCGTCCGCAAGCCACCGTGCGCCTAGGCTGTCTGCCCGTATGTGGCGAAGGGCTTCACGTCGGTTATCAAACTCCCTCGTGACGAGATGTTCGTATGAGTCTTGGGGAGTCCCGGCGAATGGTTCGGGACGATGAAAATCTAGCGAAAAATGTTTAAACGACTGCAAGTGACGAAGTAACTCCGTTTGCTTGTCGCTTTCCCGTGCTGCCCGCTCATAGGAGAACCCCTTAGGAGGGACGGGGGGGCTAAGAGTCTGCGTCTGCATTGCTGTCTTCGATATGGATCAGTCCGACCGCTTTATTGGACAGATCGAAGATTCGATCTGTTAATTTCTGTTGTTCATCGAATTTCGCAAGTTCAAATAACGGAATAAATATAAGTGTGTTGATGAATAGGCCGTCAGGCAGGGCATCGGACTTTTCGACCAACTGATGGACTTCCCAGCCTTCCTCTTTATTCGAGAGTATAACTTTTACTGTGGGTCTATATTCTATATCCGAATCAGTCCTGACCATATCAGCGGTTTGTTTCAACGTGAACTGATTGAGGTAACGGTCGGCGCTTCCGTCGCCAACCGCTTTGACATGTCGGTACAACGACAGCGAAACATGGCACTGTGCATAGTCACCTATATCTTGTTGTAGTATAGATGCTGACCTGCGGATTATTTCAAGTATGGTTGGACTGTCATTTTCGCCCGCGTTCACAAAGCTCAACTCCAAGATGTCAGGACGGAAAACGATTGTACTCGCACCCCCGAATATCCTGTACTTGCACCACACTTCTCCAAGACCCATTGAAGGATTTGTGTAAAAGTCCTGCGGACGAACTGATAGCAAACCACCTAATTCTCGGACGACTGCGGTGATGAACCTCGTTTGCGCCGAGGCCCAGTCGGTGATGAATGGAACCAACGTAAAGCGTATCGATAAGTCTGCTCTCTCGGGTCTTTGTAATCGGACTTCCATTGATCTGAATCTTATACTAGGAGCTAGGCTGCCGCCAACAGGCAGGTTTTAGGGTGGCAGTCTATCGGGACCGTCCAGGAGTGTTGCTTCTCTTCTAGGCAGTCTCCGGTGTGGACGGTGGTTGAGATGCCCAAGGCTCATAGTGTAACACCATGATCTGATCCGGTCGGAGGCCCACCGACTCGTATGTCCGGCCCTCTCGGTCACAAAATTCAACTTCAAACGCTACGCCATCCGCCAGAATTTCTACAATCGTCCCAACCTGCCCACACCAGAGCTTATAGTCAGGCAAGTCAACCGTAAGGGCCACTACGCCTAATAATTTTATCGGGATTGTCATCGTCCGCCTCGCCGTCGCACGACAGGTCACAGGATTGATCGTACAGTTCTTCGATGGATGGTTAAGAATTCTACCGCATTCCGGCGCGTAGGTATGTGGTACCTCTCAATGTCGGGGGTTAGAGATGCTTGGGGCATACCGCTGTCAGTGGACAACTTGGACACCTGGGATTAGATGCAACACACCATTCCCCGCCAATATCGAACGCTGGCCAGTCCAGCTCTCCGGGAAAATCAGGGTTTAGCCTCCACGCGGCATTTCTAGCTTCGTTCTCTGACTTGGAATTAGTTAGCCCTGTGCGCTCAAACACGCGCCTAACACGCACGTCGGGTTTGATATCTATCTCCTGTTCCTGTCCCCTGAACATCCCGCAGTCGTCGTGCAGTATACGGGTGACCATGGATGCGATACCGGGGCCTACGTACCTGATGCGTTGGAGCCTCTTTTCAACGGATGCTGGTGAAGCGTCCCTCCAGATTGCGGCTGTGTCACCAGCAAAGTCCCTCTCCACAAGCGTGGCGACGTCCTCTAGTGTCTCTGCTCCCTGATCGACGTATCGAGGCTTGACACGGAGGCTCTTCAGGAGGCGTACTAGCTCGGACTTTTTCATTTTAGCGAGCTTGGATGCGTCCAACTTCCCCTTCTGGTTAATGCAGCAGGGGATTTCCCACGCCTTCTTCCAATGCACCCCCCTGTTGAAAACTGCTCCGACAAGGAAGGCGAGCGGGTTGGTATGGATAAGATTTCTTCCGTCTCTGGGCAACTGCTCTCTGTCGGAGCGAGAGTTTTGGTTCCCCTTCCGATGTCTGTCACGCGAGAGCTTCCTGATAGAGGGCAAGTTGTACCAGTGGTCTGCCTCTCGATACTCCTTTTTCTGGTGCTCCTTCAGTTTTTCGACGACGGACATGCTTCTCTTTTTTTCCATCACGACTATTCGGATTTATCTGAAACTCACGAACTGCACGACAGCATGGAACAGCCCGGACGCTGACGGGCCCAGTCGGGCCGTTTTTGGGCGTAAGCTTCTTTGTCCGGCTGCTCATCATAGGGATGGCGGAGGAGTTCCAGCAAGTCGTGCACCATGGAGGGGTCGCCCTGCTCGGCCTTGTCGATAGCGAGCTGGGCGAGATAGTTGCGGAGCACATATTTGGGGTTGACGGCGTTCATCCGTTTTCGGCGCGTCTCGTTATCCGTTCCATCTTCCCTCACCCGGTCGTGATAGCGGCGTAGCCACGCGGCGATGCGGGTCGTTGTCTCCGGGGTCAACTGCTCCGGGACGTAATAGGCGTCGAACAGGGGTTGTATGAAAGTGGCATCGTCGATCTGGTCTACAGGTTTGGCACCAAGCTCAAGGCTCGCCAGCCGTCGATAGAAGATAGTCATATCGGTCTCGGCCAGTTGCAAAATCTCCAGCAGGCCGGCGATCAGGCCATCGTCCAGGTCGGGCTTGAAGGCTTGAAGGCCCAGTTTATGGGTCATCGTGGATTGCCAGCACGACTCAAATTCCTGGACATAATTGCTCAAGGCTTTTTCCAGCGGTTCCGTCTGTTCAATCAGGGGGTAAATCGCGTTGGCAAGCTGAACCAGGTTCCAATGGGCAATCTGGGGCTGTTTGCCAAAGGCGTAGCGATGACCCGCGGCATCGGTTGTATTAGGCGTCCAGTTGGAGTCATAGTTTTCCAGCCAGCCGTACGGGCCGTAGTCTATCGTCAACCCCAGGATGGACATATTATCCGTGTTCATGACCCCGTGGACAAAGCCGACCCGCAGCCAGTGTACAATCATCTGGGCGGTTGTCCGGCAGACTTCCTCGAACCAAGCCAGATAGGTCGCCTGGGACGGCTCGCCCAGGTGAGGAAAGTCGGTGCGGATTGTGTAGTCCACCAACCGTTGCAAGACGTCGATTTCCCCTCGGGCGGCAAAGATCTGAAAATTGCCAAAGCGCACAAAAGACGGTGCGACCCGACACACCACGGCTCCCGGCTCGGGTTTGGGGTTGCCATCGTAAAACATATCGCGGACGACGTGTTCACCCGTTGAGACCAGGCTGAGCGCCCGAGTGGTCGGGACACCGAGGTGGTACATGGCTTCGCTGCACAAGAACTCGCGGATGGACGAGCGCAGGACGGCCAGTCCGTCCGCACTCCGCGAATAGGGTGTCAGGCCAGCACCCTTGAGCTGGACCACCCAGTGTTTTCCGGTCGGACCGATGATCTCGCCCAGGTTAATGGCCCGGCCATCCCCGAGCTGCCCGGCCCAGTTGCCGAACTGATGGCCGCCGTAACACATTGCGTAGGGGTCCATGCTGTCCAGCACCCGATTCCCCGAGAAGATGTGGGGGAAATCGTCCGACTCGCAAAACGCGCGGGACAGGCCCAATTCCTCGGCCACTTCCCAGGCGTAGGCAACCAACTGGGGTTGAGCGACCTGCGTCGGCTGGACACGGGAATAACACGCCCGCGTGACCTGACGGCGGGTGTTTCCGATTTCAGGGTCGGCGGGCAATTCCCGCGTAAAGCGATTGTCGAAGGTGAGCGTCTCGTGCGGCTGGTATTCCTGTTGGGCGTTCATGCCGACACGTTAGCCCAGCGTGGGAGAGCGCTCAAGGCGTGTTCTCTCGTTTACGGCGTCTCCGCTTCTCCATAGAGCGGTTCCGCTACTGGCTCCGTGTCATACTTGCGCATCAACTCGAGGAGGGCGCGTTGGTCCGGTGGTTTGCCGCCTTTGGTGAGTTCGGCCAGGCCCTCGAAGTATTTCTCGCGCGAGTCGGCCGGGCAAAACATGATCAACAATACTGAGCGCTGCGCGCCTGGGTTGGAAAAGGCGTGTATCGCTTCCTTGGGGACGAGGGCGGTCGTTCCGGCTTGGGCCGTCATCTTCTCGTCCCCGACGAGGAGTTCGATTGCGCCCTCGACCACGTAGAATATTTCCGCCATCTGGCGGTGAATATGGCGGCGCGGTCCCTCAGTCCCAGGTTCCATCGTGTACTCGAACAGACCGAAATGACCCTCGGTGTCTTTTCCTCTCACCTTAAAGGTACACCGGGTGCCGGTCCCAATGGCTACCGAGTCGCCTTCTCCACGCTGAAGCACGATTGCAGAATCAGGCAGCGTCATTCCGCTCTCCTTACACGACCCCAAAGACCTGCTCGACCGCAGCCTGAATGGGCTTGAAGGTCACTGTTGGATTATGGACCATGCGGTTGTGACAAATCGCCACCGCCAAGCGCGCGTCCGGGTCGGCCCAGGCAATCGCTCCGCCGGCACCCGGATGAAACACTGTATGTGGATTCAAACCTGCCAGGCGAAACGGGTATTTGGGATCTTTCACCCCACCGACCCACAGCCCGGCGGTCCCCATGCGGATCGCCATGCCCAGCACCGTGTCCGGCTGATCAGTATCGGGACGCGGAGTGCTGAACGTCTTCACCCGATCCTCGGACAGCAAGCGAACGCCGTCCAGTTCTCCACCATTAGCCAGCATGGCAAATAGCCGGGCTGAGCTGCGGGCGTTCATAATGCCGTGGGCACCCGGAATGCAGCCGCGTCGCATATCGGAACGGCCGAAGACCTCCTCAGTCGCTCCGACCTGAGGCGGCATGGCACGCAGGATCGGCGCATCTGCCGGTAATGGTAGTGGAGGCGCATTCTTCAGCCGAGCCACGCGCGGTTCGGCTTCTTCAGGAATCCCGATCCAGAGATCCGTCATGCCAAGGGGCGCACAGATCTCTTCCTGTACGAACGTGCTGTATGGCCGATGTTTGGGATCGGTCCGGCGCACGCACTCGGCAACGACCCAGCCGAAGGTGTAACACATATAGGCATTCTGCGTGCCGGCCGTGAAGATCGGCTTCATATTAGCCAGTTGATCGACCATCCAGTCATAATTGCTCATGAGTTCAGGTGTGACGCCCTCGGGCATATACGGAATGCCCAGGCGGTGGCTCAGCGCATCCCGGACGGTTGCGGTGTCTTTGCCGTGCGCTGCAAACTCGGGCCAGTAGCGCGCAATAGGCGCATCATACTCAATCAAGCCTCGTTCAGCCTGGAGATGGAGCGCGGTGGCCGTGGTCGCCTTGATGACAGAGAAGGAGGGGAAGAGCGTATCCCCATCGACTGCTCGTCCAGTAGTCTCGTCGGCAATGCCACCCCAGACATCCACGACTTGCTCGCCATCGAGATACACAGCGACTTGCATCCCAAGCTCGCCGTTCTCCCGGAGCGTGGTTGCAACGGCCTGTTGAAAAATGCTGTTTGCCTCTGGTTTACGTTCCGCCGTCGCTGCCATGGATTGTTCCCCCTTTATCTCTGGCTGATACGCCTTACTGCTGGTTTGGATCTTTGTTGTTATCCACTTTTCTCAAGGAAGGAGTCAAGCGTCCAAATATCTTTGGTAGGCTATTTTATGACTTTATGACGGCCGACCTACAGATTTGTAGTCTTCAGCACCCACGCGAAAGCGCTGGGACCAGAACAGCCAGCCGCGATTTTCTACACGCCCGATGAAGGGAAAGTTGTACCCGAAGCGAACCACTGATTGCTCCGCGGTAGGCATCGCTAACGACTAGGGACTGTCTGCTTCCCCCTGAGCGTCCTCGTCTCGTATCCGGTCTGCCCGTTGGGCCAGTAGGCCGATGAGAACCAAAAAGATAAGAAAAGAAACTGTTATCGCAAGGATGGTGAGCATAAAACCCTCCTTTACCCAACTCTTGCAGTCTCTCCTTCCTTCTGTACCCCTTCTCAATGCGAGAAATCAACGCTTTCGCGTGAATTTTGTCACAACCGCGCGGCGTCTGTACTCTGCCGGTCGGGATCGAGGACCTCGGTTTTGATCGTCACGATCGAAGTGAACCACTGTTCCATGCTCCGAGCGTCCATTTGCGACCAGTCGGGAATTTCCAAGACCAGCGCCCGCCCGAGCTGATTGCCAAATCTCACCAGGTCGTTGTTCGTATCGGTCCGGGTTGTGTCCCACTGGCTGAGCGCCGCTTCCAATGAGCTATGAGTCGTGAGCGCTTCGCCGAGCGCGATGGCATCGTTAATCCCTTTGAGTGCGCCGGCGGCCGTGTGTGGGCGGGCGAAGGCCCCGGCATCACCGACCAAACAGATCCGGCCTTTGTTGTAGGCTGGAACTTCACAATCATAAATGGCGTAGGCAAATGTGTCCTGGCATTTATCGACGATCTCGGCGTAATAGTCGGGCAGCCGTTCGTGGGCGCGCCGTTTCAACTCGGCTTCCGTGGCCAGGGGCATACCACCGGGGGGGAGCGAGCCCGAGTGCGCGTGGCCGTCTTTGTCGGTCAGAAAATCAGTCAGCGCGGAGGTGGCAATCGGGACATACATACCCCAATTCACCAGCCGCTTACCCGGCGCAACCGCTCCGTCCAGGCCCGGCACAAAGTAAAAAATACCGTGTCCGCCCGGATAGCCTAAACAGCGGACGCCGCTTTCGAGCGGCTGTGATTCTACAAGTTCCTTTTCAGGCAGGAAGCCCCGCCACAAGACATAGCCGGCATACCGCAAAGCGCTATCGGGGAAGAGGGTACGCCGGCCAAGCGAGGTGTAGCCATCAGCACAGACCACCAGGTCAAACGTAGACGTGGACCCATCGGCCAACTCCACCCGGACCGTTCCATCGGGTTGCTGGTGTAAGGCCACGGCCCGCTGCCCTGAGCGATACACCCTATCCGGAACGCGTTTGCGCAGGTTTCTATATAGTCCACCCCAGTTGAGCAAAGCCAAATTTGCGGGCTGGTCCCAGGCAAGATAGCCGTACCGGCGCTCTGTTTCTGTGCGCCAGATACGCGTGAACGCATGGCCGGCGAAGAAGGGAGTATCGGCATCAACCAGGTCGCGTTCAATGAACGTGTCCATGACCGAGGGCGGAACGCCGATGCCCGCCCCTCTATCCTTCAAGGTGTCGCCTGTGCGCTCTAAAAGCGTGACCTCGCAGCCTGACCGCAGCAGTTCGACCGCCGCAGTACAGCCGGCAATTGATCCGCCGATGATGCCGACGCGGAGTCCTTGGGTGAGTGTGCTGGCTGTTGCTGGCATGGCCCCCTCCTTTTACGTTGTGTCTCCCCTACCATAAGTCCCTGTAGAAATCACTGTTTCCCCTGCTTTCTTGAAAAGAGAGAGCGCTTTCCGTACTCTGGGCCGCAAGCGTTTTTATGTCAGGACCAATCTGATCTGGAACGGAGAGCAAGATGCAAGAGATACCGGCAGGGATCATTTCAGCCGACGGCCATGTGTGTGAGCCAGCCAATTGTTATATCGACTACATCGAACCCAAATACCGGGACGTCGCGCCGCGCATCGTGGAACAACCCGATGGCACGGACGCCTTTGTCGTACACGGCATGAAGCGTCCGATTCAATTGGGATTCATTGACGGTGCCGGCTTCACGGTCACGGAACGCAACAACCGGGCGGCAAAAATCAGGTTCCCGGATATTCGCGAGGGGGCTTATGGTGGCCGCGCGCGTATTCCGTATATGGACCAGGACGGGATTGCGGCTGAAGCCATCTATGCTTCCATTGGCATGGGCCTGTGCATGCACCGCGACCCCGATTATAAAAACGCCTGCATGCTGGCCTATAACCGTTGGTTACAGGCCATGTGCAGCGAAGCTCCGAACCGTATTCTGGGTCTGGCGCAGACCGCGGTCTTGAGTGTGGACAGCGCGATTGAGGATTTCCGGCGCGCCAAGGACATGGGCATGGTCGGCATGATGATGCCGGGTCGGCCCATCTACGAAGATTATGACCACGCCGACTACGACGCTCTGTGGGAGTGCGCAACCGACCTGGGACTGCCCATCTGTTTTCATATTCTGACCTCGCGGGACGGTAGCCTGAACATGCCGCACCGAGGCCATGAGATGAATAATTTTCTGGGCATCATCCGGGCTGTTCAGGACGTTGTCGGCCTCATGGTCCTGGGTGGTGTCTTCGAGCGCCATCCGCGCCTGAAACTCGTGTGTGCAGAGGGCGACGCTGGCTGGATGCCACACTATATGTATCGCATGGACCACGCCGCCAGGATTAACGCCGAGGGCGGGATCATTGACGGCCTGTCAAAGCTGCCCAGCGAATATATCAAAAGCAATGTCTGGATGACTTTCCAGGACGACCCGACCGCGTTTCATGCGGCCGATATCATGCCGCACCAGCAACTGCTGTGGGCGAGTGATTTTCCGCATACGGATTCCACCTGGCCACACTCCCAGCAATTACTGGCCGACCACGCGGCCCATATCACGGAAGAGCAACGCCAGGACATCATGCGGGAAAATGCCGCCAAACTGTTCAATCTCCCTGCGGGAAAGAAGTCGTGGCGGATGCACGAGGCCCCGGTGTAGGGGAACCCTCACCCTGGCCCTCTCCCAGCGGGAGAGGGGATAAAAGGTAGGGGCAACCCCCTGTGGTTGCCCGGTCCCCCGTCGGTGAGGGAAAATATATCCTACGCCTTCGGCTGTAAGCCCAGGTCTACCAGCGGAGTGCGGTCCACGACCGGCAGGCGGCGTGTCCCCGGCGTGAGTTTGACCGAGCCCGGTACGCGGGTGAATGGATCGACCAGCTCGATTTCCTTGGCGTATTCTTTGACCGCGGGAATGACCTCCTGGCCCATCAGGCGAATGCTGTTCAGCCGGTCTTCGTTGCCAACTGGCCCTTGAACCTGGAAGCAGGCGAATGTTCCTGGCCGCAGCACGCGGATCATGGTCTTGATCTTTTCAATCACGGTCTTGGGCGAGCCGACGATCATCAGGTAGTCGTCCTGGGCGCGCTTATACGACTTCTCCAGCTTGCGACGGACCTCACCCAGGTCGGTACTCTTCTTTTTCTTCCGGCCCTGTTGGGCCTCCTTGAGCCGGTCCGAATCAACCCCGACCCAGCCGCCGCTCGGACGCTGGGCCAGCAGGCGAATGGCGTTTTTGGAATTATAGCCCGGCGGTAAGGTATGTTCCGGTCTGGAGAACGCACTCGCTCCGCCACCCCACACAAACCCTTTGCCCAGCTCTTGCGCCTTTTCATCCGTGTCCGCGCAGAACACGCCGATCAAATAGGCAAAATTTTCCGTACCGGCCTGATAGCCATTTTCAGCCGCGGTATCGGCGTAATAGTCGAGCAAGTCGCAGGTTGGACTCAGGGCAGTCACCAGGGCCAGATAGGGATAGTTATGCTGGGCCGCCCAGTGCACCGTCTCCGGACTCAATACGCCGGGAATCCACATTTGCGGATGCGGCTTCTGATAGGGCAACGCCCACGGATTGACGTGGCGATAATGAAAATGCTTGCCCTCGTAGCGCCACGGACCGGGCTTGGTCCAGGCCTGGATAATGAAATCGTGGGCTTCGTTGAACATCTCCCGATTATAGGCCGGGTTGGCATTATTGAAGAACTGCTCGCTGCCCGCTCCGCGCACCCAGCCGGTGACGAGACGCCCGCGCGAAATCAGATCGATCTCGGCCAGCTCTTCGGCCATCCGCAGCGGGTGCTTCAGCACGGGCAACGGATTGCCGATCAGGACGATCTTGGCCTTGCTGGTAATACGGGCCAGGATGGCGGCTTCGACATTCATGACGCTGCCCATGCAGAAGGGGTTGCCGTGGTGCTCGTTCAGCATGAGCGCATCAAAGCCGACTTCTTCTGCGTAGCAGTATTCGTCGAGAAAAAAGTTATAGTCATCGGCGGCCTTGTCGCGGTCAAAGCGCGAGTTGGGCAGGGCAAAGAAACCCCGGTGCTCAAGCACTTCGTCTTCGTTGACCCAGCGATACGGCCGCTCAGTAAAATAGCCAAACAGCATACCCGTCTCTCCTTTTTGTCATTGTCCTGTAAATACAGGCTTCCGTTTTTCCACAAACGCCCGGGCCGCCTCTTTGGCGTCATCACTCCCCGTCAGCTCGTGCGTCATATTTTGCTCAAAGCGATAGCCATCGCGCAGATCCATGAATTCAATCGCATTCATGGCATGTTTGGCAAGCCGGATGGCCAGCGGGCTTTTGTCGGCAATCACTTGGGCCTGAGCCCGAGCTTCGTCCATGAGGCGCTCCGGCGGAACAACTTTCTCAACAATGCCCCGACGGTATAATTCCTGCGCGCCGATCCGTTCGCCCGTGTACATCATCTTGCGAGCTTTATAGACACCGAATAAGCGCTGGGTATGGCGACCGCCGCCCAACAGACCAACGTCGATTTCAGGCAGACCGATCAGCGCCCGTTCTGACGCAATCAGCATATCGCACGATGCCACCAGGGCCAGACCTCCACCCAGAGCCGGGCCATTGATCGCACCGATGACAGGGACGGAACATTCCAGAATAGAATGAAAAGCTTCGCGGGCCGCCCGCGAGTGAGCCCACATGGCCCCGTGACGCGGTTGTTGTGCGCCGTCATCCAACGAGCGTGAGCGCGCTTTCATATCCGCGCCCGCGCAAAAACATTTACCCGCCCCGGTAAAGATGGCCACCCGGACATCGGGACGATTATTCAGTGCATCAAAGGAGGCTTGAATCTCGTCAAACATCTGCCGGTTCATGGCATTAACGGGCGGACGATCGATCGTGACCGTGGCAATATAGTCTCTGATATCGGTTTTAATACTTTCGGCGTCCATCACACACCTCTTGGGTCCTAAGGCGTACTGTACTGGAAGTTTGGAGCGATGTCGATGATTCCCAGGCTCGCTATCGCCGTGTGCTTTCACTCTGCTCGTTTGCTTTCCGGGTCTGCCGGGGCAGGGAAAAGAGATCGACCCACCACCATACCCCAATAACGGGTAGGGCCAGCAGCCCGATCACCAGGGGCAGGCTTGGGGAAGGGATGGTGAACACAAGATTCTGCCACAGCCCCGGTAGCGCCAGCCCGATGACAAGCGGGATACTCGGCGAAGGAAGAATGAGCACCTGGGTGAGGGCCCAGAGTCCGGCCCAGGTCGCAAGCAGAAAAAAGGCCCCCTTCAGTGGCTTTCCTAGATAGATCGTATGCAAACCAAAAAGGCCCAAAAGACTTAAAGCAAATAAGAGGCAGGCCCAGCCAAGCGACTTTTTCATCTTTCTCGTCCAGAAACGGATAGCAAACTCATCGTAATCGGTCAGAGGATAAAGGCCAAGGCGTAGCCGCGTGTGGTGCTTCTCGCCGTGTTCTGTTAGAGCACATTGCAGGCGCGTTTGTGCAGAGGTCGAAGGAGGAGAGGTGCTTATGCCAGGACGATTAGCGGATAAGGTCGCATTAATTACCGGCTCCGGCGGTGGACAGGGACGGGCCGCTGCAGTGATGTTTGCCCAAGAGGGCGCAAAAGTCGTTGTGACAGACATTAAAGTCGGGGGCGGCAACGAGACGGTAGAGCTGGTCAAAGCGGCCGGGGGAGACGCGGTGTTTCAGGAGACCGATGTCTCAAATGCAGCCGATATCAAAATAGCTGTTGACCGGGCGGTCGAGGCGTACGGTGGTTTACACATCATGTATAACAACGCGGCTGTCCTGCATAAGCACGACACGACCGTCACCAACCTTGAAGAGGAGATGTGGGATTTCGTTTTGAATGTGAATCTCAAGAGCGTCTACTTGGGCTGTAAATATGCGATTCCCGAAATGACTAAGGTCGGGGGTGGATCGATTATCAACGTTTCTTCGTTGGCCGGGATCCTGGGCGTTGGTAATGTCCACGCCTATACGGCGGCCAAAGGTGGCGTGGTTTCGCTGACCAAGGCGATTGCGACGGCCTATGCTGCCAAGAACATTCGTTGCAATGTCATGTGTCCTGGTGCTGTGGATACGCCGATGATGGCTCACGTTCTGCATAGTCCCAATCCCAAACGCCTGGAACGCGTGGCCAAGAGCCATCCACTTGGTCGTGTGGGCACGCCAGAAGATGTTGCATCCATGGGATTATTCCTGGCCTCGGATGAGTCGTCATGGGTCACTGGTTCGGTGTTTACGGTTGACGGGGGATATGCAGCCCAATAGGTCATGAGCGTGACGAAAGCGAAAGGAGCGACTGGATGCGGAGCGAGCCCAGGCAGCTTGACCATCTGAAATATCTTCTCGGCCTCAGCGTAGGACTTGTTGGCCTTCTTGGTTTTAGCCTCGTTTTTTATATGCCGCCCCTCTGGGCCGCGGAAGACCAGAACGGGCGACAGGAGAAAACCTGGAAGACGTTGGCCGAGCTTTCCGAAGAAGAGCGGCTCGCCATCGATATGGCGCAGGACACGCCGCGCGATGCGACCATCCCGTATCTGCCGGCCGAAGCCTATCCGTTTCGTGCTCCCTACACGGCTGAGGAAATGGGCTTTCGCGCTATGGAATTCCCGCATATGCCGCGCTGGAACTGCGTCCAGGTCGAAGATATGGGACTCCTGACTCCCAGCGGCTCTCTGTCCAGTTCACAAATTCTTGTCCTGGTTCATTATCGGAAACCCGAGGGCCTGATGGGTCACCTGACCGCGCAACCGGGAGAACTGTTGGCTCACTGGCTGACGCAGGATTTATCTCCACCTGAAAATTACGGCAATCAAATGCTCTTCATTACCTACCGGACCGATCGGGAGAAGCGTACCAAGGCCGACCTATTTGGCTATTCGCCAGCTATCCGTCGGGTCCGCCGCTTCCCGCAACCCCAGCGAGAAGACAAAATGGCCACCTGGCCGATGACGTTTGATGACTCGCTCGGTCGTGACGCCTGGGAGTTTTCGTGGCGCGTACTCGGGACCGATACCCTGACCGAGACGGTTCGCTTTCCGAAAACGCGTCCGATCATTACTCTGGCGACCGCGGAGGGAAGCTTTACCGACGTTCCGGTCCAGGACCTGAAAATAATGGGGGACGACTATCCGCACTATCAGTCGGACGGTGGGGTGCAGACCTACGTCCTGGAATCCCGTCCAAAGTCGGACTGGCTGCCGGATTATTACGCCAGTAAGGTGGTGTATTGGGTAGAGCAGCATTATTTCTATCCGCTGCGGATAGAGGTGTACGGACAGCAGGATGAGCTTATCTTTGTTGAGGAACGGATGACCCAAATGATGAATCCGAACCTCGGGGATCGCGGCTATCACAACCTGATTGCGGTCTGGTGGGATGCCCAGGAAGACTATTATGGCTACACCCTGCACGATGCCATGCAGGTCAAAGAATGGTCGCAGAAAGACGTGGATGTGTTCTTCTCGCCCGACTTTATGCGGCGTGGCTGGTTCCCCGCGCCTTTAAAAACTCAAGCGATAATCAGAACTCCAGAAGAATTCTTTTTACGTCCGCACTTATACACGGACAAGTTTCCTGAGGAGCGAAACTTGCAGTTGTCCTCTACAATCGAAGCGCGTATTCGAGCCCAAGATGCGGCTGGGCAGATTGTTTTCGGGGAAGAGCATGAACTCGTCAAGACGAGCATCGCACCGAACTGAAGCGCGCTCTAATCGGCCAAGGGCTTGAATCCGCCAAAAATCGCAAAATTCAGAAACTTCCAATAGCAGTCCACAATCGTAAAGCCGGCCTCTCGCCACCAGTTCAATTGAGGCTCCAGTGGAGCGATGTGACTGCTCTGCCCCTCGGGACGCGGCAAGGCGGTCCGCACTTGGCGAATTTCTTCGAGTGAGTAGAGCTCTCCGGTCTGCTCCTGGACCTGTTGCTGAATCACTCGATCAGCCAAGGGCGTAAACTGGTCGCGTAACGCCGGGTCGCCGGCAACGACATCATTGTTGAGAAACAGACCGCCGGGTTGGAGCAGGTTGAACACCTCGGCACATAATTGTCCTTTACGACTGTCGGTCAGGTGATGCAGCGCAATGGCTGAGACTGCGGCATGAAACGGTCCGGGCAGATCGACATGCCAGGTGGGATCAGCCAGGTCGCGCAGAAAAAATTCGACGTGCGAGCCATGTTTGTTGAGGCGGGGCTCAGCATGCTCGTGCATGGCGGTCGAGCCGTCAACCCAGGTGACTGTTGCGTGTGGATAACGGGAGAGAATCGTCTCCGTGACCGCACCATAGCCCGCGCCTAAATCGAGCACGCGAATCGGTTCATCAGCCGACCAAGGGAAGAGGTCGAGCAAGGTATTGAGTTGCTCAAGGCGCTTCGGAATCAAGAACGCGCTCCGCTGTACAAAATAGTCAACTTTGTCCTGGTCTCCCCAGCCACACAGGGTATCGGGCTCTGCCATTGGCGTTCCTCCAGTGTCATCTCGATTGTGTCATCAATGCGTAAGAACAGTTTGCGAAGCTCCTCCCTCATAAAGGGTCCGTTGCTCTGGGGTCAATCCTCTAGCTAATGTATCGCGCGTGTAGCTGAGGTGGTATGACGCATACCAAGGAGGGAGCCATGATCGTCCAAGCGCGCAGACAGTACAAAGTCACCTCTGAAGAGAGTGTCCCGATGAAAACCCGGGACGGAGTCACGCTGTACGCCGACGTGGTCCGGCCGGACTCGGACGAGCGTTTTCCCGTCCTGCTGATCCGCACTCCGTATGGCAAAAAGGGCTCCGCCGACCCCAATGGCCTCAATGCCTCGTACGCCCAGTATGGTTATGTTCTTATTACCCAGGACTGCCGCGGCCGTTTCGAGTCCGAAGGAGAATACGACACCATCTTTCAAGAAGCGGCCGACGGCTACGATGCCGTCGAATGGGCCGCCCGCCTGCCGTGGTCGAACGGCCGGGTGGGGACGACCGGCCAGTCCTATATGGGGCTGACGCAGTATCTGATTGCCTGTAACGACCCCATGCCGCCGTCCCTCCAGTGCATGGCGCCGGTTTCCGCTTCGGCCGATTATCATGCCAGTTGGATCTATCAGACCGGCGGGGTGTCAAAGTGGGGCTGGATGGTGCCGTATGCCATCTTCAAGGGTCTGAATACGCTCAAGCGCCAAGGTCACAGAGACCTCATGGAGAAGATGAAGGAGTATGTTGAAAGCGGCGAGCTAGCCGGCGTGCGGACGACCCGCTGGGGCTTGAACGCCTTCACCCCCCTGACCGACGAATGGTATCGCCACCTGCCCATCAAGGATTGGGGTGAATTGCTCAAATCAACCGCTCCGTATATGGCCGATCACATCGCCCATGCCGACGATGGCGAGTATTGGCACCGGGCCAATGTGAACCGCTTTGCCGAGACGATCAGCTCGCCGATGCTCCATGTGACCTCGTGGTACGATACGTTTGCCGAGGGAGGGCCGGCCGCGTATCAGAGTATTACTGCACGGAGTCAGTTTGAGGTCGCCCGCACCGGTCAACGGCTGATCATTGGTCCGTGGGGCCATTTGTTGCCGTATACGACGCCGGCTTCGCGCGGTGCGGGTGACATCGATTTTGGTCCGAACGCCTTGATAGACCTGAATGAGACCTTACTGCGCTGGTTCGATTATTGGCTCAAAGACGTAGACAACGGGATTATGGACGAGCCGCCAGTCAGTATCTTCACTCTGGGTGAAAATCGCTGGCAACACTTGTCCGACTGGCCGCCACCGAATATGCGCCAGATGCGTTATTTCCTGCATAGTGGCGGTGAGGCGAATACGCTCAACGGGAACGGGAATCTATCAACCGTGCCGCCTGGCCAAGAGCAGGCAGACGCCTATGTCTATGATCCTGACAATCCGGCTCCGTCACTGGGCGGGAATAACCTGGCCGTAGATATGGGCGTCCAGGATCAACGCCCGGTCGAAGAACGTAATGATGTCCTGGTCTATACCTCCGAACCGCTTTCTCAGCCGCTGGAAATAACTGGACCAGTGACAGTCACACTGTGGGCGTCGTCTTCAGCCGTTGATACGGACTTCACGGCCAAGCTCGTTGACGTCCATCCGGATGGCTATGCGCAGAACCTGCTCAATGGTATCATCCGCGCCCGTTATCGGGACTCTGCGACCACGCCTACATTGATGGAAGCGAACAGGCCGTATCAGTTTACTATTGATCTCTGGGCGACGAGCAACGTCTTCCTGCCAGGTCACCGCCTCCGGCTGGAAATCAGTTCCAGCCACTTCCCGGAGTTCGACCGCAACCTGAATACGGGCGAGCCGTTTGGCGAGGGTACGCAGGGAGTATCCGCCCAGCAGACCGTGTTTCACCAGGAAGACCGGGCGTCCTACGTCCTGCTGCCGGTGATTCCCAGATAGAAAACCGGATAGCGTGAAACGAATGAGTGAAAAGCCTACTGGAGTGTACTAAGCATGCGGGCCTTGGTTATCGGCGGGACCGGACCGACCGGTCACTTTATTGTCAACGGATTGCTTGAGCGAGGATACGATGTAGCTATTCTTCACACAGGTAACCACGAACTGGATGAGATTCCCGAATCCGTGATCCATATTCATACCAACCCGTTCGATGAGCAGGCGTTGATTGACGCTCTCGATGATTCCCATTTTGATATAACCCTCGCCATGTACGGCCGTCTACGGCGGGTGGCCGAGATTATGATTGGACGGACGGAGCGGTTTATTTCGGTCGGGGGAGGGCCTGCCTACCGGGGCTTTATGAACGCGGATATGGTCCATCCGCCGGGCCTGCCTGTGCCCACTGGGGAGGACGCGGTCAAGACGACGAGCGAAGCAGAGGACGGCAAAGGCTACCGGGTGTATCGCTCGGAAGAGGTGGTTTTCACACACCACCCGAACGCCACGCATTTTCGGTATCCCCAAATCTATGGTGCCTATCAAGTCGTTCCACGCGAATGGTCCATTGTTCGCCGCATCTTGGACAGACGGCCGTTCATCATCCTCCCGGACGATGGCTTATCGCTCAATCACTCCGGCGCTGCTGCCAACGCCGCTCACGCCCTGCTGTTGGCCGTGGATCAACCCGAGGTTGCCGCCGGGCAGGTGTATAACTGTGGCGATGATCATGTCTTAACCTTAAAGCAGGTCGTGCAGCTGTGTGCCGAAGCGCTCGGCCATGAGTGGGAGATTATTTCGATGCCGTACGATCTGGCCGTCAGCGCCAGACCGTTAATCTCACAACCCTGGACGACCCACCGGATGTTTGATCTCACCAAAATCAAATCAGAGCTCGGCTATCGGGATATTGTCTCGCCGGTTGAGGGCATCAAACAGGCGGCGGTCTGGTTACGCGACCATCCATTAGCATATGGGGGGCGGGAGGAAGTGATGCTGCAAGACCCGTTTGACTATGCGGCTGAGGATCGCTTAGTCGCCGCCTGGAAGCGGGCCATTCAGTCGATACCGAAAGACTTGTTCCAACAAGAGCCAGGCTTTACCGCGTCCTATAGCGGACCGGGCGGCTCTCAGCGCAAAGGCAGTTGGTGAGAACGTGCGAACACGGCTTCACTGCCTATTCTGAATCCGGGAGTGACCAGGGCACGTCTGCCCAGGTAGCATCTGTCCAGCCATCCAGATCATAGTGGCTCATGCACTCGTCGACCATGGCTCTCATCGAGGCGTTCAGACCCGAATGCTCGGCGGCCTGATAGGTCTCGACCCGATTCGCTTCATACCCGCCGGCGAAGTTCCGCTCGTGGGCCTCTGTGCGGCCAGCGAACTCTGTCAAAAACAGGTCCCAGATCACGCGCAACAACTTGACTCGCTCCTCTGCCGTCGCAGTCGCCCCTTTCCAATATTTGTCGAGTAACGGACGAGTAGCGGGGTTCTTGAAATCTCGGGCAGAGGAGGGGATCTGGATCAAATTACCGGAGAGGAGATTATGGAATATCGTCCGAGCCGTACTGAAAACATCGCCGTAGATATTACGCCACTGAAGCGCGTACTCGGTCTTTGGGAGGAGATAGCCCCCTGGCCCAGGTTCGGCATCGGCTGCCATTGCCGTGGACAGTGCCCAGAGGTTATGCCGCATGCCGAGCAGTTCGCCAATCTTCGCTTGCACCTCGCGGAAGCCGGTCTTCTGCTGCATTTCTGTCGCCCGGAGGAGTAAACCACAAATAAAATCGAGCTTGACCGCGGTTCGTGCAGCCGCGTGAAAGGCAAACCGCTGGGCAAAGCCGCGGGGGAAGAGGCCGTTGACAACGGCGGGGTTGCGGTAGACCGTCACATCTTCCCAGGGGATAAATACGTCGTCGAGCACGATACTCAGATCAGACTCGTCAAAACGGCTGGAGAGTGGATAGTCAAAGGGGGAGCCGATTTTTTTAGCCAGATGTTCGTAAGAGTACCGGCCCATAAAGGTGAGGCCGGGAGCAGTGAAGGGCACGAAGAATCCGATCGCAAAGTCCTCTTCGCCCTCAACCAGTCCAGCCGGCTGGATATACTGACTCATATAGGTGACATGGCTGAAGGCGGCCCCGGTGGAGACCATGCGCGCCCCACGAACCACAATGCCATCGTCGCGCTCTTTCACGACGTGCATATAGACATCGCGCTGCTCGGCCGGCGGCTTTGAGCGGTCGCCGGCCGGATTGACCAGGCTCAGATTGACGAACATCACCTCGTCGGCGATCTTCTCATACCAACGCTGGACGTTCGGTGCATACTCACCATAAAAGTCGACATCCCCGGCCAGTGTTCCTACCAACGCGGCCTTATAATCGGGGCCGCGTGAGAGCGTTCCCCAACTCAAGCGCGCCCACTCGGCGATGGCATCACGGGCTTCGAGGAGGTCTTGAGGAGTACGCGGGAGTTTGTAGAACTTGTGTGAACGGGCTCCCCGCTCCGTCACGTAGGTTAAGAGGTCATGCTTCTCCGGGTCGTGGAGCGTGTCGTACATGCGGGCATACGAGCGGGCGCTGGTGGCAAAGGCGGGGTGGGTGGTGACATCTTTGACCAATTCGCCATCGAAATAGATGACTCGTCCGTCGCGTAGTCCTTCGAGAAATTCCTTACCCGTTGGCGGCTCGCGTACGACCTGTTGTTGTGAAGTGTTGGGCTGGTGGGGCGCCGAGCCGTTGCCGGTCTCCTGCGACGTTGGTGCTCCGTGCGTTGCTTTTTGCATCGATTCCCCCTCTTGCGTCGATACGATGAGCGAGTGGTGATTCAGCAGTCAGTCTGGAGCGTTCGTAGGTCTCCCATGGTTTCCCCATCCCAATATCCCGTCTCGCCCCCAAACCTCCAAAACTTCATCGGATTCCTCCGTCAGGAGAACCTTGACCCAACATGAATCGGTCCGAACGACACCTTTGCCTGAGTACGGCTCGACATCAACCCATACTTCTGCCCCATAGCATCCCGCTTGTCCCTGTCAACATTACGTGTAATCGCTCGGGCCAGATGCCCCGACACACGCTACATATAGAGTCAGTAGGTCGGATTAGCGGAGCGTAATCCGACAAGGACGGGATGTCGGGTTACGCCTACGGCTAACCCGACCTACATGGTGAATTGCCCGAGCCGACGGAACTGCATCTCTCGTCGTGGAGGTTACATATAGTGTGGCAGGACTTCCTCGCCGACTTTCCGGATGGCGCGTTTGACTTCTTCGATCGGCAGGAGGCCCTGGTCGCCCTGCCAGATAAACCACTCTGGATTTCCCGCTTCGATGAGCTGATCCATAGCGCGACGGATATCGCTCGTTGTTCCGGCCAGGGCAAAATTCGAGCCGATCATCCGCTCGGGGGTGGCTTCGGAGGCAGGCATCGGACCCTCGCCGTATTTTTTGTTGTCGGCCTCGGTGCGGAAGGCTTCAAGAAAGCCGAAGTGGTAAAAGAAATTCTGAAAGCCGTAGCCACAAAAGCCGGCGGCGAGCATCTTCCTGGCAGCCTCTTGGGTGTCTCCGGGATAGATCGCGCGTAGCACGCCGAGCGATTCGCCGAATTTGAGTGCACGGCCGGCGGTCTTGGCTTCTTCGACATGGGTCTCGGCAAAAAAGCGCACCTGGTCGTGGTCGGAGATGAACAGGGTTGGCACGATGTTCTCCCTGGCACACCAGCGGACGGTAGCCTCGCTCATGGAGAAGGCCTGGAAGAGGGTGGGGTGGGGTTTCTGATACGGCTTGGGTACGACATCGATCATCTGGACCCGGCCGTTGTCATCGACCTCGCCCGGAGAGCCGTGTTCGCGCGTCCATTCGTGGGCCTGCCAGGGCGTACCCTCCTCATAGGGATACGGATACTCGTAGTGTTTGCCCTTGAACCGAAAGGGTTCATCCTTCCAGGCCAGTTTCAAAATCTGAAACACCTCCTCAAACGCCTCGCGATTACGCACATCGATGTCGCTCTGATCGCTGGTCGTCGCGCCGATGTGAATCTTCTGTGCCATGGGACTGATCCAGCGGGATTGATACCCGCGGGCAAATCCGACGTGCGTGCGCCCTTTGGTGAGTTGGTCGAGCCAGGCAATCTCCAGGGCGAGCCGCAACGGGTTCCAGCCCGGCAGGACATAGCCGATAGGACCGACCTTGAGCGTTGAGGTCTGGTGAATGACGTATTGGGTCAGAAGGGGCAGACTGCCGATCTCCATGCCTTCGGTATGCAGATGGTGCTCGGGAAAGGCGACGCCGGTGAAGCCCAGGTCTTCCACCATGCGCGCAATCTCGGCAACCTCGTCGAACATTTTTTGCCAGCGCTCGGTGTGGTGAGCAATGGGTCGGAGGTCTTTTCGTTCTTGGGGAGTAGCCGGAATGGACGGCAGACAAAAATACATAAACTTCATATGGCGTCTCCTTCCTGACGGGCGTCTCCTTACTTACAGGATTACTTTGACACTCGGAATATGCTTGAGGCCGCTGAATATGGTCAGCCGCTCTGCTTCGCTTTTGACGTGAACGGAGAGATTGAAGGATGTGTACTTTCCTGTCCGACTGTGGCGCGATTCACTGAACTGATATTCAAATGCCTCAAGCATCGCGACTATGGCATCCGTTATCTGGGCCGTATCAGAACCAATGATCTTGAACGACCAGGTGCAGGGGTACTCAATTTTTGGCGAATCCAAAGAGTCCTCCTCTTAACACTTACATCCGCCTCAGGCATGTCAGCCGGGTTCCTCACCCGCCTGACCACACTGATGAGCACTCATCCTTGTCGATCACTTCGATGTAAGCTAAGACGCTAACAGTCCGGCTGGCTCAATTGCCTGATCCTGACCGCGATCGAATGTTTACACAAGGGGGGACTCAGATGACACAACCGCTGCATACCGTTCGTCAGTTGGCCTATGTGGTCAGAGACATGGACGCCGCCCTCAAATACTGGGTGGATGTGCTGAAAGTGGGGCCGTTCTATTTGTTTGAACACTGTCCGCTCAGAAATCAGCGTTACCGGGGCAACCCCTCGAATGTGGATGTGACCTTAGCCCTGGGCAATAGCGGCGCCCTCCAGATCGAGTTGATTGTGCAACATAACGACGAGCCATCCGTCTACAAAGAGTTCCTGGATGCCGGTCGGGTTGGCGTGCATCATTTCGGCCTGATGCCCGAAGATTATAAAGCCACCTATGCCCAGTATAAAGAGCTGGGCCATGAGGCCGCGTTTGAGTGCACGGTCGGCAATGCCGAACTGGTGTATTTTGACACGGTCAACACCATCGGTCATTATACCGAGCTGTGGGACAATCACGCTGTCTTCAAGGATTTGTTTATGCTAGTTGAGAACGCAGCAAAAAACTGGGACGGCAAAGACCCCGTCCGACCGGGACCGTTATAGACCAGTTGTAAAGCAAGCCCGCTTCCCTAGTGGAAGCGGGAAAAGGCCCAACACCAAGCAACAAAAACGCCAGAACAATGCAGAGAACAGGAGGACATTATGCATTGGCAGATAGGTGATACTAAAATCACGAAGGTTGAGGAGATCGTGTATCCGGAATTTTCGGATGTGCTGCCGACCGCAACACCCGAGGTCGTGAAACAGGTCGAGTGGCTCTTTCCCCACTTCGTTACACCCGAAGGGGCGCTCTCGCTGAGCATTCATTCGCTGATCGTGGACACGCCCGGTGCGACCGTGGTGGTGGACACCTGTATCGGCAACGACCGCAACCGCGCCCCCATGGAAATCATGAGCAATCTGTCTACCTCGTTTCTGGACAACATGAAGGCGGCCGGTTACGACCCGGACGGCATCGACTACGTCATGTGCACCCACCTGCATCTTGACCATGTCGGCTGGAACACGCAGCTGGTCGATGGCAAATGGGTTCCGACGTTTCCGAAGGCGTCCTATCTGATGGATCAGAAAGAGCTGGAGCTGTTTGGCAATATTGACGACGATATGATCGCCAGCCTGCCGGCCGATGCGGTGGATTTCTTCAATATTCAACGCCGCGTCTTTGAGGACTCCATGCAGCCGGTTTTCGATGCCGGTCTGGCCAAGTCGATCGACGCGCCGACGACGATTTGCGAAGGGGTGCGGCTGATCCCGACGCCGGGTCATACGCCCGGCCACTGCTCGGTCGTGGTTGAGTCCAATGGCGAGGCGGCCATGATTACCGGGGACTTCATTCATCACCCAATCCAGTTCCACGACCCGAATATCTGCACGCCGTTCGATATCGACAACAATATGGCGCTGGCGACCCGCTGGCGGACCTTTGAGCAGTTTGCGGATACGCCGACGCTGATTATCGGCACCCACTTTGCTGGGCCGACCGCCGGCAAGCTGGTCCGAGACGGCGCTGGCTATCGTCTGGACGTCTAAAAGCACCGCAGGGTGGGTCCTCTTGGACCCACCTTACGCTCGGGCTACGTCACGGCCCGGCTCTCCTTAGACCTTTCCGTATTGAACTTACTCCAGGAATGCGGGAGCCTCCCGTTTCAGCATCCGTTTGATCGCTTCCAGATGAAGGACGGCTTGTTGGCGTGCCGTTTCAAACTGCTCACTGGTGTGACGACACACTTGATCGGAGATGCGTTTGAGCGGCAAGCCTGTTGAGTGAGCCAGCACCTGAACCATGCACGCCCGCTCCAGGTAGTATAAGTCGTCGAACGCGGTTGCCACGTCCGGCCCGGTCACGATTACGCCGTGGTTGGCGAGAAAGGCAACCTTCCCATCGGCCAGCTTCTCCCTGAGCCGCTGCCCTTCCGCCTCGTCCAGGGCAAGGCCGTTGTATGCCTCTTCATACGCAACCCGCTCATAGAAGCGCAGCGCATTTTGACTGATCCATTCGAGACGACCGCCATCGATTGCGCACAGAGCGGTCGCATACGGCATATGGGTGTGAAGCACGCACTGGGCAGACGGGTTACCGCGGTGAATCTGGGAGTGAATGAAGAACGCGGTGGGCTCAACCTGCCACTTCCCTTCGATCACGTTCCCATCCGGGTCAACAACGAGCAGGTCGCTTGTCTGCATCTCAGACCAATGAAGGCCCTGAGGGTTGATCAGAAAGCGATCCGTCGTGCCTGGAACGACAAGGCTGAAGTGATTGCAGATGCCCTCACTCAGGCCGAGCCGGTCTGCCCAGCGCAGTATGGCAGTGAGATCAATGCGTGCTTGCCGAATGGCTTCAGTATCCATAGCGCTCCTCGCAATGCTCGTATGACAAGATATCGTCACCATACGACGCCCAGCCCATAAAGACCAGACAGAACCTTAGCCGCCGGTGCTCTCTCCCGTCTACTTATGGTAGTTCTAAGGCTTCAATTTGGATAGTACTTTTTATTAAAATGATTGAAATATTGTACTTATCATTATATTATCTACACTTATGACCGAAAGGGAAGTGGTCCCAGCTCTACGTCAAGCCGCGCAAGGCTCTCCTGTCGTCGCCATAACCGGGCCGCGTCAGTCAGGGAAAACAACGCTGTCGCGTTCGGTTTTTCCAGATAAGGCCTACATCAGCTTAGAAGACCCGGACCAGTTGGACTTTGCGCTGTCTGATCCAAGGCGGTTTCTCGGAGGCTTCCCCAAGGGCGCTATTCTCGACGAGGTCCAAAGGGCTCCTGACCTTTTCTCTTATATCCAAAGGATTGTGGATGAACGCCAGGAGCCAGGATTTTTCGTCCTCACAGGCTCTCAGCGCTTTGGTCTTCTTGATGGGATTTCGCAAACGCTGGCTGGACGAATGGCGCTGTTCGACCTCTTGCCCTTTTCCTTCGCTGAGTTGCAGGCAGCCGATGTCCAGATTCCGTCGCTCGATCACTTACTCTTCACAGGACAGTATCCCCCCCTGTTCGACCGCGACCTCGATCCGCTCGACTGGTACGGGGGTTACATCCGTACCTATGTCGAACGGGATGTCCGTCAGATTACAGCTGTCCAAAATATCCATGTTTTTCAAACCTTTGTACGACTTTGTGCCGGACGAATCGGGCAGGTGCTCGACCTGAGCGGACTCGCGAACGATGCTGGTATCACCCATAATACGGCCAATGCCTGGCTTTCCGTTCTGGAAGCGAGCTATATCGCCTACCGCCTCACACCTCACCACCGCAATTTCTCTAAACGCTTGATCAAGCGACCGAAGCTCTATTTCTACGACACCGGGCTCGCGAGCCGACTGCTCGGCATCCGTTCAGCAGACGAACTGCGCCTGCACGCCCTCCGGGGCAACCTGTTTGAGTGCTGGGTCGTCAGCGAGCTGTACAAATGGAACGCCCACCACCGAAAGCAGTTGCCGCTCCATTTCTGGCGGGATCACAAGGGCAAGGAGGTCGATATGCTCATCGACTGGGGCGATCAGGTGACCGCGCTCGAAATCAAATCCGGTGCCACCCTGAACGCCGATTTTTTTCTTGGTCTCGAATACTATCAACACCTGGCAAAAGAGCAGGTGCGACAGTCTTATCTCATCTATGGCGGGGACCAATATCAGACCCGCGAAGCCGGGCCTGCCCTGCCGTGGCGTATGATGACAAACCTCACGCGAAGTCTGGAAGGATAGCGGTGAGAATAGGTTGTCACATTCCTCCAGTAGCTTTCAGTTCAACTCGCAATTGGACACGTCGCGTAGCGTTTATATTGAGGAGTTGAACGGTTGCTCGACCCTGCGGAGAAAGGCCGATAATGCGTGGACCATGAAAGGCGAAGTGAGCATTCCAGTTATCCTTTCGCGGGTGGAATAATGGAACGATAGCGCCAGTCTCAGGATCGATACTTGTAAGATTCGGTCCTTTATGGAGGTTGCAGCGATCACAAGCGAGGGCCAGATTGGATGGGTCGTCAGTGCCGCCATGCTGCAATGCGATAACGTGCTCAACATGGAACGTTGCATCCACGGCTTCCTGCGGTAGTCGACAGTACTCGCAACAGTTTCCCGCCCGCTGGCGTACCAGGTGGCGGGCAGCAGCATCCATTATGACGGGTGTTTCACCAGGACAGTTCGCGCTCGGGCCTTGAGAATGCCCATGAGGTCAATACCTTCGACAAACTCCTCATACTCCTGTCGTTCGTCGTCGGTCAAATGTCCCTCATTGGCTTTAGCAGCAAGCTCGTCAAGCCTCGATTGAGAGTGTGGGTCGAGTTCAAGGTCCACGATTCGCTGAGCGACTTCCGGTGTCAGGCATTCAGCGAACGGCCTCAGAAAACGATCAAGAACTGCATGTTCCATGTCCTCTCTGTATCACGGTCTACAAGGGAAAAGTAGAATGACAATCCAGGGCATACAGCTTGGCAGCGAATGTCGAAGCTTAGTGGCCGCCAATTGTGTATAGCTGTGTACGCCCTCTCCCAACAGGCTCATCGGGAGAGGGCAGATGGAAAGTCTTGTTGCAGGGAACTACGGATCGACCCGCGCCGAGGCGTAGCCGCTGACGACCTCGACCCCGTCTTGATTGACGGTCGAGACATCCAGATCAACGATGTGGCCGCCTTCTTCTTGACGGACGGCTTTCACCGTGGCTTTGGCGGTCAGGGAGTCGCCGGGCCAGACCTGACGGGTAAAGCGCACGCCGTACTGGGTGAGGCGGCCGTCGCCGACGTAGTTGGTCAACATCTTGCCGGTCATGCCCATCGACAGCATGCCGTGGGCAAAGACGGACGGATAACCCGCTACTTTGGTGACAAAGACTTCATCCGTATGAACCGGGTTATAGTCGCCCGATGCTCCGGCGTATTGGACGAGTTGGGTGCGTTTGAGGTCTTCGACTACCTGTTCTTCGTAGGTATCCCCGACTTTGAGTGTGCTCGCTGATAATGCCATGTTTTCCCTCCTACTGATCGACGGGCCGCTCGGTTTGGACGCCAACGCTCCGGGCGGTGACAACGAGTTCGCCGTTTTGATCGCGATACTCGGTAACGGTCTCGGAAAAGAGCAGCTTGCCTGAACGCTTGCCCTGCTTCTCCCATTTCTTGCCCGGTTTTACCGTGGCGGTCAGGACATCGCCCGGTTTGGGATGACGGTGGTATTCGTAATGCTGTTCGGCGTGCAGGCCGCCCCCCCCGCCTCCGCCTCCACCGCTGTCTTCTTTTTTTATGCCCGTGGGTTCTTTGCCCGAGCCGAACCACGGCTTGCCCGGTTTGGGCCGCAGAAAATAGTCGGGATCAAATTGGGCACTCGCCTGGACAAAGGTCGGTGGGGCAATAACGGACCCAGGCTCGGTGGTCTTGGCGTATTCTTCGTCGGCATAAATCTCATTATAGTCGCCCACGGAACGAGCAAACATGAGGATATGGCTCGCTTCGACGGGGAATTTCTCTACTGCCATTGGTACATCTCCTTTTGTGATTATTCGTGAGCAGGGTAGGGGAGACAGAGGCCCCCTCACCCCAGCCCTCTCCCACGAGGGGAGAGGGAGAGGAAGCTAGTTACTGAGATGTTTGTTGTAGAACAGCAGCACGCGGTGCCACATATCCTGGGCGGCTACCGGGCGATAGCTATCCCGATAGTCGGCGAAAAAGGCGTGGCCGGCGTTGGGATACATGCGCATCTCATACGTCTTGCCATGCTTGTCGAGTTCCTCTGTGAGGCGCTCGGCGTGTTCCGGCGAGGGGTTGGGATCTTCTTCGCCAAATAAGCCCAGCAAGGGGCAGGACAAATCTTTGACCAGGTCAATCGGCGAGGTCGGCCGGGTCGGCGGAAAATCGTCCTGAATGATAAAACCGCCGGCAGAATCCACCGCGGCGTCAAGGTTTTGACTCGTGCAGCCAAACATCAGGGTATACCGTCCGCCGGAACAAAAGCCGATGGCGCCAACTTTCCCGTTGGAGTCAGCCCGGCCCTTAATATGCTGGGCGGCGGCGTCCAGGTCGGCCATGGCCTGAGAGTCCGGGACGGAGAACATCACTTTGATCACATCGTTGATATCGGTCGGGTCGGGATTGCCCTCGCGCGTATACATATCCGGGGCCAGCGCAATATAGCCTTCGCGGGCAAAGCGGTCGGCCACGTCTTTGATGTGATCGTTTAAGCCAAAGGCTTCCATAATGACGATCACACCGGGGTGCGGCCCCTCTGTGGTCGGCTGGCTCAAGTAGGCATTGACTGGCGTATCGCCCTGGCCGGGATACTGCATCATACTGGATTGAACTTCTGGCGGTCTCATGACGGCGCTCCTCCTTTAGAGATAGGATATGTTACCGGGAGCATATGTCTTGCCCCGGTAGGTTTCAAGTCGTACGGGCGTATCGACAGCAGGAGGGCAAAGCTTGTACCCCTCTGGAGAAGGTGGTAGGACGCAAGGCAACGCGCTGCGATAAGCAGGGAGGGAACGCCAATGAGTCGCATGTATAACATTATTGATTCGGACGGCCACGTCTTGGAGCCCCCCGATTTCTGGGCCGACTATATTGATCCGGCCTACCGGGACCGCGTGCCCGAACTGATTGTCGATACGGACGGTAAAGAGCGCCTGCGGATTGAAGGCCGCGTACTGGGTGGGCAAAAAGGGATAGGCTTTGCCGGTGCCATTGGCGCGCGGGACGGCCGGGCTTCGACCGATATTAAATACACCGAAGGCCGCAAAGGCGGTTTTGATCCGCACGCGCGGATGCCGGACATGGAACTGGACGGCATAGACGCCGTTTTTCTGTATCCCACCCTGGGCCTTTTTTCCGGCGCCATAGAAGACCCTCAACTCGCCGCGGCCACCTGCCGGGCGTATAACCGCTGGCTGGCCGACTACTGCAAGCCCTATCCTGACCGGCTGTTCGGTGTGGCCATGCTGCCCATGCAATCCATCGAGCTGGCTATCGAAGAAATGCGCTACGCTCGGAATGAACTGGGGATGCGGAGCGGTTTTCTGCGCCCGAACCCGTATAACGATCGCATGCTGGGGCATCGAGATTACGACGTCTTCTGGGCCGAAGCCCAGGAACTCGACTTCGCCATCGGCGTTCACGAGGGGACGGGCGGGATGCCGGCGGCAGGGGCCGACCGGTTTGAGGAGCTGGCCCCGCGTCATATTGTTTCTCATACCGTGGAAATGATGCTGGCGAGTTTGAGCATTATCTGGGACGGCGTGTGCGAGCGTTTCCCGAAGTTGCGCATTGCGTTTCTGGAGTCGGGCGGCGGCTGGATTGCCCCTTGGCTGGATCGTATGGACCGCCACTGCGACGATCATGGGGTGTTCACGGATTCACCTCTCACGCTGCTCCCGAGCGAGTATTTCAAGCGCCAGTGCTGGATCTCGTACGAACCGGTTGAGGGCAGTTTGGCCCACCTGGTAGACTATGTTGGCGCGGAAAAGATTCTGTGGGCCACCGATTATCCGCACCCGGACGGCTTCTTTCCTGGGGCTCCTCAAATGATTGCGGAAAAGCTCTCGGATGAGAACAAACACAAGGTGTTAGCCGAGAGTGCGAAGCAGTTTTATGGGCTGAGCTAGTTTGTGTCGGGTGCAGCGGATGCACCTGACATGTCTCTTCACCCCGACCGTCAGCCAGTGGTGTTTATTGCGGTAGGGGTGCAAAGTGCATGCTCATCACCAGCCATGCACCATCGATCTGCACATAGGTCAGCATATACTGGCCGGGCATGATACCGACTGGCTCGCCCTTGAGTTTCCGTGTGAGCTGGTAGTGGCCCCACGCCACCCCGGTTGCCCCGGTCAGGCGATATCTCGGATGGACGATTTCGAGTGTGGCGTGTTCCTGTTCATCGAAGTATTCCTGAACGGCCTGCCGGAATGCCTCCTTGCCCTCGATGGGAAACGGCGAGTACAGTCCATACAGGACGATTTTGTCGTGGACAGCGACAACTGCCGCGTTCAGGTCTCCGGTATTGAGAGCTTCAATCTCGGCGTTGAAAGCAGCAATGAGGGCCTCGCGTTCCGATTGCCCGAGGGCCGGAGACAGCCCACCCAGCACGAGAACCCAGGCGCACACAAGGTAGATTCGTAGCAGCGTCATCTTCCCTCACCGTATTTTCATCGCGTTCCCGCTTCGTCGGCTGCGGTTTGCCCGCATTACAGCGGCGAGAAGTCCAAGGCAACGACCAGCCATCTGCCCTCCTCCTTGGTATAGGTAAAGGTATAGCGGCCATGCAGTATCCGCCGCGGCCCAACCCGCGGCTGCTCTCGCACGGTATAATGGCCCCACGCCAGCCCGCTCGTTTCAATCACCAGGAATTTCGCGTTTGCCGACCGCCATTTGACGTAATCGTGGTTCGTAAAATACTCCTGCACGAGTTGTTGAATGGCGGCTTTCCCTTCGACGGCAAAGGGAGACAGGGTGCCGAATAAGACAACATTTTCGTGGGCTGTGGCCGTGAACGTCGTTGGGTCTTGTCCGTTGAACAATCGGATATCCGCCTCATATGCCTGTTGGATGTCAGTCAGGTCGTCTGCCCGGACAGGCTCCCCTCCAATGCCGGCCAGCAGGCCGATGCCCAACAGACTGATTCCCAAGAAGAGATGACGGCGTATCCGACTCATATGACTACTCCAGCTCTCTACTGCGAAGTGTCCCTTCCGGATTGACCTCAAAGAGTAAACGTGTACAACAGCTTGGAATCAGGGAAAGACATGTTTACTCTTTCAATCCGTGGACAGGAATACTACCCCAGGTCCTAGCAAGAGAGCAAATCGCGAATCAGGGTAGAACCAAGAAAAACATTAGGCAATTCGTTCGATGAGTGTTAGAAACGTTTGCGCTAATCGATACTGGGCCAAACGTCGGAGTGTCTGATCCGCTCCGGCAAAGGAGGGAGTTTATGCAGGGTCTTGAAGGTGTCAAAGTACTGGAACTCGGCCATCTTGCTTCGGCAGCATACGCGACAAAACTCATGGCCGACCTTGGCGCGAATGTCGTCAAGGCCGAAGAGCCGGGCGGCGACCAGTCCCGTTGGCGCGGGCCTTTTCCGGGTGGCAAAGCAGACCCCGAGCAGAGTGGTCTCTTTTTATCCCTCAATACCAATAAGCGCAGCGTCACGCTTGATGTGACGCAGGAGCAAGACCGTCTCTCTCAACTCGTACAGTGGGCCGACATCCTGGTCCATGACTATGCACCGTCGCGTATGGCGGAGCTAGGCATTGATTATCCGACCTTTCGTGCCCTCAACCCGCGGCTGGTGATGTGTTCGATTACACCCTTTGGCCTGACCGGTCCGTATAAAGACTACAAGGCGTATGACCTCACCGTTGCCAATGCCGGCGGCTGGGCCTGGTTGAGCCCTGGGGCGTCAGACTATCCGGACCTGCCGCCCCTCAAAGCGTATGGCCAGCAGACGGGATTCCAAGGTGGGCTGGCCGCCACGGTCTCGACGCTTGGCGCCTATTATCGGGCGTTGGAAACCGGGCGTGGAGAACATATTGATCTCAGCACTCAAGCCTACGTGTCCTCTTTTATGGAACAGAGCTTCGTCCATTATACGTATAGCGAGCGGGTCGCCTCGCGCCTGGGCAAGCGGCTGCTGTATCCGTGGGGTATTTACGAGTGTCAGGACGGCCTCATCTTCCTGGTTGTTGCGGAAGAAGACCAATGGGAACGCCTGGTTGATCTCATGGGGAATCCCGAGTGGGCAAGCTGGGAGATTTTTCAAGGGGGTATAGACCGGGCCAAGAACCAGGACGTGCTCAAGATGTATCTGGATGAGTGGTTCCAGCAGCAAAAGGTGCATGAACTGTTTCGGACGGGCCAGGAGCGGAGGATATGTTTTGCGCCGGTGCATACCATGGCCCAGCTTGCCGAAGACAAGCATCTCCGCGCGCGCGAGTTTTTTGTGGATGTGGAACATCCACAAGCGGGCAAGCTGGCCCATCTCGGTGCACCGTACCGACTGCGCGAGCCGTGGTGGCAGATTCGTCGGCCCGCTCCACAACTGGGGGAGCATACTGCCGAAGTCTTCGCCGAACTGCAAAGCCCCTCCCCAACCCCCAACCCCCAACCCCCAGTCCCCAACCCCCGTCTGCCCTTGGCCGGCGTGCGGGTAACGGATTTTACCTGGGTCTGGGCCGGGCCGTTCGGCACCATGCATCTGGCGCACCTGGGGGCGGAGGTGATTAAGGTTGAATCCAACGCACGGGTAGATATTACTCGTCGGCTGCCTATCTACCCGAAGGGTATGGAAGCCGGGGTGAATCGCTCCGGTATTTTCAACGAGTGGAGCATGGGCAAGAAAAGTCTGCTCCTCAACGTCGCCAAACCGCAGGGGATGGAGATCGTCAAAGAACTCATCAAGCAGAGCGATGTGGTGGTGGATAATTTTGCGACCGGCGTGATGGACAACCTGGGGCTCAGCTACGACGACCTCAAGCAGATCAAGCCGGATATCATTGTGGCCTCGATCTCGGGTTTTGGCCATTCCGGCCCGCAGAAGAAATATATGGGCTATGGCCCGGCTATGGCTCCGGTCAGCGGCTTGTCTTCCCTCACCGGCTATCGGGGTGGCTCGCCGCAGGAGGTCGGGATTTCGTATGGCGACCCGAACAGCGGCATTCACGCCGCCGCGGCAGTCTGCGCCGCGCTGGTCGCCCGGCAACGCACCGGCCAAGGCCAGTATATTGACGTATCGCTGTTTGACGCCGTGGCGGCCCTGGTGTCCGAAGGCTGGATGGATTACGTCATGAACGGCGCTCAGCCGGAGCGCGACGGCAACCACGACCCCATCATGGCCCCGCATAACTGTTTTCGTTGCGCGGGAGAAGATGCCTGGGTCTCGATCGCGTGTGGCTCGGACGAAGAATGGCAGGCCCTGTGTCAGGCTATGGGCCAGCCGCAACTCGCCCGTGACGCACGATTTGGCACGGCTCCCAACCGGAAAGCGAACGAAGATGAGTTGGAGAAACTGCTGACCGAGTGGACCAGCCAGCGCGACCGCTGGGCAGTGACACAGACGCTCCAGGAGGCGGGTGTTGCCGCCTTTCCGGCGATGAGCGCGTCCGACCTTGCGGAAGATAAGAGTCTGGAAGCACGCGGGGCATTCTCGCGCCTGCCTCATCCGGAAGTCGGCCCCCGACTGCATATGGGCATCCCCTGGTTGCTGGCCGAATCGCCCAACGGCGTCCGTGCGCCCGCGCCGTTGCTCGGCCAGCATACGGACGAGGTCATGCGGGACGTACTGGGCTATGCGCCGGAAGAGATTGCGCGGCTCAAAGACGAGAAGGTCTTGGATTAGGAGGCAGGTGCAATCGGTCTGTTCAGGACAGATAAAGGAAGATTGCGATGTCTCCATCCGAACTCTTTCACGCCGACCACCTGAAAAGCGCGGTCATCCCGGGCTCGGTCCCGCTGGAAACGACTCCTCCTGATTTCGAGCCCTTCGAGGTTCTGGGCGTTGATCATCTGGACCTGACAGTGACGAATTTGAGCCGCGCGCTACCCTTTTATGAAAAAATTCTGGGCGCGCTGGGCTTTCGCAAGCTCGTCCATCCGCATTACAACGGCTTCCATAACGCCCACCTGATTATCGGCATCAAGGAAGCCGCGGCTGAAGAAAAAGCCGCCGGCCATAACCGCTTTCGCGCCGGTCTGCACCACCTGGCGCTCAAGGCCAGGCACAAGGTCGATGTGGACCGCTTCCACGATTTTCTGCTGGCCGAGGGCATCACCGTGCTTGATCCGCCGGCCGATTATCCCGAGTACGGTCCGCATTATTACGCCGTGTTCTTTGCCGACCCGGACGGCATCAAATTGGAGCTGGTGCACTATCCCGTGCCGTGGAGCTATTGGCGGGATACGCAAATGGAAGGCAGCGAATAGGCCCGTCAAGAGGACCGCCATGACCAAGGTGAGTATTTCGTTTGCCGGCGCGGCCGGGCTGGCCGGCTGGCCGGATTTTCCCCTGACGCTCGTCCGGCAACTGCAAGACGAATTTCCGCAGGCCCACATCAATCTGATCCAGGACCCGGACCGGCGGCTTGCCGAACTGGCCGATACGGAGGTGCTGTGTGCTGTCCGATTCAGCAAAAAGGACCTGGCTGTCGCCACCCGGCTCAAATGGCTCCACCTCACCTCGGCCGGAGCCACGCACGTCTTGTTTCCGGAGCTGGTCGAGAGCGAGGTCATTGTCACCAACTCGCGCGGCCTCTACGGCATTCCGATTGCCGAGCACGTGCTGGGCATGATGCTCATGTTTGCCCGACGCCTGCACGATGCGTACCGCCTCCAGGGGGAGGGCAAGTGGGCGCGTCAGGAAATGCTCAGCCGGTTTTCGCTGATTGCCGAGTTGCACGGCCGGACCGTTGGCATTATCGGGCTGGGCAGTATTGGCCTGGCCGTGGCCGAACGCTGTCAGGCGCTCGGCATGCGGGTGGTTGCCAACAAACGTCGAGGTGGCGACAAGCCGGCCTGTGTTAATGAATTATACGGGCCGGACGACCTGCCCCGGCTCTTGGAGCAGTCGGACTATGTGGTGGTTGCCGCTCCGCTGACGCCGGAAACACGGGGTATGATCGGAGAGCCTGAACTGCGGCTGATGAAGCCAGGGGCTTTTATTCTGAATGTCGGCCGCGGCGCGATCATTCAGGAAGCGGCCTTAATCCAGGCCCTCAAAGAGGACCGTCTCGGCGGCGCCGGTCTGGATGTCACCGACCCCGAGCCGCCGGGGGCCGACAGCGAATTATTCCACCTGCCGAACGTCATTCTCACCCCGCATTATTCCGGCATTCGCTCTCACTACTGGGAGCACGCGGTGGCGTTGTTCCAACCGATTCTGGGCCAGTATTTACGCGGCGAGCCCATGGATAATGTCGTGGACAAACGTGGGGGGTATTAGGAGTTGGGGGTTAGGGATTGGGGGGTGGGTTTCCTCCACTCAAAGCGGATTTTTCCACGCCGGCGGATAATTACTACAGTCCGAGTTCACTGTGGGAGCCGAGGCGTACGAGATCAAGATGTTCGGCATCAGACTTACGGTAGATCAGGATCAAATCAGGACGAATATGGCAGTCTCTATGATCACTCCAGTCTCCGACAAGCGCGTGGTCACGATATCGCCAGGGGAGAACCTTGTTGGCAACCAACATCGCTACAACCTGCGACAGGCCACCATCCAGCGTTTTTCCATGCCGTCCCTTTTTTTCGCGTTTGTAATCGCGTTTGAAGGCTGCGGTTCGCCTAATCGTCCGCATTCAGATCAGCCACCAGGTCGCTCAATCCACCGACAGTAATCAACTCACCACGGCGGGCTGCTTCCATAGCCTCAACCGTCTCTTCGTTAGGAACCAGCGGTTCAAACGGGAGGCGCTTCTCAGCGGCAATGCGTAGCATCATCAGGCGGAAGGCGTCGGACACAGTAAGCCCGATCTCGGCCAGCACTGCGGCAGCTTCCTCTTTTATCTTCCCATCAATACGGGCTCGGATCACTTCTTTCATAACCAGAACCCCTCCTCGGTTGGGTCACAGTGTAGCACGACAAAAAACAACGTCCACGCCAAGGACGATAAGGGGTACGTCTCTAAACGATCCTAAAATCTCTATGGAATTGAATTTCCGTATGATTTCATCCAGCCTGCCATTCCTCAATTCTGGATATTTCGAGGAGAGCGGAACGTCGAATGAAGGAGTACAATCGCTATGGCTAAGAAAAACCTGTATCTTGGCTCAATGCTTGAAAGCTTACTCCGGGAAGACGGAACCTATGCAGACGTGAAGAACCAGACAATCAAGTCCGTTCTTGCCTACAAGCTGAAAGAGGCGATGGAGGAGCAGAATCTCTCCAAGGCACGGATGGCCGAGCATATGGCAACCAGCCGCTCTCAGTTCGACCGGTTGCTCGACCCGGAGAACGAGGGTGTGACGCTGCATACGTTGAAACGCGCCGCCGCCGCTGTCGGGATGCGTCTTGAGCTTGAACTCCGCCAAGCCTAGAGGCGTAAGCGCTCACCGTATAGAGCAAATTACGATTCTGTGTAGCCGTCCGTCATTCCTGCGCAGACAGGAATCTAGCCCCACCCCCTGGCCTCCCTTATCTCAACTTATAGTATTATTCTGCGTGAGGGAGGCTAATCCATGGAAGCCTCCCCGAGGTCCTCCCATTTTTCTCCTCTCCTCGCTCTCCAGACTCTATGATACTCGATAACTTTTCCGGCTGCATCATACGGACTAAACTGTGCGGCCACCCAGACGTGAGTAATTTCTGGCGGTAGCTGGGGTAGTTCTAGCGCAGAAGGGTCTGTATCCCTAAGTGATGCCCAAGGGAGATAATCGACATCGTCTACGTAGACAAAAAGGTGACGTTCTTTGGAACCAGCCAAGTTGAGCTTCTTCCGATTATCATCCTTCCAAGCTTCTCTCTTGACTGCTTCTTGGACATGTTCGGGGGTGATTTTGCCGCCCCCGCCAGGAAGTGTCAAAGCAATGTATCCTGGTTTTTTCCACTTCGTGACATACCCATGCTCAATATGGAGGTCTTGGTATATACGCCTGACAGCAGGATACTTAAAATCGGCCTCAATGAGAAATCTTTTAAGACCGGCAGTCTCGATCTCCGCCAAGTATCGGTCAAGCTCCCTCCGATTCTTGTTGATATTAGCTGTGGGTAAGGGATACACTATCCAATCCTTACGACATCTCTTTGTTGGAATAAATCTATCTTTACGCGTATCTTGAATCGCAGCTATGGTCCCCCTGCGTTGTTCATCTGTAGAAGTTGTGACTTCAACGGCGGCAACCAACTCGCCTAGCCGTTCTAAATCAAAATCGTGAATACTGGTGCTCTGGTCCTCACGGTAATGCATCACAGCACCAGGAATCAGGAACTCCATGACGCCTTTCGCGATTTGTTCTGAATGATCCATAAGTCTCCAGTCCGCCTCTCTTTTCTTTTGTCCTAGCCTATTATCCGAAGCCTATTATCCGAGTCAACAAAGTCGCTGAAAAACCGAGAACCTTATGATAGCCTTAGTGACCTCGTTTGCGTATTGGTAAACAAAGAATATGGCAGACCCAAACTGGAAAAACCGAACGATGTGGACGGGGGATAACCTCGACATCATGCGTGGCATGAACAGTGAGTCTGTGGACTTGATTTACCTGGACCCTCCGTTCAACAGCAATGAGGATTACAGCGCTCCCGTGGGAAGCGAGGCAGCGGGAGCAGCCTTTAAGGATACCTGGACACTCAGCGACGTGGACGAAGCATGGCATGGGGAGATCGCAGACAAAGAGCCTGCTCTGTACGCCATTATTGACGCGGCTGGACTGGGCCACGGCAAGAGCATGAAGTCCTACCTCATTATGATGGCAGTCCGACTGCTGGAGATGCGACGGCTGTTGAAGCCGACTGGCAGTATTTACCTGCATTGTGACCCAACCGCCGGGCATTACCTGAAAATGACAATGGACTGTGTTTTCGGGCGGGCCAATTTTCGGAATGCGATTATCTGGCGTCGGACCAATGCGAAAGGGCTGGCCTTTGCGCGATACGCCTCAAACTATGACAACATCCTGTATTATGGCATGGGAGAAAAACCGCACTGGAACCCGCCATACGGCCCGTATGATCCGGCCTATGTTGACGCCAAGTACCGGCAGATTGAGCCTGAAACGGGCCGCCGGTATATGCTGGATAATCTTCTCAACCCCAATAAGAACCGCCCGAATCTGACCTATGAGTTTCTTGGTGTCACTCGCGTATGGCGATGGACACAAGAGCGAATGCAAGCGGCGTATGAGAAGGGTTTGGTGGTACAACCTAGACCGGGCGCTGTCCCTCGGTTGAAGCGGTATCTGGATGAACAGAAAGGCCAGCCTATTGACGATGTTTGGAACGACATTCCGCCCCTCAACTCGCAAGCCAAAGAGCGCACCGGCTACCCGACACAAAAGCCGCTCGTCTTACTGTCCCGGATCATCAAAGCCAGCTCAAACCCCGGCGATATGATTCTTGATCCTTTTGCGGGTTGTGCAACTGCCTGTGTGGCGGCTGAACGCCTGAAACGGCAATGGATCGGAATTGACTTGTCCTCTGTGGCTGCGGCCTTGGTTGTCTCTCGGTTACGTGATGAAGGTTCGCTCCTGTTCCCGACACATAGTCGCGCGGACATTCCTCGCCGGACTGATCTTGGCAAACTCCCATCCTATAAAACTCATAAGCACCAACTGTTCGGCAAGCAGGAAGGAATTTGCGCAGGCTGCCAGATCGCCTTTCCCTTCCGCAATATGACTATTGACCATATTGTCCCTCAGTCGAAGGGTGGGACAGACCACATCGATAACTTGCAACTCTTATGTGGGGCATGTAACAGCCTCAAAGGTGATCGGGAGCAGGCGCGGTTCCTTGCAGACTTAAAGGAGCGGGGGATTGTAAGGGCGGGGTAGGAGTCCCGCTCGGTTTAGGTTTGGGTAACATGGTATGGAATTCCTATTTTGTTACTATTGACAACATAGAGGGATATCCCAAAATAAGCCTAGCCCTGAGAATAATCCTAGGGCTGCCTGAAAGAGTGGCGGTGTGGCCGAGAAGGTAATGCAGCAATCTCCCGAGACAATTGTGAGACACCCCATAACGGGGGGAGGGGTAGCCGGGATTATTGCCGGGATCATTGAATATGCCCTGAGTTGGGGTACGTCTGGATTACTCGCTGCGGTAGCCGCAGGCGTCACGATGCTTATCCTCATCATCTGGGATAGGAAACTAACGCCCAAACAAGAGAAAAAACGCTCCACGGACGATTACGTAAATTCCGAGGCCAATGAAGAACCAGGACCAAAAACTCAATTGACCCCAGTACCTCTTCCAGTTCAGCGGATTTCTCCTCCCCCTGTTAAGCTGACAGCTCCCCCTCCCCTTGTCGATCAGCAACGTATCTTCTCCAGACGAACACCGACTGAACTTGTCGCATTGCTTAAGGGTCAGACGGGGTGGGAAGCTGCTGGCCGCATTAAGCCTCACCTAGGGACGTGGTTAAGCATTGAGGGGTATGTCAATGATATCCATCTCCCCAGTCATGGTACTATTATGGTCTGTGTGGATCTGTCTAAGAACTTCTCCACCCTGTTGGTTTTTTTGTCGTTCGACGAAAAACGCTGGCATGACAGACTCCGTATCCTTACTGTTGGTGACTCCATTACGACTATTGGAAAGATTTGTGAGATTAAGCAACATAGACTTAGCCTTGAAGACTGCGAATTGGTCGATAGTTAGACCTACCCCCAAGTTGAGATGAAAAAAGTCAGAGCGATACCCTGGCTTCAGGTGTCAGTATTTTTGGGTGCTTTCGTATATAATTCCCTCCTCGGAAGGGTGCCGCGCTAGCGGCGGGGTGGGTTTCGCACGCCAACCGCTTACGCGGCGGAGGGGGCGGAATCCTCAATCCGCTTCAGCCTCGGCTTTGATACCACCGACGCGGACCTTGAAGAGGCGGTGCGGCTGATTACGGAGGCGTTGACGCGGTTGGCGCAGGCCGGGCTGTGTGCTGGATTGTAGAGAACCCACCCCAGCCCTTCGGGCCACCGGGTGGGAATATCGGATGAAGTCATGCAGATATTTCGGGTACACTGAAGGGGCATATACAGGAGGTCGAGATGCGGAAACAAACAATCGAATACACCTCACCCCTTGATGCATTGGTAGCAGTGACGAAACGGCTAAGCACTTATGAGAGTCAGCAGCAGATGGACTCGGAGGAGTTCTTTGATCGGTACAGCCGGGGCAAACTGTCGGATGACATTGTGTTTGTGGAGTGGGCGAATGATTACCGCCATTATTTGGAACTTCGTCAGAAATTAGAAAAAAGCCTGCACGATGTTGCATAAGGCTCTCGCCGAGTATCTGGAGAAGATTGAGCAGGCGATTCTCCAGTGCGACAATGCTTACGTTGAACGTTATATTGAGGAGATTGTCACATCGGAACGAGCCAATCTACGGATTCGTCTCCGCTTCGAGCAAGGGTATTTGTTGGAAATTAATGAAGCCATTATAGTCGAAGGAAATACCCTCGTTCCGCTCGATTATCGCTATCACTGTCAGGATGGACGCAACCGTTTGATTTTTCGTTACGACAGCACGCCTCATTTTCCTGGACTGTCGAGTTTTCCACAGCATAAGCATCTGCCTGATGACGTGATTCCCGCTCGCAAGCCGGACGTTGAACAGGTTGTTCAAGAAGCTATGAGCATACAGGCATAGGACGAGCAGGTCCTATCGTTGCCAGCTTTGTCTATGTTGGGGAGACTGAAAAAGAAGCGCGTGAAGGTGCAACTCAACTCTCGCGTTGCCGACACGTCACATGTTCTGAGAGCTAGCGGGTTGAGTGGTGAGGAGGCGGAATCCTCGATCCGTTTCATCCTCGGCTTTGGTACGACCGACGCAGATGCTGAAGGAGCGGTACGGCTGGTTACGGAGGCACTGACACGGTTGGCGCAGGCCGGGCTGTGTTCTGGGTCGTAGAGAACCCACCCCGCCGCTGGCGCGGCACCCCTCCCCAGAGGGGATAAAAAACTTCCCCTCCTCGGAGGGGTGGCCCTGAGCTTGTCGAAGGGCCGGGGTGGGTTTCGATTGTGCAACCCGCTCACGCGGCGAACGCGTCCTGTCCTTTTTGATAGGCAAAAATGCTCTGGCCGGCGTTGCGGTTCACTAGTTCCCGCTCGTACATGGGGTGAAACAGGCTGCGGACCTCGTGCTCAAGCTCGCATAACAGCTTGCCGGTTTTGGGGTTGACGATGGCCTGAAAGCGATACTGATGATCGTCGCTCTCCTGGGTAATCAATTTGTGACGTTTCAGGAAGGTATGCGGGGCTGAGAAGTTGGTAACGTAGACGGCGATATGATGGCCGTCATAGGCGGGGATGGCCTTCGGGGTTTCTCGAAAACGTAAGACCTGAGAGCGCCCGACCTGGACCTGAGCGACCGCGGTGCCGCGCTCCTGGAGGACTCTCGCCGGGGTGTTCATTACCTCTTGATAGAATTGGCAAATCCCGCGGGCCGTGCGGGGTGCGACCGGCATCTCAATGTAGGGCAGGCCCAGCGTCATATTCCCGAACTGCGGACTTGGCGCGTGGCAGCGTAACTGATTCCCCCACGGACACGTCACCGCGACGTAGCTCTTTTTGGCCGACCAGCGAAAGGCCGTATCAGCGAGGCGTTTTTGCACTCGCTCAAGTCGCGTTTGCAAGGCGTCCAAGTCCGGAACCACCACCCCGATGTGGCCTCTGAACACCTGCGGGTCGCTCGCCGGGAGGTGAAACTGCTGCTGGCCAATGTTCACCCACATATTGCCCGGTCCGACCATCATATATGGGTCGCGGGTCAAGCCGAGGCCGGAGATATAGAAGGTCGAAGCAATCGCCTGGTCCGGAACAGTGACATTCACATGTTCCATCCCAATGATATTCCCGACGTTCTGCGTGGCACGATCATACGTTTTCTTGTTTTGCATAGCCTGCCATCCCTCCCTGATAGAAAGTCTGCATTCTGATTATCTCCTGCCGCTCTCCATTTGACAAGGTTGGCACGGACGCGACCCAGGTGGTAGGGTGTCAGGCTCTGAGAAAAAAGGAGAAAACCGATGCTCGCGCTCGATCATGTGCGTATTCTCGATTTGTCGCATTTTGAGGCCGGTCCGTCGTGTACGGAGTTATTGGCTTTTCTTGGTGCGGATGTGATTAAGGTCGAACCACCCCGCAGCGGCGAGTCGGGGCGGAACTTTCTGACTAACGAGCCGGGACTCGATTCGCATTTTTTTATTCTGTTGAATGCCAATAAACGCAGCATTACCCTCAATCTCAAGACCGAGCAGGGCCGCGACCTCTTCCGCTCCCTGGTGCCGCAGGTTGATGTCGTCCTGGAGAATTTCTCTCCGGGCACCATGGAAAAGCTGGGGCTCGGCTACACAGACCTTCAGCAGCTCGACCCGCGGCTGATCTATGCCACGATCAAGGGCTTTGGTACATCCGGCCCGTGGAGCGGGTATAAGAGCTTCAACTCGATTGCCCTGTCAACCGGCGGGGCCATGAGCATTACCGGCTTGCCCGGTTCGCCGCCGCTCAAACCCGGCCCGACTATTGGGGATACCGGCACGGGCATCCACTGCGCCGTCGGCATTCTTGCCGCCCTGTTGCAACGCGGTAAAACGGGCACGGGGCAGCACGTGGAAGTGTCCATGCAGGATGCGGTGGTCAATTACATGCGGGTGCCCATGCGCCACCATCTCCAGGCCGATGCCGTGGTCCAGCGCACCGGCAACCGTCTCAGCCATGCCGCCCCCACCGACACTTATCCCTGCGCGCCGGGCGGACCCAACGACTATGTCTATCTCATGTCCACGACACCACGGATGTGGGAGAGTTTGCTGCACACGATTGAGCGTGAAGATTTGCTTGGCGACCCGCGCTATACGGCCACGTCCGAGCGTAATACCCACTTTGACGAGGTGTATGACATCATTCGCGCCTGGACCACACAGTACACCAAGTTCGAGGTCATGGAGCGATTTGGAGAGGCCGGCGTACCGTGTGGGGCGGTTTTTGACTCACACGATATTTTCACCCATCCGCAGCTGCGTGAACGCGGCATGGTCGCCACCGTTGAACATCCGACCCGAGGCAGCATCACCATGCCCGGCTGCGCGGTCCAACTCGACGACTCCCCGGTCGAAGTCACCCCGGCCCCGCTGCTCGGCCAGCATAACAGCGAGGTCTACCGGGGCTTGCTGGGCCTTTCCGCAGAAAAGCTGCAAGAGTTCGAAAACGCGGGCGTTATCTGACGCGGGAGCGGGACAGCCGAGGGCTGCCCCGGTCGAACGGGGGGACCAGGAACGAGGGGTGATGCGAAAAGGAACCCACCCCGGCCTATGGCCACCCCTCCGAGGAGGGGATAGAAAAGCTCCCCTCTTGGGAGGGGCGGCTGCGTAGCGGCGGGGTGGGTTATCCTCAGGTTTTCAACCGTCCGCGGCGAGTTCTTCCATCTTCCCGGCCAGGGTAAAGTCCAGCTCGGTAATACCTCCGGCGTCGTGGGTGGCCAGGTCAACCCTGACCGTGCTGTAGACGTTGAACCATTCGGGATGGTGATTCATGGATTCCGCTACCAGGGCCGCACTGGCCATGAAACCAAAGGCGCGGACAAAGTCCCCGAACGAATACTCCCGGTGTAACTTCCCGTCGGCTACGCTCCAGCCCGGCATACTGCCCAGTCTGGCCTGAATGTCCGTATCCAAGAGTTTCTGTCTGTCTGCCATGGTGTCCTCCTGTCTGTTGCTGTTGTCTTTCCGTAGATACTCACGAACCGCTCTCCGCCGGTTCTGCCAGCGCAACATCGTCTATCTCGATCTTCCTGATCTTGACCACAAATAAAATGAAGGCACTGACGGCTCCCACCCCGGTGGCGACAAACAGCGGGATGGTCCAATCTCCTCCGCTGCGCTCGATCATCTGCCCGGCGGACCAGGGACCCAGAACCCCGGCGAAGGTCCCGAGCGTATTCATCATACCGAAGATAGCGCCGGCCTGGTGCGGATTAAACTCCAGGGCAACAGTGGTAAACACGCCGATGCCCATACTGAACAGCCCGTAAAAAAGAACCAGAAAAACGACGCAGATCAGCGGCGAGGAGGTCTGGGCCGCCAGAACCAGGCAGGGCAGGGCCAGGGTGAGGCCGAAAGCACCAAAGCGTACGCGGGCGAACTGCGCATTCCAGCCGTTACGCAGCAGCCAGTCTGACAGCATCCCGGCCCCGACAACGCCGAGAAACGACGCGCCGTGCATAAAAATGCCGACCGTGCCCATAACACCGAGAGACATGCCGCGCGCCTCTACCAAATAGGTCGGAAACCAGAACAGGAACATCCACAGCACGTAGGCAAAGCACATATAGGCCAGGGTCACGGTCAGCAGCGAGGCGCTGGAAAAAACGGTCCACAACGGCAGCGGAGCGGCAGGACGAGGGGGCAGGTTTGACTCAATATAGGTGCGTTCCGCCGCATCAATCTTCGGATGCTCACCGGGCGTGTCCGTAGAAGACCACAACCACACCGCCGCCCAGATAAAACCGAGCAGGGCATTAAAATAGAAGACGAGTTGCCAGGAGAAATTGAGAATAATCCAGGTAGTGAGCGGGTAGGCAATCATCTGGCCGACCGTCACGCCGGACACGCTCAGGGTCTGTGCGCGGCCGAACTCGGCCCGCGGAATCCAGCGGGCATTGACGGAAGTAAGCGCCGGAATAGTAACGGACTCAAACATGCCGACCAGAAAACGCGCGCTGAGCAGTAGCCAAAAGGCGGAAATGGCCGGTGGGGTCAGGGCTGTGAAAAGCGAGAAGCCACAAAAGGCGAGAGCCAGCACTTTCCGCGCGCTCCAGCGGTCGGCCACTAGGCCGCCCGGCAACTGGAGTACGGCGTAGCCAACCAGGAAGGCGGAAAAGACCATCCCGAACTCACTCTTGCTCCAACCGGAATCGGCCATGATAACCGGCGCGGCAACAGAGATATTCACCCGGTCGATATAGTTGATGATTGTTCCGGAGAACAGCAATCCAACAATCTTATACCTGACCGGTCTCGCCATAGACCCTCCTTGTGTGATGACCGGTGTCTGCGCCCCTTACGGTCGAACCTGCCATGCGAGTGCCATGTATGATAGATGCATGCCCATGGGTCAAGCGCGTTTACGCATTTGAGACGTGTGATGCATATTCCTGGGAACTCGCGCTCGCCAGACGCGCTGAGGCCGCCGGGCGGGGGACAACTCACCCCGCCGCTGACACCGCCCCCCTCCCGAGAGAGGAGTAGCCCCCATCCCCTCTCGGGAGGGGGGGCCGAAGGCCGGGGTGGGTTCCTTTTTGCATCCCACGTTTGAGGAGGAACTCCAATGCAACCGACCGGTGTGGTGATTAACCGAGAAAGCTGGCTGCTCTTAAGGGAAGAACCCGTGTATTCCGTCCGGTTTATTGACCGGGAAGGCACCCAAGAGCTGGCCGTGGTCAGCCGGGTCGAAGACCTGGACTGGTTTATCGAAGCCCCCCTGCCGCTTACCCTGCGCCTGTCTACGTGGCAGAGTCCCGAGCAAATATGGGTGGTGGCTATCGGCTACCAACTGCATCCGACGTTTGGGGGGAGCAAAGGCGGTGTGTTCTACCTCAATCCGAGACAGGCGAGCGACGCCGCTCTTCTGCACAAGCTCGTCCGGCAGGATAAGCTGACGGTTATCCTGCTCAGTGACGATACGGAACTGCATTACACCGTGTCCGTTCCCCTGTCCCCGCCGCAATTGGAGCGCTGGCAAGCGGCTGTGGCGCGGCTCGGTCTGCCCGCGGCGGGCGCGCTGTCCGATGCGGAGGAAGACCCTGCCTTCGATCGTGCGCTTCGGGCGTTTCAGGAGCAGTATGGTCCGGACGATGTACTCGAAGAAAATTAGTGTTCCCAGTCGCTGGTGCGCTTCTCGGGCTGAAGGTCGGGGGCCACGTCGTCTGCGCGAGGCGTCCTGAGCGAGCGGAGAAAAGCCAGCTCGCCATGCAATGTGACTGAAGCGCGGAGCGGTTCTGGTGTGTTGGTCTTTTCCTCTTCCATCGTGTACCCCCCACAGCCTTTTTCCATGTCTCACATTTTGGGCAGGAAAAAGGGGACCCCGTGAGAAGCCCCCTTACGCTTAATTAAGCCCGTTGAGCAGATTAAACAGCTCGACGAGCAATTCAAGGAGAAACGGGCAATGTTTGACTAAAAGCCAAAACAGAGTCCGAAGCGCCTGAATCTTATTCTTCGATAGGTGCATAATGCACCTCCTTATCGAATAGATTCAGGGATGACAGGCGCTTTCCTTGGGTGTCTTATTTTCCTTGGGTGTCTTTCTTACGTCACCATCCCCTACCACCATACTGGTACAAACACTCCAGAAGATCAATATCCCCCTTTCAGGGGGAATCTCTCCCCCCAAGATTTCGATCTCTGCCTGTATGTGAGGAAGTACGTGAATGCCGGATAGACATGGCCCCCGCGACAAGGCGTATATAGCCGAACGAATGCGAGCCTACCGCGCCCGGAAAAAGGCAGCCCTCCTCGACTCGTGGGAGACACGCCGAAAGTATCTTCACAGCCTCGCCACAAGCCCGCCCTTCTGCCCCTGCCCAGGCTGCACAAGGGCGTCTCACCAGCCCTGAACTTTTCATATCTCATGAAATTTCACGGTACATGCAATATGGAAATCCTCCTCGCCACGCCCGCAATCGCCTTCCGCTCCGGCCTCATTTTGGGTGCCTTCTTGGTGGCCCTCAACTGTCCCAAAGCGCACTGGATCAGTCCCAGATTCACCCCTGAGACCGGCCTGAAAACCGCCCTCAAAAGGCCCCTCAAAAGCCCTCTAAAACCCCATTTAGGGTCGTTTTAGGCATGAAAAATCGTGAGAAATGGCATTTCACGACCATGAAATTTCACCCCCCATGAAAAGCAGTGCAAATCCGCGATATTAGAGCATTTTTGATGAAATTTAGGCCAGAATCAGCCCATTTCGGCCATGAAATATTTCACGATTTCTCATGTTTCTGGAGTGGCACCCGAATTTTGGAATTTTGCAGCATATGAGTTACACGGTTATTGCAACATGCCTGGCATTCCCGGAAGGTCCTGTGTGTGACCCGGACGGTTGACAGCTGTACAGCAGGGGTGAAAGGCTGGGCAGGCTTGGAGGGGAGACATGGCGGACGCTGCCGCATTCCATTCACAACCCATCGATATTCAGGAGAACGACCCTTTTGAAGCCCTCTTTTCAAGTGGGCTCACCGATGGGCTGCCGGTTGTTCCGCCAACCGCAGAGCGCGTTATGGCTCTGCTCGCCACAGTCGACCGCGATCCACAAGAGGTCTTGGGGACGGTGGGACCCAACTACGGACCGGCCAGTCTTGAAAAGGTTGCGATTAATGCGGTGATGGCGGGGTGTCAGGCGTCGTATTTTCCGGTTGTCGTTGCCGCGGTGGAAGCCCTGTGTGAGGAACAGTTTGCGGCCCACGCTATTAATGTCACCACATTCTCGGCAACCCCACTGACAATTATTAACGGTCCCATGCGCCATACCATTGGGGTGAATTGCGGGCATAATGCCCTGGGCCATGGATTTCGGGCGAATGCCACCATCGGGCGGGCGCTACGCCTGATTATTCTCAACATCGGCGGAGCAAAGCCCCAAGAGATTTGCAAGGCAACCCTGGGCCATCCAGCCCAATTCACGTTCTGTATTGGCGAGGCCGAGGAGGAGAGTCCGTGGGAGCCGCTGCACGTAGAGAAAGGTTTTCGTCCGGAACAGAGTACCGTCACCCTGTTTGGTGGTCACTCCCCGCTTCAGATAAATGACCATGCCAGTCGCAGTGCAGAGCAGTTGGCTCTCTCGCTTGGCTGGACTATGGCCTCGGTCTGGAATCACAAGAATTTTCCGGTGTTCTCGGATACGGCGCTGATTGTCGGACCGGAGCATGCCAAGACCTTTGCCCAGGATGGGTGGTCTAAAAATGATCTCCGTCAATTTTTATTTGAACACATCCGTCGCCCTCTGCGTGAACTGCGGCCTGGGGTCAACGGTGGAGAGGGCGCTGGAGTGAGTATGTTGGCTGGCGTCAACGTCCAGGCCGAGCCGCCGACTGATGACACGCTCTATCCGAAGTTTCCCGCACCGGAGAGTATCCTTATTGTTGTCGCGGGTGGAACGGCAGGACGCTTTTCTGCGACTGTTCCAGGCTTGGTCCGGGGAAGCTCCGGGAGTACCATCACCACGAAAGAGATTCATTCATAAGAAAGGAGAAGTGTATGGGAACCGTATTACTCGACCCGACCTCGCGGGCGGACCAATCGCCCAAAGCCTTTGCGACCCGGCTGGACACACTGTCCGGTACAACGATTGGTCTATTGGATATTAACAAGGCAAAAGGCGTATTCTTCCTGGATCGTCTGGAGGAAATCCTGCGCGAGCAGTACGGCGTTACAGAGGTGCTGCGGCGTACGAAACTGACCCCAGGTCGGCCTGCGGCTGAAGACATTCAGCGGGAACTGCAAGAAAAGTGTGACGCAGTCATTGAAGCGCTCAGCGATTGAGGCGGCTGTATATCGTGCAGTTCGCACGATGTCATCGCGCTCGAAGAAAAAGGTGTCCCGACTGCAAATATCACGACCACGGAGTTCCTGAGTGCTGCGCACGCCCAATGTGCGGCCCTTGGCATGCCTCAGTATGAGCCCATTCTGGTCCCGCATCCTATTCAGCCCAAGCTAGAGGATGAAGTCCGTGTGCTGGCCGACCAGGTTATTGACCAGATTGCCGGTAAGTTGCTGAAACACAAAGAGCAGCAAGCGGCCTGAAATTTTTGAGCGTACGCCGGGTACGCTCGCCCTTATGAGTGACACCGTTATTGCAGCCGGCTTGGCATTCCCGGAAGGTCCGGTGTGTGACCCGGACGGCAGTGTGTATTGTGTGGAAATCCGTGCGGGCCGTGTTCGGAAGATATCGCCTGACGGAACACTCTCCACCTTCGCCACTCCGGGCGGTGGTCCGAACGGGGCAGCCCGGGGGCCGGACGGAGCCCTATACGTCACGAATAACGGGGGTTTTCGCTGGCGCAAGGGGCTGCCGATTGGGCCGGCTGCGGACTACGAGACCGGACGCCTTGAGCGGATTGACGCCGAGGGCAAGGTCGAACGCTTGTACACCTCGTGTGACGGCATACAACTCAGCGCGCCAAACGATCTGGTCTTTGATGCTGAAGGAAATTGCTACTTCACCGATCCGCTCCAGCGTGATCCCACGCGGCCTGAACCAATGAATGCGCCCACTCGGCGTCCGGGCAGCGTCTACTACGCCAGCCCGGATGGGACATGGATTCGGCGTGTCGCCACCAACCTGCAACATCCAAACGGCATTGGCCTCACCCCGGACGGCAAAACCCTGCTCGTAGCGGAAACCTTTGCCGCTGCCCTGTGCGCCTTTCCCATTCTCGCCCCAGGCGAACTCGGCCAGCGCCGGCCATTCTGTGAACTCCCGGCCGGCCATTATCCCGATGGCTTTTGTCTGGACGAAGAAGGCTATGTCCTGGTCTGCGGTGTGCTGGGAGGAGGCATTATTGTCTTCGATCCGCACGGACAGCAGGTCGAACGGATTCCGAGTAAGGACAAAGCAGTCACGAATATCGCCTTTGGCGGCGTCGACTCGAGGACCTTATACATTACGGAATCCGGTCTGGGCTGGATTGTGGCCATGGAATGGGAGCGGAAAGGGTTGGCATTGCTGTAAAACGCAGACCCCTTCACCCTAGCCCTCTCCCGGAGGGAGAGGGAATGCGAGGAGGGAGGCTATAGATTGGTCCGGTAGTCCTGTTCGACAAATTCGTCAATCTTGTCGGCCATGCCGGCATCGCCGCCCATCTTGGCCGCCAGAATCTTGCCGAACGAGATCTTGAGGCGCTCCTCCCAAGTATCGGGCCTCCAGAGTTGTGACCGAATAAACGCCTTGGCGCAGTGGTAGAACACTTCTTTGATATGGACCCGAATGGCAACCACCGCGGGTTTGCCACGCGCGGACAGGCGCTCCAGGACTTCAGGGTCGGACGTGAGCTCAGCCCTGCCATTGACCCGCATGGTTTCCGGCGTTCCCGGCAGCAGGAAAATCAGGCCAATATGGGGATTCTCAATGATATTGGTCAGCCCGAAGACCAGCTTGTTGCCCGCCCGGTCCGGGATGAGCAGCGTGTGTGCATCCTCAATACAGACAAACCCCGGCCCATCCCCTTTGGGTGAGACATCCTGATTCCCCTCGGCATCCGCCGTGGCGAGTAAGAGAAACGGCGAGCGTTTGATGAAATCCATGCACGACTCGTCCAACTCGGTCCAGAGCTTATGCGGGACGAGCTCACTCGGTGATCCAATGCGTTCGCGAAGCTGCTCCACACTCGTAATCTGATGCGGGTCTGCGCTTGCCGTCATAATGTCCTCTCCTTTACCGTTGCGCTGTCCCTTCCTTTCTACGCAAAACGCGATAAAGTGCAAGCTTCATCCACAGGGAACAAGGAGGAAGACAGATGGCTGATCTCACTATCGAAGTCACAAACCGTGTCGGCATTCTGACCATGAATCGCCCGGATAAGCTCAACGCGCTCACCAGAGACATGAACCAGGCGGCGGTTTCGGCGCTGCGCGAGATGTCGGAAAACCCCGAGGTTGGCGCGGTTGTGCTGACGGGCGCGGGCCGGGGCTTTTGCGCGGGCGGTGATGTGTCAGCCATGCAAAAGGGTGAGGAGATCGGCACCAGGGATTCCACCCTTGAGCAGCAGGTCGACGAACTCCGCGAAGGCCATACCTGGCCCTGGCTGCTGCACCATATGCCCAAGGTCACGATCGCGGTCATTAACGGCCCAGCCGCTGGCGCCGGCCTGGGCATCGCCCTGTCGTGCGACCTGCGCCTTGCCTCCGACCGGGCACGGCTCGGGACGGCCTATGCGCGGGTAGGCTACGGCGGCGACTACGGCACGACCTGGCAGCTCAGCCGTTTGGTCGGACAAGCCAAGGCCAAGGAATTGTTCTTTTTGCCGGATATGATTAACGCGGATGAAGCCCTGCGGATCGGTCTGGTTAATCGTGTCTTTGCCCATGACCAACTCATGAACGACGCGCTGGAACTGGCCGAGCGGATCGCCTCCGGCCCCTTGGTCAGCTACCGCTATATGAAAGCCAACGTCAATGCGTCGGGTGCGGTAGATTTTCGCACTATGCTCGACCGGGAGGCGGAAACGCATTTGCGCTGTGGCCAAACGGAAGATCATCAAGAAGGCGTCAACGCGTTTATGGACAAACGCCAACCGGTCTTCCGTGGCCGCTAAGGATAAAAGGGGGACGGTATGACTCCTCAACTTCTCGCAGACGGATTTATTTTTCTTGAAGGTCCGCGTTGGCACGACGGCAAACTCTGGGTTTCGGACATGTTTGCCGAGAAAGTGCTCACGGTGGATGCGCAGGGCAACACCGAGTTCGTCGCAACGGTTCCGCAGCGCCCGTCGGGACTGGGCTTCCTGCCGGATGGACGCCTGCTCATCGTCTCCATGCACGATAAAAAACTGCTCCGGCAGGACCCGAATGGCCTCGCGGAAGTCGCGGATGTCTCCGCGCTCGTCCGGGGCGATATCAATGACATGGTCGTTGATGCCCAGGGCCGGTCCTATATCGGGAGTTTTGGCTACGACATGATGGGCGGTGAAGACGCCCGGCCGGCCAACATTGTCATGGTCACGCCGGACGGACAGGCCCGCGTGGTCGCGGACGGTCTGAGCTTCCCGAATGGCAGCGTGATCAGTCCGGACGGGGGCACTTTCATTGTTGCCGAATCGTTTGCGAATCGTTTAACCGCCTTCCATATTGCCGGCGACGGTTCGCTGTCGGACCGGCGCGTGTTCGCCCAACTGGGGGAGGCGACCCCCGACGGAATTTGTCTGGACGCCGAAGGGGCGATCTGGGTGAGTTCGTTTGGGAGTGGTGAATTTATCCGGGTCAAAGACGGTGGAGAGGTCACGCATCGTGTTTCTGTCCCGGACAAACGGGCCGTTGCCTGCATGTTGGGCGGGGAAGGGCGGCAGACGCTCTTCATGCTGACCGCAGTCACAACCTTAGAAGAGTTAGCCCAGGGGAAGTCCCAGGCTTCTATCGAAACGGTCCGGGTTGAGGTGCCGGGCGTCGGATTGCCCTGAGCCGGAGCCTAAAAAGAGGGCACTTGCTCTGCGTCGGGTGGGGTAGATTTTCGCACTATGCTCGACCGGGAGGCGGAAACGCATTTGCGCTGTGACCAAACGGAAGATCATCAAGAAGGCGTCAATACGTTTATGGACAAACGGCAACCGGTCTTCCGGGGACGGTAGCAGGAAGGCTGCGGAGGGAGGAAAGGTCCCCAAAATGCTCGTGAAGGAAAAAGATTCGCTACAACCCCAGATAGACGAGTTGAAAGCGCTGCTGGACCTTGACCTTCCAGCGAACAAACACATTCTGGTCGAAAAAGAGTTGAAAATATTGCGTGCGGGCGCGAAAGGTGAAAAGGATTCCGCCTATTACATCGATTTTCAGTGGCGCGACTCGAAAAATTGGGCGGTCTTACACGACCTGCGGCTGGAACACCGTGGACAGGTTGCCCAAATCGATCACTTACTCATCAGTCGTCATTTGGAGATATTCGTTCTTGAATCAAAGCGTTATCGTACCGGTCTCAAAATCTCCGAGTCGGGCGAATTTTCGTTTTTCTTTAACGGGGGTGCTCAGACCATTCCCTCTCCCATTGAGCAGAATAAGCGTCATATCATTTTTCTGGAACGCTATTTGAAAAACCAGGCATTCTTGCCGAAACGGCTGGGGCTCACCATCAGACCAGAGTTTAAGAGCCTTATTCTGGTCTCACCCGAATCTAAGGTTATACGACCCCCCACTTTTGATACCAGTATGGTGATCAAGTCTGATATGCTGCGAGACAAGATTGAGAAGGAGTCCGTGTCCGTGCTTGCTCTCGGCCGTCTTATCGGGCAAGACACGCTCCAGAACATTGCGCGTTCCCTGGCATTGCAGCATCGGCCTGCCAGTGTTGACTACCGGAAGAAATTCGCAATTCGGACCGAGGTAATATCGAATAACATACCCAGCGCTGAGGTAAATTCGACCATCAGAGAACACACTGCCAAGTACCAACAGAGCCGAAAGTCCAGTTTTTACTTCTGTGCTACATGTAAAAAGCGTATATCGAAAAAGGTGGCGATGTTTTGCTTTCAAAACAAGGGGCGTTTCAGCGGGAGAGCCTATTGCCTCGACTGTCAGAAGGCTCTTCCATAGCTGATAGGAGAACCCTAGCCGCCCGTTCTGTCATACGCTACTCTCGGGGCATGGCAGAAACGATCTTTCTGAAAATCATTGCCGGTGAGATTCCGTGTCATAAAATCTATGAAGACGACCAGGTTTTCGCCTTTCTCGATATTGGTCCGCTGAGCAGCGGTCATACCCTACTCATCCCAAAAGAGCCGGCAGAAACGCTCGACCAGCTTTCGGATGAATCCGCGGCCGCCCTTGGCCGGATGCTGCCCCGACTGAGCCGGGCCGTCCTCAAAGCCAGCGGAGCCACGGCGTTCAACGTCCTGCAAAATAACGGCGCCAGCGCGCATCAAGCCGTGATGCACGTTCACTTCCATATTATTCCCAGATTCCCGGATTCGGCCGAGGGCGCGGGGCTCGGAATTGAATGGCCGGCGGGAACGCTGGACAACGAAACAGGTCAGCGGCTGGCGGCAGATATCACCGCGGCGTTGGCTGAAGAGTGAGTTGTTGCACTTGGTTGACGTGCTGGCAGGGCAGTCATACACTCCGACATGCGTGCCAATGAGAGAAAGAGGAGGAGACAGCGTGCCAGCCTCTGAAACAGTCACCCGAGGGATTCGCATCAGCGTGGAAACCCAATACGATCCGACCCGCTCTTCTCCTCAGCAGAGCCAGTGGTTTTTCCTGTATACCATCCGCATCACCAACGAAGGATCGGTCACCGCCCAGCTCATGACCCGCCACTGGATTATTACCGACGCCACCGGCCATGTGGAAGAAGTCAAAGGACCCGGTGTGGTGGGCGAGCAGCCCGTCCTGGCGCAGGGCCAATCTTTTGAGTACACCTCGGGCTGTCCGCTGAGCACCCCTTTTGGTTCCATGCGCGGCACTTATCAGATGACGACGGCTGACGGCGAGCAGTTTGATGCGGAAATCGCCGAGTTTATTCTGCGCGAGCCGCACGCCATGCACTGAGATTCGGTCTATTGAGTCTGTTGGGTCTATTGAGTCTGTTGAGTCGGACCCATAGACCCAAAGGACCCCATAGACTCCAAGGACTCCAAGGACCCAAAGGACAAAGCAGATATGACTTCCTCGATTGGCTTTATTGGACTGGGCCGGATGGGCCTGCCCATGGCGCAAAATCTGCTCGATGCCGATTTTCCCCTCGCGGTTTTTAATCGCACGGCCTCACGCGCCGACACCCTGCGCCAAAACGGAGCGCGGTGGGCCAATTCCCCCCGCGACCTGGCCGCACAATCCGATATTGTGATCAGTATTATTGCCGACGATGCCGCGCTCCGGGCGATTGCGTTGGGCGAGGACGGCATTCTGGCCGGCCTCAAACCGGACGGGATTCACGTTGATATGAGTACCGTCTCGCCCGACGTGACCAAAGAACTGGCGCCGCTGTATCACGACCGGGAAGCGCATTTTGTGGCCTCGCCGGTCTTTGGCCGTCCCGAGGCCGCAGCCGCGGCAAAACTGTGGATCTGTCCGGCTGGCTCAGCCGCGGCCATCGACCGTTGCCGGCCCGCGTTTGAGGTCATGGGGCAGGGGGTCATCGTGGTGGGTGAAGAGCCTCACCTCGCCAATGTCCTCAAGCTGGTGGGGAACTTTTTTGTGATTGCCGGCATCGAAACCCTCAGTGAGGCGCTGACCCTGGCCGAGAAGGGCGGCTTACAAAACGAGACCGTCCTGGAGTTGATTCGGGCGCTGCTGCCCGTGCCTCTGTTTCAAGGCTATGGCAGCCGGATCGCCAGGCAGGAGTTTGCTCCTGCGGGCTTTGCGCTGGCGCTGGGATTGAAAGATGTCGGGCTGATGCAAAAGCTGGCCAAAGATGTGGTCGCGCCCTTACCGCTGGCCGACTTGGCCGACAATCATTTACGGGCCGCCTTTGCCAGAGGCCGGGGCGACCTCGACTGGGGCGCGCTGGCGACCGTTCTTCGAGAGATGGCCGGCCTCCCGTCCGGAGCCCCTGAATAGCCGGTACGCAACCCCAGGATAAACACCCGGACAAGAGAGCGATTGCTTGCACCCTGCACTGCCTTCAAGGTATATCGCTGCCCGCCGTTTCTCATGGCAGATGAATGGCGGCGATATGCCTTCCCCCCGTCTGCTGTTCCGTAGAGAAATCCGGGCATGACCGCCGAGCAGAAAAAGAGCCGGGCCCTCCAGCTTGGGGCCGCCCTGCTCGGACTCAGCCTGCTGGGGGTTCTCTTCTGGAAGGTCGGGATTACCGAGGTCGGCCAGCACCTGTACCACATCGGCTGGCTCGCTCCCCTGGTCCTGATCCCGCAGAGCTTTGTGGCGCTGTTTGACGCCAAGGGCTGGGGCTATACCATGGGCGGCTCAGCGGCCGCCAAGCAGCTCTCCGTTCTTCAGCTCTCGTTGACCCGACTGGCCGGCGAGGCCATCAATAATCTGACCCCAACGGCGAATGTCGGTGGCGAGGCCGTCAAGGTCTACCTGCTGCGACAACACGGTGTGACCTCCGATGTTGGCACGGCGTCGGTGGTCGCTGCCAAGACCGCTCTGACTGTCTCTCAGGTTGCTTTTATTGTGCTGGGCCTGCCGTTTTTTCTGTATCGTATGGATGTCGGCTACCATGCCTGGTGGATATTCGGTGCCGTTTTTGTCATGGCGTACGGGTTTGTGATGATCATCGTGCGCTGGCAGCAGCGGGGACTTGTTGAAAAATGTGTTGGATGGCTGCGGTGCCGATTTCCCAACTGGAACCGCCTGGCGCGCTGGCAGGAGCGGGCCAAACACGTCGATGCGCATCTTTTTCATCTGTATGACGGAGACGCCAAAGATTTTCTTGCGGCCAGCCTGTACCATTTTCTGGGCTGGGCGGTTGGAGCGGTGGAAGTCTATGTGTTTCTGATCCTGATCGGCGCACCGGTCAGTTGGATGGACGCCCTCATTATTGAGACCATGATTCAACCCGTCACGGCCGCGGCGTTGATCATCCCCGGCGCGTTGGGGGTGCGTGAAGCGGGTGGGATATTCCTGTGCCGTCTGCTCGGTATCGAGGAGGGCGCCGGCCTGACGCTCATGCTCCTCAAACGCGCGCGCGAGGCCGTCTACAACTCGGTCGGTCTGCTCGTTCTGGCCCGCGCCGGCTATGACTTTTTCCCGAAGGAAACGTCCCCGACCTGATCCGCAGCCGGTCCGGCGGTCAGGCTCGCTCTCGTATCTCGTCATGCCAGATGTGATCCGGTATCCAGAGGCCGGGGGATGAGGACCTAGATGCCGGCCCCGGCTCTTGGGCCGGAGTGACGTTCTTTCGCCGGCATGACGGAAGGGACAGGGTGTGCACAACACCGGTATGACAGACACCCTGCCTGATTGCCAGTCCTCGCCCTACGATCCGGCTTGCATAAGGCTGGGGGAATATCTCTACTGTGCCCTGTCCCACCAGCGCTCGGCTGTCCCCTCAACCTTCGGTGGAGACGTAATCGGTGTCGTGTAACGAACAGGAGAGAGCCTAACCGTCAAGGTTGACTTGGATTTCAGACCGAAGGCTTGGATGAACGACCTCCAGCGCTAAATCTAGGATACGCTGAATACGGACTCGCCCCTGGTTTGTTGCGAGCCACCAACCGGGGGCTATCTCGGTAGAGTTCTTTTCAGTGAAGTCCATAGGCTGACGAGGATACAATTCTTGTTTGTCTTGAGCCAAATATCTCCCATGTCTGCGCGCTGCAAACCTTTCAGGGAAATCACGCTCTTCTCTGGCCAACAACCGGAAGACCTCGCGCATCACTTCTCGCGCTGACTCGCACTTATATGTTTGTCCTCTGAATACGAACGAATTGATCGTCCTGACATGAATATCTTGCGGTCTTTTTGATTCTTCTCTGGAGAAATTTTTTAGCTGTGTGGGGGCGGCTACTGTGCGGCCCATGTTTACTCGTATTTCGGACCGAAGGCTTGGATGGACAACCCCCAACGCTAAATTCAGTATCTTCTGTATGTATTCTCGACCGTAGTGGGTTCCGAGCCACCAACCAGGAGCCACCTCAGCAGATGCCTGCTCAACGAGGTCTGGGCGTCCAGGGTAAAGTTCTTCTGGATTTTGAGCCAAATACCTCCGCTTTCTTCCGTGTTCGAGTTTAGCAAACTTTTCAAGAAAAGTAGGGTCCTCTCTGGCCAATAACCGGAAGACCTCGCGCATCACTCCTGCCGCTGACCTAGATTCATGCGTTTGCCCTTTGAAGACAAATGAGAGATGACCGACTGCTCTGGTACGAGTGCGCTCCACTTTTTTCGGTTTTTTGACGGGGGGACCGATGAACGGTTTGGAGACCGATTCTGTTGTGGGTGCAGCCGGCTTTGAGATACTGTCAAGAAATCGACTACACAAATCCGAATTGGGTTTGTAACCGCACAGGTCTGCAACCTTTTCCGCCAAGAGCTCTAACAGCAATGAATCCTGTTCTTCGAGCAGAGCGCTCCACGCTCTGGGGAGAGCGGCCTCTATCTCTCTATCTCTGGCAACGTTCTGATAGTCCGACCGCGCGGCCTGTAAGGCTTCACCGGAACATACCTTCTCGTAGCTGAGATATCTTTCCAGCCTCTTTGCAGCATCTTCGATGTTTCGCTCAAGAAGATCGAGCTTATATACCCTCCGCTCATCGTAAGCCCCCTGCTCACCAGGCAGGTAAAAGCTCCACTCTCGGCCGTCTGTCAGGATGGCCATAGGCACGCCCGAATGGAAGGCATATTCAAAAAGCTGCCTATCGGCCCCGTCCGAAAGACCTACCTTTTTTACCTCGACAAACACCGCAGGTCTGTTCGCTGGATGGCACAGTGCATAATCAACACGTCGTCCTTCAAGTGAGAACTCGGGAACAATAACCCGAGTATCAAAGACGGGCCATCCCAGTTCATGCAACGCCGGCAGAAGGATACCTTGGGAAACGGCGGCTTCGGAAAGGAAAGCGCTGCTCCGTAATCCTTCTCTCACTCTTTCGATGTGGTCTGAAATGGCCATGAGCGGTTCTCCTCAATTATGTCCGTCCACTTATACGTCAAGACGAGGCGAGGCGGAAGATATCGGCTGCCAAGAGTGGAATGTGGACAGACGTCTCTTCCGCACCACTCCAGAACGCTGGGCGGCCATCAGGTGCTCAAGAAGTGGTTGTCGTATCGGGGACGGGCGGTGCTGGAGCGGGCGCTGGTGCCGGATGAGGTGTGGTATTTTGCGGAGGTGGCGAGGCGGATTGGAGCAATATTAGTGGTAACCGAGACGCCAGCGGTGTCGGATTAGCCGTAGGCGTAAGCCGACCTACGGGACTAGCTCATACCGTAGGGAATGGCAGTAGAAAGGAATAATACCATGGCGAGCGAGTCCAACTACCAGTATCGGTCAGCTTTCGATGGCGTGCTGCTCAGACTCGCAGGAGGCGAGTTGGAAAAGATTGACGCCTTCTTTGAGCAGTCTAAGACCTCTTTGAGGTTCGAGAAGAAGGCGCTCGAACAAAGAGCAGAGAGAAGTGGAGGAGGATATCCCGACGACTTTTGGGTTGATGATGTTGCGCAGCTTGAGGAATTTGCCTGGCTTTCCTCGGAATTTGCTATCATCGGCCTTTGGAGGTGTGTTGAACTGTACAGGAAAGACGCAATCAAACATGCCTTAGGCGACGATAACGCCATTAGGTGTTTCTTGAGGCGCAAGAAATCTAAGCACCCATTCCCCTTCAACCATAAAAACTTTGTGGATATTCTTGCGAGATTGAAAATAGAAGAAAGCAAGATTTGCTGTGCTAAATATATGGACGAATTGCGTCGGCTCAATAATGCGATAAAGCACGCCCGACGGGTCAATGATAGCCTCGCCGAAATTCCAGGGTGGGAAGGCAAGAAGGGTGATAGATTAGGTGATCTCGAAAGGCACTACTCCAGATTGCAACCTCGTGCGAAGACATACCTAGGAGACTTGGCGAAGCGCCTCAAGGCAAAATTTCCACCACCACATCGTGTGGAGAATATGAAGAAAGGCTCGTACAGATAGCTGGTCAGCCTCGTAGGTTGATGGGATGAACCCTCTGGTTCCATTGCGGTTTCAAGTCCCATGGGGCGGATTGGAGCAAATTTCACATTAGTGTAGCGTCCAATAGCCCGCGGACATGCACTTAAGGGCTTCTCCCCGGCTGAGTGGCTGGTTATCTCCGATACTATGAAGCTCCTCGCTACACCACCATGAAAACTGCGCTAGAACTCCAAGCCGGCACGCACATAGTAGAAGCCGCCGCCAAAGCCGTAGGGTGAGGATTCCGGGTACTTCGCGCCCAGGTCGCGCGCGTACGGATCTCTGCGCGGGTATTGATCGAACACGTTTTCCGCACCCACCGCAAGAATCACCGCCTGAGTGAAGGGCAGCGTCAGCAGGGTGTATGAGGCTTCGACGTCCACCAGCCAGCGCTCCCCAGCGGTCAGGAAGCGTGTATCGGTGTTGGCGTGGGCTTCAAAAAATTCGTCGTAGAAGTGTACGCGGGTCAAAAACCGCCACGGCCCGGCGACGTGGTCGGCGGTTAGCGAAAAACGGAATTCCGGCAAGCCGTCCTCCATCTGACGTACCTGTTTGTCATTAATGACGTGCAGATCGCGGCTGTCGAGGTTCAAGTCGTTCCAGTTGCCGGCAAGGGTCAACACGGTGTCGCCGGCCCGTGTCTCCAGCGGATAGGTCGCCACCACGTCAAGCCCTTGCGCGGTCGTGTCGAACGCGTTGGTGAAGTAGCGCACCGAGGTGATGGTACTCGCGTCGGGAGCGAGGCGGTTGAAGGCCGCCCGCTGCTCGGCTGAGACTCTGAAATCCTGCGTCAGCCCGATGCGGTCCTGAATTTTGATCCGATAATAGTCGACGGTCAGGCTGAAGGCGCCCGCGTTGAACACGCTGCCGACGGCATAGTTGACCGATTTTTCCGACTCCAGCGGCCGGCCTCCAAAGAAGGCCGCGACAGGGTGACGCGAGGGGAAAATACCCTGGTCGACCAAGCCTGCGGTAGTAAACTGCGAGTTGATTTTTCGGATGTTGGCCTGTCCCGGCGTCGGAGCGCGGAAGCCCGAACCGACCGAACCACGCAGGGCCAGAGCGTCCAGCAGTTGCCAGCGGACCGAAGCCTTGCCGTTCAGCGACTCTCCTATTGCGCTGTCGAAGTTTTCATATCGCCCGGCCAGGCCGAGGCTGAGGGACTGTATCATTTCAGCTTCCAGGTCCAGATACAGCGCATAGTTGTTTCGTTCGAACACGCCGGCCGAATCCGGCCGGTAGCCCGCAAACCCGTTGGAGCCGATGCTGAAGCCCTGATTTCTCAGGTCTTCATCGATGAACCAGGACTGCGCTTCCCCAACTTTCTGTTCGAATTCCTCCATGTGATATTCAAATCCGAAGGCCACGTTCAGCGGAGAGTGGAAGAGGCCGATATCCAGGGGCCGGGCAATATCCAGGTTGAAGGTCCGCTCAAACTGCGCGTTTCCACCGGGTCTATATTTCGTGGGGATAGCGGTGCGCATAGCGGCCAGCTGCGGGTTGATGGTGTTGTGTATGAAGAAATCCACGCTGTTGTAGCCGAAGCTGGCGCTGGCGTCGTACGACCAGCCGTCGAGCAGGGCTGAGGCACTCGCCATCTCCCCGCGTAGGCCAAAGGCGATGCTCCAGTCCTGGAGGTACCCGCCAAAACGAGGCGTAAAACCGCCCGGAAAACGCTCATTGAAGAGGAAGCAGTGATCGGGCAGATGCACGCGGGTGTAGTCGGCGGCCGGGTTGGCGGGCACGGCGGGACAGCCGAGGCCGGTGCCGGACAGGTCGGCCGCCCGGACTGTAGGCGTGCCGTCTTCAAGCGGGTCGCCTCTGAAGATACCCCCGCGCGTGTTGGGGTTACGGAAAAAGAAGCCGCCCTCCACCTTGCGCTCCGCATAATTACCAAAGGCGTACAGCCGAGCGTCGAGCGCCTCCAGGTCCAGGCCGAGGTTGCCGAAGAATTTATAGTCGTACTGGATTTCAGGCGCCCCCCATATCTGGGTCGCAGGTCGGCGCACATGCGCATTGCCGGCCTCGATCAGCCCCCGCGCATCCCTGCGCTGTACGCTGCGGCTGGTCTCATCGGAGTTCAGGAACTCGAAGCTGAAGTTGGCGAAACCGTTTTCGGTCAGCGGCAGGCCCAGGTTGGCGGCCACCTGCACCTTGTCCCCGTCCCCGTGGTAGGTCTGGCCCCAACTGGTGTGGAGCGACAGGCCCTCGGACGCTTCCTTCAGCCTGAAGTTCAGGATACCGGCGATGGCGTCCGAGCCGTATTGGGCTGCGGCTCCGTCGCGCAGAACTTCGACCCGCTCCAGGGCGATGGCCGGAATGACGGACAGGTCGGCGCCCTGCGTCCCGTGATTGCTGCCGTCCGCAGCGAGGGCAATCACGGCGGAGCGGTGGCGGCGTTTGCCGTTGACGAGTACCAGGGTGGAGTCGGGCGGCAGACCGCGCAGATTGGCCGGTCGTATAAAGGTGGCGTCCTGGCTGATGGGATGCTGGTTGACGTTATAGGACGGCACAGTGGCGGACAGCAATGCGTCCATGTCCCGGATGCCGTAGGTCTGCAAATCCTCGCCCTGAATAATGTCCACCGGCACTGGTGAATCTTGGGCCGAGCGGTCCGCCACGCGCGAGCCGACCACCTGCAAGGTGTCAAGCCCGACGACCTCCGCTTCCGATTCCACCTCCTGCGGTCTGGCTGTCACTGCCCCCAGCAGAATGAAGAGCGCCGCTCCTGCCCAGCCTGGCCACCGTATCGTCCTCATCCTTCTCCTCCATCACTGTTCACCGGTATCGGTTGCTCTCCGCCGCGCGGTGTCTTGTTTTCCAGGCTTCCCCGCTAAAACTCAAAGCTGGCTCGGAGATAGTAGAAGCCGCCGTTGAATCCGTAGGGTGAGTTGGGCGGATATTTATTGCCGAGCACAGGCGCCCAGCGACTCCTGCGTGGATACTGGTCGAACACGTTTTCCGCGCCGAAGGCAAAGGTCGCCATCTGCATGAACGGCAGGTCCCTGAAGGTGTAGGAGAGTTCCATGTCGGTGAGCCAGCGTTCCCCGTTTATGGAGGTCAAACCCGCCTCTACGATATCCTCAAAAAACGGGTCATAGTAATGCACACGGGTCAGGAATCGCCACGGCCCCCAGGTGTGGTCGGCCGTAAGGGAGAAGCGGAACTCCGGCAGGGCGTCTTCATACTGCCGCCGCCGCCTCGAATTGATGATGTTCGGATTGAAGCTATCCACCTGCGTGTCGGTCCAGTTTCCCACAAAGGTCAGCAGGGTATGCCCGGCGAACGTGTGGAGCGGATAGGTGGCCACGACGTCTACGCCTTGGGTAGTGGTGTCGAAATCATTGGTGAAGAAGTTCACCCCCGAGAAACTGCGCGCATCGGTAACACCCTGGTCCAGGAGCGCGTCGATATCCTCCGGCGTCAGTTTGAGATTGCTCGTCAGGGCGAGGCGGCCCTGCACCTTGATGCGGTAGTAGTCGACGGTCACGTCGAGGTCGCCCAGGCTGAAGACCGTACCCACGGAATAGTTGACCGACTTTTCCGGCTCCAGTTGCTTGCCGCCTTTGCGGACCGCGGCCGGATGGTCCGGCGGCAGGATTGCATTGTCCACCAGCCGATTGCCCTCCAGGGAGGTCGAGGTCTTGCGGTAGTTGGTCTGTCCCACGGTCGGGGCGCGAAAGCCCGAGCTGACCGAGCCGCGCAGGGCAATCGCCTCCAAGAACTGCCAGCGGGCGGAGACCTTGCCGTCCAGGGTATCCGCTATGCCCTCATACGCTTCATACCGCCCGGCCAGGCCGACGGTCAGATTTTTGATCACCTCGGCTTCCAGGTCCAGATAGCCGGCATAGCTGCCCCGGTTGAACGTACCGGCTATCTCCGGCCCGAAGCCTTGAAAGCCATTGGAGCCGATCCCGAACCCCTGAGCCGCCAGGCCTCCCGGACTGTTGTCAACATACCAGGAGTCCTTGCCGCCGGATTTGATCTCAAATTCCTCCTCACGGTATTCCAACCCAAAGGCAATGTTCAATGCCGAGTAGAACAGCCCCACATCGAACGGCCGGGAAATATCCAGGTTGAAGGTCTTGTCAAATTCTCGATAGCCGCCGGGTTTGTACGAGGTCGGAATGTTCGTGCGCATGGCCGCGAGCTGGGGGTTAATGGTGTTGTGCATGAAGAAGTTGACGCTGTTGTGGCCAAAACTGGCGCTGGCGTCATAGAACCAGCCACTGAGCAGCGCCGATGTGCTCTCGACCTCGCCACGCAGGCCAAAGGTGATGCTCCAGTCCTCAACAACTCCACCGTAACGCGGCGTGAATCCACCCGGAAAGCGCTCGTTAAAAGCGAAGCAGTGGTTGGGTAATCCTGCCAATGCCGCCGTGTAGTCGGCCGCAGGGTTCTTCGCAATTGGCGGGCAGCCCTGACGGTCGTCCGACAGGTCGGCAACCAGGAGATTCTCGCCACCATCGAAGATCCCGCCGCGGGTGTTGGGATTCCGAAAGAAGAAGCCGCCCTCCACCTTGCGCTCCGCATAGTTACCGAAGGCGTATACACGACTATTGATCTCCTCCAGGTCCAAGCCTAGATTGCCGAAAAACTTGTAGTCGTACCGGACCTCCGGCGCTCCCCATATCTGCGTCGCCGGACGCCGGACGTGTTCGTTGCCGGCTTCGATCAAGCCCCGCGCGTCGGCGCGCTGTGCACTCCGGCTGGTCTCGTCCGCGTTGGTGAACTCGAAGCTGAAATTGGCAAAGCCGTTGTCCGTTAGCGGCAGGCCCAGGTTGGCGGCCACATTCACCTTGTCGCCGTCGCCGTGGTAGTTCTGGCCGTAGCTCGTCTGGACCGTCAGGCCCTGCCGGTCCTCGCGTAGCTTGAAGTTCAGAATCCCGGCAATGGCGTCCGAGCCGTACTGGGCCGCGGCTCCGTCGCGGAGCACTTCCACCCGGTCCAACGCAATGGCGGGGATCGCGGAAATATCGGCCCCATGCGATCCGTTCGAAATGCCTCCGAATTCGGGGATGACCGACGCCCGGTGGCGGCGCTTGCCGTTGACCAGTACCAGGGTGGAGTCCGGCGGCAACCCGCGCAGATTGGCCGGGCGAATCAGGGTAGCGGCGTCACTGATGGGCTGCTGATTGACGTTGTAGGAGGGCACGCTGGCAGACAGCAGCGAGTCCATGTCCCGGATGCCGTAGGTTTGTAGGTCTTCGCCCTGAATAATGTCCACCGGCACCACGGAGTCCTGGGCCGAGCGGCCCGCCACGCGGGAGCCGATCACCTGGATCTCGTCGAGCCCCACGACCGACTCCTGCGGTTCGGTGGCTGGCTCTGGCTGGCTGGCCTCTTGAGCGGGGACCGTCAGTGCGCTCATAAGGACCAGGAGCCCTGCCAATATACCGCATCTCCACCGCTTGATCTTCATCCCCGGCATCTCCAGCCTCCTCTCGGTGTGTTTGAATCAGCCCCTCCGGCCTAACAAATTGCTGTCTTTTTTTCCAGAAAAAGCACCCGTCTCCACCCTTAAAACTCGAAGCCGGCCCGCAGATAATAGAAGCCGCCGTTGAAGCCGTAGGGCGACGATGCCGGGTATTTGGCGCCGGCGAGGCGTGCGTACGGATTTCTGGCCGGGTACTGATCGAATAGGTTCTCGGCGCCGAACGCGAGGGTCAGCACCCCCATGAACGGCAGGTTCATAAACATGTACGAGAGTTCCGCGTCCACGAGCCAGCGTTCGCCCGCCTGTATGGGCAAGTCCCGCAGATAGGCCGTATAAAAACCGTCGTAGAAATGCAGCCGGGTCAAAAGCCGCCACGGTCCGTAGGTGTGGTCACTCGTGAGGGAGAAACGAAACTCCGGCAGATTGTCTTCAAGCTGCCGCACGCGCCCAGCGTCGATAATAGTCGGGTTGCGGCTGTCAACCTTGGTCTTGTTCCAGTTGCCCACAAAGGTGAACTGTGTGCTGCCGGCGAACGTCTCCAGCGGGTAGGTCGCCACGAGATCGACACCTTGCGTGGTAGTATCGAAGTCGTTGGTAAAATAGCGCACTCCGGTAAAACTGCTCGCGTCCACGACGCCTCGGGCCAGGAGTGCCGCTATATCCGGCTCGGTCAGTGTCAGCGTCTTCGTCAGCCCGATGCGACCCTGCATCTTGATGCGATAATAGTCGAGGGTAATGTCCAGCTTGCCCAGGCTGAAGACCGTGCCCACGGAATAGTTGACCGATTTTTCCGGCTCCAGTTCCTTGCCGCCCTTCTGTCGTGCAATCGGGTCGGTGGGGGAGAGGGTCGCTTCGTCCGCCAGTCTTCCGTCGATGAGCGACGTTGTCACATTGCGAACGTTTGCCTGGCCCACGGTCGGGGCGCGAAAGCCGGAACCGACCGAGCCGCGCACGGCCATATCGGCCAGGAATTGCCAGCGGGCCGATACCTTGCCGTCCAGGGTATCCGCTATCCCCTCATACGCCTCATACCGTCCGGCGAGGCCGATGGTCAGGTTTCTGATGACTTCGGCTTCCAGATCGAGATAGCCGGCATAACTGCCGCGACTGAACGTACCGGCATGTGTGGGGCTGAGGCCGGGAAAGCCGTTGGAGCCAATGCCAAAACCCTGACGGGCCAGGCTTTCTTCGATTTTCCAGGAGTTCGGCTCACCGGCGTTCGCTGAAAATTCTTCCTCTCGATACTCCAGCCCAAAGGCCAGGTTCAGCGCGGAATAGAAGAGGCCCAAGTCGAACGGCCTGGAGATGTCAAAATTGAACACCTTGTCGAATTCGCTATAGCTGCCGGGTTTATACGAGGTCGGAATGGCGGTCTGTAGGTGAGCGAGTTGGGGGTTAATGGTGTTGTGCATGAAGAAATCAATGCTGTTCCGACCGAAGCTGGCGCTCATATCGTAGTGCCAGCCGTCCAGCATGTCGGACAGTTCCCCGCGCAGGCCGAAGGCGACGCTCCAGTCCTGCATAGAGCCACCGAACCGCGGCGCAAAACCACCCGGAAAGCGCTCGTTGAAAATAAAGCAGTGGGCCGGCAGATTCACATTGGTGTAGTCTGCGGCCGGGTTGGCTGGTACCACCGGACAGCCTTTGAGATCGTCGGACAGGTCGGCTACCCGGACCGTCGGCGTGCCGTCTTCAAGAGGGTCGCCCCGGAACACCCCGCTTCGGGTGTTGGGGTTGCGGAAAAAGAAGTGGCCTTCGGCCTTGCGTTCGGCATAGTTGCCAAACGCATACAGGCTATGCCTGTCGGTCAGGTCCAGGCCCAGGTTGCCAAAGAATTTGTAATTATACTGCACGGCAGGTGTGCCGAAAAATTGCGCCGGCTGACGAACGTGGTCATTGCCGGCGGCAATCAGCCCCCGTGCGTCGTTGCGCTGCACGCTGCGGCTGGTCTCGTCTCCATTCATGAACTCGAAACTGAGGTTGGCAAAGCCCTGCTCGGTCAACGGCAGGCCGAGGTTGCCGGCCACACTCACCTTGTCGCCGTCGCCGTGGTAGTTCTGGCCCCAGCGCGTTTCCAGCGTGGCTCCCTCGGAGTCGTCGCGCAGCACGAAATTCAACGCTCCGGCAATGGCGTCGGAGCCGTACTGAGACGAAGCACCGTCGCGCAATACTTCCAGCCGCTTGAGCGCAATGGCCGGGATGACCGAAATATCCGCCCCCTGCGCGCCGTCCGAAATACCGTTCCCCAGAAAAGTAATCACTGCGGCGCGATGCCGGCGCTTGCCGTTGACCAGCACCAGGGTAGAGTCGGGCGGCAGGCCGCGCATATTGGCAGGACGGACCAGTGCGGCGGCATCGCCGGCACGCTGGTTGACGTTATAGGAGGGCACGCTGGCGGACAGCAGTGAGTCCATGTCCCGGATGCCGTAGGTCTGCAAATCTTCGCCCTGAATAACATCCACCGGCACCAGCGAGTCTCGGGCTGAACGTGCTTCATTACGGGAGCCCAGCACCTTGACGCCTTCCAGCTCTACGACCCCTTCTTGTTCTTGCTGTGCCGCCTGTGGGGCCTCCGCGTCTTGGGCTCCGACCGGCGCGGCTCCCAGGCTGAGGAACAGGGCGATCAGCAGGCCGTATGTCCTCATTACTGATTTCTTTCCTCCGGCCTCTGTGGTGACGAACACTTGCGGCGACACTATTCTAGACCGAGGGGACGGATGGGAATCCGGCCTCTTGGTATCGGTGTGTTTGTCAGACCTAGTTTAGAACTCCAGGCTGGCGCGCAGGTAGTAGAAGCCGCCGTTGAATCCGTACGGTGAGGATTCCGGGTACTTCGCGCCGACGAGTTGGGCGTAAGGATTTCTGCGTGGATACTGGTCGAATAGATTTTCTGCGCCAAAGGCGACGGTCGCCGCCTGCATGAACGGCAGGTTCAGGAAGGTGTAGGACAGCTCCGCATCCACCAGGAAACGGTCGCCGGAAGTGATGGGCAGGTTGCTCCCTACATGATCCTCGAAAAAGCCATCGTAGTAGTGCAGCCTTGTCAGGAACCGCCACGGACCCCAGGTGTGGTCGGCCATGAGTGAGAAGCGGAACTCCGGCAGGCTGCCCTCAATCATGCGCTGTTTATTGATGTTGATGATGGCGGGGTTGAAGCTGTCGATCTCAGTATCGTTCCAGTTGCCCACCAGGGTGAACACGGTGTGACCGACACCCGTCTCCAGCGGATAGGTCGCTACCACGTCCACCCCCTGGGTGGTGGTATCGAAATCGTTGGTGAAGAAGGTCACAAACGAATAACTGCTGGCGTCCGCAATACCCTGGTGTTGCAGGGTGGCAATATCTTCTGCGGTCAATCGCAGCGGACTGCCCTGCCCGATGCGGTCCTGTACCTTAATGCGGTAATAGTCGACGGTGACGCTGAGGTCACCCAGGTTGAAGACCGTCCCCACAGAATAATTGACTGATTTTTCCGGCTTCAGCCCCTTACCGCCCTTCAGGACGGATATGGGATGGTCCGGTGGCAGGGTGGCCCGGTCCGCCAACTCGCCGCCGTCAAACGCGGTCGTGACGTTGCGGACGTTGGCCTGTCCTACGGTCGGGGCGCGAAACCCCGAGCTGACCGAGCCGCGCACGGCAATCGCTTCCACCAACTGCCAGCGGGCGGATGCCTTCCCGTTCAACGTGTCGCCGACTTTTTCGTGATCCTCATACCGGCCAGCGAGGCCGATGGTCAGGTTCCTGATGACTTCGGCTTCCAGATCGAGATAGCCGGCATAACTGTTCCGGTTGAACGAGCCGGCGATGTCCGGCCTGAAACCGGGAAAACCGTTGGAGGCGACGCCGAAACCCTGTCGGGCGAGGCCGTGAGGGCTGTCGTCTATAGACCAGGAGTTCTTGCCCCCAGCTTCGATCTCAAACTCCTCCTCGCGGTATTCCAGCCCGAAAGCAAAGTTCAACGCCGAGTAGAACAGCCCCACATCGAAGGGTCGGGAAATATCGAAGTTGAATGTCTTGTCAAACTCTCGGTAGCCGCCGGGTTTGTACGAGGTCGGGATGTTTGTGCGCATGGCCGCGAGTTGGGGGTTAATGGTGTTGTGCATGAAGAAGTTCACGCTATTCTGGCCGAAGCTGGCGCTGGCGTCGTAGTGCCAGCCGTCGAGCAGCGCCAGACCGAAGCCGAACAGTTCCCCGCGCAGGCCAAAGGTGATGCTCCAGTCCTCGACGACCCCGCCGAAGCGGGGCGTAAATCCACCCGGAAAACGCTGGTTGAAGATAAAACAGTGGTCGGGCAGGCTCATGTTTGTATAGTCGGCCGCGGGGTTTGCCGGTACGGCAGGACAGCCGCGGCCTGTACCTGACAGGTCGGCGACCCGGATCGTCGGCGTACCGTCTTCAAGCGGATCGCCTCTGAATACACCGCCACGGGTGTTGGGATTGCGAAAGAAGAAGCCGCCCTCAACCCGGCGTTCCGCATAGTTGCCAAAGGCATACACACGGCTGTTGATCTCCTCCAGGTCCAAGCCCAAGTTGCCGAAAAACTTGTAGTCGTACTGAACCTCCGGCGCCCCCCAGATCTGTGCTGCCGGCTGACGCACATGTTCGTTACCCGCCTCAATTAAGCCCCGCGCATCATTACGCTGTACGCTACGGCTGGTTTCGTCCGCGTTGGTGAACTCAAAGCTGAAATTGGCAAAGCCACGCTCGGTCAACGGCAGGCCCAGGTTGGCGGCCACGTTCACCTTGTCGCCGTCGCCGTGGTAGTTCTGACCGTAGCTGGTCTGAACCGTCAAACCCTCGCGATCTTCACGCAGCCTGAAGTTCAGGATGCCGGCAATAGCGTCCGAGCCGTACTGGGCCGCGGCGCCGTCGCGCAGCACTTCCACCCGATCCAACGCAATGGCGGGAATAACGGAAACGTCGGGAGCCTGAGAGCCGTCCGAAACACCGCCCCCCAGGAAGGTAATGACGGACGCCCGGTGGCGACGTTTGCCGTTGACCAGCACCAGAGTGGAGTCGGATGGTAACCCGCGCAGGTTGGCTGGGCGAACGAGCGTGGCGGCGTCACTGATGGGCTGCTGGTTGACGTTATAGGAGGGCACGCTGGCAGACAGCAGCGAGTCCATGTCCCGGATGCCGTAGGTCTGCAAGTCCTCGCCCTGAATAATATCCACCGGCACCAGTGAATCCTGAGCCGAGCGACCCGCCACGCGGGAGCCAACCACCTGGAGTTCTCCGAGTTCTACGACTTCTTCTGGCGGCTCTGCCTCTTGCGCTGCTGTTGCGACCGGCTCTGGTTGGCCCACACCCTGCGCCCCGGTCGGCGCAGCTCCCACGCTGAAGACCAGAGCGACCGTCAAGCCATATATTCGCATTCCCGCTTTCTTCATCGCTGCCCTTCCTTATCTTCCCCTCCAGATGTGCCGGGAGGAAATTTTTTATCCCCTCCCTGGAGGGGTGCCGCGTAGCGGCGGGGTGGGTCCCGTTGGCGTGCCAACCCCGACAACCCGCCCTTTTGCATTACCTATTAAAAAGGAGGGGGTAAAGGAGGGGATGGTCCTGTCCTAATTTGGCAGAGTTGTCCTAATTTGGGCGGGGTGTCCTAGTTTGAATTGCAGTTTGTCCTAGTTTGAGATTTGCTTCACTTCGGTCAATCCTCTTGGCACAAGAATACCCGCCTGCATACGACCAGTTGGGGGTGATCCTGCTCCATGCCCCCATCGATTGTGTTGACAAACCTTGTGAGGGGGAGCACAAATAAAAGCAGCTTTTATGCAGGTCCAAAAGCAAAACGCCCAATAGACAGAAATTGTCTATCGGGCGTTTTGCTGTGCAACATAGGCACTGAAAGAAACCAAGCACCTCCTTCAGTATCACGTTGCACAGCCTATTAGCAAGTGAGGAGGCTGTGCAACGTGGATTCCCTCTTTTATTCGTTGCGGCAACGCTGGCCGGTCGCCCCCGGCGGCGCTGTCGTGCGTTCACATTTCCCATCAACACATTTACCTGGGCGCTCTCACACAGCGCCCCGTGCATTGAAGGAGATGCTATGACTCATACCGCCAATCAGGTCAGATTTGCAATGCCAGTTCTCACCCCTATGGAACAGATGGAACGATTAGTTCCTCCGGCCATACGTGTAATTCAACGCCTGCAACGCTCTTCAAATATCAATCGGATGCAGCGGCTTATCGACCATGAATTGCGGATGCAGCGGCTCTTCGATCGTGAGTGGCGGATGGCGCGGCGGAGCCGCTTCTTCTTTCCTTGTACTGATGATCCCTCTCAGGTCTCGACTATCGACAGAGATGAGGCGGTCCAGGCTCCTCAGAAGCAGGATAGTGTTGCCTTGGCAGGATCGTTTCTCGTGGCAGGGTGAAATACTTCATGACTGTCCGTCCAAAAAAATCAGAGCCAGCAACCCCTTCTGTTGACGCCATTATCATGGACTTGGCTGCACGATATTGGCGGCCTGCCCTTCTTGCTATCATTATCAGCTTAGCGGGGTCTGCGGTCAATTTTCATTACCGGCTCAGTGCGGTGGAGGAAAAGCTCAGGCATCTGCCTCTGTCAAAGGTATCAGAGCCGTTCATAGTGGTGCATGGCATTGCTGAGGGGGATGGGCAGAATCGGTCTACGCTCGTGACTACCGATGTGACGACAGATATCTTTGAAGCCCGTCTTGGACCGACAACAGCAGAGAGACCAACATATTATATCGAGTTGCCACCCGGTAGAATCCTGACGAAAATAGAAAATAATATGCGCTACGCGAATATGACCTCCAGATGGACTCGGCTCCCAGGAACGCAGGTCTGGTATTATAGAAACCGACTTATGCCGGGGGTCGTTTTGCCTGTGCGCTTTACGTCTACGCTCGTACAGTAAGAGCTATGGTCTTCGCCCGCGCAAGGGTTAGGGATTTTCGTCGCATTGCGACGGGGCCACCGTGAAGGTCTTGATATGTTTCCCGTGCTTGCCACGATAGAAATACTCAACCGCGATGTTGTTCGTCACAAAAAATTGCAGTTCTGGAGTTGTACAGACCCGGTTTCTGATGTCGGTCCCTTGCACCTCCCATTCCTGATCGGAGACAAAGGGTACGATGTCCTCGGCAGACACGTTGATTAACGTGTAGATGTAGCGGAATGTGCCCTCCGCATACATGGTCGTATCACACCGGGTTTCGGAGTCGATCATCATCGGCAATTCACTATTCATCTGATTCATCAGTTGTCTCAGGTGGGCGCCAATGTCGGACTTTTCAGACGGTGCCAGCCATTCTTTCACCTTCGGGGCAACGACGGCTTGGGAAAACAATTTAGGAATGACCACAGTCACGACGGCAAGCGCGAGGAAGATCAGGGCGCTCCAGACCCATTGCCGCATATGCTGGCTGAAAGACTTGCTTTCCTGTTGCCGTCCGGTGTCCCCGATATTCATTGTTCTCTCACCTTCATGATCGCTTCTTGCTCGGCTACTTCTAGGGCAGCTATGCTGCTGTTATTTCAACTCGGAAGCAGCCCGTGCCAAACAGTAGGGGAGCACCGCGCAGGCCAAGGCAATGGCGGCGATAGCAGCTTCTTGCGGGGCACTTTCCACACTCATGAGCCCCACTCCCAGAATAACCATGCCAATCAGCGACCCAGCGGCGGTCAGCGACCAGAGAAAATTATTCATTGTCTTTTCCTGCGAGCATACGCCAATAGTTCCACGATCTGAAATTGGCGCTATCCTACTTTGACATACCATGCAATCCGGTCAATAATAGCGGGCATGAGGGGGAGCCCTATGGAGAACACATATTCACACAGCACCGAAGAAATGATGATGTTGATTAGTGTCGAATGCGATGCGGTATGGGACTATAAAAGAACAGACAGCGGCCAATGGCTCGCCACCTGTGAGGTGTTACACTCCGTGATCCAGTCAGAGACCAAGGAAGAATTGGTTGAAGACATCCAAGAAGCGATGCAGGTGTTATTTCTCGATTTGGAGGAGTCCGGGGAACTCGACCGCCTTGCTCATGAGCACGGATGGACCGTTCAACGCACCCCGCTGGAAACGGAAGACTACACTGAGAGTAGCGGGCGTTTCCAGGTTTCCAATCCCGTTGTATGTCGGAGTGCCCATGCTCACCCGTAGCCGGTTTATCAAAGAACTCCATTTATGTGGGTACACTCACCAAAAGGGCAAAGAAACTAGCCGGACTCTTCTCTATAAGAAAAAAGGCAGCCGCGACAATATCTTTGTTCCTCAGCGCGCGGAGTTATCAGAGGAATTTGTCCGTCGGGTCTTGCAACGCGAGGGCTACTCTCCCAAAAAGATTGCCGACATCTTTCAGGAGTCCTGATTGCTTTCACTCCGCTGCTTTTCCCCATTTGAAAAGTTTGTCCGCGTCATCGCCCGACTCGACACCGAAAACTCCCCGCACCATCTTCGTAAAGCAGAAGGAACAGTGGGCAGAACCTCGTAAGTGATGAAGGGAAATACTATGAGACTGGAGAGCCGACCGATATCTGATACCGAATGGGACGTAATCGGGTACACAAAAGAAGGAGACAGTGAGGTGCTCCTAGGGAAGATTCATAAGACTATCGACGGATACTACGTTTACCACATCAAAAGGGAGACCCTAGAAGAAGAAAAGCATGAGAGGGCAGACAATTTTGAAGACGCGGAGAAGGGCCTCTTTCGCCTGATCGAAAAAGAATTTCGCGACGGCTATCAATAGTCGGTCGGCCCCGAACGAATCTCCTGACGAGGCTGAAATTTGACAGCGTCCCACCCCTCACAGTGGTACACGTCAGAAAAATGACCGCGTGAGTGGTACACCTGCACCAGTACCAAAAGAGAAGGGAGGGTTGCATGAGTTTTGCAGGGGCAGTCGGGATCAGCTTTTCAGGTCTTCCTCCGATAAGCCAAGGGCTTCGAATACACCGGGTTTGTCTTTGTCAGGCGTCTCTTTTGCAATATGCTCCGCTTCGTCTGGGAGAATGAAATTTTGGTATAAAAAGGACTCTACTGCTGTCAGAATTCTTATGAGCGTCTTTTGAGAAGGCGCGTGCGCCTGGTGGGTAGCAGCGTTGCCCACATTGGCAATGATTTGGAATATCTCCCTTTGGCTTTCAGCCAAGAGCCCCTTCTTCACCATCTCCTCTAGCTTTCGAGCAAAAGGGCCATGGTCTTTTTCCTCCAAGAGGAGATAGAAGGCGCGATCTAACAAGGTCCGGACACCAATGGAGCCAAGAATCACCATCTCTTGGCTTGCAGCTATATAGACCTCTTTCATTGCTGTTCGGAGATTTTCGTCTCCCAGCTCAGAATGCCAAGGAGGCAGAGAGCGCTGTGGAGGAGGCCAATAGGAGATATCTGGGAGATCAAAGGGATTCCATTCGGAGAGCCACCCTTTGTGACGGGTACTTAAACCATGACACCCGCAACATTCTAAGATTGATATTGTCGTCTCATACGAGACCGGATACTCTGGATCACTAGCGTCGAAAGTCTCCCTTACTGAATGTTCAGCCCGTATAAAGGCACTGCGGTTGCCTCCACACGTATTGCAATTCGCCTGGATCTCCGCTGGCTTATCAGACATCGCTCATGCCTCCTCCTCACTGAGACGGGCTTTGCCTTTCATAAACTCTTCAATTTGCTGTTTTCCGATTCTTTCCCCTTCACTTCTCAGTGGATTATGTTCTTCAGTAACGGGCTCGATTGTTGTCCAGTCAGGCTTCAATAGTGTGCCTATCTGTTCCTCTGTGAGACCAAGTTTCATCACATTCTGAATACAGAGCACGTAGGCGGCCTGCCTGCCCCACTCGAACTCCAACTGGTCTTCTGGCGGAAGAGTTCTAATTTCATCCATTCTCTTCGTCCGCTCTATATGAGCTTGGACTCGGGCATCATCCGTTTGATCTACCATGCTTTCCTCCTCTACTGATCTCGATATTCCTGCGCCGTCCGAAACCGCCAAGGCCGACGATAGAGTGGGCGGGTGGCCTCCTTTTCATCCTATGCCGAATCCCACCCACGGATTCTATTCGCTTCCTCAATAAAATCCTGACGGGGATGGTCTCTCCTATCTGGGGGCAAAAGCAAAAGGGGCTTAAGGTCTCTTCTGAACCTATCTAAGCCTCCATCAAGATGGTGCTGGCCGAATTCGGCCACTGTCGGTGAAGTGCAGCCACTCGGGGCGATCTGAGTGGCTGCGTTTGAATGGGGAGAGTGGCTGCGTTTGAATGGGGAGAGTGGCTGCGTTTGGATCGTGGGTGCTGGTACACTTTCACCCCAACTAGTAATTGTCAAGACAAACCCGACTGGCACGAGACACTCTAACGGGCTATCTCTATCGCGGCCTGTGTTTCAGCCCAAGATTAGCCTTAGCTATCGCAGCTTCGGCCTCTGGATTCCTCGGTTGTGGCAGTGCTTCCAACAGATCATAGCCTTTCCAAGTCAATCGTAGGGTGTAATCTTCATCCCCTTCGATTACTTCAGTCACGAAACCCTCATCCAGTAGCAACTCAAGATGGTCTTTAATGATCCTCTGCCCGCCCTCAGACGACTCTCTGAGCGCCTCATAGATTTGCCCAGGACTCCAAAACCGCAAGGTATCGCCTAATTGCAAAGTCTCCAGAATCTTTTTCACTACTTCCATGTCTCGCTTCATGGGGGGGGTCCTCCTCACCAGAATGCGCTATAGGAGGGGATGACTTGTCAAGCCCCTAGCTTGCCATTCCGTTCCCCTTTTCTGATATTGTGTATCTCTGCTCTTTTTTCCATTGAGTCCCTTTCAATCTGCTTGCTAGGCCGCTATTTTTTGCGCTGGATTGCAGCCAGGAGTTCCTGTAATTCTTTGGCCCTGCCGGGGGGAAAGAATACCTCCCAAATGGTCTCCTGCTCATCTTGGAAGACGAGAACAAGCTCCCCATTTTCGGCTATGGAAAGCGCTTGAAGCTCTTGGACCTGTACTTCACTCATAGCATTCCTTTCTTGAGCGTGGCCCACCCGTCACGGTTCACTGGTGTTCCCGCTGGGTATCAAGTAGCCGATTCATCGCAAGACATTCGACTATCTTGAGTTTCGCCTTACGACCTCCTTGAATCTCCGCGTTCTGCTGGGAACAGGCGCGTACTGAGTTGCATATCCTGCATCTGAGGGGAAATCAGTTTGGATTCTCCAGTTGCTTCAGCCGGGCGTCAAATCCTTCACAGATTTGCAAAATCAAGAAGAACCCAATCCAGAGCACTTTATAGATCGTTTTCCGATTCCCTAAGTCCTCGACTAACGCCGTGAAGCGACGCAATTCTTTGATGTTATGGTCACATAAATCGTTAGCGGAATCCCATTGTTCTTGAAGAGTGAGAGAGAGTGCTTGACGATATTCGGACGAGGCGGTATCTTCATGCATAAGCGCTTTTCCTTTCCGCTCCCCGCTCCAACGGGAGGCGGCATATAGATTCACTAAGACCCTGGTTTCGACCGGGGTCTTGGCGTTTAGAGACTATATCGACTCATTCATGGCACAGCAAGTTTAAGCGCCTTTCCCGTGGCCCTCTTTAGTCTTTTGTACAGGCAAAGAGATATTCACTGCGCAGACAGGGGCCAGGGCCGAACAATCCGGGAGAAAACTGGTACGATTGGACCAAAGAAGACCTGTTCCAAAGCACCCCTGCCTGGCAGGAGCCGCCCGCTTATATCCAAGTAAAGGTGGCTCGACGCCATGCTGGGGCAATCCGGCAGGCACTCGAAAAAATTGGCCTCGTCCACCCCCGCTATACGGCATCCCTCACCGTCAATGTTGGGAAGGAAGATATCGAGGCCGTCACCTTCTGGTTTCCACCGGATCGGTCGCATCCCATTATCTTGAGGGGCCAATCAGAATTATCACAAAAACTGCTCATTAAAGCCTGGAAGCCCTTTTTGTTTGAAGCCGAAATAGAAAAGGCGGGAGGTGAGCGCACCTTCACGCGCGGGGTCGTGTCCCTCCCCGAAGTAGCAAACTAATAGGCACCTGATTCCAATGATTATGACCCATTTGAACTCTTGTCCCTGGAGGTTATATAATGTTTCTGAAATTACAAAAGAGTGATGGAAAGACGGTCTGGGTCAACCCAGAATCTATCGCGTTCATACAGGAAATAGAGTTCAGGGGAGGGCAAACAATAACATCTCTCACGCTCACTACCCTGACTTCCCGGCAAGGCCCCAATGGTGAACCATACTCAGCAAGTACAGAAATAAAAGTTATGGAGAGTCCTCAGCAAATCGCGGATCGGAGCGGTTCTAAAAAATAGAATCATGCCCCGACAACACATAATGGACTATCCGCAGCGGGATGAAGGGCTAGCCGACATTTCAGTACGCGGAGGTTCCTCGCCAAGATGCGGCGGGAACACCCACTTTCAGTAGCGCAAAAGGAAAGGAAGTCTCGATGATTCTCCTTTTTGTTGGTGCGGGCGGCTCGGCCGCCGTGGACGAAAAGCAGTATCCCGTGGCACGTGGATTCTTTGAGAAGGTGCAAGGGAAAATTAAGCAGAAGAAATTGTTTGAGACCGTCTGTCAGTCGATTGAAAAGGAGAGACTGGATATTGAAGATGTGCTGGAGGTTTTGGATAAACTCCAGGAAAGTTTTATGGGAGTCACGAGTGGATTGGGGGAACAGTTATATACCAAGGGAGGGGTGACATTCGCATCGGAACGCCTCGGGCATACACGACACACTAACGAGGCAATGCGGGACAGAATTGTCTTGCTGAACGATGATATTAAGGCACGGGTGTATAATTTCTACGGCAAACCGCCTCCTACTAAAAAACTCTCGTCTTGGATACACTTCCTCAGTGAACTGGAACAGTTTGACTCCTGCCTCCAAATCTTTACGACGAACTATGACCTCGTATTAGAAGAAGCGACTAAACAGGCTGGGGTACACGTCAATTACGGTCTTGACAACACGGGGCGGAGAACAAGACTAGACGTGGATTTCTGGCATCCGCCCAAAGATCATCTCGGGACGTGTGGGTTACTGACCAAACTACACGGATCAGTGGATTGGCAGCGGGAGAATGACGAGATTATCGTCGGCAGTTCTCATTTTACGGGTGAGCATGAAAACCACTGCCTCTTGTATCCTGGCCATAAAGGATCGCCGGACACTGAGCCCTTTATCTCGTTCCATAACCATCTCCGAAACGTTGTGCAAAGGAAATATGGGGGCCTGACCGCAGCAGTTTTCGTCGGATATGCCTTTCGCGATGACTATATCAATGCCATCCTCGCTGAACTTCCTTCACACCTCCCGGTATTTATTATCTTCAAATTTGAAGGAGATTTGCTTGATACCGGATTACCGCCCACTGTTCCTCTCTCAGTCACTTTTGCACATGATGGGTCAGGATTGACGGAAGAGACGATGGCACGCTGTCTCAGCTATCTCAACGATCAGAGAATGATTGCCGATGAGCTATAGGCTAAAAGGAGCGGAATCCATCTTTGCCCTAATGGCGCCGTGATCCCGCCTCTGAATGTCACAAACTGATTGGAGATTATTCATATGAAACCGATCATCACCCTTCACGGACTAGACACGATCTATCGGAAAATCAAGGACTGGTTCCAAGAACGACCCATAGAGAATGACCTCATGGCCCAGCAAGTGGTGTTCAATGGGTGGCCCTATGTGAATATGGCATATCCATTACTGGAACAGTCGATGAAAGCGCTGGTGATCGAGCTGGACAAAACGAAAACCTACAACCCTCAAAAAGATGGGCATAGCTTAAAAACCGTCTTTGGCCAGCTCAAGACACGCGATCAAAAAGTCGCAGACCGAATACGGAAGGGATATGTCGCCTTCCAATCCTTACATAACTATGTCGGCTACCGCACCCTGGACGAATTTATAGACAACATCGACAAGGACTATGTGAAATGGCGCTATTATCCTCTTGAGGGATGGAAGAACGGGCAGCCTGCAACAACCTCGGTGGAGGCGATGCTTGAAGTCGCTCGCCAAACACTCGATATCTTCGCAGGTCTCGTTGCGACCGATCCCGGCTACAAATCAGTAGGGAATCGGTTGGAGTGGAAGATTAGAAATACCCTGCTGACTAATCAGTTGCATATTGAGTACCAAGAGGGGACGGCTGAAGCCCTCACCAAGTGGGCCAAGGAGAATAACGGCTCTTATCTCAATGGGGTCGCCAAGATCGTCTGGTGTGAGAATAACGAAGACCTCCCTATACCGTACCAATTCAAACCGCCTCTTTCAGAGTTCCTGCAAAATTTAATCCTGGCTCTTCTCAAGAGCAAGGATCGGGATATGCAGCAGCTTTTACTCCGCGCGATGCATGCTCCCAAACCCCTTGTTTGGGACCGTCACCAAGACATATTCCGATAAACTGAGAAAGGAGAAGGAAATGCAACTAGAGGACACGCCGAATTGGGTCGAGAAACGGGTGCAATGCAGGATGAAAAATATCTTTGCCGAACTGGCAAAGATCGTTCAGCGCGACGTGGAGGAGATGAATAAACAGGTTGACCGGGTGGCTAAGGAAGAGATACCGGGCCGTGAAATGCGTCTCTGCCCGTTTGTCTTAGATCAAGAGCAGCTTCCCACGACCGTGTTAGTCCGTACAAGTACCAATCGTTATTTATACCAGAACCTCGCTGTGGCGTTCGAGTTTGATCTCAACAAAGACTCCATTCACGTAGAAGTCCCAAAGGTCGAGAACGGCCAGCAGACTGGTTGGGAGAATCTGTTTACGATTGAGACGCTCCAGTGGCATGCAAAACAGCAGACCTATCTCCCGTGTATTGACGGGGAGCCCTATCAGATTTGGGAGGTCAGCCAGAAAGCCTTGGGGCCGTTGTTTTTTCTAGTCCCCACGCAGGCGCCGCCAAAGGTCCACGTGACGGCGAACAGTGGCCCGCCACCCGAATGAAAAGGCAACCCTCCCTTCCTTTTTTCGTACTCATTGTGCTGTGGAGTCCCGTCACTCACGCCCAGCAGTGCTCAGTCGTCCCCGATGTCCCGCAGCAGTCCAGTCTTCAGGTTGTGGTCCATGTGGTGTCTGTCAGTCATGTCTGCGCCCGTGCCCTGAATGGTACGGAGACGACACTGCACTATGGGGCGGGGGCTTTTCAATTCGACCGACAAGGGGGAGACCGCTGGGAGAGAATACCTTCGGGCGCCCGCTCTCCTTGGGGGCTGCGTTTCCTCCCGGCAGGACACGTGACCGAAAGTGTCTTGCCATACGCAAATACTGCGGGACCAGGGGAGTACCGCGTGTGCTTTCACTATGCTGAACCAGGAGAGGGCAAGCACGAACGGAAAGTGTGCTCGGCTCCGTTTCAGAGGTGACGGTTCGGATTTGGTAGTGCGTCAAAATGACCGCCCTTGAGGAGGGGCGAACCACCCCTCCCCTGTCCTTGGATTGCCTTGCACTGCCGCGCCAAGCATTGCATCGCAGTGCCTTACCATGCCTCGCAGTGCCATGCATTGCCCAGTTAGGTATTGCCTAGAATCGGCTCACCGAGTCTACGGCAGGCTGTTGCATTATGCAACGCAGGCCGCCGCGTATTCAGTAGTCGGGGTCCAAAAGCCGCACAATTTTCGGGGCGGTCAGAGCGACCCGTCCGTATTGGGGTTTTGGCTCTGGCGCCTTCCGTTTCTGAAGCCAGGCCCAGCAGGCCCACGCGAGTGAGGTGATCGACGCGATCGACCCCGCTATAGACACGAACGTAGTCCAGCCGTATTCTTCCATTGTGAACCCTCCTTCTTTCCAATTTCGGCGCCGTGCTGTGAACACGTGCACCGATCAAAAAATTGGAAGGAATCTTAGCATATGCAGCAGGGTCGGTCCCGTGGACGTTTGTCCTATTTTGAATTTCGTTTGTCCTATTTTGGAGAAATCGAAGTTTTTTTGTCCTAATTAGGACAGGACCGAGGGGATAGAAACCTGACAACAATAAAAGGGGGGCGGGTATGAACCCGCCCCCCTCATCGCAGCTATGCTCGTCAGACTGTGCTTAGAACTCGAAGCCGGCCCGCAGGTAGTAGAATCCACCGTTGAAGCCGTAGGGTGAGGTTTCCGGGTATTTCAGGCCGGCGCCAGTCGCTTGCGGGTTCCTGCGTGGATATTGGTCGAACAGGTTTTCCGCGCCGAATGCGAAGGTGGCAGCCTCCATGAACGGCAGGTTCAGGAAGGTGTACGAGAGTTCCATATCTACCAGAAGGCGCTCGCCGGCGTTGAAGCCGAAACTGCCATCGGTCGGGTAGTCGCGGAAGGTGTCGTAGTAGTACAGCCGGGACAGGAAGCGCCACGGCCCCCAGTTGTGGTCGGCCGTCAGCGAGAACCGGAACTGCGGCAGGCCATCTTCGATTTGCCGTACAAGCTTATCACTGATGAACTCCGGGGTGCGGCTGTCTACCTTGGTCTTATTCCAGTTCCCGACAAGCGTGAATTGGGTGAAGCCAGCGACCGATTGCAGCGGATAGGTCGCCACGACGTCGATACCCTGGGTGGTGGTGTCGAAGTCGTTGGTATAGAAGCGGAGCACCGAAATCTGGTTCGGCCCAACTGCCGCGTCGAATGCCGCCCGGGTAATGCCCCGCTTGGCGAGTTCTTCCGCAACATTAAATCGGCTGCTACGGACGATGCGATCCTGCATCTTGATACGGTAGTAGTCGACGGTGACATCGACATCGGCCACGTTGAAGACAAAGCCCGCCGAGTAGTTGACGGATTTTTCCGGAGTCAAATCGCTGGCGCCGAAGAAGGCCGAAGCGGGATGGTAGCCGGGAAAGGTTGCGTCGTCTATCAACATGCCGTCTTGAAACGAAGTGGTGATTTTGTTCACGTTGGCCTGGCCGGGTGTTGGGGCGCGGAAACCCGAGCTGACCGCACCGCGCATGGCCAGCATCTCCAGCGCTTGCCACCTGGCCGACACCTTCCCGTTGACGGACTCGCCGATCGGCTTGTCAAAGTTCTCATACCGCCCGGCCACGCCGAGGGTCACATTTTTAACCACCTCGGCTTCCATGTCCATGTAGAGAGCGTAGTTATTCCGTTCATAATCGCCGACGATGTTGGGTCCGAATCCGGTAAACCCGTTTGAGCCGACTCCAAGCCCCTGCGGGCCGAACCGGTCAAAATCGGAAGACCAGGAGTTTTCGCCGCCGAGTTTCACCTCGTACTCTTCGATGTGGTACTCGAACCCGAATGCCATGTTCAGGTCGGAGTGGAAGATGCCGACATCAAACGGTTTGGAAATATCCAGATTAAACGTCTTCTCAGACTGGGAGACGCCGCCGGGCCGGTACTCGGTCGGGATGGCCATCCGCATATCGGCCAACTGCGGGTTGATGGTATTGATCATGAAATAGTCAACGCTGTTCTCACCGAAATAGGCACTCACATCGTAGTACCAGCCGTTGAGCAGCGAGTATTCGCTCTCCAGGTCTCCGGTCAGGCCAAAGGCGATACTCCAGTCCTGCACATAGCCGCCGAAGCGGGGCGTAAATCCGCCCGGAAACCGCTCAATAAATGAAAAGCAGTCCGGGCCGTTATCGGCGACTTCCCCAAACCGGGGTACGTTGCCGCGGATAGGAATGTCGCGGCAGCCGCCGGACCTGCCATCGTTCGACAGGTCGATCACCTTGACGGTGGGCGTGCCATCCTCAAGCTGATCGCCTCTGAACACGCCGGACCGGGTATGGGGATTACGAAAGTAGAAGCCGCCCTCCACCTTGCGCTCGGCATAATTGCCAAACGCATATAGGCGACTGTTGATCTCCTCCAAATCAAATCCCAGGTTGCCGAAAAATTTGTAGTCGTACTGAACTTCGGGTGCTCCCCAAATCTGCGCCGCGGGCCGGCGCACATGCATGTTGCCGGCCTCGATCAAGCCTCGGGCATCGCTGCGCTGTACGCTGCGGCTGGTCTCGTCCACATTGGTGAACTCAAAGCTGAAATTGGCAAAGCCGCGATCGCTCAATGGTAGCCCCAGATTGGCGGCCACATTCACCTTGTCGCCGTCGCCGTGGTAGTTCTGCCCATAGCTCGTCTGGACCGTCAGGCCCTCAGTGTCTTCCCTGAGCTTGAAGTTCATCACGCCGGCGATGGCGTCCGAACCGTACTGGGCCGCAGCCCCGTCACGCAGAACCTCGATGCGCTCCAGGGCAATGGACGGGATCGTGGAAATGTCGGCCCCCTGTGATCCTCTGGAATTCGGCGCACCCAGGAAATTGATCACCGACCCACGGTGGCGGCGTTTGCCGTTGACCAGGACCAATGTGGAGTCCGGCGGCAGACCGCGCAACGTGGCCGGCCGAACAAAGGTGGCCTCGTCGCTGATGGGCTCCTGGCCGACATTATAGGAAGGGACGGTCGCGGACAGGAGGGAGTCCATGTCCCGAATGCCGTAGGTCTGCAAGTCTTCCCCCTGAATGACATCGACCGGCACCGGCGACTCCTGGGCCGAGCGACCCGCCACGCGGGAGCCGACCACCTTGAGTTCTCCGAGTTCCAGGACTTGCTCTTGCGGCTGCGCATCTTGTGCGCCGACCGGCTCTTGTGGTTCTGCGTCTTGCGCGCCGACCACAGATGCTCCCGTCAAGGCTAATATACTTACGAGAAGATAGGGCTGCCACCACTTCAGTTTGCTCATGCTACTTCCCCCTTCAGAATTTTTCCACCCACGAAAATGTAGATATAACACACGGATAGAATATGCAAATATGACATGCAGTGTGCACGAACCCGGACCATATACCGAACAGGCATATTTGGGAAGAGAAGGGTAAAGGTGCTTCGGTTTGCAACCCCCTCGCAGGTCGCTCAACCTGTCTCCCGGCCTTTCTGTGGGACCTGACCGGAGGCAGTTACTCGGATTCCTGGCCGGGGACACAGGCGCACATTGTCCCTTGCTCCCAATAAGGTGCCATGTGAAGGTAGTGTCTCAGTTTGCATCCTTTGGATTGCGCCCTCGTACGGGGGACCTTGACTCTACCGCCCGCAGGGTCTTGGCCGCGCTGATGAAGGGCAATTAATATCACATGCTGTTGCTCCTGTCACTACATAGATTACGAGGAAAAGAGCAAAAAAATGACGCGAGCGCCGAAAAAACGGGTCGTCAATCAGCAGTGAGGAGAAGAAATTTCAAAGTGAGACACTACCCATGTAAAACACTACTCGCTTTCCTTCTTTTCCTATGTATAATACCATGCCTTCGGCAGAACCGGCGCGCTCGTGAAGGCCGCGGCGGGGAAGGAGAGATGCACGCATGCGTACATTGTTTTTGAATCCGCCTGCATATGAAAATTTCGATGGGGGAGCAGGCTCCCGCTATCAGGCAACTCGTGAGGTCTGGTCGTTCTGGTATCCGACCTGGCTGTGTTATCCGGCCGGCATGATCGAGAACAGTCGCGTGCTGGACGCGCCGCCCGAAGGGCTGAATCAGGCGCAGACCGTTGATATCGCCAAAGAGTACGATTTTGTTGTGCTGCACACCAGTACGCCGTCGGTGAAATTGGACGCGCAGACCGCGGAACTGATCAAAGAAAAAAATCCGGACTGCCGCATCGCGTTTGTGGGCGGTCAGGCCACGGCTGAGCCGGAGGGGACCTTACAGATCTCGGAAGCCATCGATATTGTCGCGCGCAAAGAGTTTGACTACTCCATGAAAGAGGTTGCCGAGGGATGGGATTGGAAGGACATCCGCGGTATCAGCTATCGCCGGGACGGACAGATCCATCACAACCTTGAACGTTCGACGCTCACCAACGAAGAACTCGACCAGTTGCCCTTTGTTACCCAGATTTATGACCGTGATTTGGACTTCCGCAAGTATAATAGCCCGTATTGCCAGTATCCCTATGTGTCGCTGTACACCGGACGGGGCTGTCCGGCACGCTGCACGTTTTGTCTGTGGCCGCAGGTGACCACCGGTCATTCCTACCGCACCCGCTCAGTGGGCAATGTCATTGAGGAAGTGCAGGAAATGAAGCGCCTCTTTCCGGGTATGAAAGAGGTCTTTTTTGATGACGATACGTTTACCGCCGACCCGAAACGGGCACGCGAGATCGCAAAAAGGATGGGCGCTCTCGGCCTGTGCTGGTCCACCAACGCGCGTGGCAATGTTGACTACGAGACCCTCAAGGTGCTGAAAGATGGCGGGCTGCGGCTGTTTGTGGTCGGCTATGAGTCCGGGAATGCGGCCATTCTCAAGAATATTAAAAAAGGCGTGGCCCTCGAAACCTCGCGGCGTTTTACTCAGGACTGCCACAAGCTTGGCATCTTGATCCACGGTACCTTTATTTTGGGCCTGCCGGGAGAAACCCGTGAGACCATGCAGGAGACCATGCGTTTCGCTCGGGAGATGAATCCGGAAACCATTCAGGTCTCTTTGGCTTCCCCCTATCCTGGCACCGCCTTTTACGATTTTGCCCTTGATAACGGCTATATCAAGGCCGAGGATATGGTGGGCGAGTCAGGCTATCAGCAGTGCGTGATCAACTATCCCAACCTGTCCGGGGAAGAAATTTTTGAAACGGTTGAGAAATTTTACCGCTCGTATTACCTCCGCCCGCGTTACATCTTCAAAGCCGTAAAAAAGATGGCACGTGATCCCGAGGAGCGGAAACGCATGTGGCAGGAAGGCAAGGATTTTTTCCGCACCATGCGAAAACGGCGGGAGATGAGCACCACGTCTTCTGCGGCCGCCTAATACGTCTCCTCCCGACCGGGAGGAGACTGTGTCTGAGCCATGTCCTTTCTCGCTCTCTGGTTCCTGGTTGGCCTGCTGTGCATTGCCCTGGTCTATTATCTTTTTAGTATCTATGCGGCGTGGCGTTTTTTCCGTCCGCGCCCGGCCCTTGGCACAGCCCTTCCTCCGGTCACTATTCTCAAGCCGCTCAAAGGCGCACCGCCCGATTTGTACGACAGTCTGGCGAGCTTTTGTCGACTCGATTACCCGACCTTTCAAATCCTGTGTGGCGTCCGCGACCCTAATGACCCGGCGGTGGCCATTGTCAAGAAAGTGCAGCACGATTTTCCCCAGTACGATATTACTCTGGTTGTTGCGTCTGCTGTGATCGGGACCAATTACAAGGTCAGTACCCTGCACCATCTGACGCCGCAAATGAAGTATGACTATCTCGTCATTACCGACAGTGATGTCTGTGTTGAGCCCGATTACTTGCGGGCGATTATCCCGCCCTTAACGCAGGCGGAAACAGGGCTGGTCACCTGTGTGTACCGTGGTGGTTCCGGCCAGCCCCTGCCGGCCCTGCTGGAATCGCTCATGATCAACACGACGTTTACCACCCAGGTCGTGATTGGCAGCCAGGTCGAACGGCCCGCGTATGCCTTCGGCGCAACCATGGCGCTCAAACGCACCTGCCTCGACGCGATTGGGGGATTTGCCAGGCTGTCCGATTATCTGGCGGATGACTATTACCTGGGGTATCTGATTAGCCAGGCCGGCTACCGGTTGCGGGTCCTGCCCACCGTTGTTGAAACCCGTCCCGATGCGGGCTCGCTGCGCGGGTTATTTTCCCATCAGTTGCGCTGGGCGAGAACGCAACGAAACTGTCGTCCCGGCGGCTATATCAGTACGGTTGTGACGTTTGGCACGGTCTGGGCCTATGCGAGTCTGCTCTGTTTTTGGTCGTCTTTCGAGATGACCGTGCTCGCTCTCGGCGTCATAGCAGTCCGCCTCCTGACCGCTGCGCTGATGAACACTGCCTTTCTGCAATCGACGCTGCCGCGTCCCGCTATTCTGCTGACCCTCCTTACGGACCTCCTCTCTTTTGTTGTCTGGTGTGCAAGCCTGTGGGGCAACACCGTCCGCTGGCGGGAGTATACCTTCCGGCTCCAAAAAGACGGCCGCATGGTTCGCGTCAATTAATCCCCCGCTTCTTCACGAAGCGACGGGAGATCACGGTAATTCACGAACCGGATATTCTCTTCCGCGGCTGCCGCTCGCACCGTCGGACTCGTGAGGGCCGCAAGCTCAACATCTCGTTGATACGTTGGAGTCCACCGTTCGACTTCGGGACACGGCAAGAAGGAGGGATGGCAGTACAGTTCCGTTACGCCGGCTTGGAGTCGCGGAAGCAGGCCGAGCAGGTAAGATTCATCCACAGCGCCACTTTGATGCAGGCCAAACAGATGATCCGGGTAGGGAATACAAGCACGCCACAGTTTTTTCTCTGTCGTCCGGGCAAGAGATGTAAAGACAAAGGATTCCCAGCGTTTCCTCAAAGCGTGGTGCGGATCGAGCATCAGGCTGGTCGTCAGGTTCTCTCGGGTCAGGCGCATAGCCGGAATATGGTATTCCTGTGCGAGCGCCAGGAGAGCGTCCATAACGACCGGGTGCATATGGATATTGAGATGTCCATCAATATGGGACAGGGGGAGGCCCGTTTCCAGAAAACGTTCAATCTGGGCTCGGCATTCGGCCCGGATTTCTTCCCGCGCTTGCTGGGAAAAGTAATAGCGCAAGCCGGCCCAGGTTGGATCGTGGGTAAAATTCCCCTCGCTGTCGATGATCGTGCGGAGATGCTGTCGGGAGAGAGCAGCCCGCCCCTGGACTAATGTCACATGCAGTCCAACCCCGAGGCGTTGTGTCGAGCGGGCAAGCTCGACTGCTTCCTCCCAGGCCGGAGCCGTGACCATGAGGCTGGTATTCGTCAGAATGCCCTGCTGATGGGCGTGCAATATGCCGGCATTGACCTGAGCGGACAGGCCGAAGTCGTCCCCGTTGACGATCAGATAGCGGGCGACACGGACGGGAGCAGGCATACTTCAGGCCGAACTGATGGCCAAGTCAAGCGCGTCGAGGCGTTCGATAGCGGGCAGGATATCGCGTTCGGCGTGTTCGAGGTCTTGCGGAAAATCGATTTCCGTCCAGGGCAGGTCGTCAACCTGTTCAAAGCCAACATGGTGCTGGGCCAGAAACACCGGGAAGGCTTCTTCATGCTCAATCGTGTCTCGGCCCTGCGCCACACAGTCATCGAGGATAGAGCGGAGCAGCGGAGCCACGTCTCGCGCGACCTTGAGAAAACCGACCGACTCGCCCACCAGGTCGTAGTCGCCCGCGCCACCCCGGATAATCGTCAGCACCCGCCCGGCGCGGGTGAGTAGCATTTGTTCTTCGCCGGTATTCTCGGAACTCGCGTCAAGCAAGAAACAGCTCGCGTGTTCGGATTGCACCAAGCGCTTCAGCAAACGCACCGGGAACAGTACATCGGCATCCATAATCAGCAGGTCGGTGTCGAAATCTTGGCGTGCGCTCCAGAGCGACAGGATGGCGCCCTTTTCGTACTGTGGGTTCCGGATATAGCGCACGCTCACGCCGCCGCACCGCTCACCGATTTCTTCGACAATCATGTCCCCACGATAGCCGATCACGATGACTGCTTCTCGGACCCCAGCAGCTCCTAAAGCGGTGAGGGTGCGTTCGAGCAAGGTTTTACCACTGACCTGAATCAAACATTTGGGCCGATGGTCGGTGATGGCCCGAAATCGTTTGCCCACACCGGCCGCGAGGATAATCGCTTTCATGGCCTCCCACCTGATAACACATCTTTGAGGGCATCGAGAAAAAGCCGAAAATCGTCCAGGGTCAGATGCCCCATATTGGCGACTCGGAAAATATCGGTTCGGAGTTTCCCCTGCCCCTCGTAAATGACAAAGCCACGCTGTTTGAGATCGTCATGCAAACGGGGATACGAAATACCCTGGGGCAAGACCAGCGAGGTCAGGGAGTTGGAGCGTGACTCCGGGGGAAGGAGGAAAGAGAGTCCGAGCTCCGCAAAGCCGGCGCGTAGGAACCGGGCGGCCTGACGGTAGCGTTCGACCCGTCCCGCAGGGGTTTCCTCCAGGAGTTCATCAAGAGCGGCATCCAGCGCATACCAGGCCGGGACGGCTGGCGTAAATGGAATACTGCGGCGTTCCTGCGCCTCCCAGTGCAGTGGTAGGTGGAGGTATAGCGAACGGCGGGGATAGTCCTGCATAGCCGCCATGACCTCGTTCCGGACCAACACAAAGGCAACACCCGGTTGACCCTGGATACATTTGTTGGCTGTACAGGCACACAGGTCCACGCTATCGCGCATAACATCGAGGTCTTCACCACCAAGCGCACTCACCGCGTCAAGCAGAAACAATCGGCCCGCCTGACGTACAACACGGCCAATTTCCGTCACCGGGTTGAGCAGGCCAGTGGTGGTCTCATGCTGGACCAGGGCTACCGCCGCGATAGTGGGGTCATTTCTCAGGGTGGATTCAATTTGCTCCGGGCTTGGGGCTTCAGTCCAGGCATAGCTCAATTCTACGGTCGGGATACGGTGGGCTTCGGCCATCTGGCGCATCCGGTCACCATAGACGCCGTTGTTAATCACCAGGAGCTTGCCTCCCTCTGTCAGAGCCGACGAGACCATGGCCTCAACCGCCAAGGTGCCCGATCCGCTCACCACCACCGCGGTATAGCCTTGCGGGGCAAACGCCTGTAGCAGATTGGCGCGAACCATAGCCAGGAGGTCGGAAAACTCTTCTTCCCGATGGCACAGGTCTCCACGCAGGAGAGCCTGCCGGACACGCGGAGAAACGTTGACGGGGCCGGGATTCAGAAGAATGTATTGTTGCATCGTGAAACCGCGAGGGACGGAGAGTTAGAATGAGGCCTACACGTCCTGATGAATGGCCTCCATAAAGCGTCTGACAATGTGCTGTGGCTCGTGCGTAATACGACCAATGTGACGCTCTTGCCGGTCCGGCTCAATTTTAATCAGCAGAAAGGACGGGCCATCTCGCACCAGCAGGTCCTGCGCTGCGCCGCGCAGTTGGTCGGCATCCTCCGCGCGCCGTGTCTCGACATAGCCGCTCGCTCGCGCCACTTCGTCGAGCGCTACGCGACTGGAAATCGTCGGCTGGTTGCCCGTCGAACCGTAAACTTCGTTATCAAAAACAAGGTGAACCAGATTGCGCGGCTGCTGCGCGCCGATCAGGGCCAGCGAGCCCATATTCATGAGGACATTGCCATCCCCGTCAAAGACGACCACGCGCCGCTCGGGTTTACTCAGGGCCACGCCGAGCGCAATAGACGAGGCCAGGCCCATTGAGCCGATCATATAGAAATTGCCGAGCCGATCCTCAAGATTGAAAGACTCACGCGAGATAAACCCATTCGCATGGACAACCAGGGCGTCCTGTAAGAGAGGTATAACCACACTCAGGGCCTGGGCCAGGTTCATGCGGCAACTCCAGGCGGAAGGACCAGTGCCGTCGGGCGACTCGTCTGCTTCAGGGTTGAGGCAGCCCAGACAATCGCGTCCTCAAGGGTGTGTTCTTCAAGCACCCGATACGGAATCTTCAGGGTGGATAACAGCTCGGGCAGAATGTCTCCCATAATGATATGCTCCGGCGCGTCTTTACCCTGATAGCCGCGCCACGTAATCAACAGCAAACAGGGCAGCGCATAGATCAAGCTGAGAGAAGACAGCGCGTTCAGGCAGACCCCCAGGCCGGAATTCTGCATAATGACAACAGGCTGTTTGCCGGCCAGATAGGCTCCTGCCGCCAGGCCCACCGCCGCATCTTCGCGTGTCTCGGCAATATAGCCGCCCCGTTCTTCAAGCGTGGCAATAATACTTTTGACCAAAGAGCAGGGCACCCCGGTGAAAAAGTCGAAGCCGGCATTCCTGAGGTGTTGCACAAACTGGGGTCCGCTAACCATGAGAATCCGTTGGGTCTGTTGGGTTTATTGGGTCCATTGGGTCAGACGCAAAGGACCCAATAAACCCAATAGACTCATATAAAAGCAGCGGCAAGACCACAATAGAGGCGACCAGGACACTCCCGACTGCCAGACTCAGCAGCAGGCCCATACTGAAAATACCATAGTATTGGGCAACCATGAGACTGCCAAACCCGACCATGGTCGTCAGTGAGAATAGTACGACCGCCTGGCCGGTACTGCCGGCAATCAAACTGACGACCGAGCCGCCACGGCCTACCCGGAAGCGATGGACGAGATGGATGCCGTTCTCTACGCCGATACCAATAATCAGAGGGGCGGCAACCATGTTGGCGAGATTAAATTGCACGTCCCACAGCCACATCAGGCCCGCGGTCCAGATCATACCCAGACCGAGCGGCAGGATGGCCAGCAGGGCATCCGTGATACGTCGGAGCGCCAAAAAGGTGACAACCAGGATGGCGAGAAACGCATACCAGGCCGCCTCAATATAGCCGTTCTGCATCGCCCCAATAGATTCGTAGCCAATAATCGGGGAACCGGTAACGTCGGGATCAACCGTACGTAACTGCCGAATGAACTCCGTCAGTGGCTCGCGCTCCCAGATATTTTCCTTGGGATAGATCTGTAAAAGAAACCGCTGGCCGTCCCGGCTGACAAAACGGCTACGCAACTGAGGCGGGACATCGGCAAAGGTGATCGGTCCATCCGGAGACAGGTTATTACTGAGCAGGGACCATTTATCCTGAAAGTCGAGAAATAGCGCGTCCTGAAAAAGGGCCAGACGCTGTTGGACGTTCTGTTCGGGCAGCGTTCGGATCGCTTCAAAAACGGCCAGGAGGTGTTGGCGCGCCTCGTGCAGGAGCGTTGCGCTGCCGTTTTCCTGATCGCGAATTTTGAGACGGAGTTTATCCAGGGTCAGTTCGAGTTGCCCGACCTCCACCTCCTGGGGATTATTACTGAGCGGCGGGAGTTCACTCAGCAGCGGGCGGATGATTGTCAGGATATGGAGACGTTCCTGTTGTCCGTCCGGAATTAGTGACGCAACGCCCTCAACGGTTTCCACGCTGGGCAGCGCCGCGAACGCTTGAGCCTTTTGGCGCGCCGCTTCTGGCGTCGGCGCGGTTGCCAAGGCGTTCCAGGACGAACGTTCGGAGTTCGCAATAATACGCTTTTCCCATTCAACCGACTCTGTGCCGTGTGCCTGGAGGTTCAGCAGATTATAGTCAAAAGAGACCCACGGCAGAGCCAGGAGTCCTGCCACCGTTCCAAGTCCGGCGATTCCGAAAAGGAGACTTCTCTTCCGTTCGACATATTTGCCCAACCCGGAAAACGTTGTCTGTAAGACCGTCTGCTGCCCCACGGGAACACGCCAGGGCCAGAACGTATCCATCCCGACGATCAAGGCTGGCAGGAAAGTCAGGATTGCGAGAACGGACAGCAGGATTCCTCCGCCCGAAATGATGCCGAGTTCCTGAACCCCGCGAAAGTCCGCCAGTATGACCGCAAAAAAGGCGAGCGAGGTAGTCAACGCCCCCGCAATAATACTGGGGACGGTCTGCTCGAACACGATGGTAATGGCTTCGGCCTGGTTCTTCCCCTTGCCCCGCTCTTCCTCATAGCGGGTCATGAAGTGGACGCCGAAGTCGTCGGCCAAGCCGAGCAGCATAGGCGCGATGAAGACGGTAATAATCGTCAGATGACCAACTGAGAGCGTGACGAAACCCAGCGTCCAACTCAGGCCGATCATGAGCGATGAGACAATGAAGAGCGGATGCCGAATGCGTCGGAAAAAGAGCAGGTAGAGGAGCGCAATACCCGACAGGGACACTACCGTTGCCACGGCCGTATCGTGCTGAGCGCTGAGCATTTCGTCATTGCCCAGTGCCTTTGTGCCGGTGACACCGGCATCCAGGCCCGGAAACTCCACTTTGAGGTCGGCAATCGCCTGCCGAATAGCCGCCATCGAATCCTGAAGGTCGTTGAAGCCAGCAGTGGCGTCTTCTTTCGCCTCGACCATGAGGAACATGTATTTGCGGTTCTCGGCAATGAGGAAGCCGTCGTCATCGAGCTGTGCTGTCCCACCAAAAAACTCAGCCCAGGGAGAACGGTAGCGGTAGTCTTGTCCGTACAGCGCCCGTGCGATCTCTTGTAATAAGGCGGTGAGGAAGGACAACTGAGAGTCGGAGAACTCACCGGAGTCTTCATCCAATGGGGCTCCCAGCCCGAGGAATTCGTCAACCAGATGCGAAACAACGGCACTACTGACTTGGGTGTTAATCGCCTCGAACAGCGTATTCAGGCCGGGGTTCGTCAGCAGCTCATGAATAATCTCTTGCGAGTCTTCAAGACTCCGCTGTAAGTCGCGTAGATCCTCAGCCGGCAGGTAGAGCAGCTTTTTGCCCTCTAAGGAGGAAACGTCCACTCGGTAAAAAATCTCAGCAATATGCTCCTGCTCCTGGGCGAGTCGTTCACCCAGGCGCGTCACAAAGGCTTTGCCCTGCGGAATGTCTTGCGGTTCAACAACTACGGCCACCTGATCGACGCCGACAAACTCTTCGGAATATTCCTCATCGAGTTGCAGATAGCGCTTTTCGGTCGAAATCAAATCATTCCGGCCGGTGACGAGTTCGAGATGCCGTGCGGTGTAGAGTGAGGCCGCAACAGTAAGCAGCAGACAGCCAGCCAGTGCCGTCTTTGCGTATGAAACGATTCCCCGAGCACAAGCTCGTAGAGCCTGTTTTTCCAGGGCAACGAGGCGTTGTTTAAAAGACGGGGGGATCGCCTGCACGGATAAGGTCTCCACTCATAAAGTGTGCTAGAACGGAGAGGACAGAGAACGTATGTAGGCTAGGAGGATGGGTCACGATATCTGCTAACGTCGTCGCCAAGTTCCCCATACCCCGCACAAGTCCTGCCAGTCCTCTGTTGAGCCGAGCAGCCTATCCTAGCTATGGCGGTTACTCAAGCGGAGGAGAGAGTCTGAGAGGTCCGCTGTTATCCGGCCTCTTCGGTCTTGGCGTTCGCGATTGTCCGCTGCATCCGCTCCACCAACTCTTCGTAGGACTGTTTGGACATGAGCGATTGTACCTGTTTGCGCAGGTTGCTCGCCATACTGACCCCGTCAAGCCGGACATCCCAAATCTTCCACACGCCCTCCGACTGGTTGAGCCGAAACCCGATGGTCACACGCCCTTCGTCCGGATTCACGACCGAGACCTCAGTCAGAGCCTCATTTCCCTGTAACTGCGTGTCACCGTATTCGAATTGCGTGTCAGCCAGAAATTCCGACGCTCTCGGATAAGCCAGTTCACGCAGCAAGCGTGTGAGGAGAGCGATGAAATCGTCCTGCTTCTCTTGGCCGAGGGTGTCCCAGTGCGGTCCCATTAGCCAACGCGACAGTTGGACAACGGCCAGGTTTTTTTCAATCTCTTCACTGGTACACTGTGGAGGGGCTGAGGGAGAACCAAATTCCTGACCGCACGATTGCATGGTGGAAATCAGCCGTTTGGTTACCTCCGCCGGAGAATCCGCCCAGCCGAGCTGCGGAAAAAGAAGACCTATCACCAAAAGGAGAGTTCTACCCACAATCACGCTCCTCGACACTCCAGTCGTTGTCTTCCTGATGTTTTCAAGCGGCCAGAGGCTTATTCTGCGATTTGCCTCTCCCGATTTTGCAGATAGAAGTCTTGCACCGCGCTATACATATCCAGGGAAAAGCGGTCCACACTCTCGAAGAGTCCGAGATTGAGAGAGCGTTCGTTGACCGCACTGGTTATCAGCGTGCCCGCATCCGTGGCCGTGACTTCGACCGTGGATAAAAGATACGTCTTCGGGTCCATGGCTCCGTCCGCGACCCGGCCAACGGCATCTCGCACCGTAGACGGACCGATAAAGGGCAGCACCAGATATGGCCCCGGTCCCACGCCATACTTCCCGAGCGTTTGACCAAAGTCTTCTTGGCTCCTTTCGAGTCCAAACTGATTTTTGGCAACATCGAAAAAGCCGAGACCGCCAATCGTCGAATTGATCACAAAGCGTCCGGCTTCCCGTGCCGCACCGTCCAGCTTGAGCTGAAAGAGACTATTGGCGAAGCGCGGCACGACACCGATATTGTCGAAAAAACGGCGCACACTGAGCCGCGCAGGCTCCGGCACAGCCCCGGCATAGGAACGGGCAACCGGTCGGAGGATATGTTCGTCCATCCAGATGTTGAAGGAGAACATCTTCTCATTAAAGGGTTCAAAAACAGACGGTTCGTACGCGGGGATGACGGTGTCAAGCGTGTCCAGGGAGTCATTCAGCCCCTGCTGCGTAGCTCCATTCTGAGCAAGGGCTGTTGGCATGTACGGGCCAAGTCCGAGCATACTGACCAAACAGAGAACCATCACACCGCCAAGTCGTCTTTTTTGCATTGTTCTACTCTCTGAATACTGTCCTCTAGGAGTTTCTGGTTGGCAGCACAACGGTCGCCGTGCCAATGACCCAGCGTTCTCCCTCATCGTTCTCCATCCAGATATCGCACTCCGCCGTATGCTGCTCTGCATCCTTTTGCGTGACAAAGCCCAGCAGGTGAATATGACAGTCAGGCAGGACCGGACTGCGAAACGTCGTGCCGATCCGGGTAATCTGCGCCGCTTGGTTCCACTCGCCGATCAGTCGGGCCAGCAGCCCCATACTTAAGACCCCCGGCGCGATCATGCCCGGCAGGCCCTCCTGACGCGCCCCTTCATCATCTGTGAAACGTGGGAAATCCATGCCGGCCGTCTTGGCGTATGTGCGGACAAAGTCTTTGGTCAGGAGCAGGTCGATAGGGGGCAACTCATCGCCTTCTTCGACCTCTTCAAAATAGAGTGTCTTCATCGCTGCATAATCCTATGGTCAACAATAGCAATCTTCTGGCCGTCCTGGTTTGTGATCTCATTCCGCAGGACGATGAAATACATGGAGCCACTGCGCCCGGTTTTCTCGTAAATATCGTGTATGGTGCTGACCATTTTCAGCCGGTCGCCGGGCCGGACCGGGGCGAAAATTTCAACGTCACGCCCGCCGTCAAAGCCGACCTTGCCAAAGCGTGGCATATGCTCGGGCGTCATTTTCTTGGGACGGAGCCGGGTTACATAGGTCGGGGCCGCAACAAGGCCGCTATACGGTCCATTCGCCGCTACTGCTTCATCGGTGTAGAGCGGGTTGGTCTCTCCCAGCGCATCCGCAAATTGTAAGAGGTCGGCTTTCTCAACCGGTGGAAAGTCCGTCTCGTCAAACACTTGGCCTAAAATGGACCGATCAAATTCAAGCGCCATCTGCATCTCCCCTAGGTGCCACTGGATGCCGGCTGGGCCGGAGCGCGCCGGACCCGAAAATCAACGGGACGGTAACCGCCCGCCCGCAGCGCCCCAACCAACTCTTCGGTATTCGTAATCTCTTTTTCAAACTCGGTGGCACAAATCCCGACAAAACTCACCAGATGAGCATCACTCCCCCCAAACGCGTGGTAGCCATACGTATCGATCAGTGTGGCAACACGTTCATTCTCGCCTTTTTTGCTTCCGCCGTTCAGGGCCTCGACGCCAACCACCCCCTCAAGCGGAGGACGGTTTTCATAGTGCTCTATCAATCCAATAGTGGGCCGACCCGGATGACACGGCATGGCCACACCGCCCATGCGCGCCACCTCGTCAATCACCTCTTGGGCCCGCAGCCGGACGTTGGAGAAGTCGAAGCGTTGCAGCATTGCGTCATTGACCCCATACACCAAGACGTGACCGTACTCGGTCTCGACTTCAGAGGCTTTGAGGATCAGCATGCCGTACTTATCTTCGAGGTCTCGGTAATCACTCCGGGTGTCGAACTGGCGGTGTTCGGTCAACACGATGCCATCCAGCGGCCGTTCGTCGCGTTTACGGGCCAGCCATTTGAGGTAGGCCTCAACCGGCGCGCGGCTGTCGTCCGAGACTTCAGAATGGAGATGGAGGTCAATTACTCGTGCCATGGGCTATCTGAGGGCCGGCGGTCGGCACCGGCTTTTCAAAGAGTAAACGTGTCTTTCAATAGATATAAAGCTGCTAGACATGTTTACTCTTTTGTCTCCTTTTGTCGAAGAAGTTTTTTCGGTCGCGAATTGCCTATAGTGCCAGAAGCGAACGTGTGTGGCAATGCAAAGCGAACCCTTCCTGGGAGAGGCGAACCGCGTTGTCAGCTCACGCGGCGCTTATCCAGCCCGTCTGACTCGTCACTCGGTGGCAGGCTTGAACAGCGGCACCGAGACTTCCGGCGTCACGTCCTCGAAGGTGACTTCGACCGGCATGCCGATGGTGACGCTCTCCGGGTCACAGTCCACGATATTGGTCAGCATCCGCACCCCTTCTTCCAACTCGACATATGCCATGACATAGGGCACTTTGTTACGAAAGCCTGCACTTTGATTCTGTCGGGTAATCGTAAAGGTGTAGACGGTCCCCCTGCCGCTACAGCGCAGCCACTCAAAGTCCTGCGACATGTCTTCTGGGCAAAAGGCGCGCGGATAGTAAAAGACCGTTCCACAGGTGCGACATTTCTGAACATACAGTTCGTGTCGGGCGCAGGCCTCCCAGAACGGCCGCGACTCTTCATCTACCCGTGGGACCGGACGGTTCGCTTTCTTTTTCTCATCAGCCATAATCACTTCCCCGTTACCGGACCGCGGCTATACTCCGAGGACCAGAGAGGCCCCGCTATGTCGGAGCCCGAGTGTTCCACCCGTTCCATGGCAAAATGCGAGTGCACAATCTTTGACCTGGCGCTCTCCACACTCGCCCCGCAACTGCTTGACCGCCTCGATCACCAGAAAAATCCCGCGCATGCCGGGGTGATTGGAGGACAGCCCGCCGCCGTCGGTATTGATCGGGAGTTCTCCGCCCAGACCAATACGACCGTTCTGGACATACGCCCCGCCTTCCCCTTTTTGACAAAACCCCAGGCTTTCGAGGGTGATACACACGGTAATGGTGAAGGAGTCGTAAATCATGGCCATGTCAAAGTCGCTATGACTCACCCCTGCCCGCGCCATGGCCTTCGGGCCAGACTGCTTGGCTGCCGCGTCGGTAATATCGCGCATCCCAGCGCTGGTATGTGTGCAGGCTTCTGCCGCACTCAGGAGGTAGACGGGCTTCTTCTTGAGGTCGCGCGCGCGCTCAGCAGAGGTGACAACCAGGGCACCGCCGCCGTCGGAGATCATGCAGCAGTCCAGCAGGTGCAGCGGCGAAGACACCTCGCGCGAGGCAAGGACGTCGTCAACGCTGATCAGATCACGAAACTTTGCATGCGGGTTCAGCGAGGCATGTTTGCGCGTGGTCACGGCAATCTCGGCCAGTTGCTCACCGGTCGTACCGAATTCGTACATATGCCGCTGCGCGGCCAGGGCATAGTCGCCAACGGTTGTCGGGCCGTAGCAGCCCTCAAACTGTTCCGGCGGATCGCCGCTCCCGCCGCCTCCCGTGCCAACGGCAAAACGGTCTGAGGACCATTTGCTGCCGTACAGAATCAGGGCCACATCGCAGTAGCCGGCGGCAATCGCCGCCGCAGCGTGAGCCGTATGCGAAACAAAGGACGAGCCGCCGATCGAGTTGGAGTCCAGGAAATCGGGGTTCAGATTCAAGTGCTCGGCCAGCGCGATAATCCCCATGCCGCCCACCCCTGAGGTAAACAGGCCGTTGACGTCTTTTATGCTCAGCCCGGCATCGTCCAGGGCGCCTCGCGCACTCTCGGCCATGATCTGGTATTGGGTTTTATGGGGTGCCCAACGGAGCGGGTGCTCGTAGACACCGGCTAGCGCTGCTTTTCGACTGATACTCATACTATTCCTCTCTAGTTGAAGAGGCCTCTTTAGTTGAAGAACGCCTGAATGGCGTCGCAGGCGGCCTGCGGTTTTTCGAGCGGCAGCCAGTGCCCAGCCTCGGGAATGACAGCCAGTTGGGCGTTCGGGATATGGTCTCGCAATTCTTCTGCCTGAGCGACTGGCGTGGTGGCGTCATCCGCTCCGGCCAGTACCAGCGTGGGCAGGTCGATCTGTCCCAGTTGTGCCCTCAGGTCAACTTGTTGGCAGGCCAGCAAATCAAAGCAGCGGACGCGCGGGTCGGTTTTGATCTGCTCCATCCAGCCCTCTCGGATGATCTCCTGCGGCGTCTGAGGTGAGCATGAAACCTTGGTAAACGGCTGTCCCTGGCGACCCTTCATTACCGCTTGCCAGGTGTGTATCAGCTCATCCGGGATGTTGAACTGCGCCGCCGTGCAGGTCAGGACGATACCTTCAACCATATCCGCGTGGCGGAGGGCTAAATCCATAGCGATAGCTCCGCCCATGGAATGGCCAATAATCACTACCGGGCGTACTCCCAAGGCCTGCCACAGCCGGTAGGTGAAATCGCTATAGGCGGTCACGCTTTTGAGGCTTTCCGTCCCGCTCGAACGCCCGTGGCCCGGAAAGTCGAAGGAGAGCGGACTGTGGGCGGTCGAGAGCATATCCAGCATCTTATGGGCGAAATGGCCGTTACTGCCCGCTCCATGGACGTATAGAAAGAGCCTGCCCCTGCTCACATCAGGAACAACCGGCGGCAGCGTCGTTTGGCCGGTGTGAAAGTAATGCACCGCATAGCCGTCAACATCAACATACTTGGTTGGCATATCCCCTCGCTTTGAAAAAACTGCCACCTGACTAATCGGGCAGGGTCGGGTTTGTCAAGGGTTCCGGCCTGTGCGATGGCGCAGGCTTCTCGCCTCACGTCTTTCAGTGCGTCTTTTATGATGGTATGGTACACCAACACATATGAGGGCACGTCTCATTTTCAAAAAGAAGGAGTTATACCCCGACGGAAGTCTAACGGAGATTCGTATCTGGCAAGTGGGAAAGAGCAAGACTTTTCCACTTGGGATCAAGTACGCCTTCTACTTTATCGGACCGGGACCGAGTCGGGAAATCCTGGTTGGTTATGACAATCACCATGGGAAAGGGGATCACAGGCATTTCCAAGGCGTGGAGTCACCAGTCACAGCCTCCAGTGTCAGCGAGTTGCTACAGAGGTTCCGGCGTGAAGTTTCAGAGCATTTGCAAAAACAAGGAATAAAAATGAAGGAGGAGGTATGAAAGTCAAACGTGTCAAGATTGGTGTCCGTCCTCCGGGGACAATTTTTGATGAGGCGACCGAAGTGCTCCAGCAGCTAGAGTCCGGTAAGCAGGTACGCGCTCAAAAGGAGTGGTTGTATTTTTCCGATGTACGGGAAATGGGCAAGGTACTCACCCCCAGGCGATTGGAATTGTTGAAGGCGATCCATGACCATCGGCCTGACTCCATCCGTGCTCTGGCAACAGTAGCAGGTCGCAATGTGAAGAACGTGGCCGATGACCTGAGCCTTCTTGTCTCGTTGGGACTCGTTGAAATGGAGAGTAGCGCCAGTCGAAAAAAAGCGCCTCGGGTCGAGTATGAGACACTAACGGTTGAGGTGCATTTATAGCAGGGAGGGTTTGCCCCCGAACAGCCTCAGAGCATTGCTGCCTGTCGGGCTTGACGGTGCAGTGACGAAACAAAGGAAGCAGTATGGCAGTTGACCCGCACGGTATTCGTTTGAGTGAGGCTGACCTCGCAGTGTTGAATACACTCGCCGCTGAGAGCGGCAAGGAGTTCTCTACGGCGCTCCGTGAAGCCGTGGATGTCTATCTGCACCGCTCGTCCGAAGCGAATGGCCAGCATGAATCCGTACCAGGGCGCAAAGAAGCGTTTCGGCGTGCTGCCGGAGCGTGGAAGGACATGGATACAGACGCCATGGTTGAGGAAATGTACGCCCTGCGCTTGCGTCCCGCCCGCCCGGCCCCAGAATTGTGAGTCTCCAATATCTCATTGATGCAGACTGGGCAGTCCATTATTTCAAGGGGCGCCATGGCCCAGCTTAGTATCGAAATAAAAGGGGATGTTGAACTCGCCGATGGGAGCGTTCCGCCATCTGGTGCCGCTCTTGAAATCCCATCCCCTGGCTCAAACGTGAGCGGTATCTCACTGATATCAGGTGGTCGTGCTTGGGTGGAGAGTTGGAAGTGGAATTCAATGCAGAGGGATTCATTTCGACCGCGCCAGTTTTGCATGGCTCAGAGCGGAGAGATACAGAATCCGTGTGCGGTGATATTGATAACGGTTTTTCCGCAACCTTCAACTGGAATCTCCTGGCTCCGAATCCGGAGGACGGTCCGGGAGATAACGAGGTAACGGCCCGCCTGATTCGGAACGGCGAAGAGGTTGCGCGGCAGACGTTTATGGTGACGGCGTTTGACACTGAGTTTGTGAGAGGGGCAGAGGGCATGTGTACGATTCCCGACTTTCCCGAAACAGGCCAGAACGCCACCTTCGTGTGGGAAGAGAGCCAACAAGGCTTAGTCTTAGAGTCGGTCAACTAGTGCGTTTCACGCCAGGTTGTAGCCCTACCGTTCCATTCTCGTCATGCCGGACGTGATCCGGCATGACGAGGCCGGGGGGCTGGGGGCCTGGATTCCTGCTTTCGCAGGGATGACGGGTGGTTACACAGCATCGTGGAGTGCACTATTGGATGTAATTCCTTCCACGACGGCGCTGTGTAGAGTACATCGGGTTGGGGCTGTCTATGGCAGACCCCTCGGGAGAGGGAGCGCTTGACACGACTACTCATGCCTCTTCAAACCCGCGCCAACTCGCGCACTAACACCTGCAACGATTGGGCATTATACGCCGGCAAAAAATGGTCAATATAGGGCAGGGCGGCCTTCATGCCCTGGGCGCGTGGTTCAAAGCTTGCGGCACCGTACATGGGGTTGATCCAGACCACGGTGCGCACGCGCCGCCGCAGGGCGCGCATTTCGCGGGCAATGACTTCGGTGCGACCGCTGTCATAGCCGTCACTGATAATAACGGCCACCGTTGAGCGAGCCGAGCCTTCACGCAGGATGCTCCGGTTCAGCCTGGTGAGTGCCCCGCCGATATCCGTACCGCCGGACCAGTGGCGGACTGTCTCGCCGACCTGCTGCAAGGTGTGTTGTACAGAGCGGCGGCGCAGCACGGACGTAATCTCGGTGACGGCCGTGCTGAAAACCACCGTACGCGCATTCTTGAGTTCTTTCTGAATCCCCAGCATGAGCTGCAAAAGAAACGGATTAAACGCATCCATGGAGCCACTCACGTCGCATAGCAGGACGAGACGGGTCTTACGCACGCGGCGCTGGACCCGGGCGAGTTCAACCATATCCATGCCGTGCCGCATATTACGCCGGAGTGAGCGTCGCAGGTCTATCCGCTGGCCCCGTGGGGACGGCTTGAGCCGCCGGCTGGGGCGCGTGGCGAGACGCTTGGCCAGGGCACGGACGGTGTGTTCGATGGGGGGCGCTGCCTCATCCCAGCGCGCCGTCAGGTTCAGGTTGCGGTGTGTCTCCTGTGCACTGGTATCCTCAAGCTGGCCAATAATGTCCTGGTGCGCTTCCTGGACGCCCTGGTCGAAGTTTCCGCGGAGTAACTCGGTTTGTACTCCCAGGCGGTATCCTTCGTTCTCTGCTTCTCCGTACCAGTAGGTCTTGAACACCCGGTCAAATCGTTGTTCTTCCGCTCGACTGCTGGCCAGATTCGTCCGCAGGGCGAGGCGGAAGTCGTCCTCGTTGACAAACTGAATACCGCGCAGGGAGCGGGCGACATCAATGACGCGGCCTGGGGTCACACCGAGTTGCGCCTCCTTGGCCAATCGGCACAGTTCAAGCGTCCGCGTGAGCAGCGTCTCGGGTAGCTGACTCAGGGCGGAGGGGACTTCTTTGAGGGGGTCCGCTGGAGGCGTATCCCCTCTCACTCCGTGCCGCCCTTCAGGATGGTAGCCGCCCCAATAGTGTGTAAACGCTCAATATCGTCATGGTATTTCAGAATCACACCGGCAGTATCCTCCAGGGTCTCAGCCCGTAGTTCGTCAATCTCCAGTCCGAGCAAGGCGCGGCTCCAGTCCACACTCTCGGCCACGCCGGGCCGTTTGTAGAAATCTATTTTGCGTAGCGCCTGCATCGCAGCGACAATGCGTTCGGCCAAGGCAGCCCGAATCCCCGGCACCCGGCGCAGGATGATCTCCCGCTCTTTGTCCGGTGCGGGGTAGTCGATCCATAAATACAGACAGCGCCGCTTGAGGGCCTCGTGCAGCTCTCGGGTCCGGTTTGAGGTGAGGACAACATAGGGCGGCTGCTTGGCGATAAAAGTCCCGATCTCGGGTACGCTGACCTGAAAGTCGGACAGGATCTCCAGAAGAAATGCCTCAAACTCCTCGTCCGCGCGATCGACCTCATCAATCAGGAGGACGACCGGCCGGGGGCCCGGATGGCGAATAGCTTCAAGCAAGGGACGATTCAGCAGAAATTCATCTCCGAAGATGGTGCGCTCAAGCAGTGGACGCTCCTGTGGCTGCTGTTCAGCCATGCGAATATGCAGGATCTGCCGGGCATAGTTCCATTCGTATAGCGTCGTCTGGGCATCCAGCCCCTCGTAACACTGTAAACGGATCATCGGCGTATCGAGTACGCTGGCCAGCACTTTGGCCACTTCCGTTTTGCCCACGCCGGCTTCCCCTTCGAGCAACAGCGGTTTCTCCAGGTCAGCGGCAAGCTTGACGGTCAGGGCGAGCGCCCGGTCGGCGATATAATTCCACTGGGCAAATTGTGCCTGGACGGCTTCAACCGATTGAAAGACTGGACGGTTCTGTTCCGACATCATGACTCCCGCTTTTTTCTTCCTGGGCGTACTGAGTCAGGGCTTCATCTCCCTGCCCGACCGAGTATCTGGAGAGCCAGCTATAGTGCCGCCACGCTGAGCGCATTTGAGCGCCCGGCCAGCCGCCGCTCGAATGCGGCCAGTTCATCATCCAGGATGTTGAAGTATTTGGCTTGGGGATGATGGAAGACGAGGGCCGAGACCGAGGCTTCCGGCTCCATCATATAGCCCTCGGTCAGCGTGACGCCGATTGAGTCGGTGATTGGCAGCAGCTGAAACAAGCGTTCCTGGTCTTCGAGGCGCGGACAGGCCGGATAGCCGAAACTCACCCGGACGCCACGATATCGGGCCTTGAAGCGCTCCCGCATGGTTAGCTCCGGCGGGTCGGCAAAGCCCCACATCTCCCGCAGACGCTGATGGAGCAGCTCGGCAAACGCCTCCGCGCCCTCAATGGCCAGGGCTTGCAGGATATGGGATTGGAGGTAATGGCCTGACTCGCGGTACTGTTCGGCGAGTGCTCGGACCCCATGGCCACAGGTCACGGCGAACAACGCAATATAGTCCTGTTTGCCGCTGCTCGTCGGAGCCACAAAGTCGCTCAGACACAGACCCTCTCCGTGCTGTTGGCGGGGAAAGAGAAACGTTGCGGCAATGTCTTTGCCGTTGGCACGATACAGCCGCAGGCTATCGCCCTCGGCCTGGGCCGGAAAGAATTGATACACCGCTTGAGCGTGCAGCAATTTTTTTGCAATCACCTCATCCTTCACGGCTTCAACCTGCTGGTGGAGCTCGACCGCTTTTGCGTTGCCCTGGGTTAATAAGGTCTCAAGATTCCCCTTGAGCCCCAGGTGCTTGCCGTACAGCATGCTCGGGTTGAGATAGGCGAACACCGTGTCCAGATCATAATCGTCGAGCGTATGGAGCCGCAGGTCGGGCGGATGGGGAGCTGGCTGGCCGTGTGAGAGCATAGCGGGCCGGACAGGACGTGATTCGGATGTTTCTTGTTTTGGCGCACGCTCCTGTCGAGCCAGACGTTCCCGCTCTTTCTCCAGGTCCAGCAGCAGCGCCGCGTGCTTGTCGGCATCCACAATCTGGTTGGCCAGGTCCAGGCCGCGCATGGCATCGTTCGCGTAACAGACCAGGCCGGCGTACTCGGGTGCGATTTTATTGGCGGTAAAACGTGGGGTGAGCGCGGCTCCACCAACCAGAATCGGACAGGCGACCTGGGCGGTTGTGAGGTCCTGGGCCGTCACTACCATCTGTTGGGCCGATTTGACCAGTAAACCGGATAGGCCCACGATATCCGGCTGATGTTCGCGCACGGCTGCTATGAGGGTTTCCGGCGCGACTTTAATGCCGAGGTTCACCACCCGGTAGCCGTTGTTTGACAGGATGATCTCCACCAGGTTTTTGCCGATATCGTGCACATCACCCTTGACGGTGGCCAGGATGACCGTGCCTTTGAGCCCACCGTCCGTTTTCTCCATAAAAGGTTCGAGATGCCCGACGGCAGCCTTCATGGACTCTGCGCTTTGCAGGACCTCGGCCACGATGAGTTCGTTGTTGTTAAACAGGCGGCCGACTTCATCCATACCCGCCATGAGCGGACCGTTGATGACATCCAGGGGTGGCCGCTCGTCGAGGGCGGTGTCGAGGTCGTCGATCAGCCCGTCTTTGGAGCCCTCTATGATATACCGTGCCAGCCGTTCATCCAGCGGCAGGTCGGCGCGCGTATCCTGAATTACGCTTTCTTTTTTCTGTCGAAAGTGGGCGGCAAAAGCGGCGATCGGGTCTGCACCGCGCCAATAGATCAGATCGTTGGCGAGACGTTTTTCTTCTTCGGCAATCGAGGCGTAGCGTTCCAGCTTTTCCGTGTTCACAATCGCCAGGTCGAGCCCCGCCTTGACGCAGTGGTAGAGAAACACGGAGTTCAATACCTCACGCCCGGCCGGTGGGAGGCCAAAGGACACATTGCTGATGCCCAGGATGGTCTTGCAGGCCGGTAGCGCGTGTTTAATCAGCCGGACTCCTTCAATCGTCTCTTCGCCAGCACCGATATAGTTGCGGTCACCGGTTCCAAGGGGAAACACGAGCGGGTCGAAAATAATATCTTCGGCGTCCAGGCCGTATTCCCGGGTGAGCAGTGCATGGCTTCGTTTGGCCACTGCGAGTTTCCGCTGCCGGGTGACCGCCATGCCCTGTTCCGGGTCTTCATCGATACAGCCCACCACCACCGCCGCGCCGTAGCGTTTGATGAGCGGAACGACCTGGGCAAACCGTTCCTCGCCGTCTTCCAGGTTGATGGAGTTGATGACCGCTTTGCCCTGCGAGCGTTCAAGCGCGGCTTCAATGACCTGAGCGTCGGTCGAGTCGATCATCAGGGGGGCTTTGATCTTCCGCACCAGAATATCCAGGAAGGCGGTCATATCGCCGAGTTCTTCGCGGTCCGGGTCGGCCAGACACACATCCACGATGTGGGCGCCGCCCCGCACCTGCCGGCGGCCGATTTCCGCACCTTCTTCAAACGCGCCGTTGCGGATGAGCCGCTTGAATTTGCGTGAGCCAATAACGTTTGTGCGCTCACCGACCAGCATTGGGCGTTTGTCTTCGTCGATCACCAGGGGGTCAAGTCCCGAGATCACGCTACGTTTCGTCGTCGGCAGGGTGCGCGGCTGCTTGCCCTCCAACATCTGACTGAGCAATTCAATGTGCGCGGGTGTCGTGCCACAGCAGCCGCCCAGCATATTGAGCCAACCGGCGTCGACAAAACGTTCGAGCTTGGCCACGATCATCTCGGGTGATTCGTTGTAGTTCCCCTCTTCGTCCGGCAAGCCGGCGTTCGGGATACATAAAGCGGGGAAACGGGAGAACTCCGCCAAGGTGCGGAGATGATCGGTCATGAAATCGGGTCCGGTCGCACAGTTCAGTCCGAGCGCGAACAGGTCCCGATGCGCTACAGAGGTAGAGAGCGCTTCCACCCCCTGTCCGGCCAACATCGTGCCCATCGTTTCAATGGTGATGGAGACGGCCACCGGTACGCGCTGCCCGACCGTCCGAAACGCGTCGTCGATCCCCAAGAGACCTGCTTTCAGATTGAGCGTGTCCTGGGTCGTTTCCATGAGCAGCAGGTCCACGCCCCCCCGCAGCAGGCCCTCTGCCTGTTCCGCATAGGCCCGCCGCAGTTGGCTGAAGGTCACCCCGCCGGTGACAGAAATCGTTTTGGTCGTTGGCCCCATGGAGCCGGCAACAAAGCGGGGCTGGTGTGGAGAGCTATAGCGTTGGGCACAGGCCCGGGCGAGCTGGGCTGCGGCTTGGTTGATAGTGCCCGTCTGTTCGTGCAGACCATACTCGGCCAGGACGATACTTGTCGCGCCAAAAGTATTCGTTTCAATAATATCCGAACCGGCCTGCAAGAAGCGGTCGTGAATCTGTGTAATCGACTCAGGGCAGGTCAGCACCAGGTACTCATTGCAGCCTTCGTAGGCCAGACCGCCGAAATCTTCCGGACTCAGATCTTGAGCTTGGATGGACGTCCCCATGGCGCCATCAAAGAGCAGCACCCGCTCGAACAGGAGGGCGCACAGGTCACTGGCCCGAGCCGATAATGAAGGTAGTCTGTCGTTCAAATTTCCCACCTAAAATCCTTAAAGAGTAAACGTGTCAACATCTGTGTATCTATTGGAGGACACGTTTACTCTTTTCATCATACGGAGGCTGACGTAGAGAATAAAAAGATTGGAGACGATCGTATCAAACGGTCCAACTCTCGGCATCTGACGATGCGCGGTGCCTCTTAATATACGCCGAGCATATGCTTGTCTAATAGGCTGAGTCGGGCCGCTCCGAGCGTCCGCTCGTGCTGAATACAGAGGCAGGTAGGGCCCGCACTCCCAAGGGTGCAATTCCGCTACGCCAACAATGTGCGCGCAATCACCTTGAGTTCCAGAATGGGTTTGACGCCCTCAAAAATGGGCAGCACCAGGGCGTCCACGACATAGCGCGAGATGGCGTACTCTTCGCCATAGCCCCAGCCGCCGTGAATGAGCTGGCCTTCCTGGGTGACCCAGACCGCCACATCGCAGGCGAGCAGTTTGGCCATGGCCGCAGTCAGCGTGGCCGCCTCGTCTTTGTCCATGGCTGGTGCGGCGGCATAGGTAATCTGGCGCGCCGCGCTAATATGGGCGGCCATGCGGCCCAGCTTGTACTGGGTGAGCTGGAAGTCTCCCAGCGATTTCTTGAACTGCTTGCGCTCGTCCGCATAGGCTGCACTGACCTCCAGCGCGGCCTGGGCGAGTCCGGTGGCCCGCCCTCCGGTCTGGAGCCGCCCTGCGGCAAAGCCGGCCATCTGCAAATAAAAACCTTTATTCAGCCCGGCCTCTCCACCAACGAGGTTTGCGGCCGGGACAAAATATTTATCGAGGTTCAATATATAGGAATGCATCCCCCGGTAGCCCAGGGTCGGAATGGCGTCCCCCTGGAGCACGCCGCCCGTCTCCTGTTGCATCTCAAAAGAATGGCCCGCAAAGGCATCCTTTTCAACAATGAATAAGGACAACCCGCGCGCGCCGGAACTGGCCTCCGGATTCGTCCGCGCCAGCAGGGCAATAATGTTTGCCCGTCCGGCAAACGTGCACCACGCCTTGGCCCCGTCGATCACAAAACCGCTCTGCCCGTTGACCGTGGCCGGCTCGGCGCGGCATTTGACCGAGGCGACGTCGGAACCGGTGTCCGGCTCGGTTACGGAAATGGCGACCATTAATTCTCCGCTGGCAATCGGTGGCAGCCATTTCTTCTTTTGGTCCTCCGTGCCGCCCCGCAATAGAGCCTTGGTCAGAATTTCCGGTCGGGTGATCAGACTGCCGGCCACGCCAAGTGAGGCCGCGGAGAGTTCCTCGGTGGTGATAATCATGGCCAGATTGCCCATGCCGCCGCCGCCGTACTCTTCGGGTACCGACATGCCGAAATAGCCCAGTTCGGACATGTTTTTGATCACGGATTCCGGAATCAACTCGTCGTTGCGATGAACACGCTCCGCAATGGGCGCGACCTCGCTCTTGGCAAACTGACGCACCGAATCCCGCGTCATTTCCGCGATATCACTCTCCAACCACGAGTGATTCACACCTTTTGTCGCCAAAACGGTCTGACCGATTGCGCGGAAGCGACTCTCACGCGCCCCGTCCCGGATGGCGGCCCTGACCTGGGACTGTCCGAGCGTGTCGTTCAGAAACGTTTCGTCAAATCCGAAATCTTCAATATGAGTGCTGACTTGTCCGACTAGGCGCTGGCCGACTTCGGCGGCAAACCCCAAAGCCATATTGGCCGTATGGCCGTTCTCGTCGGCGCGGTTTTCCCCGGCGGCCTGGGCATAATGCAGGCAGGAGCGGGCGGCTTCGACCTCGGTCGCTAGATAGGCCAGCCGCTCGGCATGCACCTGATGGCCATCGATGCCTTTGCCGTTGTCGGTCAGGCTGCGGCCGTGCTGAAGCGCCTCGTCGCGGACTTTTTGGAGTGTGTCAACGATCAGGCCGGTCTGTTGGAGTGTGTCGGACATGCAGTTCTCCTTATGGAAGCAGAAGAGTGCCGGGAAAATACCACAAAAGAGGGAGCGTGTCCCGCTTCTGTGGATGATGGAAGGACACGTTTCCTCTTTTCGGACAAACATCCGCTTAGGGAGGTTGGGCGAGTGGCATGAATCTGATAGAGGAGGGGCCTTCTATTTTCGTGGCCCTGACAGACCACCGATAAGAAAAAGAGACTACCTATAGAGGAGGACCGTATGTTCGTACTTGATGAGGGGACCCGTTTCGTCATTCCCCGCACCGAGATGACCTATCCAGGCCATAGCATGAAGCTGCACCGCAACGCGGCCGATCCGGTCAAATCACCGGTTGACCATGTGATGATGGATTTTGAAGACGCCTGCCCGTACGAATTCAAGGGGCCGCAAAGCCGGCAGTGCGTCGTCGAAGCGCTCAACACGCTGGATTTCGGCAAGAAAGTCATTACCGTGCGGCCCAATAATATCCGCTCCGAGTTTTTCCTGGGCGACCTGGAAGCCATCGTAAAAGGCGCGCCGGATAAATTTCACGGCATTATCCTGCCCAAGACGCACGGGCCGGACGATGTCAAATACGTCTCCAGCCTGCTCGATACATTTGAAAAGGAAGCCGGCTGGAAATCGCGGGTGCAGATCGAATCCCTGATCGAAATCCCCCAGGCCATTCTGAACGCCTACGCCATTGCGACCGCTTCGGACCGCATGGCCGGCCTCATCTTCGGGATCGCCGACTTTGCTGCCACCCTGGGTATCCGTGAAGTGGTCAAAGACCAGAACATTAATTTCCTGTACTCCAAGCAAGCCGTGGTGGTGGCGGCCAAGGCCGCTGGCTTGCACGCGGTTGATAATGTCTACCTGCCGTTGTGGCGGAAAAACGACCCCGAGGAAAAAATCAAGGAAATCGAGGCGGGCCTGCGTGAGAAAAACGTTGGCGCGGCCAATCTCGGCATGGACGGCACCTGGGTTATCCACCCGCAGCAGGCCGCCATCGCCAACGCCTGCTATACGCCCAACGACGCGCAGGTCAGCTATGCCTCCCGCGTCCTCGACCTCTACCACGAGAAAGGTGGTGGCTCGATGCCCGACCCGGAAACCGGCGAGATGATCGACGAGGCGACCATCAAGATCGCGCTGATGGACCTGGCCAAGGCGGTTCAGGCCGAGGCCGTCGAGCCGGCCTATCTGGCCGAGCAGGCTGCCAAGAGCAAGGCCATCACCGGCTACGATATTCTGGAACAGATGCGACGGGTGGGGTAAAAGTAGAGACTGGGGACTAGGGGTTGGGAGTTTGTTCCCTCTCCCCCTGAGAGAGGGCTAGGGTGAGGGGAAAAGTCGAAAGTCAGAGGAATGCGTATGGAAACAGATCGCTCCAAAGATCGGCCTTGGGTCATGCGAACCTATTCCGGTCACTCGACCGCACGGGCGAGTAATGAACTCTACCGGCTCAATTTGAGTAAAGGCCAGACCGGCCTGTCGGTTGCCTTCGACCTGCCGACACAGACCGGCTACGACAGCGATCACGCCCTGGCGCGCGGGGAGGTTGGAAAAGTCGGCGTCCCGATTTGTCATATCGGCGATATGGAAACCCTGTTCGCCGATATTCCGCTCGGCCAGATGAATACCTCCATGACGATTAACGGCACGGCGGCCTGGCTGCTGGCGCTGTATATTGCCGCGGCTGAGCGCCAAGGGGTGGAGCCTCAGGCCCTCCAGGGCACGACGCAGAACGATATTGTGAAAGAATACCTGTCGCGCGGCACGTATATCTTTCCGCCCGAGCCGAGCCTGCGTCTTATCAGCGACGTGATCACCTATACGGTCAAAAACGTGCCCAAATGGAACCCGGTCAATGTGTGCTCCTACCATCTCCAGGAAGCCGGAGCCACGCCGGTGCAAGAGGTCGCCTATGCGTTGTGTACTGCTATTGCGGTACTCGACACGGTGCGCGCCTCCGGGCGGCTCGACGCTGCCGAGTTTACCGCCGCGGTCGGGCGTATCAGCTTCTTCGTGAATTCCGGCGTCCGCTTTATTGAAGAGGTGTGTAAGCTGCGCGCCTTTGGTCAACTCTGGGACGAATTGACGCGCGAACGCTACGGTGTTGAGAATCCGAAGTTGCGCCGCTTTCGGTATGGTGTCCAGGTCAATTCTCTGGGGCTGACGGAAGCCCAGCCGGAGAACAATATCCCCCGGATCGTCTTGGAGGCTTTGGGCGTGACGCTCAGTAAGGACACGCGCTGCCGCGCCATGCAGTTACCGGCCTGGAACGAAGCGCTGGGATTGCCGCGCCCCTGGGACCAGCAGTGGAGCCTGCGGATTCAACAGATCCTGGCCTTTGAGACCGACCTGTTGGAGTACGGCGATATTTTTGAGGGGAGTAAGGTTGTTGAGGCAAAAACAAGCGCGATCAGAAACGCCGCCTGGGCAGAGGTCGAGCGTGTGACGGACCTGGGCGGTGCGATTTCGGCCCTGGGCTATATCAAAGAGCAACTCGTGGCGAGTCATACCGAACGGGTACGCAACATCACCGCCGGGGACCACGTTGTTGTCGGTGTCAACAAATTTACCGAGACCGCGGACTCTCCTCTCTACTCGGGTGACTCGTCGGCCATACTCAAGGTGGACGAGGCGGCCGAGCGGGATCAGGTGGCGCGCCTGCAAGCGTTTCGTACCACGCGTAATCAGGCTGAGGTGGAGACGGCTCTCTCCGGGCTGCGCGCCGTCGTCCTCAATGGCGAGAATATCATGCCGGCCTCTATACGGTGCGCGCTGGCCGGCGTGACCACGGGCGAATGGACCCAGACCCTGCGCGATATTTTTGGAGAATTCCGGGCACCAACCGGTATTGGCGGAGCTGCGGCTGCGCGCACGGTCGATGGGGAGACTGCCCAAGAGCTTGAGGAACTGCGGACGAGAGTGCAGAAAAGTGCCGCCACGCTTGGCCGGCCGCTCAAGGTGCTGATCGGAAAGCCGGGCTTGGACGGACACTCCAACGGTGCCGAGCAAATCGCCGTCTGGTGTCGCGACGCGGGCATGGAAGTCGTGTATGAGGGTATTCGTCTGTCGCCTGAGCAAATCGTCACCAGCGTGCGTGATGAAGGCGTGCATCTGGTCGGTCTGAGTATCCTGTCCGGCTCTCACCTGCGCCTCGTCCCCGAGGTGCTCACCGGGTTGCGCGCGGAGGGCCTCAGCGATGTTCCGGTCGTGGTCGGCGGTATTATTCCCGAGGACGACGCGGAGGATTTACGGCAGGCCGGCGTTGCGCGGGTATATACCCCGAAGGATTTTGAAATGCTGCGCATTCTGTCTGACATGGTCGAGGTGGCTGAGGCGGCTGCCTAACGGTCGGCTCAGCCAGGGTATTGAACACATCCATAGGAGTGGCCTGGGCCGCCCCGCACCTTTTGTCCGTTGCCTCTGTTTGTGACACAGTCACCCCACAGCACTGTTGCCGCTCTGGTTGATTTTAATCGTCAGGCCATTGCGCGCGCGCTCAACCTTCTCGAAGATCGGCGTCCAAGTCGCCGAGCCCAAGCGCTCACACTCCTGGATACCCTCTCGACGCTACCCGCATCGGCCCAGGTCGTCGGCTTGACCGGCCCGCCCGGCGTGGGCAAAAGCTCGCTGATCTCACGGCTGATCGAGCCACAGGTGCAGGCGGGTCGCCGGGTCGCCATTATTGCGGTCGATCCGTC
>MPMI01000003.1 GCA_002238415.1 Desulfurellaceae bacterium bin18 | reverse complement strand
TGTGTAACGACAGCGATAATGGCTTTGGGCTGCTGTTCAACTGGAATCTATTGGGTGATGGCACCCATACGGTCCACGCCCGAGCTGATGGTGAAGTATTTGGCAGGGCCACCTTCACGGTCACGACGCTCGGCCAGGAATTTCTCACCGGAGTTGAAAAACGCGCCCGGCTAAAGGATTTCCCCGACACCGGAACCGATCTCGTTGTCGCCTGGCAACAGTCTCTCCAGAACTTTGTCATTATTGGAGCCGGCCCAGTCGAGCCGCCCCAGTACGCTGCCCCGGTTCGGGTGACAGGGCCCCTCGGGAGGGACGAAGACGGAGAAGCATTCGCTCCTAATCAGGCTTCGGCCGCCTCCGGGGATATCAACGGGGACGGCCACGAGGATGTTGTGTTCTCGCTCTGGGCAGGAGATATAACTGCGCCTAAGGCTACTCCCTCTCCGATCGTCATTCTGTTGAACGACGGGGCGGGAAGCCTGGTCGATAAGACCGCGACCTTGATTGTCGGACCTATCCCAGAAGTGTTTCTCGTTCGACAGTTCATTATCGAGGATTTCAACGGCGATGGCCAAAACGATATTTTCATGGATAACCACGGTCGTGAAGACACGTTCGATGGAGAACAGAATCGCCTCTTGTTATCAGAGCCAGACGGCAGGCTGCGCGATGTGACCGCGCGGAATTTGCCGCAGGTGTCCGATTTTTCGCATGGGTCGAGCGCCGCCGATGTTGATGGGGACGGGGACATTGATGTGTGGGTGAACAATGTGACTCGAGCACCATCGTATCTTATGCTCAATGACGGCAGCGGAGCGTTCAGTATTGTGGCTGATATTTGGCTGGACTTCGGAGACAGAGAAAGTATTATCGGTACAAATGGCCGCTTTCCGGATGCCTTGATCGGATCGCAGCTACTCTGGACCCATTTTATCGATGCTGAGAACGACGGCGATGCCGATCTCTACATCGGGCTGATAGAGGCCTTCGAGAACCTCGATGGGAGCCGGTCGAACAGGACCGGAATCCTGCTCAACGATGGGACCGGTCGGTTCACCCTATCCAATGCGGCAGCGATTCCTCCATCGCCGATAGCGATAGACGGCATATGGAGAACCCAGGATTCCATTCGTACGGACCTGAATCAAGACGGCCTGCACGACCTCCTGCTGTATCAATCGGATCAGATGTTCAGGGGGCATTTTGTCCAGGTCTTGATCAGTAACGGCGATGGCAGCTTCCGGGACGAAACCTCCCTCCGCTTGCCCACACAGGTGAGAGCCTTCCAAGGAATAGGATGGCCCGGATTTTGGTTTCGGGACATTAACGGAGACGGCCAGAACGAAATCCTCAACTTCCACTATGGCCCAGACGGGCAGCCCTCGACGGATGTTATTGATTCGTATCTGAACATGGGCAATGGGGTCTTCACACCGTTACCTGACGACTTTGTCAACGTTAGTCCGATCGTTGCGGCCGTGGACGTCAACGGCGATGGCTGGGTTGATTTTATTGACGCGAAATATGGATTTAATCAGTTAGGAGTACTAGAAGCCGAACTCTTTCTTACGACGGCCATCAATCCGAACAATCCGCCATAATAAGGAGGGCCCAACATGGCTGAAGAGCGCACGGAATGGACAGAGGACGATTCTCAACTCTACCGCGAACTGGCGTCGATTGCCGTGCCGGCCCGGGATGAGCAGGTTGCGACACTTTTGAGTCTGCTGCCCTTTCAGCAGCAGGACGCGTTCCGCGCGGTTGAGCTTGGCTGCGGGGAAGGAGCCTTGTCGTTTGCCGTGCTGGACTGCTTTCCAAACGCATCGGTGCTGGCCCTGGATGGGTCAGAAAGCATGCGCGAGCAGGCAGGCCGTCACCTCCAGCGCTTTGGAGAGCGCGTTCGGATTGCAGACTTTGATATGGCCTCGCCGGACTGGCTCGGTTCGCTGGATGAGAGCGACTGCGTCGTCTCCTCCCTGTGCGTGCACCATCTGAGCGGGCCGGAAAAACAATGGCTGTTTACAGAAATCGGTAAACGGATTTCAGACCGCGGTGCGGTCCTGCTTGCCGATATCGTCAAACCGCAACGGTCGGAAGCTTGGGCATCCTTCGGCGAAGGTTGGGATCGGATTACGCAGTCGCTCTCAATCAAAAAGACGGGCTCCACCCGGCTCTTTGAGAAATTTACCCAGGAAAGGTGGAATTACTTCCACACCCCCGATCCCTACGATAAACCCTCGCCGCTGTTCGAGCAGTTGACGTGGTTCAAACAAGCCGGCTTCGCTGTGGCGGACTGTTTTTGGCTCCAATCCGGACACGCCATTTATGGCGGCTATAAATCGCCGGGGGACGCGGGACCACCGCCCGCGCCCGCCAGCGTGTCCTTCGCCGTTGCCCTGACATCCGCCCGGACGGCTCTACAGGCCATAGAGCAGCGGGCCGGGGTGTAGGCGCTCTTGAAAGGAGGCTCGCCGGTATGCGCGACATCAGCCGCCGGAAGTTTCTGAAGGAAGCGGGTACGGTTGTCGCTGGGGTAGCAGGCTTACAGGCTGCTACCTCAACGCCGTCTGAAGCCGAGACGCCGGTCGGCCAGGCAGCTCAGGAAGGCCCAGCGCCGGGGTGGCGCTTCGGTATCCAAATCGAGCCGCAGTTTGGCTTTACCTACGACGAAGTCGCCCAGATCGCAAAAGAGGCGGAACGGCTTGGTTTTTACGGCTTGTGGGCGTCGGACCATCTTTTTTGGGATGCCAGGTCTGAGCAGCGTAACTGTCTGGAGGCCTGGACCCTGCTGACCGCGCTCGCTCCGGTGACGACCCGACTGAGGCTGGGAACGCTGGTCACGTGTAACTCGTATCGTCCGCCCAGCATCCTGGCAAAGATTGCGGCCAGCCTCGATCATCTTAGCAACGGACGACTGGAGTTTGGCATCGGAGCCGGCTGGAAGGAGCTTGAGTATCGGGCCTACGGGATTCCCTTTCCCTCAATTGGTACGCGTCTGGCTCAGCTCGAAGAGGCGGTGCAGGTAGTGCGCCTGTTATGGACGCAGGAGCGGGCGTCTTTTCCTGGTACGCACTACCAGTTGCAGGAGGCGCTGTGCGCCCCCAAGCCGGTGCAGCAACCGCCCCGGATCTGGATTGCCGGTGGTGGAGAGAAGGTCATGCTGCGCATCGTGGCCCAGTACGCCAATGGCTGGAACATCTTGCTGAGGTCTTCGGTAGAAACCGTGAAAAGAAAGACCGATATTCTGCGCCGGCACTGTGACGCGCTAAAGCGGGATTTCTCAGCGATTGAGAAGTCGCTGTTTCTGGCCGTGGTGCTGGCCGAAGATGAAAAAGAACTCAAGCGGCGAGAGGCCGAGTCAGCCCAGGCCCTGGGCGGGCGGGGACTGTGGGCATCCCGAGAGCTGGGAACGGCCGGGACGCCGGAGCGCCTGGCTGAAACCCTGCGGGGGTTGCAGGCGCTCGGCTTCCGCCATTTCCAGATGGTGTTTCCCTATAAGCAGGAACAGGAGATGCTCCAGCGCTTTGCCGAGCTGGTGGTTCCTCAGTTGAGTTGAAATGACACCTCTGTCCGGGCACTACATGAAGTGCCTCCCGGCCTTGGTCGGGCTCCTTATGCTGTCGGCCCTGATTGGTTGCGCACCACGTTCTCAGCCCGCCGCGCGTACAGTTGCCAGGGCCTCCACCGCAGCCGTGTTTGCGAGCATGGAAGCGAACCGGGCCGCGGCACAGGCCGAGCCACTGGCCGAGTTGTATGAGATTACCGATACGGACTTATCGTGCGAACAAGCCCAGCAACTCGCCTACCGGACAGTCGAGCGGATGGGGTACCGCGTAGCGAGTGCAACCCGAGCCGCGCCAGGAAAAACCGGGGCGATACAGGCGCAGCAAAGACGGTCGGGCCAGACGGCGTTGGTCCAGGTGACAATTCAGTGTCAGCCGCAGGGCGTGGTTGTTGACGCCGCCTCGCTCAGCACACTGGACGTGGCCTCCCCTACGCCGCACCCGCTGGTGACGGATTATCACGAACGAGAGGCCCCGCGTCTCACCAAGAACCGTCCGCCACCGACAACGTATTTCCGGCGTGCGTTTTATTCCCTGTTTCACGGGCTGGCCGATAACGTCAAACGCTACGGACCCGAAGGCCAGGTGTATGTGCATATCCGGCCCCTGCCGGCGATGGAGTCTGAGTTGCTCTTCGGTGTCCACACGCCGGACATCTTTATTGTCGCTGTAGAAGTCGCCAATCGGACACAACAGACGTATATATTCGATACGGAGCAGGTCCACCTCCTCTCGGCTGGAGGAGGCACAGTCCGGGCCTTGGCAGAAAAAGATGCTGCCAGTCTCCCGCCACCCATGGTCAGTCAGGCGCTTGCGGCTCAGGTCGCCACGCACGGCTATTTATATTACCCGGCGGGGGAGTATCTGCGCGTGCAGGGCACTCTGACGGAGGTGCAGAGTCAGGAGCGGCAGGGCTTTCAGATTGAGTTCTGATTGGCCTACCCCCGCTTCTTTGCTACGTTCCTTTGACAACGCCAGTAGAGGGAGGGCACGCTCATGTATTCCATGCGAAAAATTTCCGGCATCGAAAAATTCGTTCACCCTGCGGTTATCCACCAGACCTTGGTGAAGGAGGATTCTCGAAACGTTGAGATCTGGATGCAGACCTCCCAGCCGGGCAAGCCGACCCCGACCCACTATCATTCGGGCGAAGAGATTCTTATTGTTCTCAAGGGAACAGGCTGGTGCCAGGTAGACGGGAAGCAGATCGATTTCGGACCCAACAGCGTCCTGACCGTTCCCGCCTACACCCCCCACAAAATCTGCACGACCGGTGACGAGGAGATGCAGGCGATTGCCGTCCTGGAAACCCCGGTCGAAATTTTCAATCGTGCCGGCGAGCCAATTCAGTTGCCCTGGCCTTACGGAAAAACGCCGGGCACGCTTGAGCCGACGCCGTCCGAAGTGAGTTAGTGGAAGATCAAGCGAGGAAAGATAATATGAAAAAGTTTCTGGCGCGGACGCTCATGCTGATTGGCGCGTGGGTTGTCGTCATGGCTATTGTCGGCGTTATTACTACCTTGATGAGTCAGGAGAGTCTGCCGGAGCGCATTGTGCTTGAGATCGACTTCGAGCGCGAGTTTGCCGAGTATATTCCCACCGATCCGCTGGCGAGCGTCCTCATGGAACAGACCGTGTCGGTCCGGGATATTGTTGACGCGCTGCATCAGGCGGCCACCGATGAGCGCGTCCTGGCCCTGGTCGCGCGGGCGGGCACGCCGCGTATGGGCCTGGCGGAAATTCAAGAGGTGCGGGATGCCGTTAGTGCCTTTCGGGAGAGTGGCAAGCCGACCGTTGCCTATGCCGAGACCTTTGGCGAGTTCGGGCCTGGCAATGGCGCGTATTATCTGGCTACTGCCTTTGATCGCATTTATCTCCAACCGTCCGGGGATATTGGTCTCACCGGCCTGATGGCAGAATCGGCATTCGTCAGCGGAACACTGGAAAAGCTGGGGCTCTCGCCCCGTATGGACCACCGCTATGAGTATAAAAACGCGCTGAATATGTTCACCGAAAAAAAATACACCCAACCCCATCGTGAGGCGATCCTTCAGATTATTGAATCCCAGTTCCGCCAGATCGTGCAGGGCATCGCCGCTGGTCGCGGCTTGGAAGATGACGCCGTCCGAGTCCTGGTTGACCGTGGGCCGTTTCTCGGCGCGCATGCCTTAGCGGAAAACCTGGTTGACGGGCTGGCGTATCGGGATGAAGTTCAGGCCATCATCGAAGATGATCTTGGTGAAGGGGCAGAACGTGTTGGGTTGTTGACCTATCTGCGCCAGATGGGTCGTCCGCACAACGGAGAGGAGGTAATTGCGCTCATTTACGGCGTCGGTGGGGTGCATCGCGGCAAAAGCGAATACAGCGCCGCGCTGAGCGGGCCGACAATGGGCGCGGACTCGGTGTCAGCGGCGTTTCGGGATGCCGTGCAGGACGACACGGTGAAGGCTATTCTGTTTCGGGTTGACAGTCCGGGTGGCTCCTATGTTGCCTCCGATACGATTTGGCGCGAGACCGTACGAGCCAAGGAGGCGGGTAAACCGGTCATTGTGTCCATGGGCAACGTGGCTGGCTCGGGCGGCTATTTTGTGGCTGCGGCTGCGGACAAAATTGTGGCCCAGCCCGGTACGATCACCGGCTCCATCGGCGTAGTCGGTGGTAAGATGCTCACCGCTGAACTCATGGAAAAAATCGGCATCTCATCGGACGAGGTGCATACCAGTACTAATGCCACCATGTGGTCAAGCTCGCTCGACTATACGCCCCAGCAGTGGCAACGAATCACGGTCTGGCTCGATCATGTGTACGAGGACTTTACGCAGAAAGTTGCCGAAGGAAGGGGCCTCACTCAGGAACAGGTGCACGCCGTGGCAAAGGGTCGGATCTGGACGGGTGAAGATGCCAAAGGTATTGGCCTGGTCGACGAACTCGGCGGCTTTCCGATGGCGCTGAGTCTGGCAAAGCAAGCGGCGGGGATTGAGGCCGATACGCCGGTGCAGGTCAAACTCTTTCCCGAACAGAAAACACTCGTTGAAACAGTCCTGTCTCGCCTTCAGGGTAGAGAGGACGCCGCGGCCAGTCCGACCTCAGTGGCTCTACGCCAGGTCATGCAAGCCGTCCGACCCGTTATCCAGATGGGACAGCGTCTTGGTCTATGGTCCGAGCCGGGCGTATTGACGATGCCCCACTGGGAAACAGCCTGGTAGGGACAGCCCCCGGGGGCTGTCCGGCTAGGGTGAGGGAGATTCCGTGTCGTGTTCCGACTGCACGGCTGACTGCGCCCGAACCGCCACCGGGGTGAGGTTCATCAGATTGTCCGAAACCGGACAGCGCGTCTCTATGGTCGCCAGCCATTGGTCCAGGGTAGCTTGATCGACATCGGCATCAACCTTGAGTGTGACGTCAATATTCTTGTAGCCAGCCCGGTCATCGGTCTGTTTACCGAGTAATTTCCCTGGGTTCAGCGGACCGGCGGCATCGATGGTCAGGGATCGAATCGTAAAGCCCATTTCTTTGGCAATAATATGCCCCATCACATTGAGACAGCCGGCTAAGCCGGCCAGGATATATTCAACCGGATTCGGCCCTTCGTCGTCCCCACCGAGGCCCGGCGGCTCGTCAACGATTAGCTCAAACCCTCTGACCTGAACGGCCAAGCGAGCCGGTGATTCCGACTGTCCCGAAACCTTGAATGTGACATCAGACATGAAGTGTCTCCTTTACGCCGCGAGTCTGCGGCTGCCTTGGGCGGCCGGCAGAGAGGGGTCAAGCGCGAAGCGGAGCTGGGGCAGGTCAGTATCACTTTTTGTCATGGTCGCAATAATCGGAGTCGTGCACTGCAACCGCCCGGAGTCTCCCCAAGCGCCGGCTTTGAAGGTGAGGAGGCGGGGTTTACCGCGCTGCGCAGCCTGAAACACGTATTCCGGGTCAACCTGGACAATGACCGGCTTGTCCTGGTCCTGAACCCGAGCCAAATGCAGGCTGTCGAGATAGGTAATATCCGCGCCTGAGATATGCTCGGGGTTCTCCAGCTCGATCTCCAAGAGCGTGTCGCCATCGCGTTCAACCCGCCCAATCACCCGGTCGTGGCGTGGCTGGAGCGAGACCGCCGCGGTCTCGACCGTAAACCCCCAGCGCGCCTGCAACTCGCCCACCGCCTGCTCGGTGCTGGCATAGGCGTGCAGGAGGTAGCCGCGGGGCCGAATCCCGGCCCGAACGATGATGCGGACCTGGGCGAGTGCGAACGGCCCGACCGGGCTGTCGGGATAATGCATGACCGAGAACGTGGCATACGGCGGAATACTCGGGTGGAGAGCGGGCGGAATGAGCCATTCCGCTGGCTCCTCGGCAATTTCATAACTGAGCTGAAGAATCTCCGCGCCTTTGAGCTCCCAGGCATCGGTATCAAGGCCGCTCATCAGCGGCGCTTGGGTGGCGGCGGCTTCAACGTCCTGTTTCCCAAACACCGGCATTAGCTGGATCCTCCCGCGACGGCGCGTTGCGGCTGCGAGTCGGCAAACGCTGGCATGACTTCCTGGGCAAACAGCCGCAGACTGTCGAGGACCTGGGCCTGTGGAATGATCTCGGCAGCGTTGAGGAGGAAATTGACACGGTCCACGCCGCTGGCTTCCCACTTTTTGAGCTCACCGATGAGATGTTCGGGATTCCCGACCGCGATCCCTTCGGGTGCCTTGAACTGATCACCGGGGCTGGACGCCTGACGCCGCAGGGAAGGCAGCAGACCGGCGGCTGGATAGGATTTGGCCGGATAAGCCTCTTTTGCCATATCCAGCTGGGCCGCCATGTAATTGAAATGGCGGATCATGTTCATGCCGGTTTTTGCGCCGGTTTCATTGTCCGGGTGGCAGTACAGAAAATTGACGGTCGCGACCTGGTTATTCACAAACGAGCCGACCGGATTGCAGTTCTGCACCCGGCGACGATATTCTTTGACCTTGGCCTCCTGCTCGGCAAAGCTGGTAAAGGTCACCCCCAGACAGCCAATGCCGCGGTCCGCGGCGTCAAGCTCGGTGCCCGGACTGGTGACGGCCACCCACATGGGCGGATGGGGTTTTTGGTAGGGTTTGGGCAGCACCGCGCGTGACGGCATGGAGAAATACTGGCCCTCATAGCCAAAGCGCTCCTGCGTCCACATCTTCGGGATGCAGTGGACAAATTCGTCCCAGCTTTTCTTGGTCTCGTCCGGACTGGCCCGAAAGCCTCCCAACTCGGTCCAGGTTGCCGACCGTCCCGTCCCGAACTGAAGCCGTCCGCCGGATAAAATATCCAACACCGCGGCGCGTTCGGCGATCCGAATCGGGTGGTTGAATTCCGGTACGCAGATGACGATGCCGTGGCCGACGTTGATATGCTTGGTCTGCATGGCGCAGGCCGTCAGAAAAAGCTCGGGAGACGAACAGTGGGAGTATTCTTCCAGGAAGTGATGCTCCACCGCCCAGACCTGCTCAAAGCCGAGTTCGTCGGCCAGGCGGACTTGCTCCAGCGCATTCATATAGACGCTGCGCTCGGCCTCCTGGTCCCAGGGCCGGGGAACGGATAGCTCATAAAAAATACCGAACTTCATGCTGACCTCCTTTGACGATGACGAACGACGGAACGCCTCTCAACTTCCTGTCGTGTGTATCCTACATTCCGGGTTTCCGTAAAGAGGAAACCCGTCTAGTGTGCCCCGCCTTTCCGAAATGGGGCAAGGGCCTCGGCGGCGCGCTGCGCTTCCCGGCGCAGCAGAATCAGATCGGTGCCATACAACAGATATTGCGCACCGCTATCGACAATAGCCTGAACATTATCGATTTGGGTCACGGCCGCAGCCGTCGCGATGCCTCGCTCGTGACACAGCGCATTCACCCGGGCGGTCGCTTCGAGCAACTCGGGATTGTTGAATTGGCCCGGCGTGCCAAGACTTTGGGCCAGGTCTTGATAGCCGACCAGGCAGAGATTAATGCCGGGAATCAGAATCTCGTCCATATTCTCCACGGCTTCTCTGGTTTCGATGATCACGCCGAGCAGGGTGTTGGCATTGGCGTGCTGCATGGCCGTCTGCGTCTCAACGTCTTCATACTCGGTATTCGCTCCCAGATAGATGGCCGTCCCCCGTTTTCCTTCGGGATGATATTTGGCCAGCTCAATGAATCGTTGCACCTCGGCCCCGGTTTTGACATGCGGCACAATCAGGCTCTGACACCCGCAGTCGAGCAGGCGCGTCACGTGTTCATATTCAAGATCAGGGATGCGGACCACCGGGGTCATACCGGCCGCATGGGCGTAGTCGCACAGATCGACCACCGTTTCCAGATTGTAGGCCGAATGCTCGGTGCAGATCATGATGTAGTCCATGCCGGCCTGCGCCAGCGTGTGGATGGCCCCTCGGCTCTTGAGGTCCCACACCAACGTCCCCAGCGCAAAGTCCCCAGCCTTGAGTGATTTTTTGAGTCTATTGTCACGCATACATTCCCCTCCTGTGAGGAGATTATTCTGCGAAGACGAGGGACGTGTCAAGGAACGCAAAGAAGGGATATGCTGCTTCAGACCTATGAACTTGAAAGACCGAAGACGACCAGTCGTGATGGAATTCTCTCGCACGCGGCGTGCCCCTGACTCGAAACCAATGCCGCGCCCGCTGTCTCCTGCTTCTCTTCTCTTCTATCTCTGTCTCTCTTTCCCTGTCTTCCTCGTTTCTTACGCCTGGGCCGACGTCATTGCGGCTATGGGGGCGAAGGAAATCCGTGCGAGTAGTGCGCTGGTTGGCGCTGTCCAAACCGTGAAGACGGATAGGGTGTTGTTTGTGAATCCGCCTGGCGAGCCGGACACGTGGATTGAGGACGAACGGATACTCACGGCGATCACTCATTACGGCAGGGATGGAGCACTCACCGAAAGGATAGAGTACGCGCCTGATGGAGCAGTGATGGTCCGCGCCGTCCGCAGTTATAACCGGGCGAGCAAGCTGAGTACCGAACAGTTGTATAACTCCCAGGGGACGCTCTGGCGGCAGACCAGCCATACCTATGATGAGGCGGGCCGTCTGACACAGGCGGTGAGTACTGACGTGGATGGCGATCTCTGGTTTCGAGATGTCTATACGTACACCGAAGACGGGCAGCCGGCGCACATCGATCACCACGACCCGGACGGAACCTTTTTACACCGCGCGAGCTTTACCTACGATGGGGAAGGCCGGATCGCCAAACGGTCATTGTCTGATGCCGATGGCTCTCCGATCTCAAGCAATACCTATGTGTATGATGCAGATGGAAGAGTACAAACCGTGGTCACCCACGGGCGAAGCGGAGCGCTGACGTCCCGCTGGGTGTACGCCTATGACGAGCACGGGAATGAACGGGAGTGGGTAGAGTCTGACAGGGACGGTGCTGTTCAGCGTAAAGAGGTCTATACCTACGAGTACGATGGCCAAGGGAATTGGGTAAAGCAGGTCACTGAGGGGTGGATTCCGGACGATGACGAGGGCTACCTCGAACCCGCCGAGGCAGTGTATCGGACGATTACCTATCACCCGCAGGAAGGGACCGGGGACAAGGAGGGTCTATAGGGTCCATTGAGTCCATTGAGTCTCCGAGACCCAACAGGCCCTATAGACCCAAAAACCCAACAGACCCCAGCCCCCTACGCCTTCATTCCCGCGGCTTTGGCCTTCTCATGGATACTGGAGGCCGCGCTGGCGCGACTATCGACCCGCGCAAACCAGGCCGTCAGGTTTTTCAGGTCCGGGCTGATATTCTGGCCGACGCCGGCCCCGAAATCAAAGGCACAGTACAGAATAATATCGACCAGCGTAAACCGATCACCCACGATAAACTGTTTGCCCTCCATCAGGCCATCCAGCCAGGCGAGCTTTTCCTGCACGATTTCCTTGAGGCCGGCCGCGGCTTCGGGCAGACAGTGCATCCGCTCCTTAAACATGTCCAGCCCCTCGGAGTAGCGGAAGCCGTTATACATATGCTCCGTGATCTGGAGCTCAATACGCCGCTGCCACATGCGGGTTTCGGCTTTTTCTTCCGGGGTTGAGCCGATTAAGGCCGGGCCGGACTGGGTGTCTTCAAGGTATTCGCAAATGGCGGTCGTTTCTGCCAGGATGCTGCCATCGTCCAGCTCGATCGACGGCATTTGGCCACCGGGATTCTTGTCGGTATACGGCCCTTGCCGGTTTTCCGCACCCAGAATATCTACTTCGATCGTATCAAGCGTAATGCCTTTTTCCGCCATGAACATGCGCACACAGCGTGGATTCGGGCCGAGTGAATTATACATTCTCATAAGAGCCTCCTTCGTGGGGTATATTTTAGAGCGGTTTAGCCTATTTGCTCCACGGGGCGCAAGCAGGGAGTGTAACGACGCTCACCGGACGCACTGCCGGCCACCGTTGGCCGTACCGGTACTCGCTACCGTGTCGCGAGCCGGCAGAAGCAGGAGGCGGTGATCGGGACGTCGGTACGGGCCAGGGCGAGGTCCAGCCGCTGCTTCACGATTGCCGCCTCCTGAGTCCACCCGAGCCGCTGGAGGCATTCGTGATATCCGTGCAGGCTCCAGACGTTGTCCGGGTGCTGGCAGGCGCGGCTCAGCGTATTGTCGTACCCGAGATCCGCTCGATACACCGCGGCCGCCTCATCGACCCGACCCTGCTCGAGCAGCAGGGCGGCAAGCGCGTGGCGCGTCGGTTGCATCCATCCCCAGGGCTCGTCGTAGGGCAGGTTGTCGTCCAACTCAACGGCCGCCCGGAGATGTCTGAACGCGGTGCCAAAGCGGCCGCGACGGTACTCGATCTCACCCCTCATCATCTCTCCCGCGATCGCGAGAATGTCGAGGCAGCGGTTGTTGAACACATAGCGGCTCTCCGGGACGCGGGTGAGCGCCTCATCGAAGCTGGCGGCCTCGCGCTCCGCCGCGTCGACATCGCCCGTCACCGCGCGAGCTACCGCCTTGGCGTACCGCATCATCGCAGTCGTCACGCAAAAAAGATCGCGGTTCTCCGGCAGCGCTTCCGCAACGATAGCGTTCCACTTCCCGAACCGGATGAGCACGTGCTGCTTCATCGAAACAAAGCCTTCCAGCCAGTCCGCCATGGGCGGCGAGGTGAGGGTGAGCAACTCCTCGGGAAGCGTCGCGATCATCTCCTCGGCCGCTGCAAGCGCGGGCCGGAACTGCCCGAGGAACATCGCCCCGTAGATCTTGAAGTGGTAGTTATGGCACCGGTAGAGCGAGTAGAAGTTGTCCGCACCCTCGCGCGTGAGAAACTTGCGGTCCGCTTCGATGGCCGCCTGGTTCGACTCCACCACCGCTCGGTAGTCGCCACAAAGCACGTCGATGTGGGTCGGCATGTGCTCGAGATGCCCGGCGTCCGGCACGAGACCGCGTAGCCGGTCGCCAGCCGTGAGCGCCCGCTCCGGGTGCGGCGACATCTCCATCAGGTGGATGTACATGTGGAGCAGGCCCGGGTGCGCCTCCTCGCCCCGTTCCTCGCGCCGACGCATCGCCTTCTCGAGGACCTCGATGGCCTCTTCCGTATCCGCCCCTTCTGCCGACCGCCCGGTCTTCAGGTTCCAGAGCGCCCACGGGGTGCGGTTCATGATCGCCTCGACGAACAGGGCCGCTACGTCCGGGTCGTCCTCGCCGTGCTCCGCATAGACCGCCCGCATCGCACCCGCGTATGCATCGTTCCACGGGCACATGTCCGCCACAGGCGAGCGTGATGGGTAGCGGTGTGCGAGGGCGCCAATGAGGGACCGCTCGGTATCCGTCGCGTTCGGGGCGAGCGTCCGCGCCCGTGCCGCCGCGTCGTACGCGGTCTCGAGCGAACGGGCCGCGTCCCCCTCGTCGAACGCCTCCCACGGCTTGTTGTAGTTCGGTCCGACCGCGTAGGCGACTCCCCACCACGCCATGACGCACGCAGGGTCGGCAGCGAGCGCCCGGCGGTAACACGCGACCGCCTCGTCATGGTTGTAGCCGTAGGTCCAGGCCAGCCCCCGGTCGAACCAGCGCTGCGCTTCCTCGGAGCCGGTCGTGACAGGCCGGCTGTAAGTCCCCAGATCGTAGTAGCCTTCGGACATGGTCTCTCCTTCACGAATCTTGCCGCGGGTGTCGCACGTGCCAGCCTGCATATCCCACCAAGTGTCCCCGTGCGAGAGAGAACTTGTCCTCTCCAAGAGGGGCTACCGGGCTCGGAGTGTCGTATTTCCCCGCCTTGTCTTCCCCCGGTCCTTATTTTAGGCTGCAATCCGATCACGCGACACTGGTGAGTTCGTTCACTGTGGTCAGGAGCCCTGGATGCCTGCTGAGCCGCCTCGTTTTTTAGCCGATCGCATGGTCGGCACCTTAGCAAAATGGCTGCGTATTCTTGGCTATGATACCGTCTATATGCCCGAGGTTTCCCCTGCGAGCGTAAAACGCGAAGCGCGCCGCCAGGACCGTATCCTGCTGACCCGCCGTACCTGTTTTCTGAACCAGAAAGACGTTCCGCCGTTTGTGTTTATTCGCGCTGACCGTTTTCGGGAGCAGCTCAAACAGGTTTGCACCGACTTGCAGCTCACGGTCTCGTCCTCTCTGCTCAGGCGGTGCAGCGTGTGCAATCGGGAATTGGAAACAATCGACCGCGAGCGGGTTCAATCCCGCGTACCCGCCTATGTGTGGCAGACGCAATCGACCTTTTTCCGCTGTCGGCAGTGCCAGCGCATCTATTGGAATGCCACCCACCGCGAACGTATACTCGAAGAACTGAGACACATGGGGATGGTGTAGGGAGCAATGGAATCGGCCGGAGCCCAACCCATCTGGCTGTTCTGGGACGGGGCATGCGGCTTGTGTCAGCGAGCCGTTGCCTGGGTCAAACACCGCGATGTGATGAATCAGATTCGGGCGGTTGCCTACCAGGATGCGCCCCGCCCCCCGATGACGGACAGCCTGGCCCGGCAGTGTGAACGCTCGGTATACGTCATTACGCCGGACGGACAGGTTTTGTCCGCCGGCCGGGCGAGTCTGTATGTACTCGGGAAGGTAGGGTTCCCGCGTCTGGCCTGGGTGGGCTGCCTGCCGCCCTTTGTGTGGGGGGTTGAACTGGGCTATTGGATCGTCGCGCGAAATCGGCAGTTTTTCAGCAAGTGGTTGTTTCCAGAAAAGTAAGGATTCTGGGGCCATCTTTTACTATTACTATACCCGCCCCAGTTGGCGCAGGGCCTCATACAACACAATCGCCGCAGCGTTGGACAAGTTCAAACTGCGCACCTGTTCTCCCGGCATCGGAATGGTGTACAGGGTCTCGGCATATTCCGTACGGATTGCCTCTGACAACCCCCGTGTCTCGCTGCCAAAGACGAGCAGGTCGTCGGGCCGATAGCGAACCGTGGTGTAGGACCGCTGGGCGCGGGCGGAAAAGGCCAGCAGACGACCGGGTGGGCGACGTTTGAGGAAGGCGCTCCACGACTCATACACGTGCAGGTCGACAGCTGGCCAGTAGTCGAGGCCGGCGCGCTTGAGATAGCGGTCCTCAAGAGAAAATCCCAGCGGACCAACGAGGTGCAAGGGACTTTGCGTAGCTGCACATAGCCGGGCGGTTGTCCCAGTGTTGGGCGGAATCTCCGGTTCGACAAAGACGATGTGCATGGGTGAACGACCGGACTAGTCAGGCTCTTTAACCCGGATCGGGTAGGTGTCCTCACCTATGTGTAAAACGAATCCTTCGCCCGTAGCCGCCGGCTGGACGTACTGCGTGAGTTGGTAATAGGCTGGTCGAAGAAAGCGGGCCGCGTGTTTTTGTCCTTTGACTTTGCAGTACAGGACATCATTGGCGCCGATGGTCAGCGTGGGGGGGGACAGTCGCTCTTGGCTCTCGTCGTTTAATCGCAAGGTAAATCCCTGCTCCGGGTCTCCGGCGACCTGGGTCACAACATAGGGCGTGTCTTCAATTTCGACGCGCGCGTGGTCGCGCCCCAGCACGATTTCATACTCGCCCCGCTCATTCTCTTGGAGGCATTGGCTGAAGAGCTTGTTGATGCGCTGATTTTGGATACGCTCATCGTTGGCATACCACCAGCCATCTTTTCCAAAGTGTATCTTGCGGGTGGGGTCGATGGCCCAGAAACCGGCTTGTGGCATGGCTGCTCAGCTCTATTGACGTGATCCACGGTCCGCGGTGTCGAGAATGAGCGTCACCGGGCCGTCGTTTACAAGTTGGACTGCCATATGCGCCTGGAAGTGGCCCGTGGCAACCGGAATATGGCGGCGCTGACAGCAGGCGACAAAATATTCATACAACGGTTTGGCGGTGGCCGTCCCCGCCGCGGCCGTAAACGATGGGCGGCGACCTTTGCGCGTATCGCCGTACAGCGTGAATTGCGAGACAATCAAAAGTGATCCGCCCACGTCTTGGACTGAATAGGCAAATTTTCCGGCCTGGTTCGAGAAAATCCGCAGCCCGATAATTTTCTCGCTCAGAAAGTTCGCCTCCGCTTCGGTGTCCCCCGTTGTCACGCCGAGCAGGACAAGCAGGCCGTGCTGGATCTGCCCGACGATTTCCCCCTCAACCGAGACCCGCGCCTCGCTCACTCGCTGGATAACGGCTCGCATGCTGTTGTTTCTTCTCTGTGTGATAGGTAGCTGAGTCCTCCGGTGCATACAAGATGAGAGCCGTCCAGATGTCCACCGAACTGGCATCAGGCCATGCCCTCGGCTATGATCGCCGTATGTATCCCGTCCTGCTCGAACTCGGCCCCTTCACGATATACAGCTACGGGGTCATGATGGCCCTGGGCTTCGTGGCTGCGGCTTGGCTGCTGGGTAAAGGGCTGGCCTATCAAGGCCGGAACCCGGACCTTGCTTCGACCCTGGTCCTGTGGGCTGCCATCGGGGGGCTGATCGGTGCCCGGCTGCTTTTCATTCTGGGTAATTGGTCCGCATTTCTGGCCGATCCGTGGGCTTTGCTTTTCACCGGTGCCGGCTTTGTCTGGCACGGCGGCTTAATCGGTGGCACCGTCGGCGTCAGTGTGTGTATCCGGCACTATAAGCTACCCTGGCGGGAGACCATGGATGCGATTGCCCCGGCAATTGCCCTGGGCCATGGAACCGGACGCATTGGCTGCCAGTTAGCTGGTGACGGGGACTGGGGACCGCCAACCGACCTGCCCTGGGGAATGGCCTACCCGGATGCCATTGTTGGCTGGGACTATCCGCCGGACGTGTTCGTTCATCCGACGCCGCTCTACGAGTTGGCAGCGTATTTTGCGATTGCGGCCGTGTTGTGGAACCGCCGGACGGCTGGGTATCACCCCGGCTCCCTGTTTTGGGGGTATTTGCTCTTGGCCGGGATTGCCCGGTTTTTCCTGGAATTTGTGCGGGTCAATCCTCCGCTCTGGGGAGCATTCTCTCAAGCCCAGGTGATCAGCATCGGCCTGATGCTGGTCGGGGCGAGCCTTCTATTCAAAAGCGGGCAGCACGGGCGCGTCCCGGCTGTCCACAATACGCTGGAGAAATCGCGGTGAGACTCTGGTTTATCCTCGGGGGGATCGGCTCGGTTGTTCTGCTGGGCGTGCTGCTGCTGATCACAACGCCCTCTCCGACCACACTGCCCCGACCGGCTCCGGATTTCCTGCTGCCCGATATGAGCGGTCAGGCGGTCCGCCTGTCTCAGCTCAAGGGGAAAGTTGTTCTGCTCAATGTTTGGGCGACGTGGTGCGGTCCGTGTCGGCAGGAGATGCCGACTATGGAAACCCTCGCTCACAAACTCAGCGGTGAGGACTTTGTGTTGTTGGCTGTGAGCCAGGATGTCGATGGAGCCGCCACGGTGAAGCCCTATCTGCAAGAAGGTGGATATACCTTTCCCGTGCTGCTTGATGTCCGGGGAGAGGTTGGCAAGAAATATGGTGTCACCGGTTATCCCGAAACATTTGTCATTGATCGTCAAGGGCAAGTCGTTTATCACCACATTGGCTATAATGACTGGGCTCAACCTCAGATAGAGAAGGTGCTCCGGCGTTTGATCCAACAGGGAGAGTGGCGTGTCGATACGGGAATGCCGACGTCCGGCGCCCATACCCCCGTACTGTCAGAAGGATAAGGGGGCCTTATTCCCAAGCAGCATGAGGAAGACAAGGCCGGATAGCAGCCCCGTCCCATATCGGAGAGTATGAAGTATGCTATACTGTACGACTGGCAACAGCGTACAAAGCCGAGGGCATGGCAGATAGCAGGGGAATACAATGATGCACAGGAAGCGGCGGCGAATCCTGATCGGATTGGTTGCTGGTGGTGTTGGGCTCAGCGTGATTCTGTTTGGGGGACATGGGCTCAATCTTGTTTCAGCCGTTGACCGCAGCACCTATGAAGACCTTGAGGCGTTCACTAATGTCTTGGCCATTGTTCGCAAGAACTACGTTGAGGAAACAGAGACCCAAGCCCTTATCGAAGGGGCGATTAATGGCATGCTCGGTGCGTTGGACCCGCACAGTGCCTATCTGACACCGGATTCCTATAAGGAGCTCCAGGTTGATACGGAGGGCAGTTTCGGCGGTCTGGGTATTGAGATCACCCTTCGCGATGGCATTCTGACCGTTGTTTCGCCCATTGAGGATACGCCCGCCTACCGTGCCGGAGTCCAAGCCGGGGATCAGATCATCAAGATTAACGATGAGCTGACAAAAGACATGTCGCTTATCCAGGCGGTCAAAAAGATGCGGGGCAAGCAGGGGACTCAGATTACGATCTCGGTCCGCCGTGAAGGTGTTCCCCGGCTGATTGATGTGTCCCTTATTCGTGAAGTGATCAAGATTCGCAGTGTGAAATCGAAAATCCTGGAAGAAGGCTATGTCTATATCCGGGTCACCCAGTTTCAGGATCGAACCAGTAATGATCTGGATACCGCGCTGAAAAAATTCGGTCAGGAAGCCGTCCCACTCCAGGGCATGGTGCTGGACCTGCGCAATAACCCCGGCGGACTGCTCAGCCAGGCGGTCAAGGTCTCCGACCTCTTTTTGAGTTCCGGCATGATCGTGTATACCGAAGGCCGACTCGAAAGCCAGCAGCAAAAATATTTCGCCCATCCCGGAGGATATACGGACATCCCGATGGTTGTCCTGGTCAATGGCGGCAGTGCCAGCGCCTCCGAGATCGTCGCCGGGGCGGTCCAGGATCACGGCCGCGCAGTGGTGCTGGGAGTCAAGACTTTTGGCAAAGGCTCGGTGCAGACGATTTTACCGGTCGATGGGGGGGCGGCGCTGCGGCTGACGACCGCCATGTATTTCACACCGAATGGACGGTCGATCCAGGTGACGGGCATCGCCCCTGACATTGAACTTGAAAACATCCCCGAAGCCTATGCCGCCGCCCAACGACGGCACGGGGTGCGTGAAGAGAATTTGCGCGGACATTTTGGCAACATCAGCGACACTCCGAACGATCCATTGGGCGACCGTCCTGCCGATGCCGAGCCCCAGGCCCTGCCCGAGATTGATATTAAGGAAGGGGAGCTGGGCAAAGACCCGCAGCTCGACCGGGCGCTTGAGTTACTCAAGTCGTGGAAGGTCTTTCAGACCACGGTTGCTGAGGCAAAAGGCTAGGGCGGCCGACGTGCTGGCGTGACCTCTGCCGCTATGACGACCTCTGCCTTTGCATCTGGCTCCTCGCGTGCGCTGTCCGTCACCGACCTGGCAAGCCTGATCCAGGGCCAGCTTGAGGCCGATTTTGGCGACATCTGGGTCGTTGGTGAACTCTCCGGCCTGCGCACCCCCGCCTCCGGGCATATCTATTTCACCCTCAAGGATGAGACCAGCCAGTTGCGTGGTGTGATGTTTCGCGGTTATGCCCGGTTGCTTCGATTCCGGCCCGAGGACGGTCTGGAGGTCCTGATCAAGGGCCGGGTCAGTCTGTATTCCGCCCGGGGCGATTTGCAGGTCTATGCGGCCAGCATGGAGCCGCGCGGGCTGGGTGGGCAACAATTAGCCCTGGAGCAACTCAAAGCCAAACTCGCCTCCGAGGGCCTCTTCGCCCCGGAGCGCAAACGCCCCCTGCCATTCTTCCCGCGTCGGGTCGGCGTCGTGACCGCCCTCGGAGGGGCGGCTATTCAGGATATTCTGACCATTCTGCACGGCCGCTGCCCGTATACGCAGGTCGTCGTCCGACCCACTAAAGTGCAAGGCGCCGGGGCGGGTGTTGAAATTGCCGCGGGTATCAATGACCTGAACGAGCACGGGCAGGTGGAGGTGATTATTGTCGGGCGCGGTGGCGGCTCGCGTGAGGATCTATACGCTTTTAATGAAGAGGTGGTGGCCCGCGCAATCGCCGACTCGGACCGGCCTGTTATCGCCGCGGTTGGCCATGAGATTGACCTGAGCATTGCCGACCTGGTGGCGGATTCCCGCGCTCCAACGCCGACTGCCGCGGCCGAGATGGTTGTGCCAGTATGGGCTGACCTGTCTGACCGTGTGGTGGATACTGCCCGGGCGTTAACAACAGCTATGCAGCGGACGGTGACTGACCGGCGCCGTCAGGCCATGCAACTGGAAGAACGTATGCGTGACCCGCAGCACCAGGTTGACGCGCTACGCGAGCGAACACGGATAGCGCTGGCCCGTCTCCATTCGGCGTTTCAGAGCAAGAACGAGGGGGCACGTGCCCGACTCGAAGACCTCGCCGCAACCCTCAACAGCTTGAGTCCCCTTGCTGTTTTGGGTCGGGGATATAGTCTCACGCGGACTATACCTGAGAACGCTGTCGTGCGGGATGCTGCAACGCTGCGTCCCGGAGAGAACGTGCGCTTGACTTTTGCTCAAGGCGAAGCACGGGCCCGCGTTGAAGAGGTAACACCCTCGATAGACTGAGATAGAGATGGAAATTGCCGTGGATAAAAAATTTGAAGACGCCTTACAGGATTTGGAAGGCGTAGTTGAGAAACTTGACGCTGGGACCCTGTCGCTCGAAGAATCCCTCCAGGCATTTGAAGAGGGGGTGGCGCTGGTACGCTTTCTGGAAGAGAAACTGACCGAAGTGGAAAAACGGGTCGAGGTCTTAACACGGGATAACAGCGGTCTCTTTCAGACCCAAAGCTTAGAAACCGACGAAGAAGGGGATGCGTGAAACTCGAACAGTATTTAGAACGGCGCTGTACGCTGATCGACCGGACGCTCAAGCAGCTCCTGGCCGACCATGAGGCCCCGCCCAAGAACCTGGGCAAGGCCATGCACTACAGTCTGTTTTCCGGGGGGAAACGGATTCGGCCCATCCTGGCCCTGGCCAGCGGGGAGGCCGTCGGCGCGCGGCCGCAGCCCATCCTGCCCTTTGCCTGCGCGTTGGAAATGATCCATTCGTACTCGTTGGTGCACGACGATCTGCCGGCCATGGACGATGATGACCTGCGACGCGGGAAGCCGACCAATCATGTCGTGTTTGGTGAAGCCATGGCCATTTTGGCCGGTGACGGGCTACTGACCGAAGCCTTTCGGATTATGGCCCAGGCCGCGCTCAAACGCAGACAGGACCGCACCGCGGCTCTCCAAGCTATATGGGAAGTGGCGGCCGGAGCCGGTATGGCCGGCATGGTTGGCGGACAGGTGGCGGACATTGAAGCCGAACATCAAAAGCCGACTCGCAAACGGGTTGAGTATATTCATACCCGCAAGACCGGGGCACTGCTGCGGGCATCGGTCCGCGTTGGCGCCCGAGTCGGGGGAGCGAGCGCGAAACAATACGCCTGCCTCGACCGGTACGGGACGGCCGTTGGACTGGCCTTTCAGGTGACGGACGATATTATGGATATTGAAGGCGGCACGGCAAAAACGGGCAAACGAGTTGGCCGTGATGCCGAGCTCAACAAAGCCACCTATCCTGCCGCCCTGGGTATGAAAAAAACCAAGCGGTATGCGCGAGAGCTGCTTGATGAGGCTCTCACCGCCCTCCAATCATTTGGGCCCAAAGCCGAACCGCTGCGCCAGATCGCCCGTTTTGTGGTCGAACGAGCCGTCCCGTCTGAAACGTGAGCCAACGCAAACGCCTCGATCTGCTGCTGGTTGAACGCGGTCTGGTTTCCAGCCGAGAGCAGGCCCGGCGGCTGATCATGGCTGGTGCCGTGGTTGCCGGCGAGCAGCGGGTGGACAAGCCCGGCACCTTGGTTGATCCGGCGACCGCAGTGAGGCTCAAGGCCGACGCGCAGTCTCCGTATGTCAGTCGAGGCGGCCACAAACTGGCGGGTGGACTGAAAGCCTTTGGTTTGGACGTGACCGGGGTCACCGCCCTGGATGTCGGGGCTTCAACCGGTGGGTTTACGGACTGTCTGTTACAGAACGGCGCAGCCAAGGTCTTTGCCGTTGACGTCGGCTATGGGCAACTGGCCTGGTCTCTCCGCCAAGACCCGCGCGTCGTGAACCTGGAACGGCGTAATATCCGTAGCCTTACTCCTGACGAATTGATCCCGACTCCAAGCTTGGCGGTGATAGACGCCTCGTTTATTTCACTCACCCTGGTCATCCCCCACGTCACCAGCCTGATTACCGACAGGGGAGAGATTGTTGCCTTGGTGAAGCCTCAATTCGAAGTGGGGAAAGGCCGGGTGGGGAAGGGTGGTGTTGTCCGTGACCCGGCCCTCCATACGGAAGTACTGTCGGACTTGCAGGAGCGTGCGAATCAGTGGCGGCTTCAAGTCAGAGGGGTGACGGAGTCTCCCCTGCGGGGGCCAAAAGGCAATAAAGAATTTCTCCTGTATTTACAGAAGCGCTGATTCTCTATCCCCTCTTGGGAGGGGTGCCGAAGGCGGGGTGGGTTCTCTCCTACCGGACGCGAGGCCACACCCACCCCGGACCCCTCCGAGGAGAGGAATAGAGGAATCGGACTGAGTCGGCGCTGAGTGGAGTCACAGGGCTAATTCGAGGAGGAAGTTCGTATGTCCTTGAGCCAAAAATTACATGCAGCCACGCCGACCTGGCAAAAGACGCTCACGCACCCCTTTGTGGTCGGCCTCGGAAACGGCAGCCTACCCTTGGAAAAATTCCAGTTTTACATGTGTCAGGACTATATATTCCTGATTGAGTACAGCCGCGTCCTGGCCCTGGCGACGGCAAAAGCTCCCGACCTGGACACCATGGGACGTTTTGCCCGACTCCTTGATGCGACCCTCAATCAGGAAATGGCGCTCCACCGCGCGTTTGCTGCGGAGTGTGGCATCAGCACGGAGACGCTGGTCTCCACTCAGGCCGCGCCAACCACTCAGGCGTATACGAATCATTTAGTACGAGTGGCGGCGCTCGGAGACCTGGCTGCCATAGTCAGCGCGGTCCTGCCCTGCCAGTGGGGCTATAGTGAAATCGGCCAGGCTCTGGCACGACAGGGCAGGCCGAGCGCTCCGGCCTTTTATGGCAAATGGATTGATATGTACGCCGACCCGGAGTTTGCCGCCCTTTCGACTTGGCTCCGGGACGTGCTCGACCGCCTGGCATCAACCGCGGACGAAAAGCAGCTCACCCAGATTTTTCAAACCAGCGCTCGCTACGAATATCTCTTCTGGGAAATGGCCTACCAAACGCAGGACTGGCCGGTGTAAGCGGTGGCCTGATTTGTTCGTATGGTCTCCGTAGGTCGGATTAGCGAAGCGTAATCCGACAGGGGTAAGGCGCGGGGTGTCGGGTTACGCCGTCGGCTAACTCGACCTACGAGACTGCTGGACGGAGTGATCCCTTGACAGTCAAGAGGAACGGGGGTACACAAAAGGAACCTTTAATTTAGCCCCGAGAGGCTAGGAAGGGCGGCCATGAAAGATTTCATCTTCCTCACTGCATTGACGAAAGTAGAATAAGCCTCCTTGGACTTCCAAGGGGGCTTTTTTTTGACTTATGCCACAGGCGACGCAGCGTATCGTTCTGGATTCGTCAGCAATCGCACGGGCCCTGACCCGGATTGCACACGAGATTCTTGAGCGGAATCAAGGGAGCGACCAACTCGCGTTGGTTGGGATTCACACCCGTGGCGTGGACCTGTCGGGTCGCTTGGCAGACAAGGTCGCCGCGATCGAAGGGGTCCGTCCGCAGTGCGGAGAAATTGATATCACCCTGTATCGCGACGACGTGGGGCGGACCCGGACCCAGCCTGAGGTGCATGGCACCTCCATCCCTTTTGCGGTCGATACCATGCGCATCGTGCTGGTAGACGATGTGCTGTACACGGGGCGGACCGTCCGCGCGGCAATGGACGCGCTGGTTGACTTTGGCCGGCCCAAAAGCATTCAACTTGCAGTCCTGGTTGATCGAGGACACCGCGAGCTGCCGATTCGGCCTGACTATGTGGGAAAAAATATTCCAACGTCGTACGAAGAACGGGTGTCGGTCTGTCTAGTGGAACACGATGGACAGGATCGGGTCGTGATAGAGTAGGGGGTCGCCATGACGTTCAGCCAGCGCCATTTTCTTGGTATCGAAGGTTTGTCTCGGGACGAATTATTATTTGTGCTCAACACGGCCGAATCTTTTCGGGAGATTTCTGAGCGGGAGGTGAAAAAAGTCCCAACGCTCCGGGGGAAAACCATTATCAACCTGTTCTACGAATCCAGCACCCGGACGCGCTCCTCCTTTGAGATTGCGGCCAAACGCCTGTCTGCTGATGCGATCAATATCTCCGCCTCCACGAGCAGCGTGAACAAAGGAGAAACTCTGATGGATACGGCCCGCAACCTGTGCGCCATGCGTCCGGCGGCCCTGGTGCTGCGTCATCCGGCGTCCGGCGCGCCTCACCTGCTGGCCCGGTTGAATCAATGTCCGGTGATCAATGCCGGTGACGGCACCCATGAGCACCCGACCCAGGCGCTTCTGGACGTCATGACCATCCGTGAACATCTCGGCGACATTCACGGAAAAACCGTTGCCATTGTGGGCGATATTCTCCACAGCCGGGTGGCGCGGTCCAATATCCTGGCCCTGACAACCCTGGGTGCCCAGGTCCGGCTGATCGGCCCACCAACCCTGCTGCCACCGGAATTCAGCCGTTGGGGTGCTGAACGGCATACGGATTTGCGGGCCGGCCTGGCCGGGGTTGACGCGATTATGATGCTGCGCTTGCAGCGTGAGCGACAAACGCGGAATTTCTTTCCCAGCCTGGACGAATACGCCCGCCGCTTCTGCTTGACTGTCGAGGCGCTCAGAGAAGCAAAACCGAACGTCATTATTTTACACCCCGGTCCAATGAACCGCGGTGTTGAGATTGACTCACGGGTTGCAGATGGTCCGTATTCGGTGATTCTCGAACAAGTGACAAACGGCGTTGCGGTCCGCATGGCCGTTCTCTACCTGCTCACAACGCAGGAGCGGCTGGCGACCCGGGACCAGTCTGTAGCCAATGGGCAGGCGGTCGGACAGGAGGGTTCTGACGTGCAGGCAGAACCCAGTGTGTGGGATGAGCACACTTTACCCAAACGGGCGGTGGGGCAATAAACCATGCGCAGAGTCGTGCAGAACGGAACGGTCATTGATCCGGTCAATGGGCTGGAGGCGAACCTCGATCTCCTCACCGAAGAGGGCGTGATTCGTGAGTTGGGCCAGCCCGGCGGCTTTGCCTCGGTCGAGGCGCAGCGTATTGACGCCTCCGGCTGCGTTGTCGTTCCTGGACTGATTGATATGCATGTCCACCTGCGCGAGCCGGGCTATGAATACAAAGAGACGGTTCTGACCGGCACCCAGGCCGCGGTGGCTGGCGGATTCACCGCGGTGGCGTGTATGGCCAATACCAATCCGGTCAATGATAATGGAGCGGTCACGCGCTTTATTGTTGAGCAGGCGCGCAGTGTCGGGTTGGCTCGGGTGTTCCCGATCGGGGCGCTTTCAAAGGGCCTCCACGGAGAAGAGTTAGCCGAAATCGGAGAGATGATTGAGGCCGGTGCCGTCGCCATATCAGACGACGGACGTCCGGTTATGGATGCCAACCTTATGCGCCGGGCGCTGGAATACTGCTCGATGTTTGATGTGCCGATCAGCGTGCATGAAGAAGACCTGCACCTCTCATCCGGGGGGAGTATGAATGAGGGGCCGACCTCGGTGCGCCTGGGGATTCGCGGCGTCCCGAGTGTCGCCGAAGATGTCATGGTCGCCCGTGATATTGCTCTGGCGCGCCTTACCGGCGGACGGGTGCATATTGCTCATATCAGTACCCGCCGCGCGGTGGACTCGGTCCGTCAGGCAAAAGCCGAAGGTCTGGCGGTCACGACCGAGGTCGCTCCGCATCATTTTACGCTCACCGAAGAGGCAGTTGAGGGGTATAATACCAACGCAAAAATGAGCCCGCCGCTCCGACTGGCCGACGATGTGGCGGCCATGAAGGAAGGCTTGCGAGACGGGACCATTGACGCCATTGCGACCGACCATGCCCCCCACCACAGAGACGAGAAAGAGGTCGAATTCGACCAGGCCGCTCACGGCGTGACTGGCTTGGAGACGGCCCTGTCGTTGACGCTACGTTTAGTCCAGGACGGGGTGTTGTCCCTCTCCGAAGCAGTACAGAAACTGACTATGAACCCGGCTCGTATTCTGGGGCTCCCCTATGGCACGCTTTCGGTGGGCAGGCCGGCGGACCTGACACTTTTTGACACCCAAGCGAGCTGGCAGGTGAAACCACTTGCCTCTCGGTCGCGCAGTCAGAACACGCCTTTTGCCGGCTGGGAGCTGACCGGTAAGGTACGGCTGACCATGGTCGATGGTCGGATCGTGTACGATGACCGTGAACAGGAGGGCCAGCCGGCGTGAGACCCACAGCACTCTTAGCCCTTGCCGATGGGACAGTTTTTGAGGGGAGCGCTTTTGGCGCTCAGGGAGAAGTGGTCGGCGAGATCGTCTTCAACACTTCGCTGACTGGCTATCAGGAAATTCTCACCGATCCCTCCTATACAGGCCAGATCGTCACCATGACCTATCCCGAGATCGGCAATGTCGGGGTCAATACCGAAGATGTTGAATCCCGTCAGCCTTTTGTTGAAGGCTTTGTGGTCAAGGAATACTGGGAACGGCCCAGCAACTGGCGGGCTCAGAAGAGCCTGGCCGCCTATATGTGCGAGCATGACATCGTGGGCATTCAGGGCATTGATACCCGGGCGCTCGTCCGTCGCATTCGCGACGGCGGCGCCCAACAGGGCGTGATCTCGACCCGTGACCTCGATGCCAAGCGTTTGGTGGAAAAAGCGCAAGCCGCCCCAAGCTTGGTTGGACGTGACCTGGTCAAAGAGGTCACCTGTCGCGAGCCGTACGACTGGTCTCAAGGCTATTGGGAGTTGGAGGGCGGCTATCGCCAGCAAGGGACAGGCCGTGTACCCGAGCCGCGCTTCTCTGTGGTTGCTTACGATTTTGGCGTGAAGTTCAACATCCTGCGCCATCTGGTTGAGGCAGGCTGTCGGGTGCGGGTCGTGCCGGCCCACACGCCTGCGGCAGAAGTCCTGGGCCTCAAGCCGGATGGTGTTTTCTTATCGAATGGGCCGGGCGACCCGGATGCGTTGCCGTATGCCAAGGAGAATATCGCCGCCCTGGTCGGAAAAGTCCCCTTGTTTGGTATCTGTCTGGGACACCAGATTCTGGGTCTGGCGTTGGGCGGGCAGACCTATAAACTCAAATTCGGTCATCACGGGGGCAATCAGCCGGTGATGGATCTCGCAACCCGGAAGGTTGAAATTACGGCGCAGAATCACGGTTTCTGTGTCGATGTCGATTCGTTGCAAGAGCGGGCGGAAGTCACCCACCTCAACCTGAACGACCGGACGGTTGAAGGCTTGCGGCATACGCAGGAGCCCCTCTTTTCCGTGCAGTACCATCCGGAGTCTTCTCCGGGTCCCCATGACGCAGACTATTTATTTCGGCGCTTCACCGCGCTGATGGAGCAGTTTCGCGGCTGATTCCTGACCAGCAGATAGACACCATGCCCAAGCGTACAGACCTTCATTCCATTTTACTGATCGGTTCCGGCCCCATTGTGATTGGCCAGGCGTGCGAATTCGATTACTCGGGCACCCAAGCCTGTAAGGCACTCAAAGAGGAGGGCTACCGCGTCATACTGGTCAACTCGAATCCGGCCACGATTATGACCGACCCCGATTTTGCGGACCGGACCTATATTGAACCGCTGACCCGGCCTGTCCTTGAAAAAATTATTGAAAGAGAACGCCCGGACGCCTTGCTGCCGACCATTGGCGGCCAGACCGGTTTGAATCTGGCCATTGACCTGGCCGAAGGGGGTATTCTCGACCGCTACGGAGTAGAACTCATCGGGGCCAAGCTGCCGGCCATCAAGAAAGCCGAAGATCGGGATTTGTTCAAGGCGGCCATGGAGCGCATCGGGCTGGATCTGCCTCGGAGCGGCTGTATCCATTCTCTTGAGGAAGCCTACGTCTTACGCGAGACCTTGGGCCTGCCGTTGATTATCCGGCCGTCCCGCACCCTGGGGGGGGCCGGGGGTGGGATCGTCCAAACACCGCAAGAGTTTCAGACCATTGTTGAGTGGGGCTTACAGGCCTCTCCCACGCATGAGGTCCTGATTGAAGAGTCGATTGCCGGTTGGAAAGAGTTTGAATTGGAAGTGATGCGTGACACCCAGGACAATGTGGTCATCATCTGCTCCATCGAAAATTTCGATCCGCTCGGCGTTCATACTGGCGATTCCATTACGGTGGCGCCCGCCCAGACCCTGACCGATAAGGAATACCAACTCATGCGGGATGCGGCGTTGCGCATTATCCGTGAAATCGGGGTGGACACGGGTGGGTCCAATATCCAGTTCGCCGTCCACCCGGAGACCGGCCGGTTGGTCGTTATTGAAATGAACCCGCGCGTGTCCCGTTCCTCGGCACTGGCGAGTAAAGCGACCGGATTTCCGATTGCCAAAATTGCCGCAAAGCTGGCCGTGGGCTACACCCTGGACGAAATTCCGAATGATATTACGCGCGAAACGCCAGCCTCTTTTGAACCCACGATCGACTATGTGGTGGTCAAGGTGCCGCGTTTTACTTTTGACAAATTCCCCCAAGCGCGGGATTTGCTCGGACCGCAAATGAAATCGGTCGGCGAGGCCATGTCCATAGGCCGGACCTTCAAGGAGGCGCTCCAGAAAGCCCTGCGTTCGCTCGAAATCGACAGCTACGGGTTTGAATCGATAAACGGCAGCGTTGAGACCCCGCTCGACGCCATTCGCGCGTCCCTGCAAACCCCCAACGCCCAGCGATTGTGGTCTGTGGCGGAAGCGCTCCGCCTGGGCATGGGTGTGGATGAACTCTATCAGCTGTCAAAAATCGATCCGTGGTTTCTGGATAATATCGTGCAGATCCTAGAGTGTGAGAAGGAAGTCCAGCGGGCGAAGGGGCTAGAAGAGACTACCGGGGCCGTCGCCAAACCGACGGAGGTCGTGGCGGCATTACCGCCCGGCCTGTTACGCCGGGCGAAACAGATGGGCTTTTCCGATGTCCATCTTGGCCGTCTGCTTGGTGTCAGCGAGGATGCCGTCCGGGCCGAACGCGAACGTCTGGGTGTGATTCCGGTCTATAAAACAGTAGACACCTGCGCGGCTGAATTTGTGGCCCATACACCCTATTTATACTCAACCTACGAAGGCGAAGACGAGTCCCAGCCGACCGACCGCAAGAAGGTGATCATTCTGGGTGGCGGGCCGAATCGGATCGGCCAGGGCATCGAGTTCGACTATTGCTGCGTGCACGCGGCCTTTGCGCTCAAAGAAGACGGCTTTGAAGCCATTATGGTGAACTGTAATCCTGAGACCGTCAGTACGGATTATGACACATCAGACAAGCTGTATTTCGAGCCGCTGACGCTGGAAGATGTGCTGAGTATTGTGCAGCGCGAACAGCCGCATGGCGTCATTGTCCAGTTCGGCGGGCAGACGCCGCTCAAGCTGGCCGTGCCGCTCGAACAGGCCGGGGTGCCGATCCTGGGCACGCCGCCGGATGCGATCGACCGGGCCGAGGACCGCGAACGGTTCAAGCGTATGCTCGAACGGCTCGGCCTGCGACAGCCGGCCAATGGCACCGCCCGGTCGGTTGAGGAAGCCGTAGTTATTGCCCAGGACATTGCCTATCCGGTGCTGGTTCGTCCTTCCTATGTCCTGGGCGGGCGGGCTATGGAACTGGTGTATGACGAGACAAGCCTGCGACGCTATATGCGCGAGGCCGTGTCCGTGTCCGCGGAGCGGCCGGTCCTGATCGATAAATTCCTGGACGACGCCACCGAGGTTGATGTGGACGCTCTGAGCGACGGCCAGCGAGTGGTGATCGGCGGCATTATGGAACATATCGAACTCGCCGGTATCCACTCCGGTGACAGTGCGTGTTCGCTCCCGCCGCGTACCTTGTCCGCCGCTGTGCAGGCTGAAATCCGACGGCAAACCACCCTGCTGGCCCAAGAGTTGGGTGTGGTTGGCCTGATGAATATCCAGTTCGCCGTCAAGGATCAGCAGGTTTTTCTGATCGAGGTGAATCCGCGCGCCTCCCGCACCGTGCCGTTTGTGAGTAAGTCCATCGGCGTCCCGCTGGCAAAAATAGCCGCGCGCGTCATGGCGGGCAAAACCTTGGACGAACTGGGTTTTACCCAGGAAGTCATTCCCGACCACGTCAATGTTAAAGAAGCGGTGTTTCCGTTTATCAAATTCCCCGGTGTGGACACCATCCTGGGACCGGAGATGAAGTCAACCGGCGAGGTCATGGGGGTGGACCAGTCCTTTGCCATGGCTTTTGTCAAAGCGCAATTTGCGGCGGGGAATATCTTGCCGGAAACGGGCAAGGTCTTCTTGAGTGTTCGTGACCGCGATAAGCCTGCCACCCTGCCTATTGCCAAACAGTTGGCGGAGAATGGCTTCTCTATGGTGGCGACGCGCGGCACCTGTGCATTTCTCCAGCAGCACGGGCTGTCGGTTGAGATGGTGAATAAAGTCCTGGAAGGTTCTCCGCATATTGTGGATGCCCTCCAGGCGGGCTCGATCGATCTGGTCATTAATACGACCGAGGGGGCGCAGTCCATTAAGGATTCCTTTTCGATTCGGCGGAGTTCCCTGGAGTGTCAGGTGCCGTATTTTACGACGGTGGCGGGAGCGGGAGCGGCAGTCGAAGGCATTGCCCGCCTCAAGCAGGGCCTGCTCGGCGTGTGCCCGCTCCAGGCTTATCATGGTGAAGAGCACGGGTAAGAGGGGTATGGCTGGCGGAAAGTCGAAAGGCGGGGAGGTGGAAAGTCGAAAGGCGGCTGAAACTCCCCGTCTCTTTGATCGGTCATCCCCCCCAGCCCCCCTTAGCAAGGAGGGAGAGAAAGGGAATGCTGCTCCAGCGCGCTCCTTTCGTCCGCGTCCGCCGCCGCTCAAAAATTCGGTGCAGTATGTCAAAGGCGTGGGACCGCGTCGGGCTGAGCAGTTGGCGCGGCTTGGTATAGAAACGGTCGAAGACCTGCTCTACCATATTCCCTTCCGCTACCAGGACCGGCGCGAAATCAAGCAAATTTGTCATCTTCAGGTGGGAGATGAGACGGCGGTCAGCGGCCAGATCGCCCGGATGGAGCGGCGCTTTCTGGCCCGCCGGCGTCGCTGGGTGCTCGAAGCCGTTGTCCGAGACGAAACCGGCTTTCTCTTCCTGCTGTGGTATCATCAGCATCGCTATTTTCAGCAGCGCTATCAGCTTGGCCAGCGGGTCCTGCTGTACGGCAAGGTCGAGAAGGGCATGAAGGGTGGTAAGTGGATGATCCACCCGGACATGGAGCCGCTGGAAGAAGACGACGAGACCGCCCGCGTCCTGCCCATTTATAATAAGACCACCGAAATGACGGTGGCTGCCATGCGGCGTATCGTGCATGGTGCGGTTGACCGCTATGTCGATCAGGTTTCCAACGGCGTGCCGCAGGAAATCTGCGAGCGCCTGCACCTGATGCCGCTCAATCGCGCCCTGCGACAGTTACACGTTCCCTCGCTCGACGCCGAGGTTGTTGAACTCAACGAGGCCACCTCTCAGGCGCACCGGGCCGTGGTGTTTGATGAACTCTTTTATTTGCAACTGGGCATGGCGCTGCGCCGGCGCAATACCGTCCGGGAAGAGGGGCTGTCCATTGTGCCGGGGCCGCTCGTCCAGCAGATATATGGTATCCTGCCGTTTCAATTGACCGCAGCCCAGGAGCGGGTGGTTGAGGCGATTTTTCAGGATATGGCCGCTCCCCACCCGATGAACCGCCTGGTCCAGGGAGATGTTGGGTCGGGCAAGACGATCGTGGCCTTCTTTGCGGCTCTGGCCGCCCTCGACAGCGGCTACCAGGTGGCCTTTATGGCTCCGACGGAACTCTTGGCCGAGCAGCACTACCGGACGCTGACGCCGCTGGCCGAGCAACTCGGTCTCTCCATGACCTTGCTGACCGGAGAAATCCGCCCAAAACGGAAACAGGAGATCTATGGTCTCTTGGAACGGGGCGAGGTCGAGATTGCGGTTGGCACGCACGCCCTGATCCAGGAGGGCGTACGCTTTCGGCATCTGGGCTTGGCCATTGTGGATGAGCAGCATCGATTTGGGGTGATGCAGCGCGCCGCCCTGCGAAAACGCGGTGCGAATCCGGATATTCTGCTGCTGACCGCGACCCCGATCCCCCGCACCCTGGCCCTGACCCTGTACGGTGATCTGGATGTCTCGGCCCTGGACGAACGCCCGCCGGGCCGCAAGCCGATCACGACCCAGGTGTTCCATGAAGGCGAGCGAAAAAAAGTCTATCAACTCGTCAAAGACCAGATCGAACAGGGCCATCAAGCCTATGTCGTCTATCCACTGGTTGAGGAATCGGAGAAGTCCGACCTCAAGGCTGCGACCTCCATGGCCAAAGAGCTGGCGCAGACTTTCTTTGCCGACTATTCGGTCGGCCTCGTGCATGGCCGCATGAAGGGCAACGAAAAAGACGCGGTCATGCAGCGCTTCAAGGCTGGCCAGCATCACTTGCTGGTTTCGACCACCGTCATTGAGGTCGGCATCGACGTGCCGAACGCGACCGTCATTGTGATTGAACATGCCGAGCGCTTCGGCCTGGCCCAGTTGCACCAGTTGCGCGGTCGAGTCGGGCGCGGGCAAGCGGCTTCCTTGTGTTTGCTGCTGGCCCAATACGCGCCGGGCGACGAGTCCCAGCGGCGTCTACAGGTGATGACGGAAACTGACGACGGCTTCAAAATTGCCGAAGCCGACCTGGCGTTTCGCGGGCCGGGCGAGTTTCTGGGCACGCGTCAGTCCGGGATGCCCGACTTCCGGGTGGCCAATATCGTGCGTGACAGCAAACTGCTGGAAACCGCGCGGGACGAGGCCCTGACCTGGCTCGAACGCGACCCCAACCTGACCACCCCCGAGTCCCGCCGCCTGCGCGCCGTCCTCGAAGACCGCTGGGTCGGCCGCCTGGAACTGGCCAGGGTGGGCTGAGCCGAGGCTCGGTTTTCGTACATTGAGTGGACAATACAGTGAGCGAACCCGCTCATGTAAGGGCGACACGCTCAGGGACAGGAATCAAAGATGAACGTGGATGAATCTCTAAGGCTCTACAAACAGGGCCGAGAGAAGTGGAACGAGTGGGCTGATAGTATGTTGGCATGCCGCGAAAACAGTAAAGCGTGGAAGGATGCAGCGAGAGTAGCTTTCGGGTCTCCCATCATTAATGCAGATTTCTCAGGATTCATATTCCCCGGCCATGCTCCATTCTACAGGGTGACCTTCAATGGAACTACTACGTTCGAGGGGGCGACCTTTGAGGGGGCTGCTGGGTTCGAGGGAGCGATCTTCACGGATTTCGCTAAGTTTGAGGAGGTGACCTTCAAGGGGGACACTACGTTCGAGAGGGCAACCTTCGAGGGGGCCGCTGAGTTCGAGAGGGCAACCTTCACGGATTTCGCCAAGTTTGAGGAGGCGACCTTCAAGGGGACTACTAGGTTCAAGGAGGCGACCTTCGAAGAGAATGTTTGGTTCTGGGAGACAACATTCACAGGAGGCACTGAGTTCGGGGCGGTGACCTTCAAGGGGACCGCTACGTTCGGGGCGGTGACCTTCAAGGGGGCTGCTACGTTCGATGAGGCAACCTTCGAGGGAGCCGCTACGTTCAGGCCTTCTACATTCGAGAAATTTACAAGCTTTGATGGGGCAAAATTTCGCGCCAGAGCGGATTTCAGGGCTGTTCAAGGAAATTCCGAATTCACGATGGCCAATGCAGAGTTTATGGAAGTTCCTGACTTCCACCAGGCAACCTTTGTAGAAGCGCCACGGCTGGATAACGTCAATATCGAGTCACAGCGTTCCCGAAACATATCCTTTACTGCGATTAAATCCTTCTTTAGAGGCGATTTAGAGAAGGAGGGGCGCTGGCGTGCGTTGAAACGATTGGCAGCGCAGGGTCACGACCACGCGAGCGAGCAACTTTTCTTCCGAGGCGAGTTGCTGGCCCGACGCGGAGTGACGGATAGGTATTCGCACGCCTCGTTCTGGCTCGGCCTGTTCTACCAAATTTTCTCGGATTTCGGACGCTCGCTGATTCGTCCGCTGCTGTGGTGGGCTGTGGGAGTGTTGGTCTTCGCCGGGATTTATCTCAGCCACCATCCAGGAGGCAGCGAATGGTTCCTTTTGGAGTGTATCGAGGGAACGGGCAAGCCTTGGGTTTCGGCGCTTGGTCTTTCTCTGCATAGAAGCCTACCGGCGCTGTCAGGCTTCGGAGATACGCTACCACAGTTCCATGCCTGCCTATACGGCGTACAGAGTGAGAATCCGTTCCGACCGACAATCCCCGACGTGGTGTCTTTCCTCAGCGTACCCCAGGTTCTGTTCTCGGCGGTGATGATCTTCTTGTTTTTGCTGGCGGTACGGAACCACTTTCGTATCAAGTAATCCGAGCCGTAGCTGCCGACGATATCGGAATGATAGGGTTTTGGCAGGATAGCCCTTAGGAGAAAATATGATGAGAAAAAATAAGAAATCTGTCTTACCTTCCCGTACTCTCTGTGAGAAAGCCGTCCATCAACCCAGGCGCGTTATAGGTGGTTATCAGCCTTTAACCAGTGATTTCTCTCCGAAAAAACCGCCGTCTCCCCCCAGGATAGGAAGAAGCAGCGGGAAGAAATGATCTGTCCTATACCGCCTTTTTTTCGTGCAGTTGCTGAATTCAGTAGGGAAAGGAGATGGGCAGGGGGGATGTAGAGAGGAGGGTGAAATGGCAAGGAAGAACAACGGAAAGAAGAAAGACTTTTTCTGTCCGATACTCCACAAGCGCGAAAAGACGGAAGTAATCAAGGGCCATATAATAAACAAAGCAATCCGTGGACCTGGTATCACTATTCCACAACGGAAAGATGTGGACAGATTCTTTGGAGAAATCGAGGCAGATTTTGTACTGATGCTAAAAAATCAGGGCAAGGAAGCCACAGATATGGCGTTTTCCAAACCGACAGAAGGTGGGAATATTCCAAAGCTATACGCTAATGGGAGAGAGCAAAAATACTATACCGTTCCGCATAATAAAGGGATAATTCCTGATGGGTATTCCCGAGTACCGTTTTTCCCTCAGAGCTATAAGCCCGGTGGGCGCGATGTCGTGATAACGTCCTTAGACCCTCCTGAGACTTTACGTTTTGAGGTTGATCTCGCGTGTACATGGCAGACCCTAGTATCGTTGATAAAAGCAGCCCACCTGACATTAGTTTATTTGTTAGGTGATAGATATATTCAATCTGCCAGCGGCTATTTTGTGGGCCATGATATATTAGGAATATTCTACGAGAAGGTAAAAGAAATTCTTGACAAAGACACCGTAAACAAAAAACGAAAAGAGATCGTAGCTGCATTAGCAGTTGAGTATTTTTCTGAGTTTCAAAATATGGTTAGACCGCTGACGGTCCCCATAAAAGAGTGTGTGGTACAAGGCACTCTGATCGATAGGCATTTTTACATTTGTACCGACTCCAAAGGAAATAGTCCGTGGTGGGCGATGATGGTTTTTGTGGCAACTCCACCTTTGTTGTCTGCTATTTTGATTCCTTCATTTGATGATGCTTTAACAGCAGGACGTTTCATGGATACGATGCACTCGTCATCAGACATGGTGCTTTACACACGAAACGCACATTGGGAACGTGAAAACCCCGCGCCGTGGAGCATAGGAGAACAGATAGAGGAAAGCGTTTGGCCTAAAAGCGATTTTGAACAATACATATAAAAAGTAGCAACAATGATTCACTCCCCGACAAACGCTGACGTGGCTGTTTTGGAGGCCCTGCTGGACGAAGATATCGATACGAGCGATATCCCGGATGGTACAGACTGGAGCGATGCCGTCCGGGGGAAGTTTTATCGTCCAGTGAAAAAAGAAACGTCGGATTAGTGTGGCGTAATCCGACGCTATGGTCCACCCGGACGCGTCAGGTTACACCTACGGCTAACCCGACTTACGATACCCTTAGGGACGCCGAGGCGATGCTTGGTCTGGCCAATCGAATGCCCAGACTTCTTCGAGGAATTGCTTGTGATATGTCTCAATGTCACTGTTCGGACCATGACCGACTAGGTTGAAGAAGCCTGGCCCGGGGAGGCGATTCCTTCTGCTTACAACCAGCGCCATCAGGTATGGCTCCTGCCGATCTTGGTTTTCTTCTGCCAGGCGATTCAATACCGCATACAGGGCGCTTCCTACACCCTGCGACCACTGAAAATTGAACAGGGCCGCTACCTCTCCGTAGGTCACGGTTCTGCGTTCTCGCGCCGTCCTGACGAGATGGTGTCGGAGTTGAGCTTGATCGAATCTGGTGGAACCGGTCGTTCGATTAGGGGCCGGGGGGGTGGGCGGCCCCGTGCCCCGGTCCCCGCACGCCCCGGGTATTGTCCGCCACGCGTTGCTCATCGTAGAGCCGAGTGAGCGATCCAGCCTGCTCGGACGCGCCCACAGTGTCCAAGAGTTTGCACATAGCGTCCAGGTAGCGCCGCGCATGGCGCTCTTCTATCTGCCCCGTGAAGTGCGCAACGGCGTTCCGAGCCTCCCGTACACGAGAGATATAGCGCCGGACCCTGTCTGAATAGCGAAACACTTCTCGGTTGTCTTGTAGAATATCGAGCAGCGCTTGCACGTCTAGGGAACTGCTGGTGTACTTCCGCCACTCTCTGCCGTAGCGGGTGGACATTTTTCTTTCGACGTAGGGGATGAGCCCGGAGCGTAGAATGTCCAACCCTTCATCCACTCGCCGCTTGCACCGCGTGGAAGCAGACGATTCATCCATTGCGCGGGGAAAGATACTGGCTATGCAGCAAGAACTCAAGCGGCTCGATTACGCTGCGTTGCGGCAGAAAGTACAAGGACAGACCTTGAACCTTTTCATCGTCGAACAGCTACCCGTCGTTCCGCCCGACCGCTACAATACCGTCCGTTTCGGCCCCAAGACCGTCGGCGAGATTATCCGTGAGGCCGTATTGGAACTCACCTACACCGCCCACGACATGGCTCCGTTTGCCCGCGACCTGGGCCACGTCGATGAGTTGGGCAACGCCAAGCCGCCGTTCGTGTGGGACGAGGAACGCCGGCTGCATCTGCGGGCCAAACTCGACGCGGTGTTCTTTCATTTGTACGGCGTCACCGACCGCGATGACGTGCGCTACGTCTATTCCACCTTCCCCATTGTCGAACGTCAGGAAACGACGACCTATGGCCGCTACCGCTCGCGTGACTTGTGTCTGGCGTGGCTGAATGCGCTGGCAGCGGGAGAGCCGGATGCGGGGGTGGAGGGGTGAAGGAACTCGTGACGATACTCGTGTCACCGTCTGGGTGTGCAGGCTTCCAGCCTGCTTCGGGAGCGGGCAAGATGCCCGCACTCCCAGGGAAGAAGAAAAGCAGGTCGGATGAGCGGCGCGGAAGCCGACGATACGGCTGAGGACGACATGTTCGAGGACGAGAATCAAATATGAACATGGAAGAAACTCTCGCGCTCTACGCACAAGGTAAGGAGGCGTGGAATACCTGGGCCAACGAGTTGTTGGCACGTCGCGAAGACAGCGAGGCGTGGAAGGATGCAGCGAGAGTCGAGTTCGCGCCCCTCGGCTTTCAGGAGGTGGATTTCTCAGGGTTCATTTTCCCCGGCAATGCTCTATTTCTCAATACGACCTTCCTGACGGACGTTCGGTTCCTGAAGGCGGTATTCATGGGCTCCGCTCTGTTCCGGGAGGTGACCTTCAAAGGGGCTGCTTGGTTTGAGGAGGCGACCTTCGAGCGACCCGCTCTGTTCCGGGAGGCGACCTTCGAGCGTTCCTCTGTGTTCAACGAGGTAATCTTCAAGGACGTAGCTGGGTTCCAGGGCGTGACCTTCGAGGATACCTCTAGGTTCGGGAAGGTGAGATTTAAGAACACAGCTCTGTTTGAGGGGGCGACCTTCGAGCGTGGTGCTATCTTCTCGGGTGCGGCCTTCAGAGATGTTGTAGAGTTCCGGGGAGCGACCTTCGAGGAGGCCGCTGTATTCGGGGAGGTGAGATTCAAGAACAAAGCCCTGTTCGAGGAGGCGACCTTCAAGGGGGCCACTCTATTCCCGAGGGCGACCTTCGAGGAGGCCGCTGTATTCGGGCTTTCTACATTTGAGCACTCTACAAGCTTTTATGGTGTAACATTTTGCGCCAAAGCGGATTTCAAAGCCGTTCAAGGAAACTCCGTATTTGCAATGACCGACGCGGAATTCCTGGAAGTGCCCGATTTTCAACAGGCAACCTTTGTGCAGGCGCCACGGCTGGATAACGTCAATATCGAGTCGCGGCACTCCCGAAACATATCCTTTACTGCGATTAAGTCCTTCTTTAGAGGCGATTTAGAGAAGGAAGGGCGTTGGCGGGCACTGAAACGGTTGGCGACGCAGGGCCACGACCACGCGAGCGAACAACTTTTCTTCCGGGGCGAGTTGCTGGCCCGGCGCGGGGTGACGGATAGATACTGGCACGCCTCGTTCTGGCTTGGCGTGTTCTACCAGCTTTTCTCGGATTTCGGACGCGCATTGATTCGTCCGCTGTTGTGGTGGGCTGTGGGAGTGTTGGTCTTCGCCGGGATTTATCTCAGCCACTATCCAGGTAACGGCGAATGGTTCCTTTTGGAGTGTATCGCAGGAACGGGCAAGCCTTGGGTTGCGGCACTTGGTTTATCGCTGCACCGAAGTTTACCGGCGCTGTCAGGCTTCAGAGATACGCTACCACAGTTCCATGCCTGCCTGTACGGCGTGCATAGCGAGAGTCCGTTCCGACCGATAATCCCCGACGTGGTGTCTTTCCTCAGCGTGCCCCAGGTCCTGTTCTCGGCGGTGATGATCTTTCTGTTCTTGCTGGCGGTACGGAACCACTTCCGTATTAAGTGACCCGAGACGTAGCTGCTGGCAAGGTCAGAAAAGTAGGTCGGATTAGCGGAGCGTAGTCCGACAATCCGAGCCACCCGGACATGTCGGCCTACGCCTTCGGCTAACCCGACCTACGAGACTACTTCATCTCCTGAGACTGGAGGCACGTCCGGTACCCGCGCCAAAATTCGATCTACTGCATCGGGGTTCGCCCGCCGGGCGCGCTCCTCTAAGTACTCCTCGGTGAGTAGCGCGGACATTTTCTCTGCTACGGCAATGGTAATAAACTGATTGATCGATACCGATTCTTTTGCGGCTAACTCACGGACCTTGCGATGGAGGGAATCGGGAAGCCGCAGGCTTAATATGCTCATAAAGCCTCCTTTAGCTGGCTCAAGAATTGACCGGGTCGCAAAACCTGTATTCCAAAACGCTGTGCTTGAGTAAAATCACGGATGTTGTGAGTGACGATAGCTTCACATCCGGCTGCCACTGCCAACTCAAGAACGAACTCATCGTCCGGGTCACGTAAGATAGGACGCCATAGAAAGTGGACAGAAGAACGTTTCCCCACGGAGCAGAGATAATCAACCAGGACGGTCGCGTCAAACCGCCGCAGTCCCAAACTGGCAGCCTGCTGTATTAACACTGCTTCATACTCGATAGCCAAAGGAACAGAGATAGCAATTTCAAATGCCCCGGTCCGCAACAACCGCAACAACTCAAAAGAAGCTCCTCGCCGAGACCGCAGGGCAGCAACAATCACGCTACTGTCAAGTACTACAAGCAAGATAAATGGTATTGTATACGATACTACATATGTGGCAATAGCTGTGCTGTCGGCTTACGCCTTCGGTTCACCCGCCCTACGGGACTTATCGATGTTGTTACTCTGGCCTGCTAGAAGAGAGTGATGAAAACAAACCTGACATTACCGCTTGATGCCGATCTCATTAGAGAGGCCAAAGTTTTGGCGGCAAAGCAAGGGACTTCCGTCAGCCGTTTGCTGACAGATCAGCTAGCGGCCCTTGTTCGGCGCGATAAGGGATACGAGCGGGCAAAGCGTCGCGCATTGACACGGATGGATCACGGCTTTGACCTTGGCTGGACACCTTCTGTTTTACGAGGTGAACTCCATGAACGCTCGGCCAACCCGGCCTACGGGGCTGGTCATGGGATTGCACGTATTGGCGGGTATCAACCCAAGGCTAGCCAGTCGTCTCCTCAAAAACCGCCGTCTAATCCCCCTAAGATAGGAAAAAGCAGCAGAAAGAAATGATCTCGTGGGCACGACTTAGCATAAACCAGTACATTAGGGTCGATAAACTCACGACCGCTCATGCAATTGCTCCCGAGTCCACGGGCCTGATGAACGATACACGTTCTCCGCCCACATCGCGTCGAGTTGGTCTATGGTCGTCTCTACATCATTGACGCGGGTCAAGTCTTCCAGGTAATCGCGAATAAGCTGGTTCAAGCCGGTGCCGCGAGTGGCCGCAATGCGCTGGGCTGCGGCTACGACTCGATCATCAATGGACAGAGTAACTCTCACATTCTACACGCTACGGGCGCATGTCATACGTGTCAATGCTGCGCATTGCCCATCCATTCCTTCCTCAGAATGACGAATGCCTCTGAATTTGGATCAGCGATTTTGATGTGCCATAATCGCTTGTATGTATAAGAACCCCTTAAAAAAAGTCACCCAAAACCATGAAACCGCCAATAAACTCTCTAAGTGGTCGAAATTCCTCACTTTTGAAAAGTAGGGGGGGTAGGCGGGTGCTTGCAGTAGTTAGCGGAAAAGTGACCTCTTTTTTTTGTGAACCCACAGTCAGGAATTTGACCGGTTTCGGTAAATCCCCTATATCCTTAGCAGGAATTGAGGCCCTCGCGGAGATGAGCCGAACGGCCTGTTTCCCAAGAGGTGAGACAGCATGGAATTTCCACGTATTAAACGGCTTCCGCCCTATCTCTTTGCCACCCTTGATAAGATGAAAATGGAGGCACGCTGGGCAGGGGAGGATATTATTGATTTTGGGATGGGCAATCCCGACCACCCTTCTCCGCAACACGTTGTGGACAAGCTGGTTGAGGCCGCAGCCAAGCCACAGAACCATCGCTATTCAACCTCACGGGGGCTCTATAAGCTGCGCTTGGCGATCTGCGACTGGTATAAACGTCGCTTTGAGGTGGAGCTTGATCCCGACTCCGAATCCATCGTGACCATTGGGTCGAAAGAGGGCCTGTCCCATCTGGCGCTGTCGATTCTCGGTCCGGGTGATGTGGCCATCTGCCCGAGTCCGACCTATCCCATTCACCAGTATTCGATTGTGATGGCCAACGCCGATCTGCGGGTCGTTCCGCTCCGACCGGGGGAAGACTTCTTCGCCTCGCTTCAGGAAACGGTCCAGCAGTGTTGGCCGCGGCCCAAGGTCCTGCTGCTGTGTTTTCCGCATAATCCGACAACGGCTGTTGTGGACCTTGAATTTTTTACGCGCGTCGTAGAATTCGCCCACGAGCATAAGTTGTTTGTCATTCACGATTTCGCTTATGCCGACCTCTTTTTTGACGGCTATACGCCGCCGAGCTTCCTCCAGGTGCCCGGCGCAAAAGAGATCGGTGTCGAGTTTTTTACCCTGTCGAAATCCTACGATATGCCGGGCTGGCGGGTGGGTTTTGCCTGCGGCAATCCCGAAGCGATCATGGCCTTGGGCCGGCTCAAAAGCTATTTTGACTACGGTATTTTCCAGCCTATTCAAATCGCCGCGATTCATGCCCTGAACGGTCCTCAAGACTGCGTGGAAGACATGCGCCAGCGCTATCGTCTCCGCCGCGACGTCCTGATTGACGGCCTGGAGCGGGTGGGCTGGCATATCCCCAAACCCAAAGGCACGATGTTTGTCTGGGCGCAAATTCCGGAGCCGCTACGGGCCATGGGCTCCATGGCTTTTGCGGAATTTCTCTTGACAGAAGCCAAGGTCGCGGTGTCCCCAGGGATCGGTTTTGGTCCGTATGGAGAAGGCTACGTCCGTTTCGCACTGATCGAGAATGAGCATCGGACCCGGCAGGCGGTTCGCGGTATTCGTAAAGCCTTTGGCGGTGCCAGTGCTCCGGCCCTTCGACCTGGCCCTTCGGCTCCGCTCAGGACAGGCTCAGGACAGGCCGAGCCGGCGGGGAAAAAGCTTCGAGCGGTATGATGGCGAGGGAGGGTGTCAAGCTTGGCCTCGTTGGCCTGGGAACGGTTGGCTCCGGTGTGGTCCAACTCCTGGACCGGCAGCGCGAGGCGTTTGCGCGAAAAATAGGCGCACCCCTGCAACTCGTCCACGTTGCGAGTCGGAGCATCGCCACAAAGCCGCACCCGCCTCTCCCCGGTGTACGTGTATCGGCCGACCCGTGGAGCGTCGTGCAGGATGCCGAGGTTGATATCGTTCTGGAACTCATCGGCGGCACCGACCCCGCTCGGGCTCTGGTTCTGGAAGCGATGGCGCGGGGCAAAGCTGTGGTGACGGCCAACAAAGCCCTGCTGGCCCTCCACGGCGATGAGGTGTTTGCCGCCGCCGAAGCGCACGGGGTACGACTGGGGTTTGAAGCCAGCGTGGCTGGTGGCATCCCGATTATTCGGACGCTACGGGAAGGCTTTGTCGCCGACCGTAACAAGGCGCTGTTCGGTATTGTGAACGGCACCTGTAATTACATCCTGGCGACGATGAGTGAGGACGGCGCCGAGTTTGCGCCCGTCCTGCACCGCGCCCAGGAACTGGGCTTGGCGGAAGCCGACCCCCGTATGGATGTGGATGGCATTGACGCTGCCCAGAAGCTGACGCTGCTCATTATGCTCGCTTTTGGCATGCGGGTGCCGGTCGATGCCGTGTACACCGAGGGGATTCGGCAGCTCGATCAGATCGATATCGCCTTTGCGCGCGAGTTCGGCTACGCAATCAAGCTGTTGGCGATTGCCAAGGAAGAATCCGGCGTACTGGAGGCCCGGGTCCATCCGACCATGATTCCGCAAGACAGTCTGCTGGCGGGTGTGGGCGGCGCGTATAATGCCATCTTTACGCAGGGGGAAGCCCTCGGCTCTTCTCTCCAATTCGGACAAGGAGCAGGTAGTTTGCCGACTGCGGCGGCGGTCTTGTCCGACGTGGTTGAGAGCGCGCGGGCGCAGACGAAGCAGCAACAGCCCCAGCCTCCGCTGGGCTGTGCCTGGACGGAGCTGAAGCCGGCCGCCGTCCGGCCCATGGATGAGCTGGTGGGCGAGTATTATCTGCGTTTCATGGCCGTCGACCGTCCTGGGGTGCTCACCCAGATTAGCGGGATTTTAGGCGACCAGGACATCAGCATTGCCTCGATGATCCAGCGCGGTCGGAGCGACGGCGACAATACTGTGCCCCTTGTCATGCGCACGCATGCCGCGACTGAACGGAATCTGAAGACGGCCATGACATTAGTGGACCAACTGCCCATCGTGCATGGCAAGTCCGTGTATGTCCGCATTGAGGAGAGTCTTGGCTAACGCAACGGACCGGATGGCAAGAATCGGTCAGAGACAGATATGACACACAGCGCGATGACAGACGTTCCTGCTCTTCCTTTGACGGCCCCGAACCCGTCTCCGTTTCGAGCCTGGTTCGGCTGTGCGGCCGGCTGTCCGGGTGAAAATCCGCTCAACAAAATCCTGTATTACTGCCCGACCTGCGGTGGGCTGTTAGATGTGCAGCACGATATTAACGCCCTCAAGACGCGCACACCCCAAGAATGGCGGCATTTGTTTGACGAGCGCTATCGACGCACCCTCTACCCCTATGGCAGCGGGGTGTGGGGCAAGAAAGAAATGGTGTGTCCGGCGATTGACGACGCAAACATCGTTTCCACCTATGAGGGCGGCACCAATCTGTTCTGGGCTGAGCGACTCGGACGCTACATCGGTATTGACGATCTGTGGGTCAAACAGTGCGGCAACTCCCATACCGGGTCATTCAAGGACCTGGGCATGACGGTGCTCGTCTCCATGGTGAAGCAGATGATTGCCGACGGTATGTCCATTCCCGCGGTTGCGTGCGCCTCAACCGGCGATACGTCGGCCGCCCTGGCCGCCTACTGCGCAGCGGCTGGCATCCCGGCTATCGTGATTCTGCCCCGCAATCGAGTGTCTACTGCCCAACTCATTCAGCCCATGGCAAACGGGGCGTTGACTGTGTCGCTCGATACCGATTTTGATGGCTGTATGCAGGTCGTGCGCGAGCTGTGTACGAAGGAAAATATATATCTGGCCAACTCGATGAACAGTCTGCGGCTTGAGGGGCAGAAGACCATCTCGATTGAGATTGTGCAGCAGTTTGACTGGGAAGTCCCCGATGTGGTGATTGTCCCCGGCGGAAATCTGGGTAACGTCACGGCGATCGGGCGGGGTTTCCTGCTCATGCAGGAACTTGGCCTGATTGATCGCCTGCCCCGTCTGGTCTGTGCCCAGGCCGAACGCGCCAATCCATTATACAAAAGTTTTACCACCGGCTTTGAAAAATATCGTCCGGTCAAAGCCAAAAAAACCCTGGCGTCAGCCATTCAGATCGGAAACCCGGTCAGTGTGCATAAAGCCATTCGGGTTCTCCAGACCTTCGATAGTATTGTTGAGCAGGCCAGCGAGGAAGAGCTGGCCGAAGCGTCGGCCCTGGCAGATCTGACCGGTCTGTTCAATTGTCCGCATACGGGAGTGGCGCTCGCCGTCCTGCGGAAACTGGTGCGTAGCGGGCAGATCCGGTCACACGAACGGGTCGTGGTGATATCCACTGCCCATGGGCTCAAGTTTACCGACTTTAAGCGGCGCTACCATGAAGGGCGTTTGCGCGGGGTGGCCGCGCACTCCGCCAATAAGCCGATTGAATCACCGGCCGATTATCACAGTGCCCGGGCTGCGATTTTTGGCGCGCTCGAGCGCAGGCAGGCAACTCCTGTCCACGGATTCCTAGATGGGTGAGAGGTATGAAATATATCATTCTCCAAGGCGATGGCATGGCGGACTGGCCGGTCGATGAACTCGGCGGGAAAACGCCGCTTGAGTACGCGCGGACGCCGCATATGGACCATATTGCGTCCCACGGCATATATGGCCTCACCCAGACGATTCCCGAGGGCTATCCCTCGGGCAGCGACGTCGGAACCATGAGTTTGCTCGGCTATGACCCGCGTCAATATCACACCGGACGCTCGCCTATTGAGGCGGCTAGTATGGGTGTGGACCTGGGGCCGGAAGATATTGCGTTTCGGTGCAATCTGGTGACTCTGGGCCGTGAATCCGATGGAACCGAAACCATGCTTGACTTTGCGGCCGGTCATATCCCCAGCGCCGATGCGGCCGAGTTGATTGGGACGCTTCAGCACGAGTTGGGCGGCGCTGAGTTTTCCTTTTATCCTGGCGTGAGTTATCGACATCTGCTGGTCTGGCACGGTGGCAGGGAAAAGATGGAAACCACGCCACCGCACGATATTACCGGTCAAGCCGTCCAGGAGTATTGGCCCCAGGGAGACGGTAGCGAGCAACTGTGTGTGCTGATGAAACGCGCTCAGGAGATTTGTGCCGAGCACCCCGTTAATGCCAGGCGTCAGGCCGAGGGGCATCAACCGGCCTCTTCGATCTGGCTGTGGGGGCAGGGCCGCCGGCCTGCCGTACCGACGATCGCCGAACGCTTTGGTCTCAGCGGTTCGGTTATTTCTGCGGTTGATCTGGTCCGTGGCATCGGTGTCCTGGCCGGACTTGAGGTGATCCTGGTGCCTGGAGCGACCGGCTTTCTTGATACGAATTATCTCGGCAAAGCCGAATATGGTCTGGCCGCCCTGCGTGACAAAGATTTCCTCTTCCTGCACGTTGAGGCAACGGACGAAGCTGGTCATATGGGCGCGGCTGATAAAAAGGTCCAAGCGCTTGAGGATTTTGATGAGAAAGTCGTTGGAACTATCCTGGATGGTCTGACCGCTTTCCCTGAGTGGACCATCCTGCTGATGCCCGACCATGCCACGCCCGTTGCGATCAAGACCCATTCGTCCGACCCCGTACCGTTTGCCGTGCTCTCGTCTCATGACCGGACGCCAGCATCGCCAGCGGTGGGCTATAACGAGCCGTGTGCCAAAGCGACGAATGTGTTTGTGGCTGAGGCCTGGCGTTTGATGGATCACGTGATTCGCGGACAGGTGCGGGCCTTGGTGTAGGTGAGATCGAGAGAAACAAAGAGATTCGACATGGATCGGAACCTCGCGCTTGAATTCGTTCGGGTGACAGAAGCTGCGGCTTTAGCCGCAGCCGCCCATATGGGGCGGGGAGATGAAGCGGTTGCCGACGCTGCCGCTGTGGAGGCCATGCATCGGCTGTTCCCTGATATCGAGTTCAGGGGCCACCTCGTCATGGGCGAAGGAGACGAGGACTCGGTGCCTATGTTGTACGTCGACGAAGTGCTCGGGACGGGAACGGGCTCGACCATTGAGGTGGCTGTCGATGCGCTTGAAGGGGCAACCACCTGCGCGCTCGGCGCGCCAAATGCGATTGTGGCCATTGCCGTTGCCGAAGAAGGTGGTTTTCTGCGCTGTCCCGCGGATGTGTATATGGAGAAGATTGCGGTCGGATCGTGGGGCCGGGGGGTGATTGATCTGGATAAGTCGATAGGTGACAATCTTGCCGCCCTCGCAGAAGTGAAAGGCGTCAAGCCGCAAAACCTGCGGGTAGTCATGCTTGATCGGCCGCGTCATGCCAAGTTGCTGCACGAACTGCGTGACATCGACGTCCATGTCACCCTGATCAGTGATGGAGACCTGTCGGCCGCCTTAGCCACCACGCGGGAGGAGTCCGGGGTTGACCTGTTGGTTGGCACAGGACGCGCCGCACAGGGGATTTTGGCGGCAGCGGCCCTGCGGTGCTTGGGTGGAGAGATTCAGGCCCGCTTCCAGCCGGGGAATGCGGCAGAATTTGAACAACTGCGTGAAAGCGGAGTGGACGATATTCGGAAAAAGTATACAGCCGAAGAACTCGCCCGAGGTAGCGTTGTTTTTGCCGCGACCGGAGTGACAACCGGGAACTATCTGCACGGGGTGCGGTTTTTTCCCGGAGGGGGCGAGTCGCACTCCGTGGTAATGCGCTCAAAGAGTCGGACCATCCGCTTTCTCAATACGTTTCACTACTTTGAGGAGCAGCCGGAGTATTAATATGACGTATGAAAATATCCTGTTTGAAAAAGAAGGGGCGGTTGGCATTCTGCTGATCAATCGCCCCAAGAGCCTGAATGCCCTGAATCCCGTTACCCTGAACGAGATTGCTGACTGCCTGGACGCTGTGCAGCGCGATACCGGGCTGCGCTGTCTTGTGATGACCGGCGCGGGCGACCGGGCTTTTGTTGCCGGGGCGGATATATCGGCGATGGTGTCGATGTCTCCCTTGGAGGGAAAAGCCTTTGCGGCCTCGGGACTTCGTGTGGCGCGGACGCTTGAGGAGATGCCTATTCCCGTGATTGCCGCGGTCAACGGCTTTGCCCTGGGGGGCGGCATAGAACTCGCCCTGGCCTGTGATATGATTATTGCCGCGGATACAGCCAAGTTCGGCCAGCCTGAGATCAATCTCGGGGTCATTCCCGGCTTTGGCGGCACCCAGCGCCTGGCGCGCCGTATCGGGCTGCCGCTGGCCCGAGAACTGATCTACTCTGGTGACATGATTGATGCTGAGGCCGCGCTTCGCTACGGCCTGGCCAATCGCGTTGTACCTGTAGCCGAGTGTGTGAATGAGGCAAAAGCCCTCGCCCATAAGCTGGCCACAAAGCCGCCGATTGCCATTCAGCAGGCAAAGGCGGCCATTAATGCCGGTATTGATATGGATATTGTCAATGGCTGTCGTTTTGAAACCGAGGCTTTCGGGTTAACGTTTGCGACGCAGGACAAGGCCGAAGGGATGGCCGCGTTTCTTGAAAAACGAGCGGCGAAGTTTGCTGGAAAATAAGACGAGCGTGCCCTATTACGGGTGGGCCCGTCGTGCTATGTAGCGTAAAATTTTTTGATCCCAAAAGGACTTGGGATGTAAAGAGTAAATACGCTGGAGAGACAGTTGGTTCTTTCGGAGGAAGCATGAATAAGCAAGAGTGGTTGAATGAGAAATATCCTCAGCAGGAGGAACGTTCGCAACGGTTCTCGACCATATCCGATATGGAGATTGAGCCCGTCTATACGCCGGACGATCTCAACGGCTCCAACCTCGAAGGGATCGGTTATCCGGGGGAATACCCTTACACCCGTGGGGTCTACCCGAGTATGTATCGGGGCCGTTACTGGACCATGCGGCAATTCGCCGGGTTTGGGACGCCCGAGGATACGAATAAACGCTTTAAGCTGCTGCTGTCCGAGGGTCAAACCGGTCTGTCAACCGCCTTTGATATGCCGGTGCTGATGGGCTATGACGCGGACCATGCGCGCTCGCTGGGCGAGGTTGGCCGTGAAGGCGTGTCGGTCTCGACCATAAAAGACATGGAGCGCCTGTTCCAGGACATTCCACTCGATAAAGTCTCCACCTCGATGACGGTGAACTGCACGGCCAGTGTTTTGCTCGCCATGTATATTGCGGTTGCCGATAAACAGGGCATCCCCCGCAGTCAGATCAGCGGGACGATCCAGAACGATATGCTTAAGGAGTATATCGCCCAGAAAGAGTGGATCTGCCCGCCCGAACCAGCCGTCCGTATTGTCACCGACATGATTGAATTTTGTGCCAAGGAGGTACCGCGTTGGCACGCCGTCTCGATTTCGGGCTATCACATCCGCGAAGCCGGCTCGACTGCGGTCCAGGAATTGGCCTTTACCTTGGCTGATGGCATTGGCTATGTCCAAGCTGGGGTGGAACGCGGGCTCGACGTTGACGAGTTTGCCCCGCGGCTGTCTTTTTTCTTTGATATCCATAATGACTTTTTTGAAGAAATTGCCAAACTGCGGGCGGCCCGCCGGATGTGGGCCAAGATCATGAAGGAGCGCTTTGGCGCAAAGAATCCCCGTTCTCTGCTGCTGCGGACGCATTGTCAGACGGCCGGTGTCAGCCTGACTGCTCAGCAACCGGTCAACAACGTCGTACGGGTGGCAATTCAGGCCCTGGCCGGCGTCTTGGGTGGTACCCAATCGCTGCATACCAACTCCATGGATGAGACCCTGGCCCTCCCGACTGAAGAGTCGGTCACGGTCGCGCTGCGGACCCAGCAAATCATTGCGGAAGAGAGTGGCGTGACAAACTTCGTTGATCCCCTGGGCGGCAGTTGGGCTATCGAAGCCCTGACGGACCGTATGGAAAAAGACGCGTTCGCCTATATCGACCGGATTGACGAACTCGGCGGTATTATCCGGGCGATCAATATCGGCTTTCCGCAAAAGGAAATAGCCGATGCAGCCTATCGCTATCAGCAACAGTTGGATGCCAAAGAAAAGGAGATCGTTGGGGTAAATTCGCACGTGGTCGAGGAAGAACGACCGCTGGAAATCCTCAAGATTGATCCGGAAGTAGAGCGCAGCCAGATTGCCCTGGTCAAACAGGTCAAACAGGAGCGTGACCGGGCCGCGGCCGAAGAACAGCTTGGCCGGGTCCATGCCGCAGCGCGAAATGGACAGAACCTGATGCCGGTCCTGATTGATGCCGTTAAGGCTCACTGTACGGTGGGCGAAATCTCTGATGTCTATCGTGAGGTGTTTGGCGTCTATCAAGACCCTGCCTGGCTGTAAAGAAAAAGGAGTTGGGAACTGGGGGCTGAGGGAAAGACAACCTCTAATCCCTTCTCCATGGAGGTTGGTGTGTCCGAAGAAAAAATACTCCGCATCCTGGTGGCGAAAGCCGGCCTCGATGGTCATGACCGCGGCGCAAAGATTATCGCCCGCGCGCTCAGGGACGCCGGCTTTGAGGTGATCTATACCGGCTTACATCAGACGCCCGAAATGATCGCCGAGGCCGCCGTACAGGAAGACGTGGACGCCGTTGGTTTAAGCATTCTGTCCGGCGCGCATATGACCCTATTCCCGGCTATTATGGGCGCACTCAAAGAACGTGGCGCCGATGATGTAGCTGTTTTTGGGGGGGGCATCGTCCCGGAAGATGATATACCCGGACTGACGCAGGTCGGCGTAAAAAAAGTATTTACTCCCGGAGCCAGCACCCAAGAAATTGTGGACTGGATTTGGGCCAATGTCGAACCGCGGTCTGGTCTCTAAGCGGGGGAACGAGCCTCGCTGGTAAGGGGAGTATGGTCAAACTTGTCGTCTGTGTAAAACGCAAGCCCGGCATGGGCGTCGAAGAGTTTCACGACTACTGGCGGACGCATCATGGGAGTCTGGTGAAGAGCGTCCCAGGCCTACGGCAGTATATTCGGAAATACGTCCAGAGTCATACGATCCCGCAGGCGTACGAGAACGATGCCGCGCCCTTCGACGGTATTGCGGAACTGTGGTTTGATAACCACGCTGCGGTGGAGGCTTTTTTAGCGGACCCGGACTACCTGGCCCAAGTACGACCGGACGAATTGAAATTCTCAGACCACCCTAACCTTGTCTGGTTCGTGACCGAAGAAGTTCCCATGATTGACGACTAATCATCTGCTTTCAGACGGCTCCCACTGCTGTGGAGTGCTTTGACGTTATCATCATCGGGTCCGGTCCGGCCGGGACCGCTACTGCTCTCAATCTGTTGCGGGCCGACCCTGCGCTCGCTGGCAATATTCTCCTGCTCGACAAAGCCGTTCATCCCCGGGAGAAGATCTGTGCCGGCGGACTCATTCCCCATACCCTCGATTGTCTCAACGCCCTAGAGATTCCGTTGACCGTTCCTCACGTCCAGGTCAACCGGGCTCGTGTCCAGGCAAGGCCTGGACACGAGGTCGTGTGTGAGGAAGGGGGGATGTGCTCCATTATTCGCCGAAACGAGTTTGATTTTTTACTCGTGCGCACCGCTGCGGAGCGCGGAGCGGAAATCCGGCAGGGGGAAAAGGTCATCCGGCTGGTTCGAGAGCCGGACGGCATTCGGGTGGTGACCGAAAAGACGACGTATCGCACTCGGATTGTGGTCGGGGCTGACGGGTCCGGGAGCCGGGTGCGACGACAATTGATCGGACAGACCCGCCCGCCAGTCGGCAAGGCCATAATGTCCGACGTTCCGATCTCAGAAACAGACTGGGACGGCTTCGTCCAACAGCGTTACGACTTTAATTTTCTGCCCGTCCAGGACGGGCTGCGTGGCTATCTGTGGGCCTTCCCGTGTCTGATTGATCAGGTTGCACATGTGAATCTCGGTATTTATTCATTGGGCGTCAATTCTTTCTCAAACGCAGCCCTCCAGGATTGTCTCACCAAAGAAATCAGCACCTTCAGTACAGCGACGGCATCAAAGAGTGAACGTATCCAGCATCGCATGGTTGGTGGAGGACACGTTCACTCTTTCGGGCAAACCCGACGGCTGCGGGCTTTTCCCATTCATGGCTATGCTCCCGAACGGCCGCTTGCCGCTCCGCATGTGGTGCTCGTCGGCGATGCGGCAGGAGCCGAACCACTTATGGGGGAAGGCATTTCCTTTGCGTTTGAATATGGAGCCTTCGCCGCTCAGGCCATTTGCGAGGCGCTGCAGACCAAAGACTTCTCGTTTGATGCCTATACCAGGACGATCACTCAGTCGTGGCTCGGGAAGAAACTGGCGCGACTGTCTTTTGCCACCAAGCTGTTCTATGGTCGGACCGCACGTTTGTGGTTCACGCTTGCGGCTCGGAATACGCGTCTCCAATCTATTGGCTTGAAATGGTATAATGGGGTGGATGGTTGGCATCAGCGGAGTGGATGGGATGCCGTCCGAGCGGTCATCAACCGATATCCGAGGCAGCCGTAAGGAGGCAAGAGCGTGGCACGACAGAAAAAGACTCGACCGGCAGCACCCAAGCGTAAAACAACACGTAAGAAAGGGCGCTGGCTGTGGATCCCGAAACTCATGCTCCTCATGGCGTGTGTGGGGTTGGTGCTGTTTATCGGCGCAATTTTTGTGATGGAAGAAGAATTACGCCGGATCGGCCTGTTCGGTCCTGAGGAAGGGAAGGCGACGGCCGATAGCCAAGTCATTGCTCAGCCGGCTGCTGAAAAGAGCCAATCCGCCCCTGTCGAAGAAGTCACCCAGGAGGAACGCCGAGAATTGGAAGCCCTCCTGCAACAGGTGAAGGAAAAATAGAGCATACTCTGACCCGAAACGATGGAATTTCTGGACGCTTATAAACGTTGTGTTGCGCTCCCGCAGGTGCCACAGCGCATTGTTTCGCTCGTCCCGAGTATTACCGAGACGGTGTTCGCGCTTGGGGCTGGTGAACGTGTTGTTGGTGTAACGGCCTATTGTACCCATCCACCAGACGGGCTGGCAGGTGTGACGCGCGTTGGCGGAACAAAAGACCCTGATCTCGACACGATTGAGCACCTGAAGCCCGACCTCGTTATTGTCAACGATGAGGAGAATCGGCGGGAGGACTTCAGCGTGCTGGAGAAACGAGGCTTGCCGCTGTATGTTACTGCTCCGCGCACGGTAGCGGAAGGGATACGGATGGTGGAACAACTCGGCCCGCTCGTCGGCTGCCAAGCGCAAGCTCGGACGCTTGCGCTCTCACTCTGGCAGCAATACGAAGAGAGTACGGCCGGACTCGAAGAGGGCGAACGGCTCCGTGTCTTTTGTCCCATCTGGCGCAAACCCTGGATGTCCTTTAATCGTGAGACGTATAGCGATGATATGCTGTGGCGATGTGGTGGCGAGAACATCTTTCGCGCAAAGGAGGAGCGCTATTTCCCCCTCTCTCTTGATGAAGTCGTTGCGGCCGACCCCCACCTCGTTCTGCTCCCGAGTGAGCCCTATCCCTTTGCGGAAAAGCATTTCGTCCATCTGACGCCACTCCAGGAGACCGCAGCCGGTCGCGGCGGTCACTTCTACTGTGTGGATGGCATGGCGCTGTGTTGGTATGGACCACGCATCGCTCACGGTTTAACCGAACTGTCCCGTCTCTTTGCTTTTGTGCGGGACACGCTGGACGAGTAAGCAGTTTCTGTATGCCCACCCGCCCCGTGGGTGCCGTCCGCAGACAGAAGGAAGGACAGAGGACTGTGTCAACGCTTGAAGATGCCTTACGCAAAGTGCCGCCGCAGAGCCTGGAAGCGGAAGAGTCCGTCCTGGGCGGTATCCTGCTGGACTCCCACGCCCTTGACCGGGTGATTGAGGTCATGGGCCCTGATGATTTTTATCGCGAGACAAACCGGAAAATTTTTCTGACCATGCTCGCCTTAACCGAGCGGGGCGAACCGATTGACCTGATTACCTTAACCGATTCCCTCAAAACGCGTAACGAATTGCAGGAGATTGGCGGATCCACCTATCTGGCCGAACTGATCGATAAGGTGCCGAGTGCGGCGAATATTGCCTACTATGCGCGGATCGTGAAAGAAAAGGCCGTCCTGCGCAATTTGATTACGGTGTCCGGGGAAATCGTCAGTCGAGCCTATACGGGACAGGAGGATATCGAGCGATTTCTTGATGAAGCCGAACGGTTGATCTTTGACGTGTCCGAGCAGCGGATTCGTCCGGCCTTCTCCAAGGTCGGGGATATGATCATGGACACGATCAAGATGATTGAGCAACTGTACGAACGCAAGGAATTGGTGACCGGCGTCCCGACCGGTTTTCCGGATCTCGATCTAAAAACGGCCGGGTTCCAGCCCGCCGACCTGGTGATTATCGCGGCACGCCCGAGTATGGGGAAAACCGCCTTCGTGCTGAACATTGCCCAATATGTAGCCATGCAGACCCAAACCGGGGTCGGTATTTTCTCGCTCGAAATGTCGAAAGAACAACTGGTCATGCGGATGCTGTGTGCAGAAGCCCGTGTGGACAATGCCAAAGTCCGCGCCGGCTATTTGGCGGAAAGAGACTTCCCGCGTTTAGCCATGGCAGCCGGTCGCTTGGCCGAGGCGCCGATCTATATCGATGATACGCCCGGACAAAATGTCCTGGAACTGCGGGCCAAGGCGCGCCGGTTAAAACGCGAGACCAACCTCGGCCTCATTATTATTGACTATCTCCAGTTGATGCGTGGCCTCACCGCGCAGGAGAATCGCAATCAGGAAATGACGGAAATTTCACGCAGTTTGAAGGCATTGGCCAAAGAGCTTGCCATCCCCGTTGTGGCTCTCTCCCAGCTCAACCGCCAAGTCGAACTCCGCGGGGACAAGCGGCCCATGATGTCAGACATTCGCGAGTCGGGCGCGATTGAGCAGGACGCGGATGTCATCATGTTCATTTACCGGGATGAGGTGTATCACAAGGAGTCGGAAGAAGAAGGGACCGCGGAAATCATTATCGGTAAGCAACGCAACGGTCCGACTGGCATGGTCCGGCTGGCTTGGCGGAGCGAGTACACGCGGTTTGACAACTTGGCCGCCGACACCTTTGCCGAACCCGGTGAGGATATGGTGGAAGAGGGGTGACACGCTTCTGGAGTGTCAGGGGTGCGAGCCCTATTCTGTCCGCCCCATTTCCCCCTTTAACCTTTGGGGCTGTCGAGCTGTCGAAGCAGCGTTTTGACCCGATGCTGGATATCAGGAGCGAGAACAATATCGCTAATCAGGGCGACCGCATCTGCGCCAGCCTGGAGTACCGCTGGCGCCCGTTCGGCGGTAATCCCGCCAATCGCCACAATAGGAATATGGACCTGTTGACGAACCTCTTGCAACTGCTCAAGGCCGCGGGCGGTGTAGCCGGTCGCCTTGGTCGTTGTGCCGAATAGCGGCCCAAATCCAATATAGTCAGCACCCTCTTGTTCTGCGGTCAAGGCTTGCTGAGCGGTGTGGGTTGACACCCCGATAATCTTCTCGCCTCCAACGACCTTGCGTGCCGCGGTCAATGGCAGGTCCTCCTGACCGAGATGGACGCCGTCAGACTCAACGGCCAGGGCAACATCCACCCGATCATTGATGATGAGCGTACACTGAGAGTCATGGCAAATGCGTCGGACTGCTGTGGCAAGCGAGACAAAATCCCGCGTCGGCTGCTGTTTGACGCGCAACTGGAGGAGTCGCACGCCTCCGGCGCACAGCTGCTGGGTCAGTCGCTGGAATGACAGAGCGGGCCGATTCAAGGTATCGGCCATGGCGTAGAACGGGCTGGGAAAGGAGAAGGACATGGGAGGGGCCGCTCATTTTTTGACGGCTATTTTGAGGTCCGTCATTTTCTTGCGCAAGGTGTTGCGATTAATCCCCAGAATCTCCGCGGCCTTGAGCTGATTGCCGCGGGTGTGGTCCAGGACGAGTTCGATCAGCGGCTTTTCGACCTGGCTGATGATGACCGCATGCAGGTCTCCGGTCTCGAGCAGGTCGGGCTGCTGAAGATAGGCTGTGAGTTGACGCTGGACGACCTCCTCGAATGAGAGTTCCGCGAGATCGGCCGGCAGCGGAGTTCGTGTCTGTGGGAGCGAGAAATCGGCCGGTGTCAGTAACGGACCCGGGCTGAGGACGGCAGCCCGGATGAGGGCGTTTTCCAACTCGCGCACATTCCCCGGCCAGGAATAATTGGTGAGCAGGGCCTGCGCCTCAGGAGTAATCCCTGTGGCCGAGGACCCCACCTCCTGTATAATAGTATCGAGAAAATAGGCGGTGAGCTCGGGAATATCTTCGCGCCGTTGGCGCAGTGGGGGGAGAGTAATCGGTACCACGCGAAGACGAAAATACAAATCTTCCCGAAAGCGCTTTTCTTTGACTGCGGTTGCCAGATCCTGATTCGTGGCCGCGATGATGCGAATGTCCGCCTGGAGTGCCTGACTGCCTCCGACACGGGTGAACTCGCGCTCTTGGAGAACGCGGAGCAGTTTGGCCTGAAGCGATGGGGGCATGTCGCCTATTTCGTCCAGGAAGAGGGTCCCACCAGCCGCCTGTTCAAACTTCCCGGCGTGTCGCTCAACCGCCCCTGTGAAGGCTCCACGTTCGTGGCCGAACAGCTCGCTTTCGAGCAAATCGAGTGGGATGGCCGAACAATTCACCCCGATAAAGGGGGCCCGCCAGCGGGCTGAATAGTGGTGAATCACTTTTGCAACCAACTCTTTGCCGGTCCCACTTTCGCCCTGGAGGAGTACGGTTGCATCGCTGCGGACGATCCGTCCGATGGTTTTATACACCTGCTGCATGGCGGCGCCACTGCCGATGATTTGTTCATCGCGGCCTTGGATGGCCGGCAGTGGATGTTCGGTATTGGCCGTGAGCCGTTTGGCTTCTATAACGTGGGAGACCAAAGCGTGGACATCATCGAGGTCGAACGGTTTCGGCAAATAGTCAAAGGCCCCATGCTTCATGGCTTCAATCGCATTGGTCAGCGTGGTTTGACCGGTCATAATGATGATCGGGAGGTCGATCTGAGCGGCTTGCGTCTTCTGTAAAAGATCTAAACCGCTGAGTCCCGGCATGCGAATATCGACAAAGGCCAGATCGAACGTCTGTTCCTGCAAGGCCGACCAGGCTTGAGAGCCAGTTGCGACTGCTTCGACGCGATAGCCCTGCTCGGTGAGCGCATCACATAGGACCTGGCGGATGAGGTCTTCATCATCGGCGATGAGAATCGTTCCGTTCACTACAGCATCCTATACTGAGGGGACAGGTAAATACACCTGGAAACATGTCCCTTGCCCCGGACTGCTTTCTACCCGAATGGTCCCGCCGTGTTGAGCAATAATCTGTTGGCTGACAGGTAAACCCAAGCCCGTGCCCTGGCTTTTGGTTGTAAAAAACGGGGTAAACAGATGGGGGAGATGGTCTGGGGCAATCCCTGGCCCGTTATCGGCAAAAATAATACATAGAAAACGACCGCCGGCGTGGTTGTCGTGGGGAGGTTGTTTTTCCGAAGCGGATGGGGGCTGCGCTTGAGCAGGAGGAGAGATGCTCCCTGGCTGAAGCGGGGCAGTCCGGTCAAGAGGCGAACGCACCCGATGAAAGCCGGTCGCCATTTTCGTTGAAATATTGAGCACCCCACCACGCTGTCCACGGAGGGCCTGTAAGCTGTTTTTGATCAGGTTGCGAAAGACTTGGGAGAGGCGCGCTTCATCGCCCAACACGAGCGGCAAACTCGGATCAAAGTGGGTTTGAATGGTTGTTCCTTTGGAGGCCGCTTCTTGTTCAAGCAGCCGGACATCGGTGATCGTCTTATGGATATTGACCGGCTGGGGATCAAAGTCGGGATACGCCGATAGCTCAAGTAACTGCTCAAGAAGCGCGCTGAGGCGGTCAATCTCGTGCACCATAACGGTGGTATATTTGAGAGTAGACTGATCGGTCTTGGCACGAGACTGGAGTAATTGCGCCGCGCCTCGGATGCCGGCCAGGGGGTTCTTGATCTCATGCGCGAGTCCGGCGGCCACCACGCTAAGAGAGGTCAGCCGGTCATCCCGCTGTTTCTCCTCTGCCAGTTCTCGCTGATGACTCAGGTCATGTAAGACCAGGACAAACCCGAGAGGGCAGTCCTCCTGGTCGAAAATAGGAGAACAGGTGGCACGGACCGGTACGACGCGGCGAAAGCGGTCGCGCAGCTCTCCCTCTCCCGCCGTTCGACTATAGCCGGGTTCCTGCGCCCTGCGGATGAGGGTTACAATCCACGGATTCTCGTCAAAAACCTGGGTATACGAAACCCCCCGGACTTGCGTTTGTGCGACGCTGGTGAGGGATTCCGCGGCGGCATTAAAGAATACGATATTGTGCTGGTTATCGATAATTGCCATGCCTTCTTCGAGATATGTGGCAATATGTTCCCAATAGCCTGAGGGAAAATTTGAAGGAGATTGGCCTGAGGTAGGTCTTTCATGCGTCACTCAAGGTCCCATCTCAAACCTTGTTTTTCTTGTCAAGACGGGGTTGCCAAACAGCGCCAGCGCCAGCTATGCTGTTTCGACATGCGAGACCCAGAAGCACTCTGCCGCCATGTGAGCCAGGTTCTGGTAGAGGCATTGTGCACGAAGGGCGCGGTTCGCCTGAACGGGCAACGGGCCGCGGTTGCGAACAAGGTTGCGAGTGCCTTACTCGAGAACTTCCGCCAAGAAGCCTCCCTTGAAAAGGAAGCCGAACGGTTAGCCGAGGAGCATATCCAGAAGTCGCCAACGGTTGATCGCTATAAGGTCGTCCAGCTCATTAAGCGACGCTTAGCTGAGGAGCGGGACTTTGCGCTATGAGCGATCTGTCCGACAACCGCATTACCGCCTTGGCGCGTTCTGCTTTACGGGCCATTGCTGCGGAGGGTAAAATTGTCAATGAAAGAGGGGCATTGGTCGAGAGTAGACGGATATTGAGTTCTTATTTCCAGCGGGGAGACGCGATCGATGCTGCAGTGCAAAGAAAGATTCGCTCTCTGTCGAGAAAAGTCGCCCCAGGAAGTACAGAATGGGATGTCCTCTACCGTCGATATTTTGAAGAAGAATCCCGAAAGCGAAAATTCTGAACGCTGACGGTTGACAACACCAGAAGAGTGATTATTTTCCCCCCATCCTGAGCGGGGGTGAAATCCCTCCCACAGAGAAGATTCGCAGTAAGGAAACACGTCTGAGAGAAAGGAGACGAGGTATGAAAATTCGACCTCTACAGGATCGGATTATTGTTAAGCGGATTGCGGAAGAAGAGAAGACCGCGGGTGGCATCATCATCCCGGATACCGCAAAGGAAAAGCCCCAAGAGGGGAAGGTGACTGCCGTCGGAAACGGGAAGGTCGGAGAAGATGGTCGGGTCACCCCGCTTGATGTCAAGAAAGGTGACAAGGTGCTCTTTGTCAAATACGCCGGGACGGAGATCAAGATCGACGGCGAAGAGCACTTGATTATGCGTGAGGATGATATCCTCGGTGTGGTCGAAGGTTAATCCGGGATATTAGGAGGATCAGGAATGGCTGCAAAGCTTGTCAAATTCAGTCAAGATGCGAGGGATAAGACCCTCAAAGGAGTGAACCTTCTGGCCGATGCGGTGACCGTCACCCTCGGTCCAAAGGGACGCAATGTTGTGATCGAGAAATCCTTTGGCGCGCCAAATGTCACCAAAGACGGCGTGACCGTCGCCAAGGAGATCGAGCTTGAGGACAAGTTCGAAAACATGGGTGCTCAGATGGTCAAAGAAGTCGCCAGCAAAACCTCCGACGTGGCCGGTGATGGGACCACGACGGCGACGGTCCTTGCGCGGGCCATCTATGCGGAAGGCGTCAAAATGGTCGCCGCCGGCCACGACCCCATGAGCATTAAGCGTGGTATCGATAAAGCTGTGGCCACCATGGTCAACGAGCTGCGCAACCTGTCCAAGTCCACCCGCGATCAAACCGAAATCGCCCAAGTCGGCACCATCTCGGCCAATAACGACTCGACCATTGGCGGCATTATTGCCGAAGCCATGAACAAGGTCGGTCGGGAAGGCGTGATCACCGTCGAAGAAGCCAAAGGGCTGGATACGACGCTCGACGTCGTCGAAGGGATGCAGTTCGACCGTGGCTATCTCTCTCCCTACTTCGTGACCGATCCGGAACGGATGGAGGGGGTGTACGAGGATGCCTATCTGCTCATTCACGAGAAGAAGATCTCAGCCATGAAGGACCTGCTGCCCGTGCTCGAAGCAGTGGCCAAGAGCGGCAAACCGTTGCTCATCATTGCCGAAGATATCGAAGGCGAAGCACTGGCCACGCTGGTTGTGAACAAGATTCGTGGCACCCTCCAGTGTGTGGCCGTCAAGGCGCCCGGCTTTGGTGATCGCCGCAAGGCCATGCTTGAGGATATTGCTATTCTGACCGGTGGTCGGGTCATCGCCGAGGAACTGGGCGTGAAATTGGAGAGCCTGACGCTGAACGACCTCGGCCGGGCCAAACGTCTGGTTGTTGATAAAGACAACACCACCATCGTTGACGGCGCTGGGAAGAAGGGTGACATCGGAGGTCGTATCAACCAGATTCGTGCCCAGATCGATGAGACGACCTCCGACTATGACCGGGAGAAGCTGCAAGAACGCTTGGCCAAAATGGTCGGCGGTGTTGCCGTCATCCAGGTTGGTGCCGCGACTGAGATCGAAATGAAGGAGAAGAAGGCGCGCGTCGAAGATGCCCTGCACGCCACGCGGGCTGCGGTTGAAGAAGGCATTGTCCCCGGTGGCGGTGTCGCCCTCATTCGCTCTTCCGATAAGCTCGGCAAGGTTGAGGTGGGCGAAGAGGAACAGATCGGCGTCAACATTATCCAAAGAGCGGTCCAAGAACCCCTACGCTGGATTTCTTCCAATGCAGGAGAAGAGGGTTCTATCATCCTGGATAAGGTTCGGAACAGCAGGGGTGCGAACGGCTTCAACGCAGCAACCGGTCAGTTTGAAGACCTCATCAAAGCCGGCATTGTTGACCCCACCAAGGTCGTGCGGACTGCACTGCAGAATGCCTCGTCCGTAGCCGGCCTGTTGCTCACAACAGAAGCAACCATTGCCGAGAAACCTGATGAGAAAGGTGCCGGCGGTGGTATGCCTCCAATGCCTCCGGGCGGTATGGGTGGTATGGGTGGTATGGGCGGCATGATGTAGGCCCCCTTAGCCGAGTACTCATCAAAAAAGGCCCTACTTTTGTAGGGCCTTTTTTCTTGCTGGCGCGGGGAAATCGGACGGGTCTAACTTTCGGACAGTCCAGTGATCCGAATCCCGGCGGAATGCACTTTATTTCGGATATTTAGACGAATGAGCAGAGCTGTAATCGGCTCTATCAAACTGGCGGCGGCCAGCGGACCGACGTCAACCGTGCGAATGCCCAGCTTCTCCACCAACTCAATCACCGTTGGTCTGGCGTCTTTATCCCCACAGACCAATACATCACAGTCAATCCGGGCGTTGACATCACGTAAGAGGTGAGCGGAGATGTTCTGGAGCGCACACACGACCTGGACTTCGTCGCCCAGGATTTGTTTCGCCTCTTCTGTGGCAGAGCCCGCCTCAGGCATGACCACCCGCCGGGCGTTATCCGGGTCGAGCGGGACCGACACGTCCACAAAGATCTTCCCCTTGAGCTGATCTTTTACGGATTCTATCGTCTTGACGTGGGCGGAGTACGGCACGGTGATAAACACCACGTCGGCGGCGGCCGCAGCCGTGACATTATCGGTGCCGCGCAGGAGGTCCTTACCGAGTTCCTGATTGAGCTCGGTCGCCACGCGTTCTCCTTTTTCCTGTTGGCGTGAACCGATAATCACCTCTTCTCCGGCGAGCGCCCAGCGCAGAGCCAGGCCGGGACCTTGTTCTCCAGTTCCTCCCAAAATAGCAATCTTCACGCGTTTTCTCCTCTCTTTCCTACAGCTTGATTTTTTATTGGCTGCTGCCAACTGAGGCTTTGATATACTTTTCCGTGACCGGCGATAAGTCACGCGGCGACACCATAACCTCAATGATGACAAAAGACGAGGTCCGGTCGGCTTCCACTAATGCCTGGCGCAGTTCCTGGACTGTCGTAACCTGTAACCCTTTGCCGCCCCATTCTTTGGCCAGCGTGGCATAGGGCCAGGGGGGAATGGTGAGCAAATCCTGCCGCTCGGAAACCGGCCGAAAAATGCCCCAGCCGCCGTTATTCATAACCAGGACAATGGGATTGAGTTTGTGACGGGGCGCATGCGAAATCTCCGAGCCCGTCATTTGAAAGGCCCCGTCCCCGCACAACACAAGCGGCCGTTGACCGGTCCCCAATTGCGCACCAAGCGCTCCGGGAACGCCAAAGCCCATCGAGGCATAATAGCCTTGAGCCAGGTAGCCCCCGCCTTGGCCAATTTTAATATCCAAGCCGGCGAACAGCATGTCACCGGCTTCGGCCACCACCATATAGCCTTCGCGTCCATCCAGGAATGCATTGACCTCACATAACATATCCGAGACCTGGATCGTCCGATTCTCTCCGGGCGGCTGCGGAGCGAGGTTGTCACAATAGGTAATCTCTTCCTGGTGCCGTGTCAGCGGAGCCTGTAGCAAAGACTGGACGTAATCCTCAATGGAGACATCGGTATAGGTATGAAAGCTGACGTGCACTTTATTTTCCGCGGCCCAGATTGAGTGGTGACGGTCGATGTATTGCGGCTGTGAGCCCAGATTCATATCGGTCAGGAGGGAGCCCAGATGGAGGACCAGGTCGGATTCCTCAATCCGTTGACGGATGGGTGCCGGCGAGATGGCCCCAATATGGACGCCCATATATTGGGGATGATCCATGGGGAAGGCGCCCTTGGCCAAAACAGTTGTCAGGCAGGGCCCGCCGATCTTTTCGACCAGGGTAATGATGTCGGTAGTGAGATGATGTCGGAAGGTTTCAATACCAATGATAACGGCTGGTTTGTGCGCCTGATTGAGACGGGCGGTTGTCTCTCGGACGGCTTCCTCAACCTTTTGGGCATCGGACTGGGCCCGATGGAATCTGCCATCCCACTCTCTGATCCGTACAGGAACGCTAATCTCCTGCTCAACCATATCCTGATGGATCTCAATATAGCCCGGTTGCTGATGACGCCAGATATCCTGGACAACCGCATCAATGTCGGTTGCCGCAGTACGCGGGTCGTCAATGATTTTTGCGGCACAGGTGATCTCGTGAAAAATATGGAATTGGGACTCAATCTCTCTGGCTTGGTGATGGACTAACACCCCGAGTTTCCGCTTCTCCTCACCCGGCCCGCCGCTGATGACCAAGACCGGCACCCGCTCGGCATATGAGCCGGCAACGGCATTCACCACGTTATGCCCCCCGGCCCCGTAGGTCACGCACAGGACGCCGATTTTTCCGGTAGCCCGCGCATACCCATCGACGGCGAAGCCGGCACCCGGCTCATGCGAAGACGTAATGACCCGTATATCGTGGGGTTGGCCGAATTTCATGAAAAGCTGAATGACCAAATCACCCGGAATCCCAAACAGGTGGGTCAGACCCATCTTGCGCAAATATGCGACAAGATAATTCCCAAGTTGCATCCGCGCTTCCATACTCCCTCCCTGTGGACAGTATATCAGACTCGCGGCAAGAAAGGGCTATACAGCGTAGGCTGAGGGCCGGCAATCAGCCCATCCTGGCCTCGTCTACGTTACCAGTGGTTAAGCATCCTTGAATATCTTTCAGTTCTTTGACTACCTTTTGGCAAACGGCCGCAAAATGAACCCTATATGATCCGTACCTCTCTACCGCCTCCTGTGCCCGATTTGTGGCGGGCTTCCCTAAGAAGTGTGCATCCATGTTTCTTATAGCACTGACTTCTTTCAAGCCCTCTACGGATAACCTCAGAAGCCCCCACAAGGGCAGGCCTTTATCCTTTTTTTTGTCAGGCTTTTATCCTTTTTATCGTAAGATATTTTCTTGGAATCTACTCGGCTTCGAATCTCCTTAACCTCAAAACCTTCGACAACCAGCTTTGCTAGATTTTTGAAAGCAATCATCCATTCCGTAGAACTGGATATCGGCAATAGGTAGGAGACTGCGCTAAATAGAGATTCATCCCTCAACGTCCACCAACTGACCTTTTTGCTTTCCCACTCCTGCAATATGAATTCTATAAGTACGTGGGGCGGCAACTCCGATTCTTTTGGCCGACGATTGAATAAACATCTACTAACAAATACCTGCGATATCCCTCGAAAAGCTGTCTTGGATATAGGGGTGTTGGGCAACCACTTAGGTTCAACGTTGTGGGATTTCCAATAGAGTTGCTCCTTTGACGGCAACGTTTGGAGGTCGCAGATGCAAGCGTGGACTTGCCCCACATCGTTAATGTCAACATCTCGCAAGTGCCATCCATCGCCACTTACACCATAATCTAGCCGGTATTTGTCTCTATGTATCGAATATTTAGTTAGGACCTCAGGGTCGAAACATGCAACAGACAAGTCAAGAGGGCGCTGAAGATAGTCAGCGCCCATGTCAAAGTAAGTGCATGTTTTTACCGGATCAGTAGATATACTGATCACCCGATTGGGAACATTTTCGAGCTCGGCATCTTCGAATCTAGGCAATCCAGAATATACGTTGTGTAAGCGCTTCGCGTCTAACGCGGGATTCGCTTTCATAAGCATCTTGATTATTCCGGGGACGTAGCAACAACCAAAAAACCAATCAATTGCCATAAAGTCGGTATAGGTGGGGAAGCTCATGTAGCACACTCCATTTCAAGAAACGGCAATTTCAGAACTGATAAACTCCAGAAATTTGATTAGATCAATAATACTCAGCCTGGGGAACCAGGTTGTGTATTAGTTTGGAGTCACGGACGCACGGTCACGAGTTTAATAAGCGCCAAGAAGTTGGAGGCGGTTTTTTCATAGCGAAGACGTACTGGAAGGTGTGGCTTTCGTTAGGGAATTACATACTTGACTAGCCAAAACTCTGCAACTATACTCCCCTCATGGACGACACACAACGAGTGAGTAAGGCTGGACCGGGGAAGGCGTACCGTTCGGGCGTCTCCCTGATCCAGTTGACCAAGCTGTTCCCGGATGAAGAATCCGCTGAGCGCTGGTTTGAAGCGCAACGCTGGCCGGATGGGATGGTCTGCCCCAAGTGTGACAGCACCAACATTGCCGCGTGTAAAGACAAGAAGCCGCAACCCTATCGCTGTCGGACCTGTCGCAAGCATTTCTCGGTGCGGACGGGGACTGTCTTAGCCCGCTCGCATATCCCCCTGCAAAAGTGGGTGTTTGCGCTGTATCTGTACGTCACCAATTTGAAGGGCGTCAGCAGTATGCGGCTCCACCGCGATCTTGACATTACGCAGAAATCGGCCTGGTTTATGGCCCATCGTATCCGTAAGGCGCTCAAGGGCCGGGCCTCGTTATTTGCGGGACCTGTTGAGGTCGATGAGACGTATATGGGGGGGAAAGAGAAGAACAAGCATACCAGCAAAAAGCTCAAGGCCGGGCGCGGGCCGGTGAGCAAGACCGCTGTCATCGGCATGAAGGATCGAGACACCAAACAGGTGAATGCCGAGGTCATACCGCAGACCGATCAACCTACCCTCCAGGGGTTTGTCCACGACCACATTGAGCCAGGAGCGACGATCTACACGGACGATCATCCGGGCTATGTAGGGTTGTCGAATCACGAGTCTGTGAAGCATAGCGTCAAGGAATATGTCCGGGATCAGGCCCACACGCAGGGCATTGAATCCTTCTGGAGCATGTTGAAGCGGGGCTATATCGGCACCTACCACAAGATGAGTGAGAAGCACTTACAGCGCTATGTGGATGAGTTCTCTGGCCGGCAGAATATCCGGGAAGCCGGGACGATGGACCAGATGGCGCATGTGGCGGTGGGCTGCGTGGGGCGGCGGTTGCTGTGTCAGGAGTTGGTGGGGTAGCGCGATGGAACAGAATAATACGAATTGGGTGGCCGAGCGGGCCAAGTGCGAGATCGACCAGCTCGTAGCCGATATTATGCGGCTCGTCCAAGAGGCGACGAATCAGGCCCACGAACTTCCCCTGCCTTGGGCGTATATCAAGAAGGAAAATAGAACAGGCTGTCGAGTTACCTGTGTTCAGAATAATCAGCCTGTCCGAGAGTGTCTGTTTGTGCATGAGCCGGACAGGAATATGATCCAGGTGGTCGTCCGGCGGCAAATCGCGTCGCAGCCGGACGAACTCGATCAAACCTATACCATCGGGACCCGGTGGGACGCAGAAAAAAGTAAGTGTCGAATTGTGGTTAACTCCCCCACAGCCGATGAACCCCTAGAGTTCCCCCACAAGCACCTGTGGAAGGCGATCCAATACATCCTGGAGCCGTTCTTTTTTCCTAAGGAATCCCCTACCGCTTCGTAGCCGTCCACGTCCCGCTACAGCCCACCAGATTGAACCACGTCCCGGACGCGCTACGCTCCTGGGCCTGCCCCGTGAACTCGCCTGCGCGTTGTCCATTGGGGGCGTAGAGATTCCCCGAAACTCGTCCAGACGTGGACACGCTGCCTATCGTCCGGCCAGCGTTCCGAATCGCCCCATTGGCAATGGTGACAGTCCCCCGCTCATCGGCATGATGGGTACACCCGCTTGAGGTGTAGCGCGTGGTGATACTCCACGTCCCGTTAAAACGGGCGACATCGGGGGTCTCGTCGCGGGCTTCACAGACATCGTAATGGGCCGGCAAGCCGTACTCTGCCCCGACATCGTTGACGCAGACCCCTGCGTCACACTGTCCAGGATCGCAATCCCCGTCCCCAATGCCACAGACGTTGTTCACGCAATAGTGCGGCAAGTGCTCCAGGCAAGGGGGAAGCCGCTGCCCGGCTGATCCAGGTTGCCGGGCCGTTGCACACGTCACCACAGAGATGTTGTGAGGGTCCTACCTATTCACCACGATAGGAGTAGCTACTCCCCTATCCGTGTGTGGCTGTTGTATTCCGTAGGCGACCCGACATCGGGTCTCTATGGAACGTGTGCACAAGGAAGCATACGCAAGTGAGGAAGTTGACACAATAGAGTGAAACTTTTAATGGTGACGTATGACGCCGTTTGAATGGAGTGTGACCTATTGGGTCCCCCTCGGCCAACTGCTGCTGATTGCGTGGGGGATTTGGGAAATGCGGAGTAGTAATAAGAGCCGGTCGGCACAAATTGATATGATGATCCAACAGAGCCGCGCCCTCGAACGCTTGCTGGAGCGGAGTGTCTAAAGCAAAGGAGAAAAAGAAAGATGACCGAAGAGCAGAGACAGATTCAACAGCTTGCAGGACGCGTAGAGGCTTTGGAAGACGCGATCTCAGCCCTCTTGTCGTCTTTGACAGGTCCAAGTTTGATGCATGATCCTCTGAGAGTGCAGTTAAACGGACTGAGAGAGCATCGGCAGGTTGGTGGTTACTCGTCCCCCTTCCATGATGAGTATAAGAAAACCCTGACCCGATTCATAAACTCCCCACGTCTCCAGCCTAGGAGTTAAAGGGGGATTCCAAGAGAAGAAGGAGGAGTGATGAAACCGCACCGGGAGAGGACACGTCATACCATCGGCAAACATTATGTGGAGACAACGCCCTTGAAAGGCGGGGCACACGCGCATGCCAAGTTGGGCGGTGTGCCAACCCCCGCCGAGCAGGCGGCCATCTATGAGATTATGGGTGGCTCACCAGAGGAAGAGCCACCCATCCCGGAGGACGTGCATAAGCGGGCCGCCGCCCTGGCGCAGGCATTGTTTGAAGTTGATGAGTAGGGAAAGAGCTAGCTGCAACGGCTAGTCAAGTATGTAATTCCCTTTCGTTAGCTGTCGTCACCATTCACCAGCATGATCCAACGCGGGAGGAACATGGGGCGAGATATCTCTAGCTCAGCGTCCTGAGAAGTTGGCGCTCTATATAACTGCATCGTCTCTTCAGCCGATAGGGAGGAGGTTTTGCTATCCCATGAGTCACTTGGCCATTCTCCTGCTCCACTACTAAAATCCACGTCTTCATATTGGTCATAAGAGAGGGAAGAATTAGGGAGGATCGTTTGACGGTCTCTTGCGATTCTTAGCTCGGCCTCTTCGGAAGACGGAAGATTCTGAGAGAAACGCTCGTGACGACTTTCTTTAACCTTTTCCCGAATTCGACCCCATGCCGTGGGGTTATTCGGGCAGGCGAAAGCACATCGCCAAGGCAAGGCAGCCCGGTCTGAATGTATATAGTCGAAGGTGCGATATCCGCGCTTTGAAATCGCATCCCGAATACGCCAACTTGGCACCAACGTACAGCCGAATTGCCTTTTGTCGGTTTGCTGACAACAATGCCAATATTCAGCTTTTAAGTCTTCATCATCAACGTGATTGAACAAGAGATACAGCGGAATGGCTTTTGATTCCCCTGCATAGTCTTCAAGGACATTGATCTGATGCCTGTTGCCAGACCGGTGGTTCAGGCTATCGTATCGCCCCGCAACACCGAGTTTTTTTGCCTGAACGGCGTATATGTCAGCCCTGTTCGCGTTCCGACGTACGAAAACAACCAAATCCGTTCCTTGTACGGCCTCTTGGGATTTGGTCGTCTGGACAAACTTGATGTTATTCGGTGCGGATACCAAGAAATCGAGAACCAGCAAATCCGTAAGCGTCTCCTCTCCCAGACGAACATACAGGCGATCTTCGCGTAGTCGTTGGGCTCCGCGCAGTCGATTCCAGGTGCTTTCGGCAATTCTTTCGGCGACGGTACTTTCGGCCATTATTCTTCAATTCCTCTCTAAGTGTTTCCTGAGAGCACTTTAACGGCCTCCAGAATATCAGATTCCGCTTGATAGGTAGGCCGACATGTTCGAGTTGGGGTAATTCCTCGGGTCGGGTTATTGACTGGAACCGAAGCGGAAGAACCTGAATCAAACGTCCACGTATTGGTTATAGGAGTGTCTCCTCCCATATAAGTACTCGTCAAGATATAGCGCGCATTGACTCTGATTCGTGTCACGGCTTCAGTCATCCTGTAAACACTGACATTCATTTTTCCCGACAGGCTGACTGAGGAGTGCTTCTCCAGCCATTGTACGTAGGAACCTTGAAAGGCCGGGACGAGTGCATTTCCTTGAACATTCCAGTCTCCACAGTCAACATAGGTATCGGGCGATGCGCTGAACGTTAAGGTGATAAGGCCAGAGTCTTTTTCAAAGTTGCTAATCGCAAAAGAGGATTGGGAAACATGGTCAATAAGTGCCCTCCAGACAGTATCATAGTCCTGTTCAATCAGGAGTGTGAACGTGTTCAGTTTAGGCGGTGGGACTGAGTATTTAACAACAGGCGGAGAGCAAGAAAACAAAAGCAGTGCCGTTGCACATGCGAGTGACCGTAGTTTCTTCGTCATTCGTTTCCCTTTCTTTGTCTACCCGAATTGGTTTGTGTTAGAGCCTGGGGTTTCCAGGAGACCTACATGGGCCACAGAGGCCATGAATCCGAAGGGCGCAATATACTTGACACCCCTCATCTCATCGGCCGAGATAATTGGTTGGTTTGGCATCTTTCCGCATGTAGAGAGGGTGACGGGGGAACTTCTCTTTTGTCACCCCCAATGCTAGTGCTCTCGCCGGTCGCTGCTCCAGCCAGCCTAGGGCCACCTCGTCTTGGTTCATATAACCGCCATGTGTCCCCCAGCCAGAGAGAATGGGGGACTCATACCCCGGCCCTTCTCCGTATAGGGCGTCCTGGCGCGCCTCATGGATAGCCTTATCCCAATACTCCTTATTTTCCGGGCCGACCGGATCATCGAGGGTATAGAGGGTTTCCGGGTTCGGGGAACGAAGGGCAAAGAGGTTGACAACGATGAGTCCCCCATATCCCCATTTGCGGGCGTATCCTATGCAGCGGCGTATGGTTGGGTCGTCTATTTCGGCCGTGGCCGTGCTGGGGTTGAGCAATGCGAATATGATGGGGTAACGGCCGTTATCCCACCTCCGTGTCAAATAGTACCGATATCGACCGTCCTCGGAAAATTCAGCAGTAGCAGAAGAATAGTCTGTCACGCTTTCTCCTTTTAGTTGTATTAACTATATTGTTCCCCAAAGAAAATAAGGTTGGTAAATATGTGACCTGAACAGGACGAAGAGAAGATGGGTGGCTGGGTCTATATAATCACGAACAAAGCTATGCCGGGGTTGCTGAAGGTGGGCTTCACCACGAAGCACCCTGAGGAGCGTGCCCAGCAACTCACGGCGGCAGGTAAAACCGGCGTACCCTGGCCCTATGTCGTCGAATATCAGTGGTGGGTGGAATATCCACGGGCGCTCGAACAACGAGTCCATGCAAAACTCGCCCGTGTCCGTGAGAATCGGGAGTGGTTTCGGTGTGCGATTGAGGAGGCGCTAGCGGTGGTTGAGGCCGAAATCCCGCCACGGAAACGAACTCGCAAGCCCAAACCCACACCTCCTACGCATCCAGAGCCGAAGAAGGTGTCTGAAGTCTACACGCCTCAGCCGTTCAATACGGCTGAGAGAATATGCTTGATCGCCCTCTTCGTGGTGATATTCGGGATGATAATCATCGGATTAAAGTGATGACTACTACCAGTATGAACCTGCGGCCCAACTTAAGGCGAAGGCCGCGGGCAAACCCTGGCAGGCTATGCAACGATCTGGTGCTGGCTGAGGAACTTGCGGACGGCGATTATGACGGCTTCCGTGGGAAGCATATGACGGCTTTTCCCAATCACGCCGATGCGGCCATCGGGCATGACGCGGGCGGTGCCTGTATAGGTTCCAGAGTCTTCGACCACCGTCACGTCAAAGCGAATCTGGTCCGGCACTTGGTGCGCGCTGAATCATGGCCGTGGCGCTTTTCCCCCAGTAACAATCCCCTCAAAAATCCTCCACGCCTCCCACCCCGAAATGCACCCCAAAAAACGTCTGAAACGTCGTTTGCTCATCAGTATGTAAGCGCCGATTAAGCCTGAAATAGGCATGAAATAAACATGAAATTTCATGAAATTTCGTGAAATTTTCATATTACGTGAAATATCACTTAAGGTACTGTTATGACTCGACTTTCCGTGATTTTTGAGGGAAATGCTCATGAAATATTTCACGATTTCTCACCTTTTGGGGGGAAGGTGATCCTGACTTTTGCAAAAAAATGGTCCCGGACTTTTGGAAAACTACACCCTCACTCTTGAATAGCTTTCCTGCTGCAATAAAGGCGGAAGCCCACAAGGCGGGCAGGAGCTTCGACGGACGGTGACTGACAGGAGCGGCGCTTAGCCGAAAAACTCCTCGACATTGCCGGAAACAACCGGAATGCTCTGGACGGCATTATTCCGAAAGACCCGAAACAGAACGGTCTCGCCAGCGGGCCGACTCCAGAGTTGCTCATAAAAGGCACGCCGGTCGGCTATTTCTTGCTCGTCGATAGCAAGGATCACATCTCCGGCCTTCAACCCTGATTTGGCCCCCGGACCCTCGGGTAACAGGCCGGCGATAACGAGATGCTCTTTGACCGTATACGAATACATGCCGATCCAGGCGCGTGAGGGCCGGGTGACCCGCCGTCCATAGCGCAGGAGTTCGTCTCGATGTTCGGTGAAATGCTCAACCGGAATAGCCAGAGAGAATTTTCCAATTTCATTGAGATTGAGGGAGACGACACCGACCATACGTCCGTGCATGTCGAACATGGGACCGCCGCCTAAGCCCGGATTCATAGCCGTACTCGTTAACGCCCGCTCCAGGCTATACTCCCAGTAGGCATCAAACTGGGAAACCGAGGTGAGTCCGCCGCCATTCACCCGCCGGCCGTTTTCTTCTCCCGCACTGGCGACCAGGAACACCTCATCGCCGGCGTGCAGCGCGGTGGAAGGTTGGAGGGGGACGGCGGGAAAGCCGGTTTGAGATATTTTCAGTACGGCAATACCGCTCGCAAAATCCTGAGCCACCACTTCGGCTTCAAGCTGGGTGTTATCAATCATGCTGACGTGCACCTGAGACGCGCCGATAACAATGTAATTGACGGTCAGAATATGGCCGTCCGGACTCACCACGGCCCCGGACCCCATACGCTCAGTGCCTAACAGTTGGGCGGACTGGTGCTGTGAGGGAACGGTGACCTGAATGGCAACCGTTGAAGGAATCACTTGTTCAATAAGTCTGACCGAAGCGTTCACGCCGCCCCCTTTTCGTCTGCGAGGTCCACAATAACTAATGCCTCACCTGGGTGAAAGCAACCCCTCAAGACCCTGGCCTGCTGACATCTGCCCGAGCAGCCCGGCGTGTGCTAGTATCCCATACTTTTCAGGCCCGCTCACTTTGTTCATTATGGCGAGGCGCGGACACGCCTGACCAGAAGAGGTAACCGTACCGTTATGAAACGTTCGACTGAGCCGCAAATACTGACCCTGTCCGAATATGAATCAAAGCGGGTGCTTGTCGGATATGGGGGCGTCATTTCTCAAGAAGTCCTCGTCCAGGACCCCTCCGAAGCTGGGCGTGCGGCAAAGGATATTGGCTTGCCTGTTGTGCTGAAACTGTGCGGGGCGCGCATTGCTCACAAGACCGAACGGAATCTTGTCCGCCTCGGCCTTGATACGGTCCGGGCGGTTGAGCGGGCCGCGCACGAGCTGTGGGCGCGCCGTCGGGATGACGATGGCGAAGTCGGTCTGCTGGTCGCCGAAATGATTGCCGGGCGGCGAGAGTTGATCGCCGGTATGGTCCGCGATCCTCAGTTTGGCCCGTGCGTACTCCTGGGGCTTGGCGGCGTTCTGACCGAAGCGCTCGGCGATGTTGTCTTTGCTCTGGCGCCTCTCTCCCACACCCAAGCGCGTGCCATGGTTGAGGGGCTGCGGTTCAAACATCTCGTCACTCAACCGTTTCGTGGTGAAGAGCCGGTTGATCTCGATGCCTTGGCTGATCTCCTGGTTGGGCTTGGCCGCCTGGCCGTCGAACGGCCCGACATCGAGAGCGTTGACGTGAATCCGCTGATTGTTGTCAACGGTAAACCCATTGCGGTTGACGCCCTGGTCGTCACGAATACGACACTCCACACCAGACCGCCGGTTCAGCGGCATGCCCCTGAAGATATTCTTGAACGCTTCCGCCCCCTGTTTCACCCGCGCGGCGTGGTCGTTGCCGGGGCGTCCTCACATCCGGGGAAATTCGGGTTTGTCTCTTTGCACAACCTCAGACGCTTCGGCTATCAGGGTGAAATCTTTCCGGTCAATCGTGACGGCGCGGAAATCCTCGGTCAGCCAAGCTATCGGACCGTAGAGGAGATTCCGCCGGATAAGGCCGACCTCGTCTTTGTGTGTACCCCTGCCGCAGCCAACGTCGCACTGCTGCGTTCCTGTGCCAAGATAGGCGTGCGGGCCGCCTTTGTGGCCAGTGGGGGGTATCGGGAGGCGGGCGAGGAGGGCCGTCGCCTGGAAAACGAACTGGTCGCAACCGCCCAGGAGTTGGGCATGCTGCTGGCCGGACCGAACGGCCAAGGGGTGATCTCGACGCCGGTGTCCATGTGTGCCCAGATTGTGGCGCCGTATCCCCCGGCGGGTCGCCTGTCCGTTGTGAGTCAGAGCGGAAATCTGCTGTCGGCCTTCTTGAACTATTCCGTCCAGACCGGAGTCGGCGTGAGTAAGGCGATTTCTGCCGGCAACTCTGCCCACACAAATATCGCCGATTATCTGGAGTATTTTACAGCCGACCCGGAAACCGATGTCGTGCTTGCCTATCTTGAAGGCGTTCCCGACGGTCCGCATTTTATGGAGGCAGTCCGCGCTCTCACCCAGCGCAAGCCGTTGGTGCTGGTGAAAGGCGGTGCTGCGGCAGAGGGACAGCGGGCAGCCTTATCGCACACCGGTTCGCTGGCGACGGACGACCGCGTCTTTGACGGGCTGTGCCGCCAGTTTGGCGTACTGCGGGCACCGACGATCGAACATGCCTTTGAATGGGCGGCAACCCTGGCGACCCAGCCGCTCTCCCAAGGCAGGCGGGTCGTGGTCTTTACCACCGTTGGCGGCTGGGGGGTCCTGACCGCAGATGCCTGCGCCCAGGCCGGGCTCGACCTGATTCCCCTCCCCCAAGACCTGGTCGAGACAATCAGTACATTGGTTCCGGCCCGTTGGAGCCACAATAATCCGATTGATCTGGCGGGCGGCGAGACCAGGGATACGGTTCCTGAAGTCCTGGACCTCGTCTGTGCCCACCCCGAGGTCGATGCGGTGCTGCATCTTGGCTTGGGTATTCAGGCCGCAACCGCCCACGGGTTTAAGGGTGGTGATTTCTATCCGGACTACGGCTTGGAGCGTATGGCCGGATTCCACGAAAACCAGGAGCGACGCTATGCCGAAGCCGCGGCCGCAGCTTCAGACAAGCATAAGAAACCCGTCCTCACGACCACCGAACTCGTCTATACTGCTTGGGACTACGACAATGCCGGCCCCCTGGCTGTCCGCGCAGCCGGTCGTGTGTGTTACCCCAGCGCTCATCGAGCGGTTGCTGCGCTCCGGGCCGCGATAGAGTATGCGGAATTTCGGCGGCGTTATGATACGCCCTAGCGAGCAGCCGGAAAGAAAAAGACACAGGAGGGAAACATGCGACCTGAATATACTGTCATTGATGCCGATGGACACGTCGATGAAAAGGCTGTCAACTGGGTTGAGTTACTGCCCGAGCGCTATCACAAGGATGCACCCTGTTGGGTGAGCTACCCTGATGGTCGTAAGCATCTGGTGGTTGAGGGCAAAATGTGGCCCAGCCGGCGTGACTTCTATGGCCGACTCGGCATGTGGCCCGAGCCCAAGAAACCCGACCACCAATGGGGCTGGGACCGAGCGGGGATGCAGGACCCGCACAAGCGTATCCCCGATATGGACCTCGAAGGAATCGACATCGCCGTCCTGTTCGGGACCTTCATCGGCCTCGGTGCCGCCGCATCAATTGAAGACCCCGGCCTGGGCATGGCCGTCTCCGTCGCCTATAACAACTGGCTGGCCGAATACTGCAAACCCTACGCCGACCGCCTCAAAGGCATCGCCATGATTCCCATGCAGGACCCCGAGGCGGCTCGGGTCGAAATCAGACGGACGGTCGAACAACTGGGCATGGTCGGTGTCCAGGTCCTGACGAATTTCGGTGGCAAGCTCTTGCACGAAGCCGAGTTTGATCCGATTTGGGAAGAAGCCCAAGGTCTCGGTGTCCCTATTTGCGCGCATATCATCTCAACCAACTCCGCGGGTGTCGATCGATTCGATCGCTACGTGTTCAAGCATGCCTTTTATTCGCTCGATACCATGCTGGCCGCGGCTTCGTTTACCACCGGGGGGATTTTGGAGCGCTTCCCGAAGCTGAAAGTGGCCTTTATGGAAGCCGGAGCCGGCTGGGTCCCATGGATGATGGATCGACTCCACGAGCACTATGAATTGCTGCCGCAGCAAATGCCCTGGCAGCAACGCAGCCCTGAAGACTGGATCACGAGCGAGAACTGCTTTTTCGCGGTCGAGCCGGAAGAAAAGACCATTCCGTTCGTGGCCCAAATGATCGGGGAAGAGCGCCTGATCTATGCCTCGGACTACTCGCACTGGGACTGCATGTGCCCGGATTCTGTCAAAGCCATCTATGAGCGAACGGATATCTCAGACGGGCTGAAGAAAAAAATCCTGAGCGAGAATGCCGCCCGTTTATTCAACCTCTAAGCGCAGGCGGTCATATGCAGGACTACATCACTCCCGCCGGCTGGCGGACTGGAATCGAGGAGGTCGCGCCGAAAGTCTACGCCTATATTCAGGCGTATGGGGAATTGGGTGTCAGTAATGCCGGCCTGCTGCTGGACCGTGAAGGTGTCATGGCGATTGACGCCCTCATGGTCCCGTCCATGACCTCACGCTTTCTCGGGGCGATTAAGAAAGTGACGAGACGGCCGGTCTCCCGGCTGGTCAATACGCACCACCACGTCGATCACAGCGGCGGCAATTTTCTCTTTCGCGACGCCCAGGTCATCAGCCACACCTTCTGTCGCGACGAACAGGTACGGGAAGGCATCCCTGTCAAACAACTCCAGCAGCGCATTCCGCGCTTTGCCAAGGAGTTCTCCAAGCTCAAACCCAAAGTCCCGTCCATGACCTTTGAAGACCGGCTGGTCTTCTACCAGTCCGGACGAGATGTGGAACTGCGCCATCTTGGACCGGCCCACACCTTTGGCGACGCCTTTGTCTATTTACCCAAGGACAAGATTCTTTTTGCCGGGGACCTAGCTTTTTACTACGTCACGCCCCTGGCCTTCCAGGGTCATGTCGGCAATTGGATCAAGGTTGCCGATCGGATTTTGAAGATGGATGTGGACCTGATCGTGCCGGGGCACGGCCCGCTTGGCGGCAAAAAAGAACTGCGCGAAATGCGGTCCTATCTCATGCTCATCCGGCGCGAGGCCAAGAAGCGTTTTCGGCTCGGTATGAGCCCCGAAGAAGCCGCCCGCGACGTGAAGCTCGGCATCTACGCCCGCTGGCGCGAGCCCGAGCGGATTCTGCCCAACATCATGCGGCTCTACCAGGAGTTCCAGAACGAACTCGATCGACCCATCGACCGGCAGCGTATGATGGACGGCATGCGCCAGCTCCGGGCCGAGCGCCACGGCCATGCCGCGGGTGAGCCGGATTGGTGTTGTACCTAAGCAGCCCCCTCCGCCACCAACGCCCGCGCCTGTGACTCCACCACCGTTCCCGTAAAGAAGTCCGGGTTGACGGCGCTCCAGAAGCGGACGGGATTCGCGAACACAAAATCCCTGAAATGATCCTCTGTCATTACCCCGTCCTCAACGCCCTCATACGCCTCGGGCAACACGCCGGCCATGTCCGGCACATCGAAGTGACCGATGTCCGAGCCAAACAGCGCGTTGATCTTGGCACCATACGGATTGACTGTGGTGTTGAAAGCCCAGGCGTTCAGCGGGTCGTCGGCCTCGCAGCCAAAGTAGAAATTCGGCACAAACAGGTCGCGGATGTCCTCGGCGCGCTCGATCCCGCAGGGCGCAAAATCGTCCAGCTTTTCCGGCTCTTTGGTCAGCAGGCCGAGATGGGCCTGCGTCGCCTTCTGCCCCAGCTTTTCCACCGCCGCGGGCGGGCCATATTTCTGGAACAAATCGACTAGCATTTCCTGGTTCAGATTGGCAGGATTTACGTTATCCAGGGCCTTGGGATTGCGAATTTTCCAGTGGCCGATGAGGTCGCTATACAGGCCACAGGCCCAGCCCACGCCGCCTTCCAAAAAGGCAAAGCGCAGCTCCGGGAAACGCCGCGTCACGCCGTTCATGAAGATGGATTTGCACACCGCCTCTCCGGCCTGGGCAAAATGGCCGATATGGTTGTACACAAAATTGGAAATCGAGGCCCTCATCCCAATGCCTGACGAGGCCGAGTGAAAGCTGGGCGGGATACCCACTTCGAGGCATTTCGCCCAGACCGGGTCATAATCATGCTCGCTGTCTATGCCCAGGGTGTCGTGCCAGATTGCATAACGGCCAGCCTCGGGCGCTTTGCGCGCCACCGCCGGAACCTGCCGCCGGATGAGGCTCGACAGCATGGCCACCTTAAAGCCTTTGCTCTTGATGAACTCCAGTTCTTCAACCGCCTCCTCCGGGGTGAACATCGGTACCACCGCTGCGGGAGTTAGGCGGTCTTCCAGGCCCTTGAACTGATCGGCGGTATACATATTAAACGCGCGGCAGGCCGCCCGGCGAATTTCGTCATCGCGCAGAAACGGCGCAAACAGCGCGCCACCGGTCGGGTAGATTACCCCAAAGTCGATGCCGAGTTCGTCCAGGCGCTCGTACAGCAGCTTGGGCAGCATCGCGGTCGCACGGTCGCGCGTATTCTTGGTCGGCACCCCCCACCAGGCGGGCTGGAGCATACGCCGGTCCTTACGCTCCTCTTCTGAGAGGCCCGCCCATTTCTTATTGCCAAACTGGTTAGCCACCTTGCTATAGCGCTCAACCACACTATCTCCACCGACTTCTTTCAAATAATCCATGGCCGCAGGCTCAAACTCGATCCAGTGACCGTCTGAGTCAATAACCGGATGGCTCAGTTGTGAGTGAATATGCTCGGCTGTCTGGTGTGACGACATCGGCTCCCTCCTTGGCGTAACGGAAAATGCAATATGATCGAATTGTTTTTGTAGCAGGATCGGGGGGAGGGGAAAATATGTTGCCGTGGAGAAGGTCTGTCACCTGTTTTGCCAGCTTCTTTTCCATCAGTAATTACACAAATAATAATGACGGAGTCTGTGGTGAAAATGGATAGAAGAGGAGAAAATTGATGAGGTGAGCTGTTCCCTGGGAAGTGAAGGCTCAGGTATTAAGCGATTCTCTTGTACGCGTAAATACTTTTCTGAGGATATCTCGGATACCTACGACTGGATGGCTTAATCTAGGGGTCCGAATAGCGTTCAGTAATCGCTCCCGGATCGCTCGATCTTCTGAGGCAGCCATTACATGGACGAATGGCATATTGTCGCAAAGTAGCCAAAGAGTTTCTTCTCGAAACATATGATTTAAATGTGCGTTCGCTATTGCAATGTCGTCTTTTGTGGACTGATACAATTTGCCGATATCACTGACCTTTTCGTTTGGATGTAGAAGGAATTTTCTTATCGTTTCAGAATTGTCACTCCGCTTTTGGACAAGGATCATAGAAAGAGAGACTTGAATGTATGGATTTTTTTCGCGATCGAAGAGTTCTTCAATCTGGGTGAGCATCGAGAGGGAAATCTCAGTTCGAGCTATTAAATAAGATGCCTGCATCCGAACATATGGATCCTGATTTTCGTCGAAAAGTCGGCTCTTACAATGAGATATAGTATCTTCTTGAATACGGCTTAGATAACGAAGGGCACGTAAGCACTCGGCCTCTTGATGAGGAAAGATATTTTTGTCTGATTTGAGGAAATGAATAACTGCCCTTTCTATTCCTGGCCTACGAGGAAATAGTCGGGTGGCTCGTAAAAGCTTTCGTGTGATTCTGTAGTCTGAATTCTGCTCAATTTCGTGTAAAAGTCGTCTTACGAATAAGTCACTCTTTAGAGAGCAATGCACGTTTATCCATCGTAGAAACACGCGAGTCGACAACCCTTCGAGTGGCCCTCTACTTCCCAATATCTTCTGTTTTGGACCGTCCTGCCTGTGCGCAATACTATTCAACCGTTTTAAATATTTGTCTCGCTCGCGATCAGGGATCTCTTTTGAGTGCCATTTTTGCTCAATTTCTTCGAGGATATCTGAAATCTCCTCAACCCGTTCATCAATGAGGGTATGACTGATTTCGCCTCTCCGCTGGTCAAGTATTTTCGTTTTCGCTGTCTGTACATTCAGGTGTAGGCGGCGCAATTCTCTGTCCATGGTGAAAATAGCAAGTCGGGCATCTTCTATCCGTTGGGAAAAGATTCGGACATCATCCATGTAGCGAAAATAACGGATGTCCCGTTTTGCCTCAAAGTCCTTGAATATAAGGTCAAGTGGGAGAAGAAAGAGGTTCCCAAGAAAACTTGAGACCGCATTCCCCTGCGGAATTCCTCTAAGATGCGTGCGTCCGTCGGATGTCCTCGGTGCCCAGGATTCTAAAAACGAGAATAGGAGATTTACGATGCGCGACTCTTCGGGAAATAGTTGCAAGAGTTGATCTCGAAGGATAGGAAGTTGGATATTTTCAAAATATGCCGCTATGTCTGAGGTTGCTAAATATCTATACTTTTCGTCAAGAAAAGTTTCCCGGGATTGTTTGTCAAAATCAGGCCATACTTCATACCATGACTCGAATGGGTCAATCTGTTTCCTGATAGTTGACTTCTTTAGAAATGGGATGTCAGCTATGTCCGTTTCCTGAAATATTGAGCCACTCTTGGGGGCAGGCTTTTTTAGCCGCCAGCTATAGACAGAATCTGGAAGTTGCTTATCAACCTCCTCCGCCATTACGAAAACTATAGCTGAGACGACCGCTCGATCTTGTATTGGAATAACCGCTCCTGGCCGAAATCCCAGTGTGCCTTTCGGTACATCCATTCGGAGTAACGGACGTGGTTGGTAGGTGTCCGTACTCAGACGGTTGATAGTCTCACTAATTCGTAGGTCTAGGTCTAATCCATAAATATCAGTTGAAAAGAGATCTTCTGCGAAATCTTGTTTGGTATCGAGTCTTGCAATGTGCCAACCTCGCTTAAGTATTTTTACTTTAAGCAGTTCGTTCCAAAGCTTATTCATATTCCCTAATTGCCTATCTTAACCATGTACACAAAGAGATAGTCCCAAGGTTGCATCGATCTAAGGCAAGAGACTCTTTCTTGTATAGAGACTTCAACTCGAAAACGTTAAAGTCCTTGTACCGCAGCGTTACGCGTCTCCCTTCATTGAGAGGAGGCTCTATTCTACACTTAGGTTTCTCTTTTTTCTGCTCCACTTGATACATGTATCCCAGAGAGGAAATGACGCATGAACAACATCCGTTTTGACAATAAAGTCGCCGTCATCACCGGCGCGGGTAATGGCCTGGGGAAAAGCCACGCTCTCTTCCTCGCTTCGCGTGGGGCGAAGGTGGTGGTGAACGATCTTGGAGGAACGGTCGCGGGAACCGGGGGCTCGCGGGCTGTGGCTGATGCGGTTGTTGAAGAGATTAAAGCCACGGGTGGGGAGGCGGTGGCGAACTACGATACGGTTGCCACCGAAGAGGGCGGGCAGCGTATCATCCAAACTGCGCTGGACGCTTTTGGTACGGTGGACATCCTGATTAACAACGCGGGAAACGTGCGGGATAAAAGCTTTGCCAAAATGGACCTGGATGATTTTCGGTCGCTGATTGACGTGCATCTCATGGGGGCAGTCTATTGTACCCACGCGGCCTGGCCCATTATGCGCGAGAAGGGTTTTGGCCGTATTGTGATGACTACGTCGTCCGCCGGCCTGTACGGCAATCACGGCCATACCAACTATGGGACGGCGAAAATGGCCCTGATTGGGCTCATGAACTCCCTCAAGGAAGAGGGCCGGCGCTATAATATCACCGTCAATGCGATTGCCCCGATTGCGTTGACGCGCATGTCCGAACCGGCCACCACCCCGCAATATGCGCCGTTGATGAAACCCGAGTTTGTCACTGCCGCGGTCGCCTGGCTGTGTGCGCCCGACAATACGGACTCCGGGCATATCATCCAGGCCGGGGCAGGCTATTACGCCAAGATAGAAGTCCGGGAAGCGGCCGGGGTGCTGTTTGACACCGAGACGACTCCACAGCCGGATCAGATTCGTGAGCGCTATACGGAGATTACGGACATGGGCGAGGCAGCACCGTATGAGAATGCCTCGGCTGTGATCCGTAAAGTTTTCAAGATGGTCAAGCCGAAAGGGTAGGGGAGATCGTTCGCCCTAGAGGTCCTCAACCAACGCCGTACTCAAATACCGCTCGGCCGAGCTGGCCAGAATAACAACGAGCATTTTTCCAGCATTTTCGGGACGGGCAGCGACCTGGAGCGCGGCCCAGACTGTGGCGCCGCTGCTGATGCCGGCGGGAATGCCCTCGTGCCTGGCAAGCCGGCGCGCCGTGGCGAGCGCATCTTCATCACGAACGGTGATGATTTTATCAATAATGCCGCTATTCAGAATAGCCGGGACGAACCCGGCGCCGATCCCTTGAATCCGGGTAGGTCCCGGCTGGCCGCCCGAGAGTACTGCCGAACTGGCCGGCTCGACGGCGATGGCCTGGAAACTCGGTTTGAGAGGCTTAATCACCTCAGACACGCCAGTGATGGTCCCACCCGTTCCCACACCGCTGATAAAAATATCGACTTGGCCGTCGGTGTCTTCCCAAATCTCACGGGCCGTGGTCCGGCGATGAATGTCCGGGTTGGCCGGATTCTCAAACTGCTGCGGAATAAAGGCGTGGGTGATGCTTACGGCGAGCTCCTCGGCTTTGCGAATTGCTCCGGGCATCCCTTCGCTGGCGGGTGTGAGGACCAGTTCCGCGCCAAGGAGGCGCAGCAGATTGCGCCGCTCCACGCTCATGGAGTCGGGCATGGTCAGGATGATCCGATAGCCCCGGGCTGCGGCAACAAAGGCGAGGGCGATACCAGTGTTGCCACTGGTCGGTTCAATGATGACACTATTCGCATTGAGCTTGCCGGCCTGTTCCGCGGCCGCAATCATATTGGAGCCAATCCGATCTTTCACGCTACCCAGGGGGTTGAAGAACTCCAGCTTGGCATACACCTCTGCTTCCATACCCTGCGTGAGGCGATTGAGCCGCACTAAGGGCGTATGGCCAATGGTTGCGGTGATGTCGTGAAACAAACGAGCCATCCTGGTTGCCGTGGCTAGCTTGCCGCTCGGTGCCGACGCAGAGCGCCGGTCAGCAAGGACAGATGCCCGTCCTCTTCTTCACTTCTTGAGCTGAAGCGAGATGGAGTTCATGCAATAGCGCTGCCCGGTTGGCGGTGGGCCATCGTCGAAGACATGGCCTAAATGCGCATCGCAGGTGTTGCACAGTACTTCGGTCCGGATCATGCCGTGGCTCTGGTCCGATTCCAGGCGCACGCTGTTCGGCTGCACCGGTTCCCAGAAGCTGGGCCAACCACTGCTCGATTCGTATTTGGTGGATGAGTTAAACAGGTCGGTGCCGCAACACACGCACTGATAGATGCCCTCATCCTTACAGGCGTTGTATTCGCCTGAGAACGGTCGCTCGGTCGCCTTCATCCGACAGACGGCAAACTGCTCGGGGGTGAGCTGCGCGCGCCATTCCTCTTCGGTCTTCTCGACTTTACTGCCCATAGTGTACGCTCCCTCGTTGGTCTGTACTCTTTGCTCCCGTCTGATAGCTTCACCTATATACAGCGAGAAGCACCCGTCGGAAAGAGCACGGAGGAGCACCATGAGTGGCGTAAAAATCGGTATCGGCTTTGGACAATGGAAGTATGGCTTACCCGACCCCGAACTCCTGTGCAGCAGCGCAGCAGCGGCAGAGGCCGCCGGGCTTGATTCGTTATGGTTGTCCGATCATATCGTGACCATTAACCCCACGCTGGACATCTCCTGTTTGTTCGCCATGATTGCCGGTCGCACCTCCCGCCTGAAAATGGGACCGAGCGTCTTTACCCTGCCGGCGCGCCATCCGGTCCAGGTGGCCAAGACCTATGCCACCCTCGACTATCTTTCAAACGGACGGATGATCATGGCCGTCGGGAGCGGTAACGATCCGCGCGATTTGGTTGCGTGCGGGGTGCCTCCTCAGGCTCGTGGCCGTCGCCTTGAGGAAGGGATTGAGATTCTGCGCAAACTCTGGACGGAATCGCACGTCACGCATCATGGTGAGTTCTACCATTTTGAGGATGTGACGCTTGAGCCCAAACCGAAGCAGGGAGCGCTCGATATCTGGATTGGCGGCAAGAGTGATGCGATTCTCAAACGCGTCGTTCGTCTCGGGGACGGCTGGTTCCCCGCATTGACCTCACCCGTCGAGTTTCAGCGCGATATGGAAAAGCTCAAGGTGTATGGGGAAGAGTATGGACGGACGATTGATCCGCGCGAGGCCGGGGTGCTGCTCTTCACTCATGTGTGCGACGACCGGGCTGCGGCCATGAAAACGGTTGAGCCGTTCTTCCACGGCTTGCGGGTCGATCCGGAGGCCATCATGCGGCGCTCGTTGATCGGTTCGGCCCAAGAGTGCGTGGAGCAGATCGAGCGCTTTGTGGAAGTCGGTTGCGATAAATTTGTGCTCCGGCCTATCTGCCCGCCGGCTGATATCCCGTCTCAGCTTGAACATTATGGGCAAGACATCCTGCCCCATTTTGGGTAGTGGCAGACGGAATCACCAGATCGCGTGGTTATGATCAAGGCTAGGTCTGAAATCGAACAGCTTGAGCCCTATGTTGCCCCGCTCGAAGGGCGGCGGCCCATGCTGCGCCTCGACTTTAATGAAAACACGGTCGGCCCAAGCCCAAAGGTCGTTGAGGCCATTCGCCGCCTACCGCCTAATGCCTACGCGACCTATCCGGAATATGCCGGCCTGAACGAGGCGTATGCAGCGTCCATCAACGTCCCGGCCCGCTACGTAGAAGCTTTTAACGGGGTGGATGCGGCCATTCACACCATCTTTGATGTCTATGGCGAAAAGGGAAGTACCTTTCTGACAACCGCGCCGACCTTTGGCTATTACAAGCCGTGCGCCCTCCAGCACGGCATGCAACAGGATGAAGTCCTGTATCCCGATGACTTGAGTTTCCCGCTTGAGTCCATGCGCGGGCGGCTCACGCAGACGCCTCGGCTCTGTTTTATCTGTAATCCCAACAATCCAACCGGCACCCTACTCGAACCGCAGACCTTGCTGGAGTTGGCCCGCGCCGCGCCCGATACCCTGATTGTGGTGGACGAGTTATATGCGGATTTCACGAAGAAGTCGGTCCTGCCGGCCGCCCTTGAACTGGGCAATATTGTGGTGCTTCAGTCCCTGTCCAAATCTGCGGGCTTGGCCGCCTTGCGGTTGGGCTTTGCCATTGGTCAGCCCGAGGTCGTGGGTCGGCTCAGCCGTGTCACCGGCCCCTATGATATTAACGCCTTCGCGGTGATCGCCGGAAAAGCCGCGCTCGCCGATCGTGATTATGTCGAACAGTACGTCCAGCAGGTCCAGGCTGCCAGGGAATGGGTGACGCAACAGCTCCGGCGTTTAGGCGTGCGATATTTTGGGCAAGGCGGTAACTATCTGCTCGTCTGGCCGCCGCGAGAGTGCGAGGTGGTTGAAAATGCCCTGCGCGAGCAAGGCATCCTGGTCCGCAATATGCGGGGCAAGCCCGTGATTGACGGCAGTTTTCGGCTGAGCCTGGGGACGCTTGAACAGATGCAGCGGTTCATGCAGGCGTTTGCCGAGGTCATCGAGTCGTAGCGCGGGGGAAACGCCGGCAATGCCCTCGCCATTCCGGTAAAAGTTCGCGCGGTATTCGCGCTCAAAACGGCCGCTCTCCAGAACGCAGTGCATACCGCGCTTTTTGCTCACTCCGTTTCAGCGACTCTGCGTCAGGTTTGACGGTTGAAGAGTGTCTAGGCCGTGCACTCGCCCTCGCCGCGTTCGAGTTTATAGACCCGATTCTGGTTCCAATCGATAAACTCGTGCATATGCCTATCGTCAAACGTCACCGGAAGTGAGAGATCTGTGATCAGACCTTCAAACGGACCGATTCCCACGCGCTCGACGAAGGCGGCGAACGCCTCGCACGCGTGGCGATACGCCTGATAATGCCGGACGAATCGTTCGACCGCCTCGGGGACGCGTTTTGCCGGAACACGGACATCCAGACGTTGGCCCATACGGACCTGGCCCGCATCGTATTGGCCGCCCAGCATGACGATATAGGCGGGGACCTGATGCTTGTCGAACTTCATGGCCGCGCCGTAAAAGCCGATATCGGCAATATGGTGGCGTCCACAGCCGTTGGGACAGCCGCTTATCTTGATATGGATTTTTTTGGTAAGCGGATCATCGATGGCAAGGGCTTCAACTCGCTGTTGAATGGCTCGCGCCAGTCCCATGGAGTTTGTAATGCCGAGCTTGCAACTGTCAGTCCCAGGACAACTCACGAGGTCATTGATCTGGTGTGCCCCGGCATCGCCCAGACCGATTGCCTGCAATCGCCTCCACACATCGTATAGGCTCTCATTCCGAACCCAACGCAGCACGACGTTCTGTTCGTCCGATGTTCGAGCGTGACCCCCGGTGAACCCGCGCACGATCTGGGCCACGCCGCGGAACTGTTCCGGCGTCAGATTCCCCTGAGGGATTTTCACTTCTGCAGTCGAAAATCCCTCCTGGCGTTGCGGCTGCACATTGGCCGCAGCCCAGCGGGCGAACTCCTGAGGGTCGCCGTTCGGGCTACCGGGCTTGATGGGGGCTCGCGGAGCCCGCTCTTCTTCGTTGTCGTTCCATTGCAGGAGCTCGGGGTCAAGGTCGCGCTTGTTGACCCAGTCGCCTTGCATCTCCGCGTCAACGAGCGCGCGAAATGCCTCCAGACCAATCCGATCGATAAAGAATTTCATCCGGGCGCGGGAGCGGTTTTGACGCAACTCGTCTTGTCGGTCAAAAATACGGATGACCGCTTCCGCGACTTTGAGATAGTCGTTCAGCCCAACAAAGTCATACAAAACACGGCCCACCCGAGGTAGAATCGATGTCCCCCCGCCGGTATAGACGCGGAAACCCTTGCGACCGTCTTTGAGACGGGGAATAAAACCCAGATCGTGGATGCCCGTCACCGCACGATCTTTCTCGGTACTGGAGAAGGCGACCTTGAATTTTCGGGGAAGAGTCTGGGTCAGTTCGTTCCGAATGAAATAGCGGACCAGTGCGCCCACGTATGGGGTGGGGTCAAATGCCTCGTCCGGGTCGACACCGGCAAAGGGATCACACACCACATTCCGGACCGTGTTGCCGCACGCCTCCCGCGTCGACAAACCGGCGTCGCCAAGCTTTCGCAGTATCCGTGCGGCTTCTAACAGGGGAATGAAATGGAACTGGACATTTTGCCGGGTGGTAATGTGGCCTTTTTTAAGAGGTGCATAAGTTTCGGCTATCTCGGCAAAAGTGTCGAACTGGTCCGGCGTGAATCCACCGAAAGGGAGCTTGACCCGGATCATCTGGACGTCCGGCTGCCGTTGTCCATAGACACCCTGGCGGAGCCGGAAACCCATAAATGTCTGACGGTCTATCTCCCCATCAAGGAACCTTTGCGCGTCGGCATCAAAATCGTTGAATTCCCTTTCGAGAATAGGAATGACACGGCCGGGAATATGCGGGCGCACTTCAGGGTTCTCAAGTGTGCCTGCATGTCCCCTCTGGTCGCCTGCTGTATGCATGCTTGGTCTCCTCGGAGTCAGTTGTTCAGTATGAGATCTTAAACTCTATTAAGTCTATGGTTTTTATAGTTTTAAGTGCCTACCTATAGATATTTATTCCTGCCTGTCAAGCACCCTTCGAGTAAAAACTCTGGAAATACATGGGGATTGACCAAGAAGGATATTGTCTACTAAATAAGTAGGGGTTTATGAAAATCTCGAAGAAAGGCGAATATGCTCTCAGGGCGCTAGCCTGTATGGGGGCGCCCGGCGCCCCTGATGTGTTGTCTATTCAGGAGATTGCACGTCGAGGGCGCATTCCCAAGAAATTTCTGGAACAAGTGCTGCTCGCCCTGAAGCGAGTAGGGCTTGTCCAGAGTACGCGTGGCAAGGCCGGAGGGTATACCTTATCGGGCGACCCGCAGACCATCTCGTTACAGACGGTCGTCTGGGCGGTGGACGGTCCACTGGTCCCCTTACCGTGTGTGGCCGACGCAAACCCGGCCAAATGTGCGGACTGTGCCAGTCTCGAATATTGCTGGCTGCGCAGTATTATGTTGGAAGTCGGTGAGGCCATCGCCGCCGCCTTTGCCCGAGTGAGTGTGGCGGAGATGTGTCAACGAGCCGAAGCCAGTCGCCGCCACGAGTCACACGTGCCGATGTATGATATTTAGAGACCACCTTGGGAGAGATGTTCGCTCGCTGGACAGACAGGCTTGACGTAGCTCCGTGGTCTTTCTAGGGTCAGTATTGAAAGAGGTCCGTGTGTAATATGGAGAGGAGCCAGGTATGACTATCAAAAGAAAGCTGTTCGACTATCTGCCTTGACCGTTCGCCATGAGAACAAGGATTGTTCTCAAAGAAAAAGCGCTCGACTTTGATCGCATTCTGATAGACCTGCCGAGCAAAGAACAAAAAGAACCGTGGTTTCTTTCGATTAACCCGTACGGGAAGGTTCCAGTGCTGGTCGAAGAAGGCGCCTGGGTTTATGAGTCGGCCATCTGTAACGAGTATTTGGAAGACACCTACCCCACACCGGCCCTCTCCCCGTCGGCGCCGGCCGCCAAGGCTGAAATGCGGCTGCTCATCGAACTGTGTAACAGCCAGTTCGTGCCGCCGATCATTCGCCTGCTCTACACCAGCCGGAAGCCCAAAGCGGAGCAAGACCCGGCACGCATGGCCCGGAATACAGACCAAATCAATGCGCTCTTTCCGCAACTCGAAGAACGCCTCCAGAACCAAGACTATCTCATGGGCGACTACAGCCTGGCCGACCTCACCTTTACCCCGTTTCTTGGGCTGTGTGACAAATTAGGCATCGACCTCAGTCCGTTTCCACACGTCGCGGCCTGGGCCGAGCGGTTAAAGAGCCGCCCGAGTTACGAAGAGGTCCGGATTGGTCTGACCGGTTAGCCCACTTTTCCCTCTTTCTCTCGGGCGACGCACCTCGGGGGCGGTGGAGCAGCCGTCCCTGTGGGCGTGGAGGCGTGGTGCGCATCCAGGCTGGATTTTCCCCACTGCCTCGTGAGAGTAAACGCTGCAAAAGTCGAGCAAACCCCGGGAACACAGAGTCCGAATGAAAAAACGGGTTATCATCAGCATGGCGATACGTCTGGTCTGGGGAGTCTGTCTGCCACTGCTCTTTGGCCTTGCTCCTGCCTCCGCCCAACCCGCCAAGGTTTTTGTGAATTCGGCCGTGCTCGCCATTGGCGAACGGCCCGTCCTGCTAGACCTCAAAAGTCAGCGTATTATCAGTCATGGCGAGAATTTTGAGCCCGACCTGAGTCCGCGTCCCGGAGCCGGGCCCCGGAAGGTGTCGGAATTTCGTTACGTGCTCTTCCGAGACCTGGAGAAGGGCCGCGTGCGCTATGAGTGGGAGCGCACGCTGGTCTATCCCTTCCAGGAAACCTGGGCCTACACCGAGATCATGAACGGACTCGACGGAGCCATACTCGGCTGCGACGGCTTTGAGGGCTCATGCCACCGGGCCATGTCGGCCGCCCGGATTGCCGCCCGCCACAAGGAGTTGCGCCGTTCGCCCGTCTCCATCCTGATTCATGCCCTGAGTCGTTCGGACTCCTTTCTGCGTCTGATGGATCAAACGATTCATGGTCGCCGCCAGGTGGTTGTCTCATTTAACGATAATACGCAGCTCGTTCTGCTGGCCATCGACTCGGAAACGCGACTGCTGACCAAGGTCGTCTTTGTCGAAGACGATCCTTTGTACGGCGATGTGCAGAACGAAGTGTTTTTTTCCGACTGGCGTCAGGTCGGGAAGTTGAAACTCCCGTTTGAACGCATCTATCGGGTCGACGGCCAGACCATCATGGTGGAACATGTTGAAGTCATTCAGAACGATGTCGATCTTTCCCCCGTGGACTTCAGTATTCCAGAAGAGATCGAGCACCCGGAAGAGTGGGATGGAGCCCGCGGAGAACAGAGTTCTCACTGGGTGCTGCGTCAGATTGCGCAGGGTCGATCGGTCGATATGCCGGATTCAACGCTCGCGTTGCGTGACCTTGCCCCAGGCGTGATGCATATTGTCGGGGGACGGTATCAGAGCCTGGCGGTTGAGATGGGCGAATACCTGATTGTGGTTGAGGCCCCCCAGGACGACGCGCACTCACGCGCGGTGCTGGACACCTTACGCCAGCGCTTTCCGACCAAGCCGGTCCGGTTTGTTGTGAATACGCATTTTCATAGTGAGCACGCGGGTGGGCTACGGACCTATGTGGCCGCCGATACAATTGTGGTGACCAGTGCGCTGAACGTTCCACTCTTCCAAGACGCCTTTCGGGCACTGCATACCCAAGTCCCGGACAGCCTCCAGCGTCGCCCGAGAATTGCGGTGATTGAAGCGGTCAGGAATGAACGCAAGTTTTTCGTGGATGAAAATCGGGTGGTGATTGTCTACCCGATTGAGACCGTTCATGTAGACGGCATGTTGATCGTCTATCTGCCCGAGGAACGCCTCCTTTTTGTGGCTGACCTGTTTACGCCGGGAGCCGTCCGACAGGTTGCCGATTGGGCTCGGGACCTCCTCAATGCCATTGAGAGCTACGACCTCGCGGTTGAGAGCATTGTCGGCAGCCGGGGAGGAGTCGGAACGCTGGAAGAACTGCGCCGAGTTGTTCATGCACACTGAACAGGATAGAGCCTGGATGCAAGCCGCCTTGGCAGAAGCCGCCCTGGCAGAAGCCGCCGACGAAGTGCCGATTGGTGCGGTCGTAGTCCTGGACGAGCAGATCATCGGCCGGGGCCATAATACGCCTATTGCAACTACCGACCCGACGGCTCATGCGGAAATCCAAGCCGTGCGGCACGCCGCGCTGTATATGAAGAATTACAGGCTGGTAGATGCGACGCTGTACACAACGGTAGAGCCGTGTCTCATGTGCATGGGGGCATTACTGTACGCACGGGTCAAACGCCTCGTTTTCGGCTGTTTTGACCCCAAAGCCGGTGCCGCGGGATCGCTGTATAATATTGCCCTGGATACCCGTCTGAATCACCGCCTGGACATCACGAGTGGGGTCTGTGAAGAGGAGTGTCGAACGCTCCTCCAAGGCTTTTTCCGGGAGAAGCGGCAGCGCGTCACAAGGGCTGACCCGTCTTTGCGCTTATCTGGAAATCGCCTATAGTGAGGGGCAAGCTTCGTTCAGGAGTAGGAGAGGTGGCAGAGTCCGGTTGATCGCGCACGACTCGAAATCGTGTATACCTTCGGGTATCGGGGGTTCGAATCCCCCCCTCTCCGCCAGATAAAAATATAAACATATGAAATATATAGACTTTTATAAAACCTGCCTTATGATCCCCCTCATTTTCTCCACCATTTTTATATAGTATAAGGGATCATCTCGGACCTGCTGAGACATCCCGCGCCCGGTCTCCTCGTCGCCGACGGGCAACACCAGGGGCATCAATCATGAAGATTGTCGACGAACAGCGCGGCACGCGCGGTTTTCAGACGGATGTGGCCATGCGCGACGGGGTCACCCTCAACACCTTTGTGTTTCTGCCGGCCGACGGGGGTCCGCGCTTTCCCGTCCTCGTGCACCGTACGCCCTACGGCATCACGACCCCAGCGGGCGAGGCGGTGACCGATCCGGCCCAGGGCTGGGTGCCCAGTGCGGCCGCACCGATGTACGGTCCCATCCTGCGCGGCTGGCAGGCCATCGTCGATCACGGCTATGCGGCCGTGTATCAGGATGCGCGCGGCCGCTACGCCTCACAGGGAGAAGACCGCGTCTATGCCGACGATGCAGCCGACGGGTACGACACGCTGGAGTGGATCGCGGAACAGCCCTGGACCAATCAGCGGGTTGGTGTCTCGGGCTCCTCTGCGGCTGCCACCACCGCCTTGGCGGCTGCCAGCACCGGGCACCCGTCGCTGCGGGCCTTTTTTGCCCAGGTCGGCGCGTCCAGTATCTACGACGATGTCGTGTACGAAGGGCAGTCGATCGAGCTGGAACGGCTGTGGCTGTGGGTGGCGAAGAACATTTCCGGCTTGTCGGCATCCCATCAGCACGCCGCCATGCGCCGTGCGGGCGCGACCGCGGCCAGGATGGAATCCGCTCGCCACTCGGCCGGCGCCTGCTACGAGCGGCTGGAAGCCGCCAGCCACGGCACGCTACCGTTCATTGATTGCCAGGACTGGCTGCGCTTGCCGTTGACGAATCACCCGGACTTCACCGTCTGGCAGCCGTTCATGAACGAACTCCTCACACATCCGGCGCCAGACGCGTTCCGGACGGCGCACGGTTTCCGCCGTACCATTGCGATTCCCGGCTTTCACGCCACCACCTGGTACGACATCTTTCTGTCCAGCGTGCTGGCGGCGTTTCAGGAGATTCAGGCGCGGACGGGGACGCAAAAACTGTGGATCGGTCCCAACGCGCATCATTTTATTTATCAAACCAACTGCTGGCCCCGCGACCCCTATTTCGAGTGGTTCGGCCACTATCTGAAAGACGAGCCATCCGATTTGATCGACGAACCGGCCGTATACTATTCGCCCCGTGCGTGGACCGAGGCGGAAGAGCGCTACACCCCCGATGATTGGCGCCGGGCAGAGACCTGGCCGCCGGCCGGCGCGAGAACGCAGCGCGTATTCCTGACGGGCGACGGCCGCCTCGGCGCGGCACCGGCTGGGGACCCACGGCGGTATATCTCCGATCCGCGCCAACCGAACCCCACGCTCGGCGGGCGCAACATGCTGATCACCGCCGGCCAGGTGGACCAACGCCCCGTACAGGCCCTGCGGCACTACGGCCTGATGTATACCGGCGAGAAGCTGGCCCATGACCTGACGCTGGCGGGTGCGGTGCGGGTCACGCTCCATGTGAGTTCCGACTGCCCCGACACCGACTTCATTGCCAAGCTCATCGAAGTCACCCCGGACGGGCGTACGCTGTTACTCATGGATGGGGTGACCCGCGCCCTGTATCGGGAGTCGATCCTCGACCCCGCTCACAATCACCCGCAGCCCCTCGAACCCGGAACGGTCTATCCCGTCACGATCAACCTGGCGGACATCCACCATACGGTCCGTGCCGGCAGCCGCCTGCAGGTCGACATCGTCGGCAGTAACTTCCCGCGCCGCGCCCGCAACACGAACAGCGGCCACCCCATTCTGGCGCACGACAGTGAGGCCGATATCCGCGTAGCGACCAACACGGTCTATCACGCCGCCGGGACACCCTCCTTCGTGGAGATGTCGGTGCTGGTGGAGTAGGCCAACGTCGGGGGGGTGGACGCCGGGCCCCAGGGCTGCGTGGTCGTGCCCCGCCAACCCGCCGTCTACGATCTGGAAACCGTCAACAACACCATCGCCCTTGTCCACGCGTGTATCTCTCCCGCCATATCGCTCCTCCGTTCGTTTTATGGTATGCTCGCTAACGATGGATATCGGACTCGGTATTGCCCTGCTGGCAGGTTTTCTGTCTTTTGCCTCGCCGTGCGTCTTGCCCATCGTGCCTGGCTATTTGACCTTTATTACCGGCATGAGTTTCGAGCAACTCACCGACCGCCAACGCTCGGCGCAACTGATGACCAGTGCGCTGACCAAGAGCATACCCTTTGTATTGGGTTTCTCTCTGGTGTTCATTGCCCTTGGCGCCTCGGCCTCTGCGGTGAGTGGACTGCTCAGATCAAACCTGGGCATCCTGAAAGGCGTCGCCGGACTTGGCATTATGGTCCTGGGCCTGCATCTGGCCGGGGTCTTGCCCATCCCGGCCTTACTCCGCCAGCGCAGCTTTTCCAAAGAGCCCGCCGAGCCTGGGATGATCCGGGCTTTTGTGGCCGGACTGTTTTTTGCCTTTGGCTGGACACCCTGTGTTGGCCCGATTCTGGCCGGCATTCTGGCGATTGCCGCCACGACCGAAACGCTCAGTCACGGGGTTCTCCTGCTGGCGGTGTATTCCCTGGGGCTCGGCATCCCGTTTATGCTCTCTGCCGCCTTCCTGAATGGCTTTCTGTCGCTCTTCCAAGGGATGAAAGGCTACCTGCGGCAAATGGAAGTGGCGGCTGGTATGTTGCTCGTCCTGGTCGGCCTGCTCATCTTTACGGATAAGCTCGCCTGGGTCTCGTCGCGGCTGACCTTTTTGAACCCGGAAGCACTCCTCGTCAGCGAGGCACAAGAAACCGGCGTTCCCTCATTGGGTGCGTCCGACACGCTGCCGGTGCGAAACAGCTACGGAGACTATAATTTTACCCTGACGACCATTGACGGCGACCGGGTGAGTTTGTCCGACTATGAGGGCAAAGTGGTCCTGGTCAATTTCTGGGCGACCTGGTGCGGCCCGTGTGTCATAGAAACGCCGGCCTTGGTCCGCATGTACCACAAGTACAAACGCCAAGGATTTTCCGTTATTGGGGTTGCCTTGCAGAGTGAAGAAGACGGGGTGCGGGACTTTGTCCGGAAATACAATATCCCGTACGCCATTGGCCGCGACCCGTCGGACGAGATTGGGCTACGCTATCAGGTGTTTGCCTTACCTAGCAGTTTTCTCTTTGCCCCTGACGGTACGGTGCAGCGCGCGTTTACCGGCTATGTGGCCGAAAGCGTCCTGGACCGCGAACTCGAAAAAACCTTCCGGACCGATCAGGCTCGACAGCAGACGCCCCAGGTAAACGCGATTGCTTATCCGGTCGATGTTCCAGACCCGGAAGAGGGGAAGCCATGATTCAAAGTATTTTCCATGTCAACATCAATGTCTCCGACTTTGAACGCTCGCTCGCGTTCTATCAAATGCTGGGCTTTCGGGTCGTCAACGACCTCGGCACCGGCAGCAGCCCGCAACTGGACACGGGCCTTCAGATTCCGAACGGACAGGCCCGGGCGGCGCTCCTGATGCTGGGCGACAACCCCCATGCGACGCGCATCGACCTGATCGAATGGAAGCAGCCCAAGACGGACGGGACGCCCTATCCCCATCTCGCCCATGCCGGTATCGCCCGCATTGCCCTCAAAACGAAGAACCTGATGCAGGAGTACGAAGACCTCAAAGCCAAAGGGGTCGAGTTTCTCTCGCCGCCGCAGGAGACCATCCTCGGCGGCGGGATGACCCGTTTTGTGTGCTTCCACGACCCTGACGGGACCGTGTTGGAACTGATCGAGTTTTAATGAGAGCGGCAGCATGGAATCAAAAGCGTGATGGACAGCAGCACAGCGCCAGTTCCCGGTGGTTTTCGTCATGCTGTCGGCGCCCTTACGAGCGATTCGTGTACGGTTGAACTCCGGGCCGGCCAGCATGCCTGGACGCTTGATGAGCCTAAGGAATTAGGTGGACATGGTGCCGCCCCTGACCCGATCACGGCATTCTTGGGCAGCTTGTGCGGCTGTCTGCTGATGTCCCTTGAGATCACTGCGCGGGCGCGCCAGGTCCCGCTTGCCGGGGCGTCGGTTTCCGCCAGGTCGAACACAAAAGGCTTTGTGAAAACCATAGATGTTGACTTGACCGTGCATAGTGCTGCATCTGAAGAGACGGTGCGGACTGTGGTCGCACGAGCGGAAAAGGGCTGCTATGTGCGCGGACTCCTGAAAGACAGTATTGCCTATTCCCTCCATGTTACCGTCCTGCCCGCCTAGTATGCGCAGTGTTCGTTTCTCCTGTGCTCCAGTTCTTGGCAACTGGGGCGCAGTCTGCTGTGCGTTGCTTGTCTGCTTATCGAGTGCTGGCGTTACTTTCGCGGCCTGTAGCGAGCGCCTTGCAGCGGTCGAGCGGAGCGTCGGTCTTCTCGTGCTTGAGCTGCGGACTGATCAAGGAACGGTCCGTGAGGTAGAATCGAAAACCCAGGGACAGGAGGCCATCTACCGGAACTTACGCCTCCATCCTCCCGAGGACTACGACCAGGCATTAGCGCGACAGATTGGAAAAATCCGTCGGACTATCGTGCGGCCCAAGCGCACCCTGCTTACCCAGTTGAGAGACCAACACGCCGCAGCACGCCGGCAGTGGGAGCAGGATATACGATTGGCCCATGGGCAGTTTCTTGAAGCCGAAGAAGCGCGCCGGAAAAGACTGCTCACGGAGGGGGCATACTGTCAGGCTCGTGAGGTCTATGCCGAGGAGTTGTCCCGCTATCGGGGCGGGCTGGAACAGTATCGAACCGGACTCAGCCTGTACACGGACGCCTTGAATGCCTACCGCGAACAATTTGTTGTCCCGTGCATTCGGGGCTACACCGACTCTTCTTTTTGGCAGGCTCTCGTCACACGATTTGAACAGGACGATTTCTTACAAGAACTCCTGAATTCTCTGACCGCAAACGCTATTCGTAGCCTCCCGCCGGAGATGCCTCCGGATGTCAGCTGACGGATACGCAAGCGCCTACTACCAAGGATAAGCATGCCTACGAACCCTGCGACGCTGTATCTCATCCGTCACGGACAGGCCAGCGCCGGTTTTGATCAAGCCTACGATCCTGGTCTCGATGCCGTTGGCCTGGCCCAAGCTGAAGCCATCGCAGACGAACTGGAATCGCTGGGACCGCTACCCATTGTCACCAGCCCGCTCCAGCGCACGCGCCAGACCGCGGCGGCGTTTGAGAAACGCTGGAAAGTCCAGGTCTATGTCGAACCGGCGGTGGCCGAGATTCCGTCTCCAACGCCAGATCTTCAAGCCCGCGCGGACTGGCTCAGACAGGCCATGCGCGGCCGGTGGAGTGAGCTTGCGCCCCAGTATCAGGAGTGGCGGAATCGGGTCGTTGCCGCCCTGCTGGCCCTCAAGACCACGACTGTCGTCACCTCCCACTTTATTGCCATTAACGTGGCGGTCGGTGCGGCCACGCAAGATGACCGAGTGATCTGCTTTGAACCCGCTAACTGTTCGTGTACTCGTCTGGAAGTGGGCGATGGCCGGCTCCGTTTAGTCGAACTCGGTCGCCAGCGCGAGACCCGCATTCTCTAACATCAGTGCGCTATGGCCTTGCGTTCTGCTTGTGGGAGTGTTTGAAACAGGTCGAAAACCGCAGGGCTCGAACGTTTCCGGGAGGGAAGCCATGACAACACCTGAAGCCGAAATGATGCTGACGCCGCGCACGTCTCTCACGACAGAAACCGCGCCGGTGCTGGACCAGCATCGCTTTGATGAAGCCGCCCTTGAAGGCTATATGCAGGAACACGTTGACGGCTTTAGCGCGCCATTACACGTTGGTCAGGTCCGGGGCGGGATGTCCAACCCGACCTTTGTGTTGACCGACGGCGCGGGCAGGCGCTACGTGCTGCGCAAAAAACCGCCGGGCAAACTCTTGCCCTCCGCCCACGCGGTTGACCGTGAGTTTCGGGTTATTTCCGCCCTGTGGGAAACCGCTGTACCGGTCGCAAAACCCTATGTCTTGTGCCAGGACCCCGGCGTCATCGGGGTGGACTTCTATATCATGGATTTTGTGGATGGCCGGGTTTTTCGTGGCTATGAATTGCCTGAGTTGGCACCGGTGGAACGCCGCGAGATCTACCAGGCCATGGTCGATGTCATGGCCAAACTCCATCAGGTCGATTTTCGAGCCGTCGGGCTGGAAGACTATGGCAAGGTCGGCGGATATATGGAGCGCCAGGTGCGGCGCTGGTCCAAGCAGTATGAGGCCAGCAAAACCGACGACCTGCCGGCCATGGAAAACCTCATGCAATGGCTGCCCGAACATCTGCCCACGCATCACGAAACAACTATTGCTCACGGGGATTTTCGTCTGGAAAACATGATTTTTCATCATACCGAGCCCAGGGTGCTGGCCGTGGTGGACTGGGAGCTGAGTACGCTGGGCGCGCCCCTATCCGATTTGGCCTATAATTGCCTGCCGTACTACGTCCCGGATGATATGCGCGGTGACCTGACCAGCATCGACTACGAAAACTACGGCATCCCGTCCGAGGAGGAATACGTCGCCTGGTACTGTCAGAAGACGGGTCAGGAAGACATCCCGGAGTGGAAATTCTATCTGGTGTTCTCGCTCTTCCGGCTGGCTGCCATCGTGCAGGGCGTCTATAAGCGCGGCCTCGAAGGCAATGCCAGTTCGCCCGAAGCCATAACCCGCGGGGAAAAGTGTAAACAACTCTGTGCGGTCGGCTGGAACCTGGTTGAGCAGGGGCTCTAAGCCGTATTCTATGTGCTTCTCGCCAGACGGGGCCTACCTGTGTCCGGCGCTGCCTATTGGGGCCACACTTGCGGGCGGAGGCGACAGGAAAAAGGCGGCGGTAGACCGAATAATCTCCGGGTCGGTCGTCTCCAGTAGGATGCCAAAGGCTGAGAGCCGATAGGTGCCCGCGTCCAGGCGCGCGATGTTGGAAAAATGAAACCCAAAAGACGGCTGTCCACTATGGGGCGGCCCCGTGTTGGAAAAATACGTCTGCTGTTCAAGCTGTTGGAGTCCGCCTTCGAGCCGCATGACCAGTAAGAGCGTCTGGCCCGTGGGGAGCTGTAAGGCCGCCCAGCGAGGAGGCTGCTCTTCCCCCACGGGCGGCCTGTCTGCCTGCAACAACTGAGCCTGGCCGAAATTGAGGAAATTGAAATAGGTGCTGATCTCGCCATCGGCCAAAATAAAACGCGGCGGAATCTTGAGCTTGACCAGGGCCGTGCCCTCGACAAAGTCAGGATAAAAGATGAGGTCAATCCGCCCCCTCGCGCGGAGACCAAAGGGCAGGGGAAACCAATAGCGCGCGCGGCGAATCACCCGGACCGGGCCCTGGGTATAGCCGTACAGTCGGGCGTGCAGGTCTTTGTCGGTACGCCGGATGTTCAGCAGCCCGCCCAGAAAACTTACCTCAGCCGCAACGGCAACACCCGAGATGAGGTTTTGGCCCAAATCGCCCGGCGATTCCACAAAAGCGAGGTGGCTGGGCAGCGGTGTGTCAAAGGCCACGCTATAGCGTTCCGCATAGACATGGTCGTGTTGTGGGTCGTAGCGAACGGAGAGGGGCCGGGCTGGCTGCGACGCGTGCGTTCCCACCCGAATATAGACAAAGCCCAGTGCGGCCTCTTGGGAGCCCAGACGCACCTCATGCCACCGCGCCGCCTCTGTCGGAAACGCTGACGCGGTGGCGCGCTGCCCCATATCTCGTCTCAGAAAAATAATCGCATCGTTGGGGTCAAACCGTCCGGGTTGATCGTCTCGACTAGGACGTGGGCCGGCTTTGATGACCCACCGGCCACGTCGGTCGCGTTCGTCAATCTGAAAAGGGATGGGTGTCAGCGACGCGGAGTGGAAAGCGAACACCTGAATCTGCGAGAGGGTACGTTGATGTAAGAAGGGCAGGCTGTGTCCCTCAAGGACAATCGCGCCGGGCTGGGGAGAGCGGGCAGGTACGGATTCTCCCGCCCGGAGGGATGCTGGCAGGCTCGTGAGCAGGCATGCGATGAGAAACGCAATACGGATACGCCGCACGAACGGTCTCCGGGCTACGGAGGACAAGGAGAAGAGGCAGGGGCAGCTCTCAGTGCTACCCCTGCCCATCTTTTTGACGGGGCTCGTCCGCTATTTGCCGCTGGCTCGCCGCCACTCGCCGTCCATTTCCTCCGCCACTTCTCGAATCGCCCTGCCCAGCGTATCTATCATCTCGTCAATCTGCTTTTTAGTGATGATTAAAGGCGGACACAACGCAATACTGTTCGCGCCGGCCACGCGCGTAATCAAGCCGTTATCCAAGGCTTTTTCCCATACCTGTTGCGCAATGCGCAGCTCGGCCGGGAACATCTCCTTGGTGGCTTTATCTTTGACCAATTCAACCGCGGCAATCAGGCCCTTGCCGCGCGTGTCGCCCACGATGGGCAGTTCGTGCAGAGCGGCTAACTGTTTCTGCAAATAGTGTCCCTGGGTACGGGCGTTCTGGACGAGTTTTTCCTTTTCGATGATTTCGAGATTGGCCAGGGCCGCGGCGCAGACGGTGGGATGACCAGTATAGGTGTAGCCATGCCAGAAGGCGTAGTCATCGCCCGTCTCCAAAAAGGTCTGGAAGATTTCCTCTTTGAACAGGACCACGCCAAGCGGCAGATAACCGCTTGTGACGCCTTTTGCCGAAACAAGAATATCCGGCACAACGCCAAAGCCGGTCGAGGCAAACATGGTGCCGGTGCGGCCAAAGCCGGTAATGACTTCGTCACACACCATGAGGATATTATGGCGCGAGCAGATCTCTCGAATCTTGGGCCACCAGCCATCAGGCGGAACAATTACACCGCCAACGCCCTGAATCGGCTCGGCCACAAAGGCTCCAATCGTCCCCGCCCCTTCGCGCTTAATGATTTTTTCGAGCTCCTCCGCGCCATTGTTCTCGCGATAGCTATACGGACGGGGCATATGGATGACGCCGGGCAGGCCGGGATCGACTTGAGCATTAAAAAGCGGAATACCGGTCAGCGAGGCGGCACCGCTCGATGTACCGTGATAGCCCTGTTCCAGGGTAATGAACTTCGTCTTCTTGGGCTTTCCTTTGGCTTTCCAATAGGCGCGGACCAGACGAATCATCGATTCGTTCGACTCCGAGCCGCCGGAGGTCAGGATCACCCGACTCAGGCCCTTGGGCGCGATCTTCGCCAGCTTGGCCGCGAGTTGAACGGTGGGGACCGAGGTCGGGCCGATCAGCGTAGGCGCAAAGGCTAACTGCTTCATCTGCTCGGCCACGGCGCGGTTGATTTCTTTGCGGCCGTGTCCGATATGCACATTCCACAGAGAGGCGAGGCCGTCGATATACTTCTTGCCTTCCGTATCCCAGAGATAGATGCCTTGGCCCTTGACAAAAACGGGTACCCCCTTGTTTTGCTGCAAGCCGAGCGGCACAAAGCCGTGGACGAGGTGGGCCGCATCCTGCTTGCGCAGGGCTTTTGCCTGCCGTGGGGCCAGGGCAACCGAAGACGGTTTCTTGCGTGGTCGTAACGGAACGACCTTCCCCTGCGTTTTTGTCTGGCGTGCCATATCACTCTCCTTTCGCTGTGAGCTCTTGCGTGACGGAACGAATGCGATCATATACGAGTCACGCCGAAAATCCCAGACTGAAGCCGGACTAGTCAAACGAAAAAAAGAGGAGGAAAGATGAAAACAAAGCGCATGGGGCGAACCGGCCTGAACGTTTCGGAAATCTGCCTGGGCACAATGACCTTTGGACGTCAGTGCGAAGAAGCGCAGAGCTTCGCCATTATGGATACCGCGTTCGAGCACGGTGTGGATTTCTTTGATAGCGCGGACGTGTATCCGGCCGGCGGCGGTGTCGAAACCGCGGGCCGCACCGAGGAGATTGTCGGTAAATGGTTAAAAGGCCGGCGCGAGGACATTGTCCTGGCCACTAAATGTTGGGGCGCAATGGGTGACAGGCCGAATGACCGGGGCCTGTCGCGTAAGCATATCTGCTCCGCGGTTGAGGCGAGTCTCAAACGCTTGCAGACGGATTATATCGACCTGTATCAAGTCCACGCGCCCGATCCGAAAACGCCGATCGAGGAAACCTTACAAGCCCTGGACGACCTGGTCCATCAAGGCAAGGTGCGCTATATCGGCTGCTCGAATTTCCAGGCCTGGCGTCTGGCCTTGGCCCTGTGGCAGAGCGACAAGCTCGGTCTGGCGCGCTTCGACTGTGTCCAACCGCGCTACAATATGCTGTTCCGTGAAATCGAGCACGAACTCTTCCCCCTGTGCCGCGAGCAGGGTATTGGCATGATTCCGTACAATCCGCTCGCCGGCGGGTTTCTGACTGGCAAGCACGAAGCGGGCGCGGAACCGGCCGCGGAAACGCGCTTTGCCCTGAGTGGCAGAGCCGGGGAAACGTACCGCCGGCGCTACTGGCAGGAAGCCCAGTTTGCCGCGGTCGAGCATCTCAAGGAATTCTTTGCCGCCCGTAATAAACCCCTGGCTCAAGTGGCGGTCGCCTGGGTGCTCGCCCAGTCCGAAGTCACCGCGCCGATTGTCGGCGCAACCTCAGCCGAACAACTCAAACAATCCCTGCCGGCTGTCGAGATGAGCCTCGACGAAGAGGAGATGGAGTTGTGTAACGATCTGTGGTTTTCGCTACCGCGTCTGCGGGACAAGGCGGTCGCGTTGCGGTAGACGCGAGAGGGCTGCGAGGCGGTATGCTGTTATGCTTTCGTCATGCCGGACTTGATCCGGCATCCAGAGGCCGGAGGGTGGGAAGGGTCTGTTGAGTCTGTTGAGTCTGTTGAGTCTGTTGAGTCTGTTGAGTCACCGGTATCCAGGGGGGAGTCGTTTGCCTTAATCCTCTTCCTCTATGAACACCAGATGTCCGGCTTCCTCTTGGGCGCGGATTTTCTCTTCAATGTCGACCGAGAGTTCTATCTTTCGATGCCCAGGAAACTTTTCCCGATCTAAGGTCGGACGTAGAAAATACTGCTCCGGGACGGGGACTTCCGATTGACTCTTCAGTTGCGCAAAATACCAGACCCGCGGGAGCACGCCAGGACTGAAAAAGACCTCCTGATCCCCGGTTGACCATTCTTTGAGATGGTGTGTGTCGTGGACGCTATAGCGCATATAGTCCAGTGTCACATCCCAGTAATGATTGAATAGCAGCCCGTACCCTTGATCCCCCATATTTGGATTGCGGTATGTGGCAATACGGGTTTCCACAAAAATAAGATTCCCGTCTCGTCCGTACTGCTCGATCCGCAAGGGATAAAAGTAGTGTTTATCTAACCAATAAATAATCTTCGGGGCATAATAGTCAGGGAGCCACTCTTCTTTGACTGTGGTTTCAAGTACCCAACAATCAATGCCGCCCTCTCTGGTATAAAAAGGGTAGTCATCCCCCATCATCTTAATCTGATCCGTTGGGACGTCGTGGAGCGTACCATCGGACCTGCCGAGGGTCACGGTTGGCCGGGTATTAGGGAAGCGAACGGTTTGTGACAGCGTGTCTACGCCAATCAGCTTCCAAGAAAACTCCCAGGGATCACGGCCAAAGATATCGTCAAAACTCTCAGCTCCCTGCGCCAATTTATCCCCCCTGCGTGGCTGAGGCTGACGACGGACCCGGCGCAGGGTAGGTGAATACACAAAGAGGTCCCATCGGGTGAGCGCCTCTTGTCCAGCCCGGTACTGGGTCATAAACATCTGATTGCCGAGGTTTTCTGGTGGGAAAAAGGTTTGTCCGGTTATTTTTCGTGTCGGCTCACCTGGTTTCGTTCCGTATAGCTCGCCTTCTAAGCCCTGCATGCCCTTTGCATTTGGAACATAGAAGATCGGGCTGTGCATTTTATCCGTAATGAGATACCCGTGTGCGGTCAGCGCCCCACTAACATCGACAAAATTGCACGACCAGCGTGGCGAGTGGCTGAACTCCATGGCCCGATAGCCCATCTCCTCTGCGGTATAGGGTGGCTGAAACGGATAGCGCTCGGCGGGCATATACGGCTGCTCCGGGTCGCGGGGTGTGTCGGTCCGGGGGTCGAACAGTTGGCGCTCCGCTTCGGTCAGCTCCCCGACCACCCGCCAGGTTTTTGCGGCCGCGGGCGAGTCGGCCCATACCGCGGGCGCAAAGCAGACGCTGAAAACAAAGAGTGAGAGTGTCAGGCCCAACTGCATGGCTCCGTCCTGGTGTTTCTCCTAACGTCGTCCCTCGGTCAACTTATTCACATCGTACAGGCTCAGCACTTCCTCCACATCCACCTCAGGATAGCCCATATCCAGCGCCGGAAATAACGACGCCTGGCCGGTCTTGACGTCAACGACCGTGACGCCAAGGTAACGGACGATATGCGCGCCGGTATTCATTTCCGGCAGATGCTGCGCGTCTTCAGACCAGGAATTCTGCATGCCCCACACCTTCCACAGGGTGCCTTCCTGGTTGAACGCCATGCCGGAAACCACGCGATAGGTCTGGGCATCAATAAACAGAATCTTGCTGCTGTACGGATGATTCTCCCGCTTGGGTTTGAGCTCAACGATCATGGCCTTACGCAGTTCCCACGGCCCGAGGGGCGCCCGGCCCGCGGGGCCGTAATAGCGCGCATAGGGGTGGGGCGAATTCTCGATGTGCAGCACGTCTTTCCAGCCGTGAAAGGTCCAGTCATAGTCCAGCACCCGCCCGGAGAAGCCGAAGAAGTCATCCAGGGTCGTATCTGACCCCTGGAAAGAATCTGCCTTCTCTTCGGCAGAAACACGCCGGACTTTGCGTAGGGACGGGACATAGGTCCACGCCTGATCGGCCCGGTGCGGATCGCTGGAACGCTGGATGAGCACGCGCAGGCCGCGCATTTCATACGGATCGGTGAAGTCGTTGATATCTTTCCACTCAAATTCCGCCGCACCGTCAACCGGCAGGGTGTAATCCTGCTCGGGCAGCATGGATAAATGACTGTGATAGACGCGCTGATAGCGCTGCTGGAGCACCCGCTCAACCGTGCCTCCCGGTTGAATCATATCCTCGGGTAAGCCCGGCAACGCACCGTGCGTCCCCCCCGGTCTGATCATGACCGTGGCGAAATTGCCGACCTTGATACCATAGTGTTGCCAGCGAAAATTAAAATTCCAGCCGACCTTGAGGCCCGCGGTCGGTTCCGCCGGGTCCAGTTGGTCCGCGGGAAAGGGCTGGCCGGCAGTATAGTTTCTCAGACTGCCGTCCTCGGCAAGCTGGGTTTGGCCGGCAAATTTTTCTGTCGCTTCGAGATAGTCTGTACGCGGAGGGTAATCGCCTGGAGGGCTGATGTCGAAGGTCACTTCCGGAAACTGGAACTCTTCAAAATAACCGGGTGGCAGAAAGGGCCGGAGCTTTTCCATATCGCTCAGCCCCAGCGTCTCGCCGTGCTGAAAGTCCGGTCGAGCGTCTGTATACTGCTGCGTCCATTGCAGGACGGTTTCTCGGGTCATGGCGCTTCGTTCATCCTGTGCCCAACTCGGCCCGGCCCAGACCAGTAATCCTACGAATAGAACAAGAAACGGCATTCGTCCTCCCTCACGTTCGCTCTCTTTTTATTTGCTTACAGGCCAGCCTAACGGTTCTCTGCAAGGCAGGCTATCCCTCCCGATTGCCGCTCGGATAAAAATGTCTTTGCAAAAGATACAAGCTTGGCTATGGTGACGGCGGGTATTTGTCCATACGGTTCCTCAATCTGAAGCGTAGAGACGCAGGAGGCCAGCATGAAAACGATCTCGGTGAGCCCTGAAGACATGGAAGCCCGCATTGCCCGCTTCCAGAACTTGAAGCCTATTCCAGCCATGCAAAACGACAAAATTCCGTTGGAAGCTCGGGACCACATCTACGCCCGTAAGCTCTTGCCCGTGATCTCCTCTAAGGGCGGAGAAGGACCGTTTGGGCCGGCCCCAATTGCCGAAGCCGATGGCTACTCCATGACGCTTGCCGTGTGCCCACCCAACCAAGGACCGGGACTGCACGCCCATCACAAGACGCACGAGATTTTTACTTGCCTCAAAGGGACGTTCAAAATCCAGTGGGGCGATGACGGAGAACACGAAATTGTACTGCATCAATTTGACACGATCTCAGTCCCGCCAGGCGTGTGTCGCGGCTTCACGAATATAGGCGATGACGAAGGCTGCCTCCAAGTGCTCATTACCGGCGGTGTGCACGATATGCAGGACATCGCTTTTCCACCCAGCGTGGCCGAGCAGATAGACCAAACCGGCCCAGGAGTGTTAGCGGAGATCAAGAAGACCGGTCTCGCGTTTGACGCGGGCCAAGAATAGAGATTCAAGGGTAGCGCGGTAACCGACGAGTTTCATAAGGAGGACAGCATGAGTGTTGACGAGTTAGTCCAACGGCTCCAGGTTTTGGAAGACATTGAGGCCATTAAAAAGGTCAAGGCCGAATACTGCGCCCATTGTGACAACGGCTATAACCCGGACGGGATTGCCGAACTGTTCGCCGAAGACGGGGTCTGGGACGGCGGGGTTGACGTGTTTGGCAAATACGACGGTCGGGAAGCGATTCGGAAGTTCTTCACCGGGGCGACCAAAGTCATTCCGTTTGCCGTGCATAACGTCATGAATCCCATCATTGAGGTCGATGGCGACTCGGCCACGGGGCAGTGGTATCTGTTTCAGCCCTGCACGATGACCGGGAAAGACGGGGATAAAGCCGTGTGGGGTGCGGCCAAATACAGCGACGACTATGCACGGGTCGATGGCGAGTGGAAAATCCAGACCCTGCGCGTCAAGTTCGAGTTCTGGACGCCGTTTGAAAAGGGCTGGGTGGAAAAAAGAATGATTCAGGACTAGCGGTCTCGTCCCTATAGGAGCGGCCTATGCAGTTTTACAATTTCCATCTCATGCCGTGGCCCGACCTGCCCGAGGACTTTGCCGACAAGACCAAACATGAATCGGCCTGGGTGACGCTCTCGAATAAATACTACGATCCTGAAAAGGGGCATACCGTCTACAATCAATACCTGGACCAGCTTGAGTATGCCGAAAAGCTGGGGTTCGAGGGCGTGTGCGTCAACGAGCACCATCAGAACACCTACGGCACCATGCCGTCGCCGAACATTATGGCCGCCATGCTGGCGCGCCGGACCTCGCGGATGAAGATAGCGATGGTCGGCAACGGCCTGCCGCTCCGAGATCACCCCCTCCGGGTCGCCGAAGAAGTCGCCATGCTCGATGTCGTGACCGGTGGGCGTATTATTTCCGGTTTTGTGCGCGGCATCGGAGATGAATACTTTTCTATGGGTATCAACCCCACCTACTCGCTGGCGCGTTTTCGCGAAGCGCACGATCTGATCATTCGCTCCTGGACCGAGACCGGCCCGTTTTACTTTGACGGCGAGCATTATCAAGTCCGCTACGTTAATGTCTGGCCACGTCCTCTCCAGAAACCACACCCGCCGATTTGGATCCCCGGCTTCGGCAGTAAGGAAACCGTTGAATGGTGCGCCCATCCTGACCGGAAATATCCCTATCTTGCGGTGTTCATGCCGGATGACTTGGTGAAGTGGTTTTTCGACGCCTACCGCGAAGCCGCGGACCAGTACGGCTACGAAGCCTCGCCCTATCAAATGGGCCATCTTCTGCCGGTCTACGTGGCCGAGACGGACAGTCGAGCGGAAGAAGAAGCCGCGGCCCATATCCTGTGGCTCTACCACTACGGCCTGCGTCATAAATGGCAAATGTTCTTCCCGCCGGGCTACACGTCCGCGGCGTCCATGAGACGCATCCTTGCCCGCGCGGCCGACTTTGACTGGGAAAGCATGGATTTTAAGGAGCTCAACGAGCGCGGCTACTGTGTCGTGGGGAGCGCCAAGACCGTGCGCGAGCGCCTCGCCCATCTGGTCAAGGAGCTTGGTTTTGGCCTGCTGCTCCCCCTCCTGCACGCGGGCGACATGCCACACCATCGGGTCATTAAAAACATGGACCTGTTTGCCGCCGACGTGATGCCCGCCCTGCGCGAGGAATTCAGCGCGATGTCGCAGCGCTGGCTGGAAGCGGCATAAGTGTAGGGGCAACCCTTTGTGGTTGCCCTTTTCCGCCGGGCGCACCGCGACACAAAGGAGGGTCGCATGGAATTCGGACTGACCGCGGATCATATTCGTATTCAGAAAGTTGCCCGCCAGCTCGCCGCTGACTTTGCGACCCGGGCGGCCGAGCATGACCGGGACGGCTCGCCCCCCCAGGAGAATTATGCGGCCCTCCGGGAGGCTGGTTTCTATGGACTGGTCGTGCCCAAGGAGTATGGCGGACTAGAGGTCGGGCTGCTGGGCTATACCATTGCCGCCGAGGAAATCTCCCAAGGCTGTGCCTCGACCGCGCTGTCGTTCAATATGCACGGTGCAACCCTGGCCTCGTTGATGCACTCGGGCCTGCCGGATGAAATAAAAAAATGGGTGGCCGAGTTGGCAACCAAACAGGGCAAGCTGATTGCCGCCATTCTGTCCGAGCCGAGCACCACCAGCATCGTACCCACGTCGTTTGCGTGTTCCACCCAGGCTCGCCGGGTCACCGGGGGCTATCGGATCTCCGGCAAGAAGTCGTTTTGCTCTATGGGCGAATCGTCCGACTATCTGTGCCTGTTTGCCCATCCCGAGGAAATCGCCAATCCCCAGACGGCCCTGGTGATGATGGTACCGACCGACTCGCCCGGCGTTCGCTTCGAGCATGTGTGGGACACGCTGGGTATGCGCGCGACCCGTAGCGATAATCTGATTTTCGAAGACTGCTTCGTGCCGGACGATGCCATCCTGGGCGCGCCTATTCCAAAGATTGGCGAGTGGCTGGCAACGAATGAGCCGAGTTTCAATATCCCGTATACCGCCGTCTATCTTGGCGTTGGCTTTGCGGCTTTGCGCGCGATCAAGGACAATGTGACGCAGCGCCAACCCAAGGGCTACGGGCAGTCCTTGGCCTATCATCCGGATATTCGACGCCGGGTTGCCATGATGAGCGCCCAACTGGAAGCTGCCCGCTGGCTGTTGCGCTACGTGGCCTGGCTGGCCGACGAAGCCTATGAACGCCGGCGTTATACTGACCGGCCCAAGCAGTACGGCACGACCGTCGAGGGACAGGCGGCCGAGGTTCTGGCTACCTACTTCAAAGCCAAATACATTGTGGGTGAGGCCGTCACCGCCGCGACCCGTTCGGCGCTCGAAATGGGCGGTGGTCACGCCATCTTCAAGCCCTCGTCCCTGGAGCGTCTGTTTCGCGACGGCGCGACCGCGAGTATGCAGCATCCGCCCAGCGACTTTTGTCTGTCCTCGTTGAGCGTCCACGAACTCCAACTCGACCCGCAGCAGATTCAACCGCCCCTGCTACCGAGCTGGGAGTAAGGCGGTCGAGCGACGCGCCATCCGACAATCGCACCGAGTCCGTACGGCGCGGCCCCAGGGCTCAAGAGTCCAGGCTGCGTCCAGCGGTTGAGATTCCATTCCCCCTTCTATAGGAATGGATCAATATCAGGGAGAAGACCATGAAAAAACGTATCTACTTCAACGCCTTTCATATGAACTGTGTGGTTCACCAATCTCCCGGCCTGTGGGTCCTGCCGGAAGACAACATGGAGAACTACACCGACCTCAATACCTGGATTGAGCTTGCTCGGCTGTTGGAACGGGGCAAGTTCGATGCCCTGTTCCTGGCTGACGTTGTGGGCGTGTACGATGTGTTCCGGGGCAATCGGGAGGCCGCCCTGACCCAGGCCGCGCAAACACCGGTGAACGACCCCATGCTGCTGGTCCCGGCTATGGCCGCGGCAACCGAGCATCTGGGCTTCGCCTTTACCAGTTCGATCCTCCAGTACCCTCCCTTCACTTTTGCCCGGCTCATCTCGACGCTCGACCATCTCACCAAAGGCCGGGTGGCCTGGAATATCGTGACCTCGTATCTGGAAAGCGCCGGGCGTAGCTACGGCCAGTCCGGTTTGCCTGAGCACGACGAGCGCTATGACATGGCGGATGAGTATTGTGAGGTGTGCTACAAGCTGTGGGAATCGAGTTGGGAGGATGGCGCGGTGGTCAAAGACAAGCAGCGCGGCATCTACGCCGATCCGGACAAAGTGCGGAATGTTGTCCACGCGGGCAAGTATTACAAGATGAACGGCTGCCATCTGTCTGAACCGTCCCCGCAACGCACCCCGGTGTTATACCAGGCCGGCTCTTCATCCCGTGGACAAGCCTTTGCCGCCCGCCATGCGGAGTGCGTGTTTATCGCTTCCCCGACGCCTGAGATTGCGCGGCAGATCATCCAGGCGACCCGAAAACAGGCAGAGCAGAACGGGCGCAACCCGGAGGATATTCTTTTCTTTGCCTATCTCAAAACGGTCACCGGCGGCACGGAGGCGGAAGTCAAGCAGAAGTATGACGACTATCTGGAACATACGAGCTATGACGGATCAATGGCGTTATGGTGTGGTTGGGCTGGCTACGATTTCGGTAATCTCGACCCGGACGAACCGCTCGAATATGTCGAAACAAACGCCATTCGCACGCTCTGGAATAATTTCTCTCGCGCCGACCCGGAGCGCAAATGGCGGGTCCGCGACCTCGTCAAATATATCGGCCTTGGTGGTGGTGGCCCGGTGGTGGCGGGGACACCGGAACAGATCGCCGACGAATTCCAGGCATGGACCGAGGCCGGAGTCGACGGGTTCAACATCGCCTACGCCGTGACGCCGGGAACGTTTGAAGAGTTTGTTGACGGCGTCGTGCCCGTTCTCCAAAAACGGGGAATGATGCAGACGGAGTACGAGGACGGCACCCTGCGCGAAAAAATCTATGGAGCCGGCCACGCGCGGCTGAGCCTCCCGCATCCGGCGGCGCAATACCGGCGCTCCGAATCGGCTTCCGCACACATCTCTTCTCAGCCTCAGCAGGACAGCTCAGCCAGCGTTACCGTGGCGAAATAAATGAAGAGTCATTGAGGCGGTCCGGCTTCAGACCTATTCCCTATCTTCGCTCGCCAGTTCAGGAATATGTTCTGTTTCGTACTGTTCAATTAGGACGCCAATGACTTCCATCAACGAGGCTAGCGGATGCGTTTCCTCTTCTCCAACTGTGTCAACAAGGCTGTCAAGCAAGGCCACAAGACGGTCGTATTCAGCTTCAGTATGCGGAACAAATAGACAATCCGCCATATCTGGCCAATGTGATATGGCAGTCGAAATATCAGGGTTCGTCATACTCTATGCATGCCCACTCAACTGTCTTTGGGACTTCCTCCAGGGCGTTCTCGAGGAAGTAGGTCGGATTAGCAGAGCGTAATCCGACACGTCTGGGCTGTCGGGTTGCGCCTGCGGCTCACCCGACCTACACGGTTATCCAGAATCGTAATCTGCTCTACGCGTCCACCTTGTCGAAATACTGAATCTTGGGCGGAGCGGCCACCAGCGCTCCGAGGCGATCCAGGGTGCCGGTTTCCGACCGCCACTGCAAATAGCGCTCCTGGTGACCGCGCGAATCCCAGAGTTCATACAAGACCATGCTGCCTTTGGTCTCGGTATTGTCGTAAAAGTCAACGCTTTGGCAGCCATCATACGCCCGTGTGTCGGGCAATAATTCCTTCATCAGCGTCTTCATGTCACCAACCGCTTCCGGCTTTACCGACAACTCGATCAAGACCATTGTACTCATATCTGTATCCTCCTTCGCGGGCATGAATAACTATCCGCATCCCGACCAGATCATGACTCCCAGCCGGAAGCAAGCGGCCGCCTGAACAGGGTTTTCATCCCGACGAGAAGTGGTATAGGAGAGGGGCAGATTGCGGATTGTAAGGGAGACTTCATGAAAATCGGTTTTATGCTGCCCGCATTTGGCGCGATGGCGACCCATGAGAATATGCTGGCCATGGCCCAACTCGCCGAAGACCGCGGCTTCGAGTCGATCTGGGCACCCGACCACGTTATCATGCCGACCAAGATCGATACCCCGTACCCCTACAGCAAGTCGGGTCGTTACATCGCTGATCCCAAGGGCGCCCATCTGGAGCCGTTTACCGTGCTGTCGTTTGTGGCGGCCTGCACCCGCCGGGTGCGGCTGGGGTTTACCGTAATCGTGGCGCCGTACCGGCATCCGGTGGTGACGGGCAAGATGCTGGCCTCGTTGGATGTGCTGTCAAATGGCCGGCTGATTGTCGGCGTGGGCAGCGGCTGGTTGGAAGAGGAGTTCCAGGCCCTGGAGGTCCCGTTTGCCAAACGCTGGACGCGCACGGACGAGCATATCCAGATTTGGAAAGAACTCTGGACGGCCGAGGAGCCGCGCTTTGAGGGTGAGTATCACCGGTTTACGGATGTCCAGTGTCGGCCTCAGCCGCTACAAAAGCCGCACCCACCGATTACGATCGGCGGGCGCGGGCGGGCTGGCCTCCGCCGTGTGGTGAGCATGGCTGACGGCTGGCAGGTCGTCTCCGAGCATCCCGACGACGTGTATAGCACCGAGGGCGACCTGGCCAAGGATTTGCAGACGCTCAGGCAAATGTGTGATGAGGCGGGTCGTGACTTCTCGACCATAGAGATTACCGCGGTGATTATCGCCGGTACGGCCGAGGGCGTCCTCAAAGACCTGCCGGGCTGGGAACGCCTGGGCGTGAGCCGGTTGATCCTTGACTTTCCGTCGTTTGTGTCCGAGCCTGGCGAGATGGCTGCCATCTTGGGAAAAATTGCCGCCGAGGCTGAGATGGAAGCGACGTAGCCGAATCCTGTCCCCTGTCCTGACCCACGCGGTCTCACGGCGGCACGAACGTCCTAGAACCTGGGGCGAGCTAAAGAGTAAACGTGTCCTTCACTAGCTATGAGATGCGGGACACGTTTACTCTTATGGCAAAGCGGAGTGCCGGGTACGATGTTGTCATTGTTGGTGGAGCCATTATTGGCAGCGCCGTCGCCTATTTTCTCACCGCGGACGAGGACTTTCAGGGCCGCGTGCTCGTCATCGAAAAAGATCCCTCCTACCAGTACTGTTCAACGACGCGCTCTTTAGCCTCGATTCGGCAGCAGTTCTCGACCCCGGTGAATATTCACCTGTCTCAGTTTGGGGTAGAGTTCCTGCGGACCGTCAAAGACCGCCTGGGGGCGGATGTCGAGGTTAGCTTTCGGGAGGCGGGCTATCTGTTGCTGGCGAGCGAGCAAGGGAAAGCCGTTCTCGACCACAACGCGGGGGTCCAAACCCGGCAGGGCGCGGATGTCTGTCTGCTGGGTCCTGCCGAATTGCAGGCGCGTTTCCCGTGGCTCGCAACCTCGGACCTGGCTGCCGGTTGCCTCGGGCTGTCCGGGGAAGGCTGGTTTGATGCACATAGCCTGCTGTACGCGCTCCGCAACACGGCCGTAGCACGGGGCGCCGAGTTTCTCACCGGAGAGGTCGTTGGGCTGCATGTTGCGCGGCAGCGTCTGGAGTCTGTACAACTCGCCGACGGACGGGTCTTTTCGTGTGGGGAACTTGTGAATGCTGCCGGTCCGGCCGCCGGGAAGATCGCTCGTATGGCCGATATCGAGCTGCCGGTCGAAAGTCGGAAACGGTGTGTGTTCGTGTTCGATTGTCGGCAGGCCGGTGCGCTGCAACCCTGCCCCCTGGTCGTGGATGTCTCCGGCGTCTATTTCCGGCCCGAAGGCCAGTATTTCGTGTGTGGAGTGTCTCCGCCGGCAGACCAGGACCCCCCGACGGAAGATTTTCGGGTTGAGTATCAGCTGTTCGACGAGATTGTCTGGCCGGCCTTGGCGCATCGCGTTCCCATTTTTGAGGCGATCAAGCAGGTCTCTGCCTGGAGCGGGCATTACGCCTATAACACACTCGACCAGAATGCCATTGTGGGCCGGCATCCCGTGATAACCAACTTCCTCTTTGTCAACGGCTTTTCCGGCCACGGGGTCCAGCAGGCTCCTGGCGTTGGTCGCGGGATTGCCGAACTGATCGTGCATGGCGCATACCGGACGATTGACATCTCGCCGCTCGGGTTTGAACGCGTCATTGCGAGCCGACCGCTGCAAGAACTCAATGTGATCTAAATATTTTTAGGAGGGTGTAGTATGGCTGAGTACAAAATTATTTCATCCGATAGTCATGTGTTTGAGCCGTCGGATTTATGGACTAGCCGGGTAGACGCTCGGTTCAAAGATCGGGCGCCGCATGTCGTTCGTCGCGAGGAAGACCATACCGATTGGTGGGTCTGCGACGGGGTAAAAGGGGTCGGCGGCGGCTCCGGGGGCTCACAGGCCGGCAAGCGCTTCGTGCCCGAGGAGCGGGACTCGCTCAGGTTTGGCGACGTTATGGAAAACGTACGGCCCGGAGCCTATATCCCCGAGGAACATCTCAAAGACCTGGACCTGGACCTGGACGGCATTGATGCCGATGTGCTCTATCCGACCCAGGGACTGCTGCTGTACAGCATCCCGGATAGTGCGCTTCTGACCGTCTTGTGTCGGGCCTATAACGACTGGCTGGCCGAGTTCTGCCAGCCCTTCCCGCAGCGGATCAAGGGCATCGCCATGCTGAATGTTGACGATGTTGCGGAGAGTGTCAAGGAGTTGGAGCGCTGCGCCAAGCTGGGGTTGTGCGGTGCCATGATCACGGTCTACCCGTTGGAGGGACATAGCTATGATTCCCCCGAGTACGAACCGCTGTGGGCCGCGGCCCAGGATTTGGGCCTGCCGCTGAGCCTGCATATTGCGACCAACCGGCCCGCTCCAAACTCGCCACTGGTCGATCTGGAGGCGGTCAGCACCGCCTTTCTGACTAATGTCGATTACTGGGTGCGCATGTCGCTGTCGCATATTATTTTCAGTGGTGTGTTCGAGCGCTATCCGAAACTCCAAATCGGGTCGGTCGAGCAGGAGTTGGCCTGGGTACCGCATTTCCTGGAACGGATGGACTATAATTTCATCCAACGCCCGGCAACCGGAGGCCGGCAGAAATTCAAGGAAGATATGCTGCCGAGCGACTATTTCCGGCGGAACGTCTTCCTCAGCTTCCAGGAAGACGCCCTCGGCATCAGGGACCGCGATATCATCGGTGTGGATAACATCCTGTGGGGCTCGGACTACCCCCATCCGGAGTGCACCTTCCCCCATTCACGCCAGGTGCTGGAAACCGTCCTGGCGGACTGTAGCGAAGAGGAAAAGGCCAAAATTGTCGGAGGCAATACCGCTCGGATTTATCATTTTGATTAAAAGCGGGATGATAAAGAGGGAGTGGGCAAGAGCGAGAAAGAGCGAAAATCGAAAGAGGCACGCATGGGGCAAGAGTCAGACCGTATGCTGCGGGAGCTTGTTGAAAAAGAAGCCATCCGCGACTTGGTCCATCGCTATTGTTGGGCCGTGGACCGGGGGGAATTGCAAGACGTGATGGCGCTGTTTCACGACTCGTGTGACCTGATCGTCAGCCCTCCGGGCCGACGCCGAGAAGGACGCGCCGCCGTCGAGCGCTGGTACGGACGCTATATGCGCCATCGTCTCGGGGTCTTACGGCATCTCATTCATAACCAGGTCATCACCCTTGACGGTGATCGGGCGTTTTCAAAAAGCTATTTTGATGCGGTCGGCGATCTGAAGGGCGAATCTGTCGTTGTTGCCGGATTTTACGAAGACAAGCTGCTCCGTGTTGAAGGGGAGTGGAAATTTACGGAGAAAGTCATTGGTACGGACTTCATGGTTCCACTGCATGAGGGCTGGGGTGGAGAGAAATTCAAAGTCCGGCCGTGGTGGTATGACGGGGAGAAGACACCGACGGAGTGAAAATCCCTCATCGGATGTGTGGTGCGAAAAGGAGCCCACCCCGGCCTACGGCCACCCCTCTCAAGAGGGGATGTGTGTTACCCCCCTCCTCTTTGTACCGCGAAGCGGCGGAGTGGGCTCTTCCCTAATGGGCGAAGAGAGCGGCCCGGCGGGTTTTTATGCGCTCTCGTCCGGAACCATTCCTATTAAATCAATCACGACCTTGCAGCCTGGAACGAGTAGGGGGCCGGGGACACGCACTGTGGTACTTGCCGGTGGATCATTTGGAAAGGATTCGGCCCACGTCACAAACGAGGTAAAAAACTCGCCAAAGTCGGTATAAAATCCGCGCCTGCGCAGGAGATAGTCACGCGATGTGCCGGCGGCCGCGCAGATAGCATCAATATTCTTCACAACATAATTGATTCCCTTTTCTGCGGCGGAAGCGTAGTACGGGAAATTGGGATCAATACGCGCTTCTGCTGGAATTCCGGTGCGGTAGTCGGTGGCCATCTGACCTGAGAAAAAGAGGAAGGGGCCAGCCTGGACAGCTTGTGGCTCGTGGGCCAGCGGTATTGGTGCAGCGTCAGTCCGGATAGTCCGCTTTGCTGGTCCGCCTTGCGGAGAATACGCAATGAGGTTGATGGCGATCCGTAACCCTGGAACGCCGAGGTCGCTGACCGGGGCGGTTGTCCGGGCAGGCGGGTCTGTTGGAAAGTATTTTTTCCATATCTGTTCCAGTCGGTAAAAGTCCCGTATGTCGGTCATATAGACTTCCGCCTTGACAACATCCGCAAGCGAAGCACCAGCGGCCTGAAGAACTGCTTGCTGTGCTTCAAGAATGTATTCGGTTTGCAAGCGGGCGCTCTCGGCATAGTAGGGGAAGTTGGGATCAACCTGGGCTTCGGGCGCAACCCCTGCTGAAAAGTCGGTGGCCGTCATACCCGTAGTAAAGATAAATTCCCCGGCCTTGACCCCGTACTGGTACAGGGCTTGGCCATTAAGCCCCTGTATGACAGGCTGAGGCAGGGATGCGGCCTGAATAATCTCCGGACGCTGACCGGTTTCCGAGACAAAGCCGACAAGGTCAACCTCAAGCGTACAGTCCGGCACAGGCAGTTCCTCTAAAATAACGGACGTATGCGGCGGCACGCCCATTGCGCCAAAAGTCTGTCGCAAGACCTGGGCAGCGCCGTGCAACTCATGTGCGTCTGTATGGTAGAGCGTCAATGAGACACATTGTTCCAAAGAGGAGCCCGCCGCCTCAAGCGTAAGGCGGAGATTGTCGGCAATGTAGCTGGCTTGTCGTTCAATATTGAGTCCATGATTGGGAAAGTTCGGATTAATAGCGGCCTCTGGTGGGATGCCGGTTTTGAAATCCGACGCCAATTGTCCGGATATAAAGACAAACGGGCCAGCCTTAACGGCAGGGGAGTAGGCGACGCGCGGCAAGGGAAGGGACTCAGGAAAGATAGCTTCTTTTTTCATGGCTGCCTCCTTTACCCTGTGGTCTTCCTCCTTCCCTTTGGCTGTGTCAAGACTCAAGGAGTTTTCGCTTGCAGATTGGGCCGATCAACGCTACGCGGAGGAAAAGGAGGAAGGCTATGCAAAAAATCCAACGCGGCGAGGTAACCAAATTCGCCTTCGATAACCGGGACGAGCCCGTCCTGCGGGTCCAGGCCGGTGAAGTCTTCCAGGTGGAGACCGAGGATGCACTGTCGGGCTTGATTGAGGACGCCAGTGATAACCCGGTTGTCCACCAGTTTGTGGATGACCCCCATGTTGCCGCGCTCGCGGTCGCCTATCCGCCAAAATACAATCCCGTTGTCGGACCGGTTTATATAGAAGGCTGCGAGGCGGGTGACGTACTGGCCGTACATATCGACTTTATCGATCCCTGGCGCTACGGCTTTTCCGGCATTCTGCCCGGCATTGGCCCATATGGAAACTCGACCCTGTTTGACGGGCAATGTTCTCAGGCACGGGTACAGGTGATTGAGCATTTACCCGGACCGAGTGGCTATACCCGTGACGGCAAGGGTGTCTATTCCGATAAGCTGACCTGGGACCTCCAGCCCTTTTGCGGCACGCTGGCAACCGCACCGGAGCGGGAAGTCTTCACGTCTCTCCTCGGACAGGGCCCCTTTGGCGGCAATATCGATTGTCGCGATATTTGCGCCGGACATACGATCTATCTGAACTCCTATAATCCGGGCGGTCTGCTATATATCGGCGATATTCACGGCGGCCAGGGAGACACCGAGTTTACCGGCATTGCCGACGAAACCCGCGCCACCGTGCAGTTGAGCTGTAGCGTGGTGAAGAATAAACGCCTGCCCTGCGTGCGGATTGACAAGCCCGACAGTATTGTGGCGGTGGGCATTAACCGGCCCATGGAGCAGGCCGTGTACGACGCGGCCCAGAATATGCTCGAATGGCTGCGTGAAGACTACGACATCAGGCCGCAGGACATGTATATCCGCATGTCCTGCGACCCCGCTTTCCGGGTGCGGACCTATCAGATGGTCCGGGCGCTCACCATCGAACACGTTGTCGGGGCGGAATATCCCAAGGAACGGCTGACCGCGGCCTTTTAGCGACAGGAGTACGCCCATGGCCGACCTACTCGTACACGGAAAATATCTCCTCAACCCAGCCCAGCCAGGAGAAAAAACGGCTGTGGTGCGGGACGCAGCCGTTGCGGTGACCGGGACCAGTATTGCTGCGGTGGGGAATTATAGCGCGCTCAAAAAGCAATACCCCGACTACCGGGAGGTCGGGTCGAACGAACATCTCGTTCTGCCCGGCCTGATAGACGTGCATCATCACGGTTGGGGGCTCAGCGCGATCCAGCAGGGCGCGCTGGACGATACCCTGGAACCGTGGATATACGACCTGCTGATGCTCAAATCCCCGACCAACGTCTATCTGGACACGCTCTACGGCAATATGAAGCTGCTTGAGTCCGGGGTGACGACGGTCCTGCACAGTCATTTCTGCCGAACGGGGAACTACGAGGACGAGGTCAACGCGACGCTCAAAGCCTATGAGACCTCGGGGCAGCGGGTTGCCCTGGCGCTTGAGGTGATGAACCAGCATCCGTTTGCCTATGACGACGACTGGTTTCTGCAACACCTGAGCGCGCCGCTGCGCAAACAGGTCGAAGCCACGCTGAAGGCCCGTCCGCCCATAGACCGCGATACCTATCTGAACCTTGTCGAGAAGTATTATGCCGAACGCAATCAAGAGGGTGTGGCCAAGGTCAAGATTCTCTACGGGCCGATTAACGCCGTCTGGACAACACCGGACATTCTCGAAGCGATTGGGGAGCAGGTCCAACAGGGGCGGGGGCTCCACCTGCATGTCGTCGAAACGCCGTATCAGGCCGAATACTTCTTTAAGCATTACGGCAAGAGCAATATTGCCTGGCTGCACGATATGCATCTGCTCGGTCCCCGCACATCTTTTGCCCATGCCGTCTGGACAACGCGGTACGACCTGGACCTCCTGGCCGAGACCGGGGTGACGGTGTGCCACAACGCCAGCTCGAATCTGCGTCTCCGGAGCGGTATCGCCCCGGTGGCTTTTATGCACGAACGCGGCGTCAATATCGGAGTTGGGACGGATGGCGGAACGCTCAACGATGATGACGATATGGTCCAGGAACTACGTCTGGTCTCCAAGCTGCACCGCCTGCCACGTCCGACCTCGCCCTGGGTCAGCCCGCATGACGTCATGCGTATGGCCACGCTGAACGGGGCGCGGGCAACCCTGCGAGCGGACGCTATCGGCAGGATTGAACCGGGCCGGGCCGCGGATATCATTCTGGTGAATCTGCAAACCATGACCCAGCCGTATCTCGCGCCTAACATCCATATGGCTGATGCCTTTGTCTACCGGGCCAAGGGGACGGATGTGGAGACCGTCATTATTGACGGTGAGCTGGTCATGGAAAACCGCACGCACTTGCGTTTCAACAAGGCAGACCTGCTCGCTCAGCTCCGCGAGGCCGCGGCTCAGCCGCCGACCGCCCAGGACCTTCAGCGGGCCGACCTCTTCCGTCAATGCCGTCCGGTGTGTGTCGAGTTCTTGAATCAGTATCTGGACCGGGAGATGGCCCCTCAGTATATGCTCAACCGGATGGCGTGAGCAGGGGTGATGTGGAAAAAATCGCACGCCGCGACTTTCATAAACTGGTGCTGAAGGCTGGGGCGGTCGTGTTGCCTGGTTGTCGGTCTCAAACACCCTCTGCCGTTCCTCCTGGCGGCAGAGTCCTGATTGTAGGGGCCGGTATGAGTGGGCTGGCCGCGGCTCGTGAGCTCCAGCGCGCCGGCTATGCGGTCACCATTCTGGAAGCCCGAGACCGTATCGGCGGCCGGGTCTGGACCGACCGCCGCTTTGAAACCCCCATCGACCTCGGGGCGTCCTGGTTGCACGGCGGGCGGGGCAATCCGCTCAAGGCCGTTGCCGCGAACCTGGGTCTCAGGACGCGGGTGAGCGAGTATGGCAATCTGGCGGCCTATGAACTGGGCACGGTCGGTCGGTCCGCCGTCTCCCGCGCCGCATTTGAGTCCGAATATGCAAAGTTGGAAGCCGCGGTGTACAGACAGAGCGGCTGGACCTATGTCTCGACTCTGGCTCGCCGCTGGCTTGGACGCCCCGGTACCAGGGTGTCGGTCGCCGATGTCTTGAGTGCGATTCCCGCTCCGTCGACCGAGGCCGGCCGTCTGGCGCGTTGTCGGATCGAGAGGGGGATAGAGAACCTCTACGCCGCGTCTCCCCACGATCTCGGTTTTGCCGGTCTACTGTACGAATCGATAACCGGGCCAACAGGGGAAGGTTTTCCCTCGGGGGAGCAATTTGTGCTCGATGGGATGGACAGGCTGGTCCGGCCCCTTGCCGAAGGTCTCCCGGTCCGGTTCGGCCAGACTGTTAAACGAATTGCATATGGAACAGACGGCGTCCTGGTTGAGACAGAGCGGGAAACGTTTACCGCAGACGGGGTGGTCGTCACCGTCCCCATCGGGGTACTGCAATCGGAGCAGATCGTCTTTGAGCCGGTATTACCACACTCGCATCGGACCGCTTTGTCCCGCCTCGGCATGGGGCTCTTTAATAAGGTGATTCTTCGCTTCCCGCACGTGTTTTGGCCCGAAGAGCCGGATTTTGTTTTTGTGTGTGGCAGCAGCCTGTGCTCTTTTTATGTCAATTTCGCTGCCTATGCCGGCGTACCTATGCTGATCGGTCTCAGCGGCGGAACTGCCGCCGACGAGATTGAGGAGCTGTCAGACCAGGCCATTGTGACACGGCTACGGAAAGAATTCTCCGGCGTGATGGGAACGGCTGTTCCCGAGCCAACCGAGGTGATAATCCAGCGCTGGCGCTCGGACCCGTTTGCGCGCGGGTCGTATGCCTATCTCCGCGTCGGGGCGAACGGTGGGGAGCCGGAGATTCTTTCAAGACCGATTGCAGGTCGGCTGTTTTTCGCCGGGGAAGCTCTGCATCTCCATGACCCTGGGACGGTCCACGGAGCGTACTGGACGGGCCAGCACGCGGCCCGGCAGGTGCAGGCTCAAGCTGTCCAATCGACCGCCCAATCCGATAGTGGAATGCCCCCAGACAATAGGGCATAAGACATCACACGACAGCAGGAGGTCAGCATGCAAAGTAAGGATGTGAAACAGCAAGTCAAGGAAGTGTACGGAAAAGCGGCGCTCCAAGCAGCCCAGGGTGGCCGGGCTTCCTGCGGGGAGGCAACAGCAAGTGCCGATGATCCGATTACCTCACACCTCTACGCCGAGGACCAGATCACAGGGATTCCTCTGGAGGCGATTGCCGCCTCGCTCGGCTGTGGTAACCCCACCGCCCTGGCTCAGCTCAATCCAGGTGAGACCGTGCTCGATCTCGGCTCGGGGGGCGGTATAGATGTGCTCCTGTCGGCCAGACGAGTCGGTCCTACAGGAGCAGTCTATGGTCTCGATATGACCGACGAAATGCTGGACTTAGCGCGTGAAAACCAACGGAAGGCCGGGATCGAAAATGTCGAGTTTCTGAAAGGCGAGATGGAAGACATTCCCCTGCCTGACAACTCGGTTGATGTCATTATATCAAACTGCGTGATTAATCTGTCGGCAGACAAAGATCGCGTCCTCTCTGAAGCGCTGCGCGTGCTTCGCCCAGACGGACGGTTTGCGGTTTCTGACATTGTCGTGCGTGGAGCGGTCCCTGAGCAGATTCAACGCCACGTTGAACTGTGGATTGGGTGTATCGCCGGCGTGTTAGAAGAGCACGAATACCGGACCAAACTCGCTCAGGCTGGCTTTGTCGATATCGATCTTGAATCCACTCGGATTTACCGTGTAGAGGATGCCCGTGCCTATCTTGCCGACAAAGGGGTTGATGTTGAGGCCGTTGCCTCTGAGGTTGACGGCAAGTTCGGCAGTGCCTTCGTCCGCGCGCGTAAACCATCTGAGAGCTGAGCATATGTCCGCCTCTTGACCCGATACCAGTGACGGGACAGCATGCCCCGGCGTGGTTCTTTATTGAGTAGAAGGCAGAAACCTACGCCTAAAACGTTTTCAATTCCAGAAACTCGCCCACGTCCTGACCAAATCCCTGGCGGACGGCTTCTTTGTAGACGGTGAAGCCTGCGGCGACGTCCTGGATGGCGGTGCCCACGGATTTGAACAGGGTGACCTCGTCCGATCCCGAGCGACCTGGGACGCGACCGGCGACCACTTCTTTGAGTTCCGTCACTTTTGCGCGATCATACGTCCCGGCTGCCATCGCGGCTTTGAGGTCGCCCGACTCACCCTCCATCTGCACTCGTGAATCGACCACAATGCGTTCCGCGCGTTGAAAAGTCTCCGCATCAATCTCACGTAGCTGCAAGCCGGTTGAGCCAATCGAATTGATATGGCTTCCGGTTTCCATCCATTTGCCACGGTAGGCGATCAGATCACCGACACCGGTGGTATTGGTGGCCACTACAACAATATCAACACCGCTGACCGCTTCCTCCGGGGTCGTGACTGCGCTGAGGGCGATGCCGAGTTGCTCGCTCATCCGCGCGGCAAAGCGCTCACGATTCGTCTGAGTTGGGCTAAAGACCTTGCCGGCTTCAATCGGCCGGACGGCGCACACGGCCTGCAAGTTTGTCGTCGCTTCCAGGCCCGAGCCAATCACGCCCACGGTCCTGACCTCGGGCCTGGCCATATACTTGGTGGCCACACCGGTTGTCGCACCGGTGCGCGTTGCGGTCAGATAGGCGGCGTCCATGAGCGACAAGAGTCGTCCGTCTTTTTCATCATAGACCGCGATGAGATAGCGTACGCCGTGCTGGACCGAGCCGTGAAACACCTTGTATCCCATCAGGCCGCTGTCTCGCATCACCGCCGGCATGACGCGAAAAAAGCCCGAAGTCGTGGCCAGGTTGAGACGCGGGGGAAGTTCGACCGCGTCTCTGGCTTCTTCGAGCAAGCCCTGCTCGATGCGGTCGATCTGGGTCTTGATGTCTGTGGCTCGTTCTACGTCTCTGTTTGTCAGGAGTAAGGTCACGCGGTCTCCCTAGGCCGGGTTGCGCCCGATAAAGAACTCCTTGTCGTCCTCAACCGGGACTTCGAGTCCGGAGGCGATCAGCCCCTGGCGTAAGGGCTTCATCTGGCGATCGTTCAGGCGCATGGTCGGCGTGCGGAGCGGGCCGCCGTTAAAGCCGCTCAGCCAGCCTTGGTATTTCCAAATCATCCGGTGCAAAAAATTTGAGCCTGCCAGCATGGCCATGGCCTGCATACTCGCCTGACGCGCCGGGTGAATCTGCCAGTATAATTCCATGGCGGCCTCGAACTGTCCGTCCTGGATCAGGCCGAAAATCCTGGGAATCATCGGCCCCCAGTACTCATAATTGCTCGTCCCCATAAACTGCATGGGCACCAGGCCGGCCATGGGCAGACCGTTGCCTTCAATCGGTTCGGTCACAACGACCCGGTCGCCGAAGCGTTTATACACGTCCACAAATCCCCCGATGGACGGCATGCCGCCTTCCGCCTTGATCGCGGCGATATTCGGCACCTCGTCGAGTAGGCGCTGGATCAGCTCCGGACCAAAGCCCGCGGCCGGATGGATACGTTCAAACCCCCATAGCGGAACAGGGAAGAGCATCACCGCCAGATTGGTGTTATCACAAAATGTTTTGGTGTAGCGATAGATATCGTCCGCGCTGTCCGGATAAAAGGTGGGCGGGTAGGAGAGCAGGACGAGGTCGGCACCTGCCCGCTCGGTGGCTTGGACGGCTACGATATTTTCTTCCAGGTTATTGAAGCTGGCGTGGTGAATCAGGTGGAGCCGACCTTTGGCTTCATCTGCCGCCCACTGTGCGAATTGGACGTACTCGTCAAACGTGGTCGCGGTTTCGGCCACGAGCAGGGTGCCCCAAAAGCCGTATTCGATTTCCTTGCGTACATCGTGGCGAATGGCTTTTTCGTTCAGGCCGTGTAAGTCCTGGGTGAAGGTGGGGGTGATGGTATTGGCCACACCCTTCATGGTTGCTTTGGCCCACTCGCGCGCTTCGTGTTTTCGATAATCTGCCATGCCGCCGCTCCTTATCCCTTGAGAGAGTTGAGAAAATTTCGCACCAGAGCCTCACATTCGCCGCGTTTATGCGTGCCGTAATACAGAATCCGGTTATTGATCGGATCCCCGGCAAAAAACCACTCGTACAATAATTGCCGTCCACCAAACTGGGTGCTGATGGCGTCCCAGGCCAGCTTCATGATACGCACCCGCTCCTCGGCCGGGGTGTCGCGGCCACGTAGATAACGCGGCAGAAGTTCTTGCAGGGCAGGGTTGGCGAAATCCTGCTCGGTCGGGGTCATGACCAGGCCGCTGCTTCCCGCAAGGCGGATAACCTCAACCGCCCTTGTGTGGACGAGGGGAAAAAAGATGCGCAGCGTGGTGATGCCCAACATGCCCTTGTCCGGCGCTCCAAAGAGGGTGGCCAGACCCGGCACGAAGCTCTTTGCTGCAGCGACTGCTTCTGAAGTGGAATCCGTCTCGCCCTCGCCGGCCTGGGCATTTGTCCAGACTTCGTGCGCCGTGGCCGTGACCAGGCCGTCGGCCAGTTCCACGTAGGAGACGAGTTCGCCTATGAGTTCCTGGTAGCGCGTAATCTCCGAGCGCCCGATGCTGTGGGCGACCAGGCAGGCCAGACCGGTCATAAAGCGCAGTTTGACCGCGCCACGAATAACAGCCTGCAAGGCAAAATAGCCCGGCATGCGGGGTGCAATGAGATTGTAGGTTTCCACATCCCGGGCCGCAAAAACCCGCTCCCACGGGACCAAGACGTTATCAAAAACGGCAATGGCGTCGCCTTCGTCAAACCGACTGCTCAACGGACGGTTAAAGTCTCCGGCCCCGGTATCGTAGGGCTCCCGGCAGATAAACTTGAGCCCTGGGGTGGCCACCGGGATGGAAAAACTGACGGCATACGCTTCTTGTCCCGGCTTGCGCGGCATATACGGCGCAACCCAGATATCGTCGCTGATCGGGGCGAGGGTGGACAGCATGCGGGCGCCGTTAACGATCAGGCCGGCGTCGGTCTCCTTGACGATACGGATGCTGTCCTGGTCTTCGACGCCTTTGGTCTTGTCGATCTGCGGATCGACCAGGGTGTGGGTCAGACAGAGATCTTTTTCGCGGCACAACTCATAATACGTCCAGGCGTTGTCCCCAAAGCGCGACTCGTTGCGTCCCAGCCATGCGGTGATTGCCGCCATATCGGCGACAAAGGCATTCATATAGTCGGGCAAGCGGCCCATCATGCCGCAGGTCAACTCGCACCGCGTCGTCTCCCCAAAGCGCCGTTTCTCAATGTCCGCCCAGCTTTCGGCCAACACAAACGAGGTGCTGACCGGTTCATTCGAGGTGGGGGAGGGACAGGTCAAAATGTCTTTATAGGTTTCTTCATGCTGTCGGTCGTATAGTTTTGCCATCTCCCGGATGACGCCCTGAAAGGCGGGGTAGGTGGTCACGTCACGAACAAGCTCTCCGTTGACGTACAGCTCCCGGTCGTCTCGGAGTCCGTCAATATATTCCTGGCCAGTGCGTACGCCCATGGGTGCCCCTCTCTCGGCGGATTACATCATGAGCATCAGGCCGCCGTCCACATAAATCAACTGGCCGGTGATGTAATGCGCCGCCCGGCTGGTGAGCAGCAGCACCGCCTGGCCAATATCAACCGGCTGAGCCCAGTCCCCGAGAGGAATTTTTTCGGCAAACGCGGTGTCTAGCGGCTCTGTCGTATCGTGTCCCATTTCCTTGGCCAGATTACTCCGCACGCGCAAGGAGCCCGGCGTTTTCACCGCCCCCGGCGCAATCGTATTGACCGTGATTTTATGGGGCGCGTACTCCAGCGCGCTCGCCCTGGTAAAGGCGTTGAGGCCGCCCTTGCTGGCGTCGTAATGGGCCATGCCGAGATAGGTCCGGGCGGTATTGATGGAGGAGATATTAATAATCCGCCCGCCGCGCCCGCCGGCTATCATCTGCTCGGCGGCAAAGCGGGTACACAGGAACGGACCGCGCAGGTTCACCCCCAACACCTTATCCCACAGCGCGGTTTCCATTTCGGCCAGCCGGGCCATGGGGTAAATGGCCGCGTTATTGACCAGAATGTCGATGCGCTGGAACGCATCCATGACTGCGGCAACCATATTTTTGACCGAGGCTTCGTCGGAGGTATCCGCGCCGACCGCCAGGGCTGTCCGGCCTTGATCGTTGAGGGCTTTGGCGGTGGTGGCCGCGGTTTCAGCATCGGTATCCGCCAGGACAACCTTGGCTCCGGCGGCGGCCAGGATTTCAGCCACGCCTTGGCCGACGCCTTTGGCACCGCCGGTGATGAGAGCCACCTGGCCGTCGAGATTGAAGAGTTCAGCGATTGAGGTGTCCATACGTGTCCTTAACTGAGAGAAGGGCGGTGTTAGAAAAAGACGGTCATATTCTCCAGCACGTTATGATCGAGCAGGATAAAGCGTTCTTCATTCCTCCAGGTATTGTCAATACGCCGCCACCAGTCCTCCCGGCAGCCGACGAACAAGTGCTCGGTCCCTTCCCAGCGGCTGCGGAAGACCTGAAAATTTGAACCGACCTTCACTCGGGCCGGTCCGTCGGTCTCAAGGATTTGCACATTAGAGACAAAATGCCGGATGCGGGAGCGCGGCTCCTCGGCATGGGCGGCCCCGGTTCTCAGGCGTTTAACACGCAGGGTCAGGCTGGTTTTATCATCATCAAAGTGAGCCAGGAGATGAGGCCGAGACAGGTCTTCCCGTCCCGGCTCCAGATTGCCGCGGACCGGGGCCCAATAGCGAAGCGTGTCGGTAAACAGCTCTAGCCACTCTTCCAGCTTATCGTTGTCCAGCAGCCAAGCCTCGTGATAGAGCAGCTCTTCGAACTCGTGACGGAGTCGGATGCGGTCTGCCGCGTTCATCATGCTCCACCCATGAGAGCCTGCCACTGTTCGTACACGCCAAAGATACCGATTTCCGTTGAGGGTGGATGGATCAGACCCGGTTTGTCCGGGTCGGTGCGGCCGTGCCCGGCGCCCATCTGGTAGTTGAGGGGAAAGTTCCGGCGGTGCATACCACGCAGGGCCTTGACGCTATTACCCCACATCTCGCCGTCATCCTGCTCGAAGATTCCACTGGGCGAAAAGGTCAGAATCTGCATCTTCCGGGCGATCTCGACAACCTCAGGAGGAGCTTCCTGCTCGATCATGCCCCAGGAATACACCTCCATATTATGCGGGCCGCGTGGATGCCAGACCCGAATGGTCAAGAAACCCAGAAAGGTCAGAATGGAAAAATTCGGAAACACGTTTCCGACATGGACACAACCGACCAGTTCGCTCTGGGCTCGTGTCATGCGTTGTCTGGCTGTAGACTGCATCCGCTCCATATGCTGTGCCAGCGGGGTGGGCACGCCGCCTGCCATGTCAATCTTGAAATTGATCCAGCCATGCCCGTTATCCAGCTTGGCTTCAAAGTCTCGCACCCAGGGCTGGTCACCGAGAAACTGCCCGTTTGCCGGGCCGAGGCCGATTTTGAGCATGCTCTCGTGGGCCGCTCCGGTATGATAGTTGTCGCCGTTGAACTGTTCGGCGGCCAGCTTCCAGTTGCCGCCTAGATTCCAGCGGTGCAGCCCGGGCAGGGCAACCATGCCGCCTTTAGTCTTGTTGAAGATGAGATCGAGATACCACTTCATATCCCCAAGATAGGCATCCAGGCTCTGGGCGTTCTCGTCGAAACAGGCAAAGACGAGGCCCCGAAACGATTCCACGCGGGGCACTTCGATCAGACCCCAGTCCTCCCGGTTGAGTTCCTCGTAATAGGCTTCTTTGAATTGCGGAATACCGATGAGCCGACCCTGGTTGTCATACGTCCAGCCGTGGTAGGGGCAGGTAAACGCTTTGGCGTTGCCGGCGTCCAAGCGGCACATGCGCGTGCCGCGATGGCGACAGGAGTTCAGAAAGACTCGGATTTTTCCGCTTGCCGTCCGGCAGACCAGGACCGACTCTTCGCCCATATAGTGGGTAACGAAGTCACCTGGATTCGGGAGCTGGGATTCATGCACCAGATAGAGCCAACAGCGGCCAAAGACTCGCTCCTGTTCGTCCCGGTAGACCTCTTCGTCAACAAAGACCCGAGGGCTGACTGTGCATTTTTCCAAGTCAATCAAGTGTGCCCAGTCTGTCACGCCGCGCGCTCCTTTAATTTCCGCTTCCCGAAGAAGGTCAGGGGAGGGGGATCGTGTCTAATGACTCACGTGCTTATGGCCCCAAATGCTGCCGGTCCGATGCAACTGAACCTGCCAGGTCGTGTCATCAACCTCACGTGCGCCCCAGCCGTATTCGACGCTAAAGCCGGATGGGGTTTTGAGATAAAAGGACAGCATCAGGTCATTGGTATGCCGGCCCAGGGTCATATCAATCGGCACCTCTTTGCTCTGACACAGATCGTAGGTTGCCCCCACATCGTCCAGGCTTTGGAGCTGTACCATAAAGTGGTGCATGCGTTTGGGCATCTTGCCTTCCCAAAAGGCCATGCTGTGGTGACGCGGATTACAGTGCAGAAAGGCGAGGTTGAGCGTTGAGCTCACGCCGCGCTCGGGCTGGGGACGCACCCAATCGCTCAGGCGAAAGCCCAGCACGTCACGGTAGAAGTGCAGGCTTTGCTCCAAACTATCAACTGTCATGGTGATATGGCCGAGCCCCATATCTCCGGTGGTAAACCCGGCAATCGGCCGGGGAGACTGAAAGGGTCGATCCACGCCCACCAGGGGCCCATAGAAGACCTCGGTTGCCAGACCGTTCGGGTCCTGGAGTTTGAGCAGACCCACGACCCGCCGGGCTTCGGCTTCTTCCGGGCTTCCCCATTCCACGGCAATATTATTGGCGCTGAGCTGATCGGCCATCGCTGTGAGCGTTTCCTCGTCCGCCACTTCCCAGCCGACCAGGGTGAGATCGTCCGCGTCACCGGGGGAGACAATGAAGCGGTGGTGGTAGTCGTCCATCCGCAATAACAGCGAGCCGTCCGGGTCTCGGGTATGCGCCTGGAGCCCCAGCACTCCCGTGGCGAATTGTTCCCATTCGTCAACATTGCTGACACCCAAGCCGATGTAGCCGAGTTGTGCCACGCGTGCCATAGCGAGCCTCCTTTATCTTTGTGTTTCCATAGCGCGTTTTGGTCGCAGCGCAAATCCCTCTTACGCGGCATGACGCGCGCTTCGACCGTAGACAGTGCGCCCGCCGGTATGACACAGTATCGGGGTTAAACGCTCAGAAGGGAGCCGATTGATGGACAGCAAGCGAATCATTGGTATCGTTCTCATCGTGATTGGGGTGACGGTTGCGGTCCATACCATAGTTGAGCCGCTCTATCACGTCTCAAGCGACGCGCATCCGTACAGCCCGTTGTGGACCCTGCTGGATCCATTAATGGGGCTAGCGATCGTGCTGGGCTTGGTCGTCGGCTATCCGCGTATGAAACGCGCCAGCAGCGCCGGACCGGACGCGCCCGTGACCTGGGAACGGCTGTCTGCCACCACGATGTTCTACGGCTTTCTGGGCGTGGGTATCCTCTTCTTCTGGAGTTGGTTCAACACCATGTCGGTCAGCGCTGAATTCGCTCCAGGAAAGGGCGAGGACGTGAGCGCCCTGGTCTGGATGATCATTGACACGTTGCTACCGTTACTTTTGGGCGCAACCGGCGTATCCCTTTTGCGCGACGACACGTGAGAGAGGTGATATGACCAAACCCCGAACATCTTTTTCTTGTGGATCTCTCTATGCGATTTGAAGCGGTGATCTTTGACTGTGACGGTGTGCTGGTCGATAGCGAGACACTCGAAAACCAGGTGTTTGTTGAGTGTGCGGCCGACTTGGGCCTGAACCTGACGGTAGCGGAGGCGGTTGCGATGTATAAAGGGCGCAAGCTGGCGGAATGTATCGCCGATGTTGAGGAGCGCCTGGGTCGCGGTGTGCCGGACTCTTTTGTTCCCGACTTCCGGGCGCGGAGTGCCAAAGTCTTTCAGAACCGCTTGCAGCCGGTCCTTGGGGTTGAAGCCGTCATTCAGGCTGTACAAGCCCTGTCTGTCCCGTTTTGTGTGGCGTCCAGCGGACCGCGTGAAAAAATAGAAGCGAACCTCAGCACTACCGGTTTGCTGTCGTATTTCGAGGAGTCTATTGTGAGTGCATATGAAGTCGGGAGCTGGAAGCCCGACCCCGGCCTGTTTCTCCACGCGGCCCGGATGCTTGGCGTTGCCCCCAAAACCTGTGCGGTGATTGAAGACAGCCAGCCTGGGGTCCAAGCTGGTGTGGCGGCCGGCATGACCGTGTTCGGCTATGCCCGAGACACAGAGGCGGAAGCCCTGGCTGCCGCCGGGGCACAGGTCTTTCAGGACATGGCCCAACTCCCCGTTCTGCTCCAAGAAAACTGATCTTCCTTCCGTTCTCGAACCACTCTATGCTGATATGAACAACTGACTCTTTGGAGTTGTCGAAAAAGTGACACCCATGAACGCCGAACAGCAGGAACTGGTTCAAGCCCGGGAGCGGATCGAGCGGTTGCCGAAATCGAAGATTCGGGCGATTGCCAACGCCAGCCTTGGGCTCGAAGGCTTGATCCCGCTCTGGTTTGGGGAGTCCGACCTGCCCACGCCGGAGTTTATCAAACAGGCCGGCGCTGACGCTCTGATGCAGGGCTGTACGTTTTACACCCATAACCGGGGAATTCCCGAGCTGCGTACTACGCTGGCTGAATACGCCTCCAGTTTGCACGCCCGTCCGGTAGATGTGGATCGTATTACCGTCACCGCCTCCGGCTGTGTGGCGATTAACCTCATCCAGCAGGTTCTGACCGACCCCGGCTCCAATACGGTTATAGTTGGTCCCCTGTGGCCCAATTTGATTGAGACCATCCATATTATGGGTGGGGAGACACGGATTGTGCCGCTGACGTTTGGTGAGCAGGCCTGGACGCTCGATCTGGATCGGCTCTTTGACCAGGTCGATGACAAGACGACCGCGATTCTTATCAACTCCCCCGGCAATCCCACCGGCTGGGTCATGGAGAGAGACGGTCAGCAGGCCGTGCTTGATTTTTGCCGTCAGCGTGGCCTGTGGTTCATTTCCGATGAGGTCTATCACCGGTTGGTGTATGACCGGCCCGTTGCGCCGTCCTTGCTGGACCTGGCGGAGCCGGATGACAAGGTCCTGGTGATTAACAGTTTCTCCAAGACCTGGGCCATGTCGGGCTGGCGACTGGGCTGGGTGACGGCTCCGCCGAGACTGGGCGAGATATTTGAAAAGGTCATTGAGTTTCATTACTCGTGCCCGGCCCACTTTACCCAACAAGCTGGAGTCACCGCGGTGATGGACGGTGAGCCATTCGTGCGTGGCATGGTGCAGCGCTATCGAGCCGCCCGCGACCTGGGTGTGGAACGGCTGCGGGCCATGCCGCGTGTTCGGGTCCACTCTCCGCCCGGCTCTTTTTATCTATTCTTCGCCGTGGACGGGATGACCGACAGTGTGGCTGAGTGTCGCCGTTTTGTATCCGAGGCTCGGGTGGGTCTTGCGCCGGGCGCGGCGTTTGGTGAGGCCGGCGAAGGATTCGTTCGCTTGTGTTTCGCCAATAGTCTGGAAACGCTGCACGAAGCCTTTGACCGGCTTGCCAGGGTGCTGGCTTAAGCGCTGCCGGGAGTCGTCCCCTCTTTACTTCCCGCCTGTACGCCACGTAGGGTAGCCCCATCTCATCCAGGGGAGGACAGTATGAAAATTCATGACGCGACAACCGCTCCGAATCCGCGCCGGGTGCGGATATTTATTGCGGAAAAAGGTATCGAGGTCCCATACGAACAGGTTGATATCGTCAACGCGGTCAATCGCGGTGAGGAATTCCGGACGCAGAAGAACCCCATGGGCACCCTGCCCGTGCTCGAACTCGACGACGGCACCTGCATTGCCGAAAGTGGGGCGATCTGCCGCTATTTTGAAGAACTCCATCCCGACCCGCCGCTCATGGGCGTAGACGCCCAGGACAGGGCGATTGTCGAGATGTGGAATCGCCGCATGGAATTTGAACTCTTTCAGCCGACAACCCTGGCCTTTCAACAACAGCACGCCTTCTTCAAAGGCCGCGTGGCCCAGGTGCCGGAGTATGCGGCGGTGTCAAAAGAAAAGGCGGAAAAGAGTCTGGCTTGGCTGAACGAGGTGTTGGCCGACCGCCAATACATTGCGGGCGAGCGCTACACCGTCGCCGACATTGTCGCGCAGTGCGCGGTGGATTTTGGCCGGGTGGTAAAAATTGCGATCCAGCCGGATCAAAAAAACCTGGCTCGCTGGCACGAAGAAGTCTCCGCCCGGCCGAGCGCCAAAGCGTAGACTGAGCGGCCCGTCCGTCTGCTCGTACACATAGGATTCCGCGAGATCGCGGAAATGAGGAAAACGACGCTTGGGTAATAGTACCTGATTTGGTACTATATAGGTGTCATGCGTGCGAAGCATCAACGTACCTTGGAGAGCATGTTCAAGAAGCCGACGCCGCCTGGCATCCGGTGGGGGGACATCGTCGCTATGCTGAAAGCAGCAGGCGTGGAGGTCTCTCAGCGTTCGGGGTCGCGTGTGCTGCTCAAGAAAGGGGCGGAGCGGATGGTGGTGCACCGACCCCATCCAGAGCCAAAGACCGGGAGAGCGACGGTTCGCGACATCGCCACATTTCTCGAATCTGTAGGAGTCAAGCCATGATGGAGTACAAGGGATACACCGCCACGGTCGAATTCGACGAGTCTGTGGGCCGGCTTCATGGACGAGTTGTGAACAGCGGCCCCTATCCGATCGTGACTTTCGAGGCGACCGATGTCGAGGGGATTCAGCGCGAGTTCCACCGCTCCATCGACGAGTACCTTGAGTCCTGCATGGAAGATGGCGTTGAGCCCCGCAAGCCTTTTTCAGGCAAGCTGAATGTCCGACTCGGGCCGGCCTTACACCAACGCGTTGCGCGTTCGGCAGCAGAGAGCGGTCTGAGCCTGAATAGCTGGATCGTCCAAGCGCTGGAAAAGAGCGTGTCCCAATGACTTGCCCCTCTGATCGTAGCGTTTCCCTTTTTCATTGGTTTTCTTCTCCGTGCCTCTCCACCCACTCTCGCGCCAAGCGCTGGGCCTCTGCAATCTGATCTGGCGCCATTTTCTCGGCAACTAGATCACGGTCAGCAGACACCCCAGATAAGTTGACGTAGAGGTAAGGAAGCCGGAAGAAGCGGAGGTGGAGCAGGGGAATTTAGCTGGCCGTACGGATATAGGGGCCGGTCTCTTTCAACAAAAGGAACAGTACGGCCGACAGCATGTAGCAGCCGCCCCAGAAATAGAAGCCGGCCACCGGCGTGAGGCCGACCAGCCACATGCCTACGACCGGGGCGAGCACACCGCCCAGATAGCCGGCGGTGATGGGAATGCCCACTGCGGAGCCGGCCAGGCGGTGTAAGGATCGACAAACAACTATCAAATACTATCAAGCACGGCGGGCTGCCGATGCTTATGCTCTCAAAATTGTTCCAGCTTGACGAGTGGTCATCAAATCAAAATGTACGATCTTTTTCATCTGTTCTCCAGACTCCAGAAAGAGGATCCCTACGCGTCCGCTGTAGCGACACGGGCCAGCGCTAGGGCGGTATCAGCTAGCGCATTCCTTCGTACATCCTCAAGAGTGATCGTCTGGGCGAGTGCCAACGCCTGCACTCCCTCGCCCATATAGGCGAGGGCTTCAGCGATGAGAGCCAGCGCTACGGCTCGGCTTCCTTCGCCGGTAAACATCTGAGTAGCCAGCACCTGGGCGATGGTCGCTCGCGCCTCTACGTGGTCTCCAGCCTGGGCCAGTGCCGGGACAATATGGGCCAGGTCCCAGTCTCGATCTTTTTCGTCGCGTGCCCGAGCGAGGGCCAACGCCTTGGAGACGGTCTTTTGTGCCCCTGCGGGGTTCCCATTCTGGGCTTGCACCCGAGCGATCATGGCCAACAGACGGGCTTGCGACTCCTTATTGATGAACGCCTGGCTCAGGGCCAGCGCCTGCACTGCGTCGCCCGCCCTGAGGTGCGCCCAGAGGATAACGAGCAGAGTCCTGTCTCGCTCTTCGTCGTCAAGTGTCTGGACGAACGCTAGCGCCCGGGAAGTGGCCTCTTGTGCTTTCGCGCGATCCCCGACTTGGGCTTGCGCCGGGGCAACAATGGCCAGCAATTCAACTCGGCCCTTCTCGTCAAGCGTCTGAGCAAGGGTCAACACTTGAGCGATAGTGACCTGCGCTCCCGCCCGGTCTCCAGCCTGGGCTTGTGATAGAGCGATGAAAGCCAGACTCCCACCTCGCGTCTCCGCGTCAGTGAGGGTCTGGGCAAACGCTAATGCCTGGGAGAAGGTTGCTTGGGCGGCTGACCGGTCACCAGCCCAAGCTTGCGCGAGAGCGATATCGGCTAACACCACAGATTGCGGCACCTTTTTGGGGAGAGTCGAGATGATGGTTAGCGCCTGGATGATGGTTTTTTGTGCCTCCGCCCGGTCTCCGGCCTGGGCTTGCACGAGGGCGATATTCGCCAGTCTATCGGTGATGTGGCCCAGCGCTGCGGGCCGCAGCAACTCGTGGAGCGTCTGAGCGAGGGTCAACGCCTGAGCGATAACACACGCAGGTGTCGGCGCTACCTGGCAGGCCGGGCCACGGGCTGCTTTAACAGATACCTCTACGGTCGCTAGCGACACATTACCAATCTGTTGACCTCTGGCGAGCTTGACCGCCAGAGTCGTAGACGGATACCGGGGGATGATTGTCTGGCGGGTTGTCTCCGCCTGTTCGAGCAGCGAGAGCTTGGCGGGCGCGGCTGGTTCACTCTTGGCGGCCTCAAGGAGAGCGACAGCCTCGACAAACCGCTTGTTCGCTTCCGCCTCCTCATCCACTGAACCACACGCCAGACCAAGGGTGATGAGGACAGGTAGCAGGAAGTATTTCCAAATCGCGCTACTCCTTATGTAGAGTTTCTTAAGCCAATTGGGCATGTCCTTTACCCACTAGTGAGTTGGCGAAATGCCTCCCGCTCGCCATTTGAAAATTTACGTCGCAATATAGTGAATGGCTCGTCTTTTCTTAGGGCATATCGAGCCAACTCGTCTGGTAGCTTCCGCTGATCAACCTTTATGAAGAAGGTAAATCCCCCATACACATAGAATCTATACCAGTTGAAACCAAACATGTTCACACGGTGTGGGGCGGCCATAGTAATCTGCCCATAGTCTTCTTTATCGTCTTTTTCATCGAACAGTGTTGCCGTTACCGCAAAATAATCGATACACCCCGGCTTTCGCAATCGGATACTCTTGGTCAAGTTTCTGCGCCATTTTTCTCCCAAATTGACTCTCTTGTAAAACTCGTGGCTACAGGCATCGGCGCGCCACAGCATAGACATAACCCAGAGTTTGAGTTTTGCGTAATCAACGTCGGCGATAAATCCCTCCCCGAAAGACCCTAGTGGAGTCCCAGTCCTCCCATCTTTGTATTCTCTGACAAACTCGATTCCATATTGATCATCTCGGCCAACATGACTCTCACAATCCTGGCACAAGAACTGGCCGTATGTGCCAGTCGGGCTTTTTTTGCCCCAACTCCGGGTGTTCGAGTACATCGTCATGACGTCATCTTCGGGTTGTACGTCTTTATGGAGGGCTTGAGGGACGACGTGCGATTTGACCAACCCCTTCACTTGCCCGCAGAACATGCATTTCCTTACTCTCTGTGTCATCTAAAGCCCTCTAAGTATCGTAAAAGATCGTTCTCTCAGGGGTATGAGCATGGCGGTCCGGTCCGAACGCTCCAGCCGAGTAGATTGCCTCTCATCATTGTGAGCAGAATTCTCTTGTCAATCATATATGGTGACACATCGTCCCGGCCGAGCGTCAAAGCTTCCCTGTTGGGACAAGGTGGGGCAGGAGTTCAACTGGCCGTGCGGATATAGGGGCCGGTCTCTTTCAACAAAAGGAACAGTACGGCCGACAGCATGTAGCAGCCGCCCCAGAAATAGAAGCCGGCCACCGGCGTGAGGCCGACCAGCCACATGCCCACGACCGGGGCGAGTACGCCACCCAGATAGCCGGCGGTGATGGCAATGCCCACCGCAGAGCCGGCCAGCCGGCGACCGACGCCTTCCATTTCCAAGGGCACTACGAACGCCAGTGGGGCCGCCCCGCCGAAGAAGCCCCACATCAGGGCCACGATCCACAGCGGCGTGCCCAGCGCGTAGCCGGATAGCACCATGCACGCCCCGGCAATGAACATGCCTGGCACATAGAAACGTTTGCGCAGCCCGACCCGGTCCGATAGGGACGGTACGACCAGCGCGCCGACCACATAGGCCCACATAATCAGCGAGACAATGGTCCCGGCCGAGGTTGAGGTCATGCCCTGCACGTTCACGAAATAGGTCGGCGCATAGCCGATGATGCCAATATACCCGCCCAGAAACAGCATGTGACAGACCGCTAGAGTCCAGGCGTCCCGGATACTGAGGACCTGACGGATCGCGGCTACGGTGCCCAAGTCCCCAGCCTCGGCCTCTGCCTCGGATGGTTCGTGCACCCGGTCCCGGACGGTCATGAACCACAACACTCCAATGGCGACCGTGGCCACACCCAGAATAGTGGTCAGGGTGCGCCAGCCGCCGACCGGCTCCAGGACCAGCGGCGTCAGGGCCAGGGCCAGAGCCGCGCCCACGCCGTAGCCGGCTTGGGTGACGCCATTGGCCATACCGAACTCCTCGGGCGCAAACCACATGCCCAGCGCTTTGGGTACGTTCGGAAACGTCAGGGCGAGGGCGATCCCGAATAGAAACATCCAGACATACATTGAACCGAAACCGGAGGCCGTGGCCCGCATGACCAGGGTGACGCCCATCAGCACCACCCCCAGGCCGACAATTTTCTGGACTCCGTAGCGGTCGCCCAGCGCTCCGCCAATCATGGCCGAGACCAGCGTGCCAAAGGAGATGGCCGCCCACAGCATGCCCCAGTCAGACATCCCCAGATGCAAGTCGGCCAGCACTTGGGCGACGACCATGACGATATACGTCCAGCCAAACCCAAAGGCAAAGGTAAAGACCAGAACGCTATTAGCAAGAACGAGCCAACGATAGCTATCTGCGGTCGTCTGTGTGTCTGTCATAGGCTATGACCCTGCCATAGGGAATCAGCCACGTCTATGGTCTAGGGGTGGATCTGCTCAGCGCTGTGCGAGGCGAAACGTCTGGGTTGTTCTTCACCTATCGCGCCCAGCAGTATAAGAAAAACTGTCCGGCGCAGTGAGGCGATACGCTTCCTCGGCCCGACTGCGGAATGCGGAGAGAATAGTCTGATGGCCCAGGATAAAAACAACGAACGTGACGGCCTGCAACTCGGCATTTTCATGCCGAATTGCAGCGCCACCTACCATATCAGCAGCTATAAGCCCGAGCCTGATGATTGGACGTTTGAGTCAAATAAGCGGATTGCGCTCGCCGCTGAAAAGGCCGGTTTTAACTTCTTGTTTCCGGTCAGTCGCTGGCGTGGGTTCGGCGGCACGACCAATTATATGGGCTACTCGCAAGAGACCATGACCTGGGCGGCCGCGCTCCTGGCCGTCACCCAAACCATCAGAGTCTATTCGACTGTTCATGTGCCGGTCTTCCATCCGCTGGTTGCTGCCAAAATGGGGGCGACGCTGGACCACATCAGCCAGGGACGCTGGGGGATCAATATCGTCAGCGGCTGGAACGCGCACGACTTCAATATGATGGGCGTTGAACTCCTGCCTCATCAGGAGCGCTATGCCCGCACGGCTGATTTTATCTCCATCCTGAAAGGGCTGTGGACGGCCGAGCCCGGCACGTTCAATTACGACTCGCTCTGGTATCAGATCACCGACGGCTATGTCATGCCGCAGCCGGTGCAAAAGCCCCACCCACCCATTGTGAATGCCGGTTCTTCGGCCGATGCCCGCGACGTGGTCGCCCGCTTATGCGACTGGATATTCTTAAGTCCACCAAATATCGAGGCGACACGCGAGATGACGACCGATATCCGGGAGCGGGCCAAAGCGTACCGGCGTACGGTCCTGAGTGCGGGCTGTCCGTTTGTGCTGTGGCGCGATACGGAAAAAGAAGCGGAGCAGGAAAAACAGCGTATCATCGATGCCGCAGACGACGTAGCCCTGGCAAACTGGGCGCGTGGTCTGGGTATGGAAAGCGGCTCGTTCGACAGTTTTACCAAAGAGATGTTTGTCATCGGTGGTGGCGCGCTGCCCATTGTGGGCACGGCCGAGCAGGTGGCCGAAAAACTCGCCCATCTGTATACGCTGGGCCTGGATGGTGTGCTGCTGATCTTCCTCTCCTTTTACGACGACACCGTCCGTTTTGGGAAAGAGATCGTGCCTCTGCTCCGGCAGATGGGTGTGGTGAAGTCGATGGACGCGCATTGAATCCCTAGCGTTGCTTGCTCCCTCATGGACGCCAAAGACGAACACCACATCGACTTTTTGTATAGGGCGCTGAACGACGCCCAGGAGACCATTCGGTCCACTGACGCGAAGGCCGAGATTGTCATCGTGCTCGTTGGCGGAGTCCTGGCCTTTATCGGGGCGATTCACGGCCGGATTGACACGCTGCCTTTACAGGTCCTGACGACCATCGGATTAGTCCATGTGCTGATTGCCGCCGTGTGCGCGATCTGGGCACTCAACCCGCGGGTCAATCCCGAAGAGTTTATCGATGTGGACGGTGTAAAACCGCCGCCCCTGTATTATCTCCATATTAAACCCGCGGTAACCGGGTGGCGCATGTTTCTGCCGTGGCGCGCAGGGAATTATATGGAGTTGTCGGCAGCGGAATATCTGCGTCACCTCGACGCGCTTGACGTGGAGGGCCTCCGCCGGGTGCTGGTCTATGAACTCCTCAAGGTCTCGTTCATCCGAGAGGAAAAGCGGGTGCAGGTTGCCTGGGCTGTCCGTTTTATCCGAATGGCCGGTGGGTTCTTCGCTCTCTTAGTAGTCAGCCTGTATCTGCTGTGACGGTTCGGACTCAATGGGGAGGGGGCGTACCCCTCCCTCGCTATGGAGCATCCCGGAGTCGACCGACTACCTCCAGCCAGAGATGGGACCTTGCTCCTCTTCACCTCTACTGCGCCGTATAGCCGCCATCCGCGGCCATGCTATGACCGGTCACGAATGACGCGGCGTCTGAACACAACCACACCGCGGTCTGTGCAATTTCTTCCGGCTTCCCAAGCCGGCCAACCGGCTCCAAGGCCAGGAGTCCTTCGGTCAGTTCAGGCTGGGCGTTGATGACGCCCTCAACCATCGGGGTTTGAATCACGCCCGGACAGACGGCATTCACCCGAATACCGGACTTGGCGTATTCCAACGCGGCTGTCTTGGTCAGCCCGACCACGCCGTGCTTGGCGGCAACATACGCCGCCTGTCCGATGATGCCGACCAAACCGAGGACTGAGGCGGTATTCACAATGGCGCCGCTGCCCTGTTTGAGCATCTGCGGCAACTCGTGCTTCATGCACAGCCACACGCCCCGTAGATTGATGCTCATGACCCGATTCCAGTGCTCTTCCGAACAGTCTGCGGTCAAGGACAAATCGCCGGCAATACCGGCATTATTAAGCGCGCAGTCGAGTTGGCCGTAGGTCTCGACCGTTTTGCCGACGAGGTGTTCAATCTCGTTCGCCTGGGCTACATCGGTTTGAATAAATAATGCCTCCCCACCGGTATTTTGAATAAGGCTGGCGGTTTCCTCGCCACCCTCAACACCCAGGTCCGCCACAACAACCCTGGCTCCACGTTGCGCAAACGCGAGCGCTGTGGCCCGCCCAATGCCCGAACTCCCACCGGTCACGAGCGCGACCTTGCTCTTGAATGTTTCCGTCATACGTCCTCCTTGGGTTCAGGGTAGCACCAGGCCGAAGTTCTCGACAGCGCCTCCCGGCGTTACCGGGGTCGGCCCGCGGTCTCCTCTGGCCTGATCGTTTGGGGTTTGGTATGGTCCACGTTTCAGAGGAGGAGGGGCTGTATGCATACGCCCAAATTGAAGGGCCGTATTCTGATCGGTCTGTGTCTGGCTGGAATGATGACATTTGGCTGCGCACCCAGCGAACAGCCGGAAGTGGCCTCGCAACAGGCCGAGTCCAAAGAGCCCGAAGCCGTGCAGATGGCCACTGACCTGGCTCCGCTTGCGCCCACGGACGAGTACGATGTGATAGACCCGGACATGAGTTGCGAGGACGCGAACCGCTTCTCGGTTCGGGCGGTTGAGCGTTTGGGCTATGAGGTGACTGCTTTCACGCCGGCTTCAGACGATGCAGAGGGCAAGATCGAAGCGAAGCAGATGGGCCGTTGGGGCGGCGAGGAGGGCGTGTCCATCACTATCGCCTGCGGTCCGAACGGTGCCCGGATCTCCACTCGCTCGGACGTCACCCCGTGTGATCAGGCCAATATGGTGATGCGTCAGGCCGTGGAGAGCAGCGGGTTTACCATCACGACCTATACCCCAGCCACCCTGCTGAAGGCCGGTCTGATTACTGGTGAAAAGGACGGGGCGGAGCCAACCTCCATCACCATTACCTGTTATATCGAACGCAACCGGGTGGAGATGGACACCAGCGAGGACAGCCCGGTCCTGAGTAATGTTGACTTCTACCAGGCTCTGCGCGACTTCCAGCTCGGGTTTTTCACGGCCTTTAACAAGCTGGAAGAGCGGCTGGCGAGCAATCCGGCGGATCAGAATCGTCTGTATGTGGCGCTGCGTCCGCTCAATATCGTCGATAATCAGGTGGTCTTTGGGACCAAGGAGTTGGCCGTACTGCCGATCAAGGTCAATATCTCCAATCCGACCCAGCAGACGTATCTGCTCGAAATCCAGCGGATCATGCTCATGGACGCTGCCGGGAAACGGGTGAAGCCCATCAGTGAGGGCGAGGCGGCTTTTCCCGCTCCGTCGCTGACAGACCGTCCGGTTGGGCCGGGGGCGAGTATCCAGGGCTATTTATACTATCCGTTGGGAACATATACGGGCGCGCGCGGATCGCTGGCCGATCAGCGCAACCAAGAGCGCGAGGGATTCAGCGTCGAGTTCAAACCGTGGTAAAGAGTGAACGTGTCCTCCAATAAACATGCACATGCTGGGCACGTGTACTCTCTTTGAGCAAAAGAGACTCAAAAACAGAATGGAGGACGCCTCATGGCAGACAAATCGTATAAGGCTCAGATTGATCGTGAAAAGGTCCAGCAGATGGCCGAACACACCATGGGCTTTCTTGGTGGGGCCGTGATTTCCGGCATGATCTATCTGGGTGACAAGATGGGTCTCTACCGGGCTCTGGACGGCGCCGGTCCGATGACAAGCGATGAGCTGGCACAGAAAACCGGTCTGCACGAGCGCTGGCTGCGAGAATGGCTCGAAGGCCAGGCGGCCGCTGGCTTGCTTGAGTATAAGGGCAATCGCAAGTTTGAGTTATCCGCCGAAGCGGCCATGGTCTTATCGAACGAAAACAGTCCGGCATTCATGGCTGGGGGGTTTTGTTCGCTGCCGCAACAGATGGGAGTCATAGAGCGGCTCCCGGAGTCGTTCAAGACCGGTCTGGGTTTGCCCTATGATGCCTTCGGACCCGAGGGCGCGCGCGGGGTCGAACGTTTTCTGGCTCCGTGGTTCCAGGCTCATCTCGTTCCCAGGGCGCTCCCTGCTCTGGACGGAGTGGTCTCCAAACTTGAAGTCGGGGCGAAAGTGGCCGATGTCGGTTGTGGGGGCGGGGTGGCGCTGATCAAGGTCGCCGAAGCTTTTCCGCAGGCTGAGTGTCACGGCTACGACATCTCGGAATACGCTCTAGCCAGGGCAGAGGAGAATAAGGCCAAATCCGGCATACAGAACGTCGCCTTTCACGATGCGAACGGCGACGCCATTCCCGACGACAAGAGCTTTGATTTTATTACCACCTTTGATTGCCTGCACGATATGGCCAATCCCACGCCGGTCATCCAGGCGATCTATAGTGCGCTCAAACCGGACGGCACCTGGCTGATCGCGGACATCCACAGTATGCCGACGTTTGAGGAAAATCTGGAGCAGAACCCGCTCGCCCCGCTGATGTACGGTTTTTCGGTCATGTGCTGCATGTCTTCAGCCATGTCCACGCCGGACGGCGAGGGCTTGGGCACCTTGGGATTTACCGAACCGGTTGCGCGTAAGATGGTCGGCAGCGCCGGCTTCAGCCGCTTCAAACGCCACGATTTCGACAATCCGATCAACGCCTATTACGAGGTCCGGCCGTAGGGGACAGTCTAAGGGCAAAATTCAGAAGGACCCTCTCCCAGAGGGAGAGGGAACCGATTCTTCCCCTTGGAAGGGTTAATAGCGCTCAATCACCTGCTGGGCGAAATCTTTGAACACGTTCCGCGCCTGGTCCATGGACGGTAGCAGGGTGACTTCCTGGAGCCCGGCTTTTTCTGACTCTCGGAGTTCGTGGATGATCTCGTCCGGCTCGCCCACCAGGCAGGTGCCCTTGATCGTCTCGGGAGTGACAAAGCGACGTTCCTCGGGTACGAGGAACGTGCAGTGGCCGTTGTGGATTTGGAGGTAGCGCTTGTCGCGCGGGGTCTCCATCTTCTCCACTGAAGCGCAATACTCGTCCCAGATACCCTTATAGGCTTCCGGTACGACGCCCTCATCTTTTGTTTGCTGGTAGATCTCCCACACAAAGTGAATAATCGCCGTGACGTAGGAGCCGCATTCGTCAATCACCCGATCAGAGGTCAGGGGCTCGCCCGGCTTGAGGACGACCGCCGAGGTAAACGCGGCCACGAAGAAGTCATCCGAAAACGTCCGGCCGGCCCGCTCCGCGCCTTCTTTCACCAGAGACAGATGGTGGGAGACGACATCTGCACGTTCGTTGAAGACCGACACCAGGCCGTCGCCATACTCGCCCGCCGTGCGTAAGGCCCGTGGGCCATTGGCCGCGACATAGATAGGCACCGGGTTTTCCAGATTGACGAAACGCAAGTCCTGATGCAGGAAGCGAATCGTGCGGGTGGTGTCGCCATAGGTATAATCGACTTCTCCGCCGCCCAGTAGCGCGCGGACGACGCGCAGGTATTCGCGAAAGTCACGAATCTTCATCGGCTGCATGCCCATGACGCGCATGGCGGTATGGCCGGTGCCAATGCCGAGGAACACCCGGCCCGGCGCAAGCTGATTGATGGACGCGATCGAATGGGCCGTGACCGGGGCAATACGGGTGCCGGGAATCGCCACACCGGTGCCGATCTCAATGCGCGACGTGCTCTGAGCTGCCAGGGCCATGGTGGCATAGCAGTCCGACCAGATCATCTGGGAGTCGGGTATCCAGGCCATATCGAAGCCGCAGTCCTCGGCGTATTTGACGAGCTGCCAGTCGTCAATTTTTGTCGAAACGGAAATGCCAAATTTCATACTGTCCTCCTTGGGTACAATCGGGTTCCCATCCCGTTCGGTCAGGAATGCTATGGCCGGTCAGGCCGGTCGTCAAGTTGGGCCGAGCGCTTCTCTTTCCCAGGAGATTCAGATACACCGGCTGCAAAGAGTAAACGTGTCCAGCTTTGTATGCGTGTTTGGAGGATACGTTTACTCTTTTGTTCGTATACGGAGGGAAATGTGAAACCACTCGAAGGTCTGGTTGTCCTGGATCTCACCCGTTTTCTGGCCGGCCCCTACTGTACCCTGCTGCTCGGCGGGCTAGGAGCCGATGTCATTAAGATCGAGCCACCCCAGAGCGGCGAAGCCCACCGTAACCGCGCACCGTTTGCCGGGCCGCAGGGAGCGAGTATGTCCCGGCAAACGGAGGACGACATCGGGCTAATGGTGCTCCACCGGGCGCGCAACAAAAAGAGCATCACCCTTAATCTGCGCGACCCACAGGGCACGGCCCTGTTCAAACAGCTCGTGAAAAAGGCGGACGTGGTGGTGGAGAATTTCTCGCCGGGAACGATTGACAAAATGGGGCTCGACTATGAGACCCTGCGCGCCTGTAACCCACGCATTATTCTGTGCTCGATTTCGGGTTTTGGCCAACACGGGCCGCGCCGCGACTGGCGGGCCTACGATCCGATCATTCAGGCTGCCAGCGGCATCAACAGCGTCACCGGCTTTGCGGACCATCCCCCGGCGCGATGCGGGGCCGCGATCAGCGATACCACGGCCCCCCTGTTCGCCCTGATCGGGATTCTGTCCGCGCTCCAGTTGCGCGAAAAAACGGGTAGCGGCGAGTGGGTCGATACCTCCATGCAGGACGGTACGTTCTTCCTGCTGCCGGACCTGATTGAGCACATGGCCGCGGGCCTGGCTCCGGAACGTCGGGGGAATACGCATCCGGGCGGTGTGCCATTCAACGTCTATCATGCCAAGGACGGCTATGTGTCCATCTGTGCGGTCTCGGCTCAGAACTGGAAGAGTCTACTCGGAGCCCTGAACCGCGAAGACCTGCTTGACGATCCCAGATTCGCCAATCTTCAACAGCGCATGAAGTACCGTGACGATGTCGACGCGGTAGTCCAAGCCTGGATTGGACAGCACTCGGTCGAGGAAGCGGTGACGCATCTTCAGCAGTGCGAAGTGCCGGCCGGTCCGGTCCTGAGCCCGGCCGAGTTGGTCGAGGATGCCCATCTGATCGAACGCGATATGGTCGTTGACGTGCCGCATCCCCGACATGGTGCGCTGTCGGGCGTGAAGGGGTTTGGTATGCCGATCAAGTTTGTCGGCAAGTCCTTCGGGTTTGACCAGCCCTGCCCGGAGGTCGGCCAGCATAACGAAGAGGTCTACGGCGGGCTGCTCGAACTTGACGCCGGACAACTCGAAGCCTTACAGGCGAAGGGCGTGATTTAGTGCAGTAGGTCGGATTAGCGCAGCGTAATCCGACCTGTCCGTTGACCCAGCAGTTTTGATGCGTTCCTAGTAAATATCCCCTGAAGGAGACCAGGCGTGCCGGAATCCGAACGTGAGCCGTTTCAACTCGGCATCTTCATGCCCAATTGCAGTCATGCCTACTGCATCAGTAGCTATAAACCCGAGCCCGGCGACTGGCCGTATGAGTCTAATAAGAAGATCGCTCAGGCGGCCGAGACCGCGGGCTTTATGCCTACTGCATCAGTAGCTATAAACCCGAGCCCGACGACTGGACGTATGAGTCTAATAAGAATATCGCTCAGGCGGCCGAGACCGCGGGCTTTGACTTTCTGTTTCCGGTCAGCCGCTGGCGCGGGTTTGGCGGCGAGACCAATTATCTGGGCACCTCACTCGAAACCATGACCTGGGCTGCCGCTATTCTGGCGGCCACTCACACCATTCGGGTCTACTCAACCGTCCACGTTCCGGTTTTCCATCCGCTCGTGGCGGCCAAGATGGGCGGGACACTGGATCATATCGGCCAAGGCCGCTGGGGCATCAACATCGTCAGCGGCTGGAGTGCCACCGAGTTCGGCATGATGGGCATCGAACTGTTGCCGCATGCCGAACGCTATCAACGCACCACGGCCTTTATTGAAATCCTCAAGGGACTGTGGACTCAGGAGCCGGGCTCTTTTACGCATGTTTCCCCCTGGTACCAAATCACCGACGGCTATGTGATGCCCCAGCCTATGCAGCAACCCCACCCGCCGATTGTGAACGCCGGCACCTCTGATGCCGCGCGCGATCTGGTGGCCCGCCTGTGCGACTGGGCCTTTATTGCCCCGCCTTCGGCTGAAGCCACGCCCGACATGGCGGATGACTTCAAGCAACGGGCGCAGGCGTACAGCCGACAGGTCCGCTGTGCGGGGATGCCGTTTGTGCTGTGGCGCGAAACCGAGAAAGAAGCCCAGGCCGAAGTGCAACGGATCATGGATCAGACGGATATGGTTGCCGCCCAGAACTGGGCGAGCGGGCTGAGCATCGGCAGTGAGTCCATGAGCGGTTTCAGCCTCAAGATGCTGGCCCTGGGGGCCGGGGCGCTGCCGGTAGTCGGCACCGCGTATCAGGTCGCCGAGCAACTGGCCCGCTTATACGAGTTGGGTATGGATGGTGTACTGATCGAGTTTCTGCACTATTATGATGACACCGTACGGTTTGGTAAGGAGATCGTTCCTCTGCTACGACAGATGGGAGTAGTGGCGTAGGTCTCTCGTTGAGTTTGGGGGTATGCCGCCCCCTCCGAGGGGGACAGGCCCTGCTGGAGGTCGACAATGCTTTTTCGTTTTGTACTCTGGGTAGTTGGTCTGCTACTCGCCGTCGCAAGCCGGCCCAGCGCACGCTTACGAAAACAACTGACACGAGACATGAGCGTCGCTATTGGTTCCAGAGACGGTGTGTCTCGGAGCTACGTTTTCCGCACCCGGCGTGTTTCTTCGCACGCCGGGTTGGAGCCGGACGCGCACTGCACACTCCTGTTCCAAACTGCGCCAGAGGGTGCGCGGATTTTTCTGGCTCCGGATTGCCTGGCGCAAGTCGTAAATGGGCTCGCGTTAAAGGAAATTGAACTCAAAGGCGACCCTACGAGCATACTGTGGTTCTATGAAATGGTCATGGCCTTTGTCCCAGGTTTCGTCCAACCGTCACACGTCATGCCAGATGCCTACGTAAAGCCGAATCTACAGGGGAAAGCTTCCGACCGCATAACCCGGGAACCGGTGGCCGAAGCACTCGACCCGACGTGGACTGCGGCCGTTGCTCAACGCGAAAAACTTATGATGTGGCAAGTGGGAGAGGGAGCTCCGGTTCCAGGTAAGAGCAAGAATTTTAAACCTGTTATTGACGTGCCCGCCTCAGCAATGGAGGACACCAATGAATAGTGTGCAAGGTCTCAACCCGCGTGCGCGAGGCTGGCTGCGGTTCATTTGGGATAAGGCGACCACCCAAGACGACTGGAGCAGTAGCGGTGAGCCACTCCCCTGGTGGGATCGAACGACCACCCCGCCGATGTGTGCGTTTCCTCGATTCGACCTATCCGAAACGTCATACGCCCTGCCGCTCATGGCCGACCAGACCCCGGCGTGGCGTGAGGTCTATACGCGTATCGCCGATGAGTTGGTGGGTCGTTATGTCACGTATTGGGGTGCCGTCGACTGGCTGACCTACATTGGCCACGACCCGCATCAGGATACATACCCACCGGAATGGCTGGTCTTTATGCCCGAGCATGTGCGCGGGCGCTACGATCCGCCGGGCTGGACTGCCAACGGGGTCGAGCCTTGGGGTCTTCAGCCAGACCCTATAGGCGCGGATGGGAATCTCTTTTTTCGTGGGTTTTTTAATTTATTACTCGGCACGTACTCCTATGTCTCGGGTGACAATAAATGGGAAAGGCCGTTCCAGGTCACGGGATATAACGATCGTCTGTTTCAATGGACACAGCCTGGTATCTCCGAGTTTCTGGAAGACCAGTGGTCTGAGCGCCCGCAGGGGCCGCAATGCGAAAACACGAAAATTTGGCCATACTGTCTGAGTGCGGCAGGTTTGAGCCTTCAGTTGCATGACAAGATTTTTGGTGGCAAGACGCATTGGGTCTACGACCGATGGATTGAGTTTGCGAAGAAGCACTTCACCACTCGCAACGCGCGTGGAGATATTGCGTCGTTCGCGTTTTATTATGATCCGCTCGAAGAATTCGCTTACACACCGCCGACGGGTTTAAGCGGTTTGTCGATGCTCGCCCCGTTATTCTATTTATATCCTCAGGCACCGGAGTTTGGCTTAGCACTCTATGAGGCCGGGGTCCGGGACCTTGGCTGGAACGACACCAAAAAGTCTCTGGTGCAGGCATTTGACGATCCCCGCTGGCTGACCATGACGTTAATGCTGGCGCGCGAGGTTGGAGACGTGACCACAGAGAAGCGTCTCCAAGCCGTGGCGGAAAAAGAATACGGACCGGATTTCTTTGCCGACGACGAGGATCGCTTTGCCTGGACGTTTGGGTTGGATGAACCCCATCCACGTGGTCAGCTGAACGGCTTACTGATCTTGAGCGAGATCGGCGGGCCTGGGGCATGGACGAATGTGTATAAAGGAAAACATGACGCCCAGTTTGCGCTGCCCACAGTAGAAGGCGTCGACTTTCCGAATCTGGGTATTTGTGAGGCTCGTAATGAGGTCACCGACGGGACGTTGCACATCTCAACCTACGCAGCCACTGCAGCACGCCGTGGGGAAGCGACACGTTGGAAGGTGACGCAACTCCCAGACCCGAAGGCTGTACGGGTGTATTGCGATGATGATCAGTACAGTGACTGGGGTATAATCGACGATCACTCTATTGAAATCAACTCAACCATCGCATCGCACAATTTCCGGATTGTTGGTGTGACCGCAGGAGAGACGGCAAACGGGGAGCAAAGCGAAAAAGTAGCAAGCGCGGGTGGAGGAGCCTCCGGCGGCAGTGCCGAAACTGCAGCGGAAACCGACACACACTATCAGCCAGCCGCACCTCCGAGTTGAAGTTGTTGTTGAGCGGCGGTGCCGCTCGAGTGTTGTCGTTTGATGGGACTTCTCAAGCCGCTCGCCCAGCCGCCTGTTCCGGCGTGCCTAATGCCTCCCCGGTCTCGGCCGCCTTTTGCGTGCCGGCATCCAACTGAAGACCGAGCCCATCGGCCAAACGGGTCAAATAATTAAAGATGCCGACGATGTGTGCGACTTCGAGGCAGGCGGTATCGTCGAAGCCGAGATCGCGGAGCGGTTGCCAGTCATCAGCGGCCATGCGTGTGGGTGTCGCGCTGAGCTTATCCGCGAGCGTACACAAGGCGCGCGCCCGTTCGGACAACCCGGTCAGCGTGTTCCAGCTTCGAGTTTTGATGGCTTCCACAAGCGCCGGGTCGCCGTCCTCGACACGCAGAAACTCTGCGTGAGACTGCATTCAATAGGGGCAATCCTGGGCTGCCGCGGCAACGCCGGCGACCATTTCCCGTTCCGCTCGACTCAGATGGCCGGGCGCGAACATAATCTGCATGAACAGGTTCCCGAACGCCTGTCCGATACTGGCATGGGCGGCAATTAAGCGACTCATGGCCGGGATAGAGCCGAATTCGTATGCACCTTTTGCTCCTGGGGGCCTTTTTGCCAGATATTCTTCCTGTGTGGGGATGCGTATCCAGGCTTCCGGTACGGCTGAACGGCTCATGTATGAACCTCCTTCTGGTATAAACGGTCAGCAGTAAAAAGACCGGTGCCAGTCTAACACTGCGGAGGAGTCTGGCCCATCCCGTTTACCTTCCGATTTGCTCAGGCTTGAGACCTGGGATATTTTGCTCTGGATTGACGGATGAACACTGGGGTTTTTCAGGAGGAGCACATGCAGACATTCTCCCGGCGCCAATTCCTGACACATATGGGGCGCAGTGGCGCGTGGCTGGCGTTTCTGGCGGCCTGCGGCGCGGGGGCGGATGCCGCGCTCAAGGGGTTGGTCGGACGCGGACTATTGCCGGTGGCTTGGGCGGATGAGGAAGCCCTGCTGAGGACAAAACCCGGTATGACGGTTCACACCCAACAACCCGTTAATGGTGAGTTTGCGCCCCACCTGCTCGACGATCATATCACCCCCTCGGCCCGCCATTTCGTACGGAATAATGGCTCGGTTCCGGTCCGAGCGAAGAACACAGACTCTCAGGGATGGACGCTTGTTGTTGAGGGCGAAGTGACCAGACCGCTTGCGCTGAGTCTGGACGCATTGCGGCAGTTCCCCTCGGTCACGCAGCAGGTTGTGATTGAGTGCGGTGGCAATGGTCGGGCGCTGTTCGAGCCCAAGGTCCGCGGGAACCAATGGACGCACGGGGCGGTGGCGTGCAGTCAATGGACCGGAGTCCGGCTGCGGGATGTCCTGAAAAAGGCGGGCCTCAAATCAAGTGCGGTGTATACGGCTCATTACGGCGAGGACCAGCCCTTGGGAGCAGCCCAACCGTTCTCGCGTGGCATCCCCATAGAGAAGGCCATGGACGAGCATACGCTGATTGCCTATCAGATGAACGGGGCTGCGCTGCCGGCGCTCAATGGCTATCCCGTTCGGCTCGTTGTGCCGGGGTGGATTGGGAGTTGCTCTCAAAAATGGCTGAATCGTATTGTGGTGCGTGACCAGATACACGACTCACAAAAGATGACGGGCTACTCCTACCGCGTACCGGCCTATCCGGTTGAGCCCGGTTCCAGGCCGCCGAAGGAAGATATGGTCATTGCCACGGCCTGGCGTATCAAATCTTTGATAACCGCGCCTCAGGCTACCGCCCAATTTCAGGCCGGACAGCAGATAGTCGTGCGGGGCCATGCCTGGGCCGGCGAGGGGACGGTCAAGGAAGTCTTGGTGTCTACGGACTTCGGTATTCACTGGGAAAAGACCAGGCTCACCCAACCCGCCACTCCCTATGCCTGGGCACACTGGGAATGCGAGGTTGTCCTGGACAGGAAAGGGTATTACGAAATCTGGGCGCGTGCCTTTGATGATAAAGGGAATGCCCAGCCCTTTCGTCAGCCCTGGAACCCAAAGGGCTATCTTGGGAACGTCATCCACCGGCTGCCGGTTATGGGCACGGCCTGAGCATGCGACCCAGGAGTGCGGCGAGCCTGGTGATAAGCGGTAGCGCGCTGGCTCTGGTGTGGGGATTGGCCGCTGGAGAGGAAAACCATCAACCAGCGGGAGCAGTACCGGCAGTTCAGAAACCGGTGATCGATGAAGCAAACCCCGGCCCGGAGGTGCTGACACGAGAATACTGCTCGGCCTGCCACAGCTTTCAGCTCGTCCAAGCACAGCGACTCAATCGCGCAACCTGGGAGTGGGTCATGGAGGACATGGTTGAGCAGTTCGGCGCGGGCTGGATTACACCGCCAGAGCAAACGGTTATTATTGACTATCTGGTCGAACACTACGGACCGGAGAAATGAGACAGACTCAGAAGGACAGGAGGGTACAGTATGGGGCAGTTGGATGGAAAAGTCGCGCTCATCACGGGCGCGGGCTCGGGGATTGGGCGGGCGTCGGCTTTGGTATTTGCGCGTGAAGGGGCGACCGTTGTGGTTGCGGATGTCGATGCGGCTGGCGGAGCGGAAACCGTCCGCTTAGTCGAGTCCGCAGGTGGGAGGGCGCTTTTTGTGAAAACCGATGTCTCCCAGGCGTCCGAAGTCGAAGCCCTCGTACAGGCAAGCGTTGCTGCGTATGGCCGGCTCGACTACGCCCACAATAACGCTGGCATTGAGGGTATGGTGCTGACACCGACCGCAGACTGGACGGAAGAGGCGTGGAACCGGATTATCAATATTAATCTCAAAGGGGTGTGGTTAGGCATGAAATACCAGATCCCGCAGATGCTCAAACAGGGTGGGGGAGCTATCGTCAACACGGCCTCAATCGCTGGATTGGTCGGCAGTCGGTCGGCTGGCTATGGCGCCAGTAAACACGGCATTGTCGGACTCACAAAAACCGCGGCCTTGGAATATGCAAAGTCTGGTATTCGGGTCAATGCCGTCTGTCCAGGGGTGATTCGGACGCCTATGGTCCAGCGCAGTTTAGACCGCATGCCCGAGCTTGAGGAACGGTTTGTTGCCGTGGAACCCATTGGGCGTATCGGCCGGCCCGAGGAAGTGGCGGAAGCTGCGGTCTGGCTGTGCTCGGCCGCGGCCTCGTTTGTCACCGGACATGCCATGACCGTAGACGGGGGCTATGTGGCGCAGTAGTTCGCTCCGTCTCTACCGAAAGTGCTGAATGAGTTCCGCTCCCTTTTCCAAGATGGGCCACTGGACCTCAGGGGTGGCCGGCTCAATCAAAAAAACAATCCGGGTAAAACCGAGCGCAATCAGTTCGTGCAACCGCTGCAGGGCATTCGGGGCCGCTTGTGCATATGCTGTCAAGACCCAGGTTATCACTGTCAAGTCGAAGGCATCCATTGTGCGCCCAACTCGGTCTGCCTCTATTTTGATGGCATTCAGCCCCTGGGTGAGTTCCTCCAGCCCTTCGACCAGACCATCAACCGGAAACCAGCCATCACAGTACTCGACGATGCGCCTGGGTGACCACGTGGAACTGGCTCCCAGAAGCACGGGCGGCCCTCCCGCTTGCACAGGTTTCGGCCAGCACCACATCGGATCAAAGTTGACGAACTGGCCGTGGAACTCGGCCACTTCCTTGGTCCATATCTCTCGCATGGCAAGAATGTTCTCTCTGGTGATCTTCCACCGGTTTTTGAATGCGACTCCGTGGTCGGCCATCTCCTCTGCGTTCCAGCCGGCGCCGATGCCAAACACGAAGCGCCCGTTGGCGACGCGGTCCAGACAGGCGACTGCTTTCGCCAAAGTAATCGGATGGTGTTCTGGGACGAGACAGACTGAGGTGCCAACCTTGAGCTTCTGGGTCACCGCGACCGCGGCCGTCAGGCCAATAAAGGGGTCAAAAAACTCACTATAGTAACCTGGCAGGTCTCCACCGCCAGGGAACGGACTGAGGCGACTCGTCGGAATATGGGTATGTTCTCCAAAGAAGAGAGATTCAAAACCGTGCGCTTCCAGCCAGCGAGCAAGCTCCACCGGTTGGATCGTGTAATGGGTGGGAATGGTCACAATGCCAAAATCTGTCATAGCTGTCTCTCCTTGGTGTGGATCAGTGTGGACGTGGCGAGCCGCTCCCTGGCGATACGAGTGAGAGCGGGTTGTCTACCGCAATTTTGTCTCTCCTCAGCCTGGCTCAAATGATGTAGTAAGTATTGCGTACATGACTATGTATTATCGCCTGGCAGACTTTGTTGGAACATAGCGCGGGAAGAAAGGAACGAGTATGCGACTTGGAATGTCGATGGTGTTGCAAAACCACACGCAGTACGACGACCGGGAGATGTACAAACAGGAGACGCGGCTGGCTCTCAAGGCCGAGGAATTCGGCTTTGATATTATATGGCCGGTTGAGCACCATTTCTTTGACTACGCGATGTGTCCCGACAATATGCAATATCTGAGCTATCTCGCCGCGCAAACAGAGCGCATCCAACTCGCCACTGGGGTGATTATCTTACCCTGGAACGATCCTGTGCGGGTAGTGGAAAAAATGGCCTTGTTGGATCACCTGTCTGACGGCCGCGCCGTCCTGGGGCTTGGGCGCGGGCTTGCCCAGCGCGAATACCATGGTTTTGGGGTTGATATGTCCGAAGCGCGTGACCGTTTTAATCAGGCCGCTGAGATTGTGCTCAGGGGATTGGAAGACGGGGTCGTTGAGGCCGACACGCCCTATTATAGACAAGAGCGGGTTGAGGTGCGCCCGCGCCCGTTTCGGAGCTTCAAAGATCGCCGCTATATGGTCTGTATGTCGCCAGAATCATTCGAGGTGGCCGCCCGATTAGGTCTCGGCGCGATGATGTTCTCCCAGGCTGCCTGGGATCAAGTCGCGGAATCTATCTGGCATTACCGAGAGCTGTATCGCGCGTATCACCATGGCGCAGACGCTCCGCCTGTGACCTGCGGCGATTTCGTGGCGTGCTATGAAGAGAGCCGCCAGGCCGAAGAGGTCGCCCGGAAACATATCGTCGGTTACTACTGGGCGGTGATGGAACATTACGAGATGCTGGGAGAACATTTTGCGAAAGCTGGGAAATCATACCAACACTATGCGCGGACCGCAGAGATGATGCAGCAGCTTGACCCGGATGTTGTTGTTGAGGGCTTTCTGAATGCGAATTTATGGGGTAATCCTGACACGCTGCTGAAAAAGCTTGAGCGCCGCCGTGAGCTTATCGGTGACTTTGAGGTAATCGGCTGTTTTAGCTATCAAAGCCAGCCGTACCAACAGGTGGAACGCTGCATGCAATTATTTGCCAGAGAGGTCGGCCCAGAACTCAAAAGCTGGACTCCACAGCCGCGCTCAGCGCCGATTGATATTGAGGTGGTAACAACGAATACTGCGGAGTGATACCCGCGGAGATACCGAGAAAATAAGGAGAGAGGAGAGTAGAGCATGGCAGGACAGTTGGATGGAAAAGTCGCGCTCATCACGGGCGCGGGTTCGGGGATTGGTCGGGCGTCGGCTTTGGCCTTTGCGCGTGAAGGGGCCAAAGTCGCGGTCGCCGATATCGTGGTTGAGGGCGGTGAAGAGACGGTACGCATGGTCAAAGAGGCCGGTGGAGAGGCATTCTTCATTAAGGTCGATGTCTCAAACGCGGCGGAGGTCGAGGCTATGGTGAACACGGTGGTGGACACCTACGGCCGGATTGACTGCGCCTATAATAACGCGGGCATTGAAGGGCGGCTGGCTTCGACGGATGAATATCCTGAAGACGTGTTTGACAAAGTGATCGATATTAACCTGACCGGTGTGTGGCTGTGCATGAAATACGAGCTGCCGCATATGCTCAAGCAGGGCGGCGGGGCGATTGTGAATACGGCCTCGGGGGCCGGTTTGATCGGTGTGGCCGGCATGTCTGCCTATGTGGCCAGCAAGCACGGTGTGGTTGGGTTGACCAAAACCGCAGCCCTGGAATACGCCAAGTCCGGCATTCGGGTGAATTCCGTCTGCCCTGGGCTGATCCAGACGCCGATGGTGGAGCGCATCACCGCCGATCAGCCGCAACTGGGTGAAGCTCTGGTGGCGGCCGAGCCGGTCGGTCGAACCGGCAAACCGGAAGAAATCGCCGAATCCGTGGTCTGGTTGAGCTCGGATGCGGCCTCGTTTGTGACCGGCCACGCCATGTCGGTTGACGGCGGGTTTGTCGCCCAGTAGTAGGGGCAGGTAGCCGGGTACAACAATCGGCGGTTTGAGCGGGGGCCCTGGATATGGCGAAAGGGAGGAATAGTCATGGAAGCACCACTGTGGTTATTGCTCGGCTGGGGCGGGATTGGCGCTATAGATTTTGTCTATAATCACATCTATCGCTACCGCCTCTACGCCCACGCCTCCAGTTTTCGCGAGCATGGTGTCCACACCCTGCTCGCCTTGGTTCTCACTGCTACGGTGGTGATGCTGGTCTTTATTGAAATGGGCACTGTCGGCTTTGCCATCTTTCTCGGCATTCAGGCCCTCGCCGTGATCTTTACTCTGTGGGATGTGTCAATCGAGCGAGCGTCGCGGGCACCCCTGGGAGGATTACCGACGCACGAATATGTGTTGCATACGGTTATTTTTCTGTTGCACGGAGCCTTTGTGTGGGCGGTGATTGCCAACGCCCATCAGTTAGTTCACGGCGCGGGATTCGGGGTATGGCGCTGGCCGCCACTCCCCCTGTTTCTGCTTGTTGAGGCGGTGATCTTTGCGCTCGTCGGGGTTGGCGTCTGTGTCTTACACCTCTACCTGCTCAGCATGGGCTACCGAACGCTCAAAACAGGAGTCGCGGCTGGCTGATGTAACCGCTACTCCTGGGACTACGGCACTCTTCCCGGCAGCGGGCTGGCGCCGATGACGCTGCGCGGGGTCTTGAATTTGGGAATAACGTATTTGCCGATGAGTTTGATCGAGCGCATAATCTGCTCGTGCGTTCCGTCCAGGCGCATGATCACCTCATCCGCGCCGATCTCCCGGTAACGTTGAATCCGCTCTATGAACACGTCCGGGTCGCCGACAAGAACGGAGGTCTCGTTGCGGAGCCAGTCGAGGTCTCGGGAGCGGTCGCGGATTTTTTCCAGCTCCAGCATATAGGCATAGGATTTGGCCTGACGGCCCAGGTCGGGATAAATGGACTCGATGACCGGCGTGGCAAAATTAAGAATGGACTCGCGGGTCTCCTCGACTGCCTGGGTCGTGGTCTCGGCGCAGGCGCAGTTGAGCGTGACTGCACTCAGGCAGTTGGTCACGAATGCGCCCACTGGCTCTGCCTGCTGAATCTGCTCTTTATACAGACGGGCGCCTTTCTCAAAATAGTCCCAGCCCATATACATATCCCACGACAGGGCGCCGATGCCCTTACGGGCCGCAATCTCGTGCGAGTCCGGGGATTGGGCAACCATATAGACGGGAGGATGGGGGTCTTGCACGGGTTTGGGTGTGAGCGATCGGGGCGGAATCTGAAAATACTTGCCCTGGTGCGAAAAGGGGTCATCCTTAAACGCTTTCATCACGACTTCAAGTGCCTCTTCCCAGCGGGCGCGCGTTTCTTCGAGCGGACAGGCAAAGCCTTCAAGCTGGACTAGGGTATTAGCTCGGCCCGTGCCCAATTCCGCCCGCCCGTTTGAGACAATGTCCAGCGTTGCCAGTCGTTCGGCCACTCGAATCGGGTGGTTAAACGGAAAAGGCAGAAGGACAACCATGTGGCGCAGTCGAATCCGACTGGTGCGCATGGCAATGGCCGGATAGAAGACCTCGGGAGCCGAGACCGTGGCCAAGCCGACCAGAAAATGCTGCTCTGAGGTGCCGAAGAAATCAAACCCCATCTCTTCGGCCAGGACGACTTCGTCCATGACCTCCCAGTAACGTCGGTGATGGGTGGTCCCTTCCGGCGTCTCACATTCCGACAGAAAGCCAAATCGCATGGGCGCACCCTCCTCTTGGAAGCCATCTAGCCCCGGCGGTGGTAGCGTGTCAACCTTGCTGAAAATTGGCCGAGCGTGGTGACCGCTTGACCTGACGGATGAGCGGACGGTGCCGTCGATACGACTAGGCCGGTACAATCAGGGCTTTGATCGTCTCCTGCCGCTCCACGGCTTCGAGGGCTTGCTGGCTCTCCTCGATCGCGAAACGGTGGGTGATGGCCTCGGCCATAGGAAAGTCGGTGTGATGCGCCTGGGCAACCCGGCGTCCCGGCCCATGCTGTGTGTGCTGAAACTGGCCACGTGGGCCGCACAACAAGAACCGGGACCGGAAGAAGAGGCGTGGGAGGAAGAGGAGTGATCCCGACGACGCTGGTCAGTGTGGTCGTGTCGGCCTGTGCGGCGCTGTTGATCGGGGCCAGCGTGCTGCTCTCGCCGTACATGCGGGAGCGACTGTTCGCCGGAATGGATGATCTGCGGGACGATGAGGTGCTGACCGAGCAGCCGCTCCGGCGGTCGGACAAAGAACCCCACGACCCCCGGACGTTATTCACCACCGGCCCCCCACTCCCGTCGCCCGCCACGCAACTCCCGCCCCCCTGTCCGCCCGACCACATCCTGACGGAGACGGGCGTCTATGCGCCACACACCAGAAAGGACTAAGCCGCCTATGCCTGACCATCACCCGCTCTCTTTTCCCCTCGTTGTCCATGACGCCGACGAACTCCTCCAGGCGTGTTGTGTCCACTTGGAGCAGCAGGCCACCGAAAAAGCCACGTTTGGCGTGGAGGCGGCGGTCACTATCTCCCTCCGGCACTATCAACGCTGGCAGCAGGAACGGGCGGTGCAGGAGAGTGCAGACGAGTGAAACGGACATGGGCTTCCCCCCTCTTTTCGGGTTGGTCAGCACCCTTGTCTTCACAGGGATGGGGTTCGGGTGTCACGAGACGATGACCGATCCGGGACCCCATTTCGCTGTCGGACTTCCTGGAAGGGGAGTGGGGTATATTGAAATGCCCGATGCACCGACACCCGACTGGAAAGACCTCAAGGACCCGTAGTGGGGCATGAGTGGGATAGCCAGCAATCGCCAGCCGCATCCGGCCAGCGGTAGAGGGAGGGTGGAGCACCCGTGAATGGACACAGCAGATCATCAACGCATTGAGGCAACGGGGAGAATATGACGGATACATTTCCTATCCTAATTATTTTCAATATAGGTGGGGAAGATTTTTGCACGGTGGATGGGGAGAATTTCTGTATGATGTAATCTGGCTTCAGACTGTCCATGACCGGCATGACAGGAATCGGCTTGCCCATGTCCCGTTGGTTGCTGAAATAGAATGGGCGGGCCGAGAAGATGTGTGGTATGACTTTCAGGAACTACTCATCGCCAGAGCAGATGTACGTCTGATGATTTGCAATGAACACCCAGACCCAAGTCTGGTAGAGGTATTACGAACGCACACAGTGCGGGTGGGATGCAATGGAGACCAATACATAGTGGCACAATATCGGACTCGGGAGAATCGATTTATCGTGGAAGCATGGACTGTTCGATTATGAGTGGACTAATTAAAAGCGCCTGTCTGGAAGTTGCTAAAATAAATATGTGGGACATCAAACTTGCTGATGCAAAACCAATTAGTGATTACCAAGAAAAAATCACTAAAATAGGAATGGAAGCACTCGAACACTATAGAGGCCTGGGCGCGAATGAACAGGATATATCGGATGCAATTCATTATATTGCTACGTGGTACGCCTTGCCTCCAATTGGAAATGACACCCGGTGGTTTAGAACAGCGCTATTTACACTGTTGGACTTAGCGTTTCCGAACGTAGATATTGATAATGCAAACGTTAATAAAACTAATGAAGATGATGAAGTAGCAAGATTCGCTAGAAAACTTGTAGTAGGGATACAAGGTGCAAACGGAATATGAATAGGCATGCACAGTTGCTACGCCCGTAAAAGACTAGAATCCGTATTGAAATCCAGAAGGATAAGGTATGTGAAGCGTTATGAGCGTGTACATGATTGCACTGGAGAAACCGAACAAAAAGGTTTGGTCCGCACTCAAAGAGGAATGGCCGGGGCGGCAACATTATATCTTGGATGAACGTATCGCGTTTATTGCGCCTCCCTCATTGCCATTCATCTTAACCGACGATGTGTGTGAAGCATTGGGCATAGACGAGACAGATCAAGTCACGGGCGTGGTATTAGAAGTCCCGAAGACGATTAGCGGTTGGCATGAGAACACCTTTTGGGAGTGGATGGACAAGGTGTCGTCATGAGTGAGCAGGAGAAAGTCGTCAGACTGTCGCAAAGACCCGCTAAACGGAAACGTCGAGGAGGTGGGTCAGGCGGAGATGATATCGAAGGACGCCTGCGTGACGTGGAAGCGTCTATTGTCGCTATTGAAACCCAGCTTCCGCACCTGGCGACAAAAGAAGACCTGCAAAAACTCAAGGTATGGTGGTTGTGTGGTATTCTTGCAGGAATGGTCGCGGCGGCGGGTATAGCTGCATCCATTGCCTCCGTGGCGGTCCGCATTTTCCCGCCGTCCTAGCCTCACAAGACAGCGATAGGAACGAGGTAAAGTAATCATGGCCGATTCTAATTATCTCACCTTCTCTCAGCGCAACAATCTCGTACCATTACCGGAACCGATAAAGTTAGGGGAACTCTCAGATGGTTTGAGACGTGACATTTGGAATGAGAGCGATAAGTTTCTCCAAGCAGTCAGTTACCGGAATGCCACTACGGCAGAAAGGTTACTACTACCTGACGTAGAAGAGTTGATGGTGTATGTTTTGGGCCATATTTGGGAAAAGCCAGAAGATGAGATTAGAGCAGTACCTAAGAAGTCAGTTTTTGTCGCAGTCAGGGAGCATTTCAGGGCAATGGTCTTCAGAGGTGATTTTAACATTGTCTTTGATCTTCTTGAGATGATACTTAACGAAGGTAGCCGCTTATCAAGCGGTCATTTTAATCATTTCGCGGATAATATCAAAAAAGTTTTTGAACGTCACAGGGCGGCATATCGACTTGTTTTCATAAAAGAGCATCGCTGCTATCAGTTCTTTCCTCAAAGCAGTGAGGAAGAAGGACAGGCCATCCAACAAGCGGTTGAGACGGTCCAGGATGGTGGTATGCAAGGGGCAGCCGTACACCTGCGTGAGGCGGCGAAAGCAATCAATAGGGGAGATGAAAAAGGTTTTGCAGATGCTGTCAGGGAAAGCATTCATGCCGTTGAATCTGTTGCCAGTAGGATTGATCCGAAGGCTAGAAACAACCTGAGTCCTGCACTGAACTCCCTCAAAAAAGCCGGTGTTATCAAGCACGAGGCCCTCAAGAGTGCGTTCGATAAACTCTACGGTTATACCAGCGATGAGAAGGGAGTTCGTCATTCATTGGCGTTTGATAAGAACGCCCCCAATGTCAGTGAGGACGAAGCCCTGTTTATGCTTGGCGCGTGTGCGTCTTTTGCGGCCTACCTCGTACGGAAACACCGGCAAATCTCACCGGCGACGCACGATGAGAAGGGAAAATGAAGAAAAAATCCCACTCAAACGACAGTTCTTTTATGGAGACTGTAAGACCGTCTTAGAAAAGGGTGAGATTTTCCCTGAGAGCGGCGACACTGCATCGTAAATCGCGCTAGGCCGGTACAATCAGCGCTTTGATCGTCTCCTGCTGCTCCACGGCTTCGAGGGCTTGCTGGCTCTCCTCGATCGCGAAACGGTGGGTGATGGCCTCGGCCATAGGAAAGTCGGTGTGATGCGCCTGGGCAACCCGGATGGCCTCGTAGTAATGCTGCGGCTGAGTTAAGGCCGAGCCAATGATGCTGAGGTTGCGATTATTGATATACCGTGGGTTAATGGGAATCTCTCCATGTCCTGACCAGAGGCCGACAATCACATAGCGCCCGTTTGGGGCGGCGAGTTTCACACCCTCGGCAAAAGCCGAATACGCTCCGGCCGCCTCAATCACCACATCCGCCCCCCGGCCGTCGGTCAGCTCATAGACTTGGGCGATCCGGTCCTTTTCATCAGACTGGGTCTCAAAATTAATCGTTGTCCGAGCACCCAGCCGGCGGGCCATCGCCAGGCGATGGTCTGGTGCACCGATGGTGATGACCGTCTTTGCGCCGGCCAGATGACTGAGCAGGGTGGCGGCCAAGCCAACCGGCCCGCAGCCCTGGACCACGACGGTCTGATTGGGAGCAAGGCCACCCAAACGCTCGAATGCCTGAATCATCGTCGGCATGGCACAGCCAAACGCAATCACCGGCTCAGACGGAGTGTCGTCCGGGATTTTGTAGAAACACATGCCGGAGGGAAGCCAGGCGTAGTCCGTATATGTATTCCAGGTAGGCTCATCGGCCCCACTGAAGAGCACCAGGTTTTCACACAGCGAAAAGTCTTTGGCTATCGTGCAGTAATAGCAGTGATGGCAGGGCCGGATGGGCCCCCAGTAAACACGATCACCTACGCTGAGTGGAAGACCGGCATGATCCGTGCTGACGCCTTCGCCCAACTCTTCGACCAGGCCGACGCCCTCGTGACCCAGGACAACCGGCAGGGGCGGAGCGGCATGCCCACGCCATAGATGCACATCCGTCCCGCACACGCCGCCCATCTGCATCCGCAACAGCACGCCGCCCGGCTCCGGGGCCGGAAATTCGCGTTCCCAGACTTCTATGGGCTGATCCACCCCAACAATCATGGCTTGCTTGCCGAGTCGCTGTGTCATTAGTCTGACCCTCCTGTGTGTGAGGCCGGTACGCGTGTGGAAATGGCGGACCGCGTACCTAGCCTTTTGGTTGTGTCATATCCGCCGGTCGGACCCAGGCGTCAAACTCTTCTGGGGTGAGATGCCCGAGCGACAGGGCAGCCTCGCGCAGGCTGGTGCCATCTTTATGCGCCTTTTTGGCAATTTCCGCGGCTTTCTCATAGCCGATATGCGGGTTAAGGGCGGTGACGATCATGAGGGAATCCCGCAGATGTTCTTCAATCCGCGGGGTGTTGGGTTCGATGCCGACCGCGCAGTGGTCATTGAACGCTCCACACGCATCCGCAATCAGTTGTACGGATTCGAGCAGATTATGCACCATGACGGGTTTGAATACGTTGAGCTGGAAGTTGCCCTGGGAGCCCCCAAAGGCCACCGCAGCATCATTGCCGAACACCTGCACGGCCACCATGGTCATGGCTTCGGACTGGGTCGGATTGACCTTGCCCGGCATAATCGATGACCCCGGCTCATTCTCCGGGATGAGAATTTCCCCAATCCCGGCGCGCGGTCCGGACGCCAGCCAGCGCACATCGTTAGCGATCTTCATCAAGGCACCGGCCAAGGTGCGCAGGGACGCACTGGCGGTGACCATGGCATCGTGGGCGGACAGCGACGCGAATTTATTGGGTGCGGAGACAAACGGCCGGCCCGTCTCCTCGGCCATCTTTGCCGCGGCCAGGTCGCCGAACTGCGGGTGAGCGTTGAGGCCGGTTCCCACCGCAGTCCCGCCAATCGCCAACTCGTATAAGCCCGGAATCGTGCGGCGGATATCGGCCAGTGCGGCGTCGAGTTGGGCCACCCAACCGCTGATCTCCTGGCCCAAGGTGATCGGGGTGGCGTCCTGAAGGTGGGTCCGACCGACTTTGACGACGTCCCGAAACTGTTCGGCTTTTGCGTGAAGCGTATCGCGCAGTTGGGTGACCGCCGGGAGCAGGACGTCTTCCAGCTGTTCGACCGCGGCAATATGCATGGCCGTGGGAAAGGTGTCGTTGGAGCTCTGGCCCCGATTGACGTGGTCGTTGGGATGAACGGGCTGCTTGGAACCCATCTCGCCGCCGGCCAACTCAATCGCTCGATTGGAGATCACCTCGTTCGAGTTCATATTCGTCTGGGTACCCGAGCCGGTCTGAAACACGACCAAGGGAAAGTGATCGTCGAGCTTACCGGAAATCACCTCGTCCGCAGCCTGGACAATCAGATCAACCTTCTCCTGGGGGAGCTGGCCGAGTTCACCGTTGGCCAGGGCCGCCCCCTTCTTGAGCACCCCGAGCGCCCGGATAATGGCCCGCGTAAAGCGAAACCGCTCCACGCCAATCGGGAAGTTGTTGCGCGAGCGTTCGGTCTGGGCACCCCAATAGCGGTCGGCGGCCACCTCAATAGCTCCCATGCTATCCGTCTCTGTTCGGGTATGTAGCGTATCACTCATCGGACTCCTCCTGTCTGAAAGAGGAAACGTGTCCAGCATTTCATGTGTATTGGAGGACACGTTCCTTCTTTTGTTCAATCTCATCGCACGGGCTGTGCGTTGCAGGCAAGCTCCTTACCACGCCTGGAATTTCCCGCCAAGATGGTTCCCGCTCCGCCGCCCGACCTAGACAGGTGGGGCGGACTTTGGCAGATTGTCTCGCATTCACCTCATGCGCATCATTGAAGCCCGACAGATCGCCGACACAATTGCCCAGCTGTGTATGGACGCGAATTATCATCTGGGCGCGGACATGCTGGCTGCGTTCGATCGTGCGGTACAGACAGAGCGCTCGCCCGCGGGCCGCGAAGCTCTCACCATGCTCAAAGAGAATGCCCGGATTGCACGGACTGAGCGGCTGCCGTATTGCCAGGATACCGGGTTTGTCATCTGTTTTGCCGATATCGGGCAGGACCTGCATATTACCGGCGGGCTGCTGGAGGACGCTATTAACGAAGGGGTGCGGCGCGGCTACACCCAAGGCTATCTACGGGCCTCCATTGTCGAAGGTCCCTTCCGCCGTAAGAATACGGGCGATAACACGCCGGCTGTGGTCCATGCCCAACTCGTGCCCGGCGACCGGCTCTCTCTCAGGCTGATGGCCAAGGGCGGCGGCTGTGAAAACCGCAGTCAGTTCAAGATGTGTACCCCGGCGGAGGGGCTCGAAGGGGCGAAGGCGTTTATTCTCGACTGTATCCGGAATGCCGGGCCGGATGCCTGCCCGCCGTTGATCGCCGGGGTCGGGATTGGCGGAACGTTCGAGAAAGCGGCCCTCTTATCCAAGCGTGCCTTGTTTCGTGACATCGGCACGCCAAACCCGGACGCGGAACTCTCCGCACTTGAACACGAAATCCTCAACGAGGCCAATACGCTCGGGATCGGGCCACAGGGCTATGGGGGTGATACGACCGCCTTCGCCATCCATATCAATACCTGTCCGTGTCATATCGCCAGCCTGCCGGTGGCGGTGACCATCGAGTGTCACGCTCACCGGCATCAGTCCGCAGTACTGTAGGCGCACTGGAGCAGCGGATGGCGACAGCAGAGACTCGGCTCCTGACTCCTCCGTTGGCTGCTACGGACGTGAAGGGTTTACGGGCTGGCGACCGGGTGCGCTTCTCCGGTGTATTGCTGACCGCCCGCGACGCGGCCCATCAACGCCTGGTGGCCCGCATAGACGCCGGCCAGCCCCTCCCGATTGATCTCCACGGACAGGTCCTATACTACGTAGGGCCGACGCCACCACGGCCAGGTATGGTTATTGGTGCGGCCGGACCCACAACAGGAGGACGCATGGACGCTTACGCCTCCAAGCTGATGGCCCTTGGGCTCAAGGGAATGATCGGGAAAGGTAGCCGCTCTCGTGCCGTACGCGAGGCGATGCGGCAGCATACCTGCGTTTACTTCGGTGCGGTCGGTGGGGCCGGAGCGCTCCTGTCCAAACACATTCGGAGTGCGGAGGTTGTGGCCTACGCGGATTTGGGCACGGAAGCCGTTCGACGTCTGATTGTCGAGGATTTCCCCGGTATCGTCATCAACGATGTGTATGGAAATGATTTGTATGAAGACGGGCGCAGCAAGTACGCACGCCCGGAAGAATCCAAACGGTCAAGCGAGGGATTGTGAGTATGAGTGATCAAGCCGTTGCTGTAAATAGAGGAGGCCCGACTGACAAAACACTCCGCATCGATTCCTGGTGGGTCGAGCCGGTAGTCACGGTCGGGATGCTCTCGACGTTTCTCATCTATACGACTTGGGCGGCCCTGGTGAACGAACATTATTATGTCGCGCCCTATTTGTCTCCGTTTTATTCGCCCTGCCTGAGCACCTCATGCGCGCATGTGACGCTGGGGCTGTTTGACTGGCCGCTGTCGCCGGCCATTCTGATCCTGTGGGCGCCGGCCGGATTCCGCCTGACCTGTTATTACTACCGGAAAGCCTATTACCGCTCGTTCTGGATGTCGCCGCCAGCCTGTGCCGTGCGGGATGGCCATGCCCAATACTCCGGCGAAACGCGCTTTCCCCTCCTGATGCAAAACCTCCACCGTTATTTTTTCTACGCGGCGACGCTGGTCGTGCTCTTTCTGTGGTGGGACGCGCTGCTGGCCTTCCGCTTTCCGACTGCGGACGGCGGAAGCGAATTCGGCATGGGGCTCGGGACGCTGGTGCTGATTGCCAACGCCGCGTTTCTGTCTCTCTACTCATTTTCATGCCATTCCTGCCGGCATCTGTGTGGCGGCGGCCTCGACGTGCTGTCGCAGTCTCCCCTACGGCTCAAGCTGTGGCGTCAGGTCAGCCGCCTCAATGAAAACCATATGCTCTTTGCCTGGATCAGTCTGGTTGGGGTGATGCTGACGGATGTATATGTCCGCTTTATATCAATGGGCTATATTTCAGACGTGAGGTTCTTCTAAGATGGCAAACGATAAGTATGAGACTCACGAATACGACGTGATCGTGATTGGTGCGGGTGGCGCGGGACTCCGTGCGGCCATCGAAGCCTCCGCGGCCGGCGTCAAAACCGCCCTCATCTGTAAATCCCTGCTCGGGAAGGCGCACACGGTCATGGCCGAGGGCGGGATCGCCGCAGCCCTGCGCAACGTCTACCAGGAGGATAACTGGAAGGTCCACTTCCGGGACACCATGCGCGGCGGCAAAATGCTCAACAACTGGCGCATGGCCCAGCTCCATGCCCAGGAAGCGCCGGACCGGGTACTGGAACTCGAAGAGTGGGGAGCGCTTTTTGATCGGACCCCAGACGGGCGTATTCTGCAGCGTGATTTTGGCGGGCACCGCTATGCGCGTCTCGCCCATGTGGGCGACCGCACGGGTCTGGAGATGATACGTACGCTTCAGCAGCACGCCGTCCATAAAGGCATTGATGTCTATATGGAGTGTAATATCCAACGCCTGCTCAAAGACGGAGACCGTGTGTGCGGGGCGTTCGGCTACTGGCGTGAGAGCGGCAAGTTTGTCACCTTCAAATCCAAAGCGACTGTGATGGCCACCGGCGGGGTGGGGAAAGCCTGGAAGTTTACCTCAAACTCGTGGGAATACACCGGTGACGGGACCACCCTGGCGGCCAATGTCGGTGCCGACCTGATCGATATGGAGATGATCCAGTTTCATCCCACCGGCATGGTCTGGCCTAACAGTGTACGCGGTATCCTGGTCACCGAAGGGGTGCGGGGTGACGGCGGCACCCTTCGGAATTCCGAGGGCAAGCGCTTCATGTTCAACTATATTACCGACTACTTCAGGGCAGAAACGGCCGAGACCGAAGAAGAGGCCGACGCCTGGTATGAGGACAAAACGAATAACCGCCGCACGCCGGACCTGCTGCCGCGCGACGAGGTGGCGCGCGCCATTAATGCCGAGGTCAAGGCCGGCCGGGGTAGCCCGCACGGCGGGGTCTTTCTGGATATCGCCTCACGCCGTAGCGCTGAATATATTGCGCGGCGTCTGCCCTCCATGCACCACCAGTTCAAAGAGCTGGCCGACGTGGACATTACGAAAGAGCCCATGGAGGTCGGCCCGACTTGTCACTACATTATGGGGGGCGTTCGAGTTGAAGCCGACACCGCGGCCACAACCGTGCCGGGGCTGTACGCCGCGGGCGAAGTGGCGGCCGGCCTGCATGGCGCCAACCGCTTAGGCGGGAATTCGCTGTCCGACCTGCTCGTTTTTGGCCGCCGCGCCGGGCAGTATGCGGCCCAATACGCGCAAAACCTTGAGGGTCATCCCAGCCCGGACGACGACCAGATCGAACAATATGCCCAAGAGCTGCTTGCTCCGTTCAACAATGACGGAGGCGAGAATCCGTATAGCGTTCACATGGCCCTGCAGGATTGCATGCAGAATCTGGTCGGCATCATCCGCACCGAGAGCGAGCTCAAAAAGGCGCAAACCGAAATCGCCAGTTTGAAAGAGCGGCTGGCCAAGGTGACGGTCGAGGGGCACCGCCAGTATAATCCGGGTTGGAATCTGGCGCTCGATTTGGAGTCGCTGCTAACGACCGCTGAAGCTACTACCATGGGAGCGCTGGAGCGCAAAGAGAGCCGGGGCGGTCATACCAGAGAAGATCATCCCGGACCCGACCCGGACAAATACGGCAAGATCAATCTTGTGCTGCGTCGCACGGACGGAGAGTTCAGCCTGTCCGAAGAGCCCTTGCCTGAGATGCCCGAGGATCTCAAGGAATTATTTGAGGAGAGCAAATAATGGCTAGTGAATTTACCATGCGCGTTTGGCGCGGTGACATCTCAGGGGGTGAGTTCAAGGATTATCGTGTCGAGGCGCAGGAAGGGATGGTCGTCCTGGACGTGATACACACCATCCAGGCGACGCAGGCACCCGACCTGGCGGTCCGCTGGAACTGTAAAGCCGGTAAGTGCGGCTCGTGCAGTGCCGAGATCAACGGCAAACCCCGGCTGATGTGCATGACGCGGATGAATCTCTTCGAGTCGGGTGACACCATTACGATCTCGCCGATCAAGACCTTTCCGCTGCTGCGCGACCTGGTGACCGACGTGTCTTTCAACTATGAGAAGGCCAAAAAGATTCCCGCTCTCAAGCTGAAAGCCAAAGAAGCGGACGGCACGCGGCGGATGTATCAGGACGATGTGGACCGAGTGCAGGAGTTCCACAAATGCATTGAATGCTTCTTGTGCCAGGACGTGTGTCACGTCATCCGCGATCACGAGGACAATAAGCCCGACTTTGCCGGGCCGCGTTCGTTCGTGCGCATGGCCTCCCTGGAAATGCACCCGCTTGACGAGGAAGACCGCCGCGAACTCCTGAAGGTCGATGCCGGTCTGGGATATTGCAACATCACCAAGTGCTGCACCGAAGTCTGTCCCGAGGGTATCCACATCACCGACAACGCGATCATTCCCCTCAAGGAACGAGTTGTGGACGCCTACTACGATCCGGTCGTGTGGCTGATGAACAAGCTGACGGGCAAGTAAGGCCGGGTTGGCAATCGAGAGTCCCTCTCCCTTGAGGGAGAGGGCTTGGGTGAAACCGTTATACGGGCAACTTCGTCATCACCTGCAAGGTTTCGTCTTCGACACATTCTTCAATCGCCGGTACCCATTTCTGGAACGCAGGGTCCTGGGAGGCGATTTCCAGGGTGGTCTGGACCGAGTTGGCATCCGGGACTTCCCACACGTCAACTACGGTGTTCAAACGGCCGATGACGTTGAAATAACTCCCGTGGAGCTTCCAGCCGCCGTGTTGCTCCAAAAGCGGCGCCAGCGAGCCGAGCATTTCGGTGAATTTCTGGACCTTGCCCGCCCGAAGTTTGATGTGTGCAAATACGTACGCCATACTGCCTCCTTTGGTTAGGGGTTAATTGGTTAGGGGTTAATTGGTTAGGGGTTAATAATACCTGTACTAGTGCAATCTGCCCTGACTCATCCGGCCGCCTCCTGCGACCTCCCCAATCGAGCTAATTGCGGTCCACCCACTCTTTGCCGGTCTGAAGGGCATATCCGTCGGCTTCTTCTTCGCTGGCAAAGGTTTGCTCAGTTCCCCGGAGCGGATAAAATTCATCGACCACCCCATCGATGAGCCGAAAGACCCGGGCCACCGGTTTCCATGCCCCGCTATCGAGTTGTTTCGAGCGCGGCTCAATGTAAAAGCCCTCATACTCTTCGGTATCCTGCATATTGTAACCTCCTTCTCCTCCCGCCTTCAGGCAATTCCCAACAGCCCTTGAAGCCTGGCCTTCTGAAAGCCGATAACGACTGCATCATCGCCAGTAATCACCGGTAAAGAGACCCGGCCTGAATCACCGGTAAAGAGACCCGGCCTGAATCACCGGTAAAGAGACCCGGCCTGGGAGTTGCCGGAGACGCTCCTGGGCCGCCACGTCAGTACTGACATCAGAGGCGGTGAATGCTATTCCTGCCTGCGAAAGAAACTCCTTCGCCAGTGCGCATGGGCCTCAGGTGGGAGTGGAATAGACGACAACCTGTTTTTTCATACTGTGTTTGTATCGCTTCGGCGCGGGTTCGGTCAATGTTTTGTATATTATGAAGAGTCGTGCGCATGCTGGGGTACACGTGATCTATGCTCATTCGGACCGAAAAAGAGAACGACCGAGCGGTAGTTTATCAAATCAATGCCGCAGCCTTTGAGACGCGTGCTGAGGCCGAGCTTGTTGAAGCGCTGCGCGCGTGCGTCCAACCGCTCATTTCGCTGGTTGCCGAGGTAGACTCGGCAGTTGTCGGCCACATCTTGTTCTCGCCGGTCTCTGTGTCGGCAGACTCCAGACTCAGGATGATGGGGTTGGCCCCGATGGCAGTAGTACCTGCGCATCAACGTCAGGGCATAGGTTCGGCTCTTGTTCGGGCAGGCCTTGAACGATGCAGAGCGATGGCATGCTGTGCAGTCGTTGTTCTCGGTCACCCGGAGTATTATCCACGCTTTGGTTTCTCACCGGCCTCTCGATTCGGGCTCCGTTGTGAATACAATGTTCCTGACGAGGTGTTTATGGCAATGGAGCTGGAACCCGGAATCTTCGAACGGTGTATTCACAATGGCCAGCGCTGCGTGGTGAAATACCATGCCGCGTTCAGAAATGTATGACGCGTCGGGTGCATAATGCGCGCATGAAGCGCTCGTGAACGGCGCCGCGAAGAAGGCTAACATCCCCGTGGCCTGATGACCCTTCCTCACGTATTATTCCCATCGATGAATTGTCATGCCATTATCTGCGCCGTCTTTGTTGTGGGTCTTATCTTTTCCGCCAACCCGGTACACGCGGACCCGACTCGGCAAGACAACCAACATCCCCATACGACTTCCGGTGCGACAGCCATGCAGTCTTCCGCGCCAGAGACCTGGCACGAAGCCCAACTCGTGCGCAATATCCGACAACTGACCTTCGCAGGCAGGCGCGCCGGCGAGGGCTATTTCAGCCCGGATGGCGCGCGGCTCATCTTTCAGAGTGAACGTCAGCCCGACAATCCATTTTTTCAGATTTATGTCATGAATCGCCTCACCGGGCAGACCCACCGAGTCTCGCCCGGCATCGGCAAGACGACCTGCGCCTGGTTCCACCCCTCACAAGACACAGTCCTGTTTGCCTCAACGCATGAAGACCCGGATGCTGAAAAGAAGCAGCAGGCAGAGCTGGAAGAACGCCGTGCGGGCACACAGCGGCGTTACGAGTGGGATTTCGACGAGCAGTACGACCTTTTTGAAGTACCGCTCAATGGGGGCGAGCTGCGAAAGCTGACTGCCGCCAAGGGCTACGATGCCGAGGCTTCCTGGTCTCCGAACGGCGAGTTTATCGCCTTTGCCTCGAATCGCCACGCCTATGTGACAACCCTGTCAGCCGAGGAGAAAGAGCGCTTTCAGCAAGACCCGTCATCACAGATGGACATCTACATCATGCGGGCGGATGGGTCAGACGTGCGTCGGCTGACGACCTCGCTGGGCTATGATGGCGGGCCGTTTTTCAGTCCGGATGGCAAACGTTTGGTCTGGCGCCGATTTTCCCCCGATGGTGTCCAAGCCGAAGTCTGGACCATGCGTATCGATGGCACGGATCAAAAGCAGGTCACGAAGCTAGGCGCTATGTCCTGGGCGCCGTATTATCATCCGTCCGGTGACTATCTGATCTTTACGACCAACCGTCACGGTTTTGGGAATTTTGAGCTGTATATCGTGGACAGGGACGGGCGCTCCGATCCGGTGCGGGTCACCTATACCCCCGGCTTTGACGGCTTGCCGGTGTTTGCTCCGGACGGAAAGCACCTGTCGTGGACCAGTAGCCGGACTGCGGATAAAAAGGCGCAACTCTTTTTTGCCGACTGGGATGATGCCGCGGCCCGCTGTCTGTTGGGACTCGACTCCACTGATGCGGCACCCCTCCGAATGCACGAGGTGCGAACGTGCGAGTTGCGCCGGACCGTTGCCGACCTCGCCTCCGAGCACATGGCCGGTCGCCTCACGGGAACGGACGGTGAAAGGCTGGCAACGGAGTATGTCGCTGCGATGCTGGAAAAAAACGGTCTCGAACCAGCCGGTGACAACGGCACGTTTTTTCAGTCTTTTGAGTTCACTGCCGGCGTATCCCTTGGTCCGAAGAATGTGTTGAAACAACAGCCCGAGTCGGTGTCAGATCAGGGACGGGCGTATGCCGTTGATACGGACTGGCGTCCGTTGACCTTCTCGCAGGTAGGCGATTTTACGCCTGCCGGTGTGGTCTTTGCCGGCTATGGCATCGTCGCTCCGGCTGTCGACGAGCACCCGGAATATGACTCCTATGCCCATCTGGAGGTGCAAGACCAATGGGTTTTAGTATTGCGCTATCTGCCCGGAGACATAGATGCCTCCTATCGACAACATCTCAACCGCTACGCCAGCCTGCGCTATAAAGCCATGGTTGCCCGCGACCGGGGGGCGCGTGGGCTGATCGTTGCGAGCGGGCCGAATACCGCAGTCAAGGAGCAATTGGTCCCGCTCGTCTTTGACGCCTCACTGGCGGGCAGCAGCATCGGTACCCTGTCCGTGACCGATGCGCTGGCCGAGGAATGGCTCCGGCAGGCGGGCCGGTCGCTGCAAGAACTCCAGGAGACCTTAGATACCGGACAGCTCATATCCGGCTTCGGCCTCGGCGGTCTGAAGCTCGGAGCGACGATCGATATTCGGCAGGAGAAACACCAGGGTCGCAACGTCCTGGCGCGGTTACGCGCCGCAGAGAGGACGGCGGACGCTGGTATCGTCGTGGTTGGGGCGCATATCGATCATCTGGGCACGGGTCTGGGGCGTGGGTCACTGGCCCGCGAGGATGAAAAGGGTCATATCCATTTTGGAGCCGACGACAATGCTTCCGGCGTGGCGGCCGTCCTGGGTATTGCCCAGACGCTTGCCGCGCAACAAGCCACAGACGAGGTGGCTCTGAAACGCGATATCCTGTTTGCCTTGTGGTCCGGCGAAGAGCTGGGTCTCCTGGGGTCAAACCACTTCGCCAGGACATTCGGCCAGACAGAGCAGCAGACGCTCTCCTCCGACATTGCTGCCTATCTCAACCTGGACATGGTCGGCCGACTGGATACCGCCCTAGTGCTGCAAGGCGTTGGCTCAAGTTCAGTCTGGCCCGAGGAAATTGAACAACACAACGCGCCCATCGGTCTGCCCATCACGCTCCAAAACGACAGCTATCTGCCCACCGATGCGACCTCGTTCTATCTCAAGGGCGTTCCCGTTCTGAACGCGTTTACTGGCGGACATGCGGAATACCACTCGCCGCGTGATACCGTAGAAAAGCTCAACTATGCCGGGCTCACACAAATTACCCGGTTGATGACCGGTTTGACGCGCTCGTTGGCGAGCCGCCCAACGGCACCGGACTATATCCGAATCGAAAAGCCCCGCCACCTCGGCAGCCGTGGCCGTCTGCGGGCCTATCTAGGCACGATCCCCGATTATGCCCAGGGCAATATCACCGGGGTCAAGCTCTCCGGGGTGGCGACCGGCGGCCCGGCCGACCGGGCCGGGGTGCGGGCCGGGGATGTGGTACGTGAGCTGGCAGGCAAGGCGATTGAGAATATCTATGACTACACTTTTGTCCTCGGAAGTCTCAAAGTTGAGGAGCCGGTCGATATGACGGTCATGCGTAACGGGCAGCGGGTTGAACTGACGATTACACCCGCGTCACGGGAATGAGTCTCGAACGAAAAACTTCTGTAGTATGTCTTGCTTACAGCGTATTCTGCTGGCCACCTGTGTGCTGCATCTCTTGGGTGTTTCCGCGATAGCGGCGCCTCCCCTGGCGTGGACTGCCCTTGGGCCGGGTGGTCAGGTGATCCTACGTGTGGTGTCAACCTCGACGGCCTGTCCGGTGGTACAAGTAAACGCCGAGCGCTTCCCATTACGCATACGTGCGCAGCCATCCCGACCGGACTTTCCGGTCCTGGTCTGTGAGGCTGCGTTGCCGCCCGATGCTGTCAGCGTCACGTTGAACGACCGCCGGCTACCTCTCTTGTCGCGGGCTCCAGAAAAGATCGTCGTCTTGGGCGACACCGGATGTCGGATGAAAAACACCCTGGTCCAGGCGTGTCACGATCCGCATGCCTGGCCCTTTGCGCGTATCGCCCAGAGTGCCGCGGCCTGGCAGCCCGACCTAGTGCTCCACGTGGGGGATTACTTTTACCGCGATTCGCCCTGTCCGACGGGCAACCCTGCTTGTGTCGGCAATCCATGGGGCGATACTTGGGCGGCCGCCCATGCCGACTTCTTCGCGCCGGCTGAACCCTTACTCAGCACGGCACCGTGGGTATTTGTCCGGGGCAATCATGAGGCGTGTCAGCGGACGGGCAATGCCTGGTTTCGCCTGCTTGACCCCCGGCCTTTACCAACGGAATGTACTGATGAGACTGAGCCCTACAGCGTGCCCATAGGCGAGCGCACGCTGTTCGTGCTGGATACCACGACCGCGCATGACCTGCGGGCCGTGCCTGAGACGGTCGCCCATTTCGCTGCTCAGTTGGCGGCATTGGCCGAACACCGCCCGGCCTGGCTGCTGTCTCACAAGCCGTTCTGGGCCTTTGGTGAACGGGGACAGGCGCAGGGCAGAGACGTGCTCTTCCGAACAAACCCGACCCTTCAGGCCGCAGTTCGGCAGCAATGGCCCGACGGCGTCGAATTGGTCCTGTCGGGTCATCTCCACACGACCGAGTTCCTGGCCTTTACGCAGGGAAAGCCGCATCAGTTCGTGGTTGGGAATGGCGGAGCGTTACTCGACCCTCCCCTTGCCACCGAACTGGTCGGACTCGACATAGCCGACCGAACGGTCTCCCACGCAGAAACGCTGACCGGCTTTGGCTATGTGACTCTGGAGCGGGGAAAGGCGGGTTGGACCGTTACTCCACGCGACGTAGCAGGGCGGCCCCAGCCGTGCCACTTCAGGAGTCCCGAGATGGGTTGTGTGCAGCAGGACTGAGCAGGTCGCCCACGTCTTTCACCACGATGTCGGCCCCATTTTCTTTGAGCAGGTCGCCGTGTCCGCGGCGATCAACGCCAATCACCAGACCAAAATTCCCGGCGCGACCCGACTGCACGCCTGAGATGGCGTCCTCAATCACCACGGCCCGAGCCGGCAAAACGTTCAGTTTCTCTGCCGCTGCCAGAAACATATCGGGGGCGGGTTTGCCGGCCAACTGTTCCTGGGCGGCGACATCTCTATCAACCCGGAGATCAAAGAGGTGTGTAATTCCGGCTGATCTGAGTACGAGTGTGCAGTTCGCGCTGGGGGTGACGACCGCGGTTTTCAGTCCTATCTGCCGGACATGGGTGGCAAAGGCCATGCTGCCAGGGAAGGCCTCCACGCCGTCTGAGGCAATGACCTGATTCACCAGGGTGTCTTTTTGGGTGCCTAAGCCGTGAACAGTCTCCCAATCGGGAGGCGCATCCGGGCTTCCGTCTGGCAACTCGATATGGCGGGATTCGAGAAAGCTTCGCACGCCGTCGTCCAGGGCTTTCCCGTCCACGTGTAAATTGTAATCAGTCTGAATGTCAAAAGGCTGGAAGGACAGATTGTGTATTTCTGCGTACTGGCGCAGAAAGCGGTCAAACATTTGTTTCCAGCAGGCGGCATGAATTTTTGCCGTAGCCGTCAGCACGCCGTCCAGATCAAACAGCACGGCGTCAAAGCGTTCAGAAGTAATAAGATTAGAATCACTCATGCGGATATGCTTCTGTTCTCCTTTATTCGGTCTTACTCCTAATGCTTTACCCTAACATAATTTCTGATGAAATGATTCCGGGGGGTGTCAATTGGAGAGCGGCTGGAGTCCCAGAGCCGTCGGACCGACGACGGCATCCGTATTCTGTCTACTGCTAAATTTTGTAATAATCCTGGGAGGGATTACCTGTTCTGATACCGGGCTGGGTCAATATGCAGGAAAACACGTGGGACTCTGAAAGGTGAGATCCAACCGCTCTTGTGGCAAGACGAAGCATGGTACAGCCATACGAACAAGGGGTTCTCTTCCCGGAAGAGATGGGCTCTCAGGCAGATCAGGCGGCTCCGTCTGAGGCCCTGCCCGTGTGTGAAACGCCTGAGTATACACTGGTGACGGAACCCGCCCAGCTTGAGCGTGCGCTGCCCGGCCTGCAGGCCGCACCTACCTTATCCTGCGATACCGAAACAACCGGGCTCGACTTTCGGAAAGACGCGCTACGGCTCATCCAGATCGCGACACCGGACCACGCCTATCTGTTTGATGTACGCCATATCCCCATCGAAGCGCTCTTCCCCCTGTTCAGTACGCCGCGCCGCTGGCTGTTCCACAATGCCAAGTTTGATCTAAAATTTCTTGTGTCCGCGGGCTGTCCCTGGCCCGCTAGCGTTTTTGACACCATGTTAGCCAGCCAAGTACTCAAAGCCGGGCTGCGCGTCCGCCACAGTCTCGAAGAGGTAGTGGAACAGGAATTGGGTCGGGCTCTCCCCAAACATCTGCAAACCGCCGACTGGTCGGGAGAACTCAGTCCTGCCCAGTGTGAATATGCCGCCCGTGATGTGGGTGTGCTGTGGTCGCTGTACGACCGGTTGCGGCCGGCCCTGGCCGAGGCTGGCCTGGAACGGGCGGCGGAGATTGAGTTTCGCTGCGTCAAGGCGCTGGCCTGGCTGGAACTCGCCGGCATCGCCTTTGACGCTCAAGGATGGCTGGCGCGGACGCTGGAAGATGAGGCCCAACTCGAATCGCTCAGCCATCAACTGCATACCTACGCCCGGGATGTCGGCATGAGCATCAACTGGGCGTCATCGCAGCAAATCAAGGCCCTGTTCCAGACCCTCGGCATCGAGCTGCCCAATGCCCGCTCTGCCACGCTGAAGAAAATCGACCATCCCATTGCCGAGTTGCTGGTCAGCCATAAAGAGGTCGCCAAACGGGTCAGTACCTATGGCCGGAGTGTGATCGACTCGTTTTTCGATACAGACTCGGGCCGGGTGTATCCGGTGTATTTTCAGAACGGGACGGCCACCGGTCGTATGAGTTGCGGCGGTCCGAACATCCAACAAATCCCGAAGGCGCGCGCCTTTCGCACCTGCTTTTGCGCCGCACCGGAAAGAGCTCTGATTAAGGCCGACTATTCACAGGTCGAGCTGCGGATTGCCGCAGCCCTGGCCAACGACTCGACCATGCTGCAAGCCTTTCGAGAGGAAACCGACCTGCACGCCCTGACCGCCTCGCGCATCCTGCACATCCCGCTCAATCAGGTCGAACCGCACCACCGCCAGCTCGCTAAAAGCGTCAATTTCGGCCTGCTGTACGGCATGGGGGTGAACGGCCTGAAACAGGATGCGGAAGCAAAGTACGGTGTCCGCATGTCCGACCAAGAGGCGGCCCAATACCACCGCGCGTTCTTTCTCACTTATCAGGGCGTCGCCCGTTGGCATCAGCAGGCCAAACAACAGGCCGAGCAGGTAAGGAATCGGCAGGGCGGCCTCGAAACCCGCACCCTCACCGGCCGCCGTTTTTTGGGGGTGCGGCACTTTAACGTGCTCCTCAATATCCCAGTACAAGGCACGGGTGGAGACGGTCTCAAGCTGGCTCTGGCGCGCTTGTTTGAACACCGCGACCAAGTACCGAGGGCGACGCCCGTGGCCTGCGTACACGACGAAATCCTGGTCGAAGCACCGCTGGCCGACGCACAAGCCGCCCAGGCGTGGCTGACCAGCCATATGGTTGAAGCCATGCGAGAGATCGTCGCGGATCAGGTCCCGATTGCCGTCGAAGCAGTGATCGGCAAAAACTGGGCCGGTACGCCGCTGGGCGATTAGCAGCGGACAGTCCACGAGAGGGGGACCGGTATTGTCGGAGCAAGGTGGGCTGCGCTACAAGTACAGGCGCGAGGGCAGGGGTCAGACGAAAATCTTGGAGTGCCCTCGTTGAGTGCATGCCAAGAGAACACATAACCGATACTCAACTCCTTCCCAGAGGACGCTGGAGCAGAAAAAAATTTCTTGAGGCCCTGGCAGAGACATTCTCCATCCACAGAGAGCCGCTCAAGGTAGAGCGGCGGACCCAGTACGACACGGCTGACTGGCAACTCAGCTTGTACCGTCTGACCCTCTGTGTGAGCGCGAAAACGCTCGCTCTCCGGTCATATGATGCCGTCTTCCCGCTTGAAGAGCTGGGGTGTCCCACCCTTCCCGCTGCGGCAACGGATTTGCCGCGGGGCCGTTTGCGAGAGCGCCTGGTGACGCTGATTGATGATCTCCCGCTCACCCGGCTCTTCAGCCTGCACTCCCGTACTCTGCCGATACGGATACTCGACCAGCGCCAGAAGACAACGGTCCGTCTGATTATTGAAGAGCACGCTGTGGCGAAAAAAAATCAAGGGCTACCCCTCCGGCCGCGTATCTGGGTCCAACCGCTCAGAGGCTATCAGAGAGAGGCCCAACGATTAGTGCTGTGGTGCAAGGAACAGGACCTCATACCGGCGACCAGCAGTGTCAACCAGGAAGTGTTGGCGACAGCAGGGCGCTCCCCGGGTAAATATTCGGTCAAACGCCCCTTGCCGTTACCGCCGGAGGTCTCGGTTGAGCGGGCGGTGCGCCGCCTCTTACGCTTACTCCTGGCCATGGTGCGCTACAACGAGCGGGGCCTGCGTCAGGGAGATGACCCACTCTATTTGCACGACTTTCGGGTTGCCGTCAGACGGGCGCGCTCCCTGCTTGGACAGACGCGTGAAGTTTTTCCTCCCAAAGCCACACAGAGATTTCGTAAAGCTCTGGCCCAGCTCGGCCGCTCAACCGGGAGTGCGCGGGACCTGGATGCCTTTCTCCTGGTGCAGGACGACTACCGTCAGCGGATTCCGGCTGACCACCGGTCCGCTCTCCACCCTTTTTTCGTTTTTCTCCAGCAGGAACGCAGAGAACACTACCGGACCCTGGTGAAGACATTTGAGACCAAGCGGTATCGGGCCGTGATGCGGGAGTGGGAGGCGTTTGCGAGTCAGCCTGGGGAAGATGCTCCGCATACCCCGACCGTGGAAGCCTTCGTTCTCGAACGTGTGGCCGAGAAATATCGGGCGCTCGCCTTAATAGAGCCGCACAGCCTGCAACACGCCGGCAGCGAGCGGCTCCATGAGTTGAGAATCGAATGCAAAAAACTTCGCTATCTGCTGGATTTTTTTATTACCGCCTTGCCCGAACTCCCTGTCCGAGACGTGCTTAAGCACCTGAAGCGTGTCCAGCGGACCTTGGGCCGGATACAGGACATCAGCGTCCAGAGCGTCCTGATCCAACAGTTCGGTACGACCAGCGGAGGTTTTGCCTTTCACGAAAATGGCACACGCCCCGCCCTGGGAATCCTGCTTACTTCGCTGACTTCGGAGCGGCAGGAGTTGCAACAGCGGGGTGTGGAAGAGTTTCGGACGTTGATTGCGGCGATTGATCCAATGATTCCGCCCTTGAACGGTTCTGGTCGGGTTGAGATTGCCGGTCCGCAAGACCATCAGGATCAGCAAGAGCGGGCAGAGGGCCTGGGTGAGACTGATTGAGTCGCGCTTCCATTGCTGTCCACAACTGTTCATACGCCCGGGACGCCCGGGAATGCGGAACGGAGACGAGAACCGGCTCCCGGTGGATGCCCATGTTTTCGACGTCGACCAGATACGGGATGGCTTGCGGCAGGGCTTCGGGGTGGGAAGCGGTCAGCTCCTGCATGACGGACTGATGCAACTTTTTTTGCCGCTCCACCATGGAGAAAAACGTGCGGAGTTTGTGGGGGTTGTAGCCGTGTTTGGTGTAAAACGTCCGGAGCTGCTGATACGCATGGACCGACAGCGGCGAGGGAACGACGGGAATCAGGACGTAATCTGCGGCATGGAAAACGTTTTGCGCCATCAGGCTCACCCCGGACGGACAGTCGAGGATCACATACTGGTATTCGTCCCGAAGCGCTGCCAGGCTGCGGTGCAGGCAGCGTGCCGGGTGTTTGGCTTGCTGAAACACCTCCGTCAGGTGGCGGTGAGACAAGGCGCCCGGTAGCAGGTCCAGGTGCGCAAAATCGGTGGCCTTGATGCTCTTTTCAAGATGCTTCCCGCCAGACGCGAAAACCTTCTTCTTGGCTTTGAGCTTGGGTTGGATGCGAAAATAATAAGTAGCCGAAGCCTGAGGGTCGAGGTCGCAGAGGAGGGTCCGAGCCCCAGACTGTGCCGCCAGGTAGGCAAGATTGACGGCGGCGGCCGTTTTTCCCACCCCGCCCTTCATATGATAGAGCGCCAACACCTGCATTTCACTCACACTCCGACTACGTCCTTGCCCTGCGGTGAGCCAAGAGCGCAATAGTGACAAGGGTAGCGATGAAGCATAGGGTGTCTACATTATCACGCGAAGGAGGGAAGCCAATGGCGGGAATGAGCATTGACAAACTGAAACAGATTTTACGCGAAAAACAGCTTCCGGCGGATGTTGAGCCGCCGATTGAGGCCATGCGTAAAAGCATGGAAAAGCTGGCCTTCCCGGCCGCGGACGATATTGAGACGGAAGCGGTGAGCGTGGCGAATCGTGACGCGGAGTGGGTCCGGGCGCCCGGCAGTCAGGCCGAGCGAGCGATCCTGTATCTGCACGGCGGAGGCTATGTGGTGGGCTCAATCAATACGCACCGCTCGCTGGCGGGAGAAATCTCCCGCTGCGCCCAGTCCGCGGTGTTGCTGGTTGATTACCGTATGGCACCCGAAGACCCCTTTCCGGCCGCGGTGGACGACGGTGTCGCCTCACTCAAATGGCTGATTGAGCAAGGATTTTCGCCAAAAAATCTGGCCATCGGCGGAGACTCGGCCGGGGGCGGCTTGACCCTGGCGACCCTGGTTGCGGCGCGTGATAATAGCGTCCCCATGCCCGCAGCCGCGGTGGCGATCAGCCCGTGGTCGGATATGACCTGCTCGAACGAGTCGTATCAGACCAGAGCCGCCGCCGACCCCATGGTGACCGTCCACGGTCTTAAACGTATGGCGGGCTTCTATGTTGGTGACGGCGATCCCACGCATCCCTATGCGTCGCCCAATCTGGCCGATCTCAGCGGCCTGCCACCGGTGTTGATCCATGTCGGTCGGGATGAAATTCTTCTGGATGACGCCATTGCCTTCGACAAAAAAGCAAAAGCGGCGGGTGTCGAATGTACCCTCGAAATCTGGGACAATATGATCCATGTCTGGCATGCCTTTCACCCCATGCTGGATGAGGGCAAAAGAGGCATCGAACGGGTCGGAGAATTCCTGCGCGAAAAATGGACTGCGGTGTAGGGACGCCGGAATGCTTGGAGGGGCGGGCCTGTTGCCTGCCCTGTTGCCTGCCCTTTTGCCTGTGTCCCGAATGGGTATGTGATAAGAATTGCAGGTGCGCATTATTGCTCGTCGGACTCTTCGGGAGTTCGTAGAATCGAAAATCGGCCATGCTGATAAAGCTGCTCTGAAAGCTGCCTTAGACGCTTGGTTTAACGAGGTAAAAAAAGCAGAATGGGTCAGTACCGCTGACGTGAAGCGTCAGTATTCGACCGCGAGTATCGTTACGGCAGACCGCATTGTTTTCAATATCAGAGGGAATGTCTATCGGATGATAGTATCGGTTGACTTTGAGAAAGGCATTGTGTGGATTAAATGGGTCGGTACGCACAAAGACTACGATAAGATTAACGTTAAAGAGGTCAAGTATGAAAAACCTTAAACCCATCAAAACAGAGGGAGACTATGAAGCAGCCTTAGAGGAGGTTGAGCGGCTGTGGGGGGCTCCCTCCGGCACCCCAAAAGGCGACCGCCTCGATATCCTTGCAACACTCATAGATGCCTATGAAAACGATCACTATCCCATAGACCCGCCTGACCCGATTGAGGCGATTACATTCCGTATGGAACAGCAGGGACTCACGCGTAAGGATTTGGAAGGAGTCTTAGGAAGCCGCACCAGAGTAGCTGAGGTGCTCAATCGACGCCGCGGACTATCCATTAATATGATCCGTCGGTTACACGAGAAATTTGGAATCTCAGCAGAGGTGTTGATACGCCCGACAAAATTAAGAAGAGCAGCGTGATCTTCCCGCCTCACTCCCCCCAATACTCCGCATCCAAAACCTGCTCGACGGTAAACGGGCACTGAGCTGGAAACGCCTCCTCGCTGAGCCCGGTCTCATCGACAGCGTCCGCCCGGGCCGCGGGATAGGCGTTCACCAACATCTGGGCCGGCTGGCTTGTCAGGCTCGGACTGTCCTTCAGAAGGGCTTGAATCTCAAGGCGTCCGTTCCGAATAGATTTGCGCCAGGAGAGTGTGCGCTTGTCTGACTGATAACGCCATTTGAGCAAATGCAGAGTCACGTTTCTGATGTGGCTTTCCAAGGCCCGACGCTCGCGTTTCCCCATGTCTTCCAATTCCTCCGCAACATGTGCAGCGTCAACTTCAGCCAACCGGCCTTGTCGAAGGAGGTCCGCAGTCTGAAATAGCCAGGCGTGGAAATCTTTGTCGTACAAGCTGAGGTCGGGCAACGGAGTGGATACTGCGGTACTCATGAGGATACTCCTCACTGTCAGATGTTCCTCCAAACATACGCTTTTTCTCTCCTTCTGACCACAGTTCGCCCGTGGTGCTGCTTCCCCGGCTGTCAAGCCCGTGGTAAGCTCCCAGCCATGAACCCGGCGCGGAAACGAGCCGCCTATGCAGACCTGCTCCAGGTCCCTGAGCGTTTTGTTGCGGAGATCCTTGACGGCGAATTGACGACCGCACCACGGCCGTCCTTCCCCCACGCGCGCGCCGTTTCGATTATCTCCCGCCAGCTTGACTCCTTCGACCGGGGGAGTGGTAGTCCTGATGGTCCTGGGGGCTGGTGGATTCTCTTCGAGCCGGAATTGCACCTTGGAGCGGATATTCTCGTGCCTGATATCGCCGGGTGGCGCAGAGAGCGTATGCCCGTGCTGGAGGATGTGCCGTATAGCGAACTGGCTCCTGACTGGGTATGTGAGGTTGTTTCGCCCAGCACGGGCCGTAGCGACCGGGTACTCAAAATGCCGATCTATGCCCGAGAGCAGGTCAGCCATTTGTGGCTGGTTGATTCCGGCCTGCGCACCCTGGAAGTGTATCGTCTGGAAGCGCAACGCTGGGTTGTAATGAGTACCCACGGGGGGAGTGGCATGATACGGGCCGAACCCTTTGCGGCCATTGAGATTGACCTGGGCCGCTGGTGGCTGGAGCAAGAAGGATAAGGAAACGCATGAACGACGAACAGATTGCCCAATTCAACGCGAAACAACGCCAGGCGTTTGATAATGTGTACGACCGTTTTCTGGTCGATTTGCCCCAGGATGTCTGCGCTCGTATGGAACGCATCGTTGCCGCGCCTGACATTCAGGCCGGAGAAAACGTGCTGGATGTCGGGACGGGGACGGGGGCACTCATGCCCGACATTCGGAAGTATCGTCCCGGCCGCATCTACGCCTGCGACCTGTCGAGCAAGATGCTGGAACAGGTCGCCCAGCGTTACCCCGAAGTCGAACGCCACCAGGCTGACATCCGGGAGCTGGACCTGCCCGACGCCTGCGTCGATGTGGTCTTCATGAACGGCATGTATGGCAATATCGCGGACAAGCCTGGGACGCTACGCAATATCCTGCGCATGCTGCGACCGGGAGGGCGGGTCGTGATCAGTCACCCGGAAGGCCGAGTGTTTGTTGAAGGGCTCGTCCGCTCAGAGCCGTTTCCGATCACGTCATTACCCTCACAGGACGAAGCACATGCCTTCCTCGGGTCGCATGGCCTGACGGTGACACAATATACGGATGAGGAGAAATTGTTGATCTGTGTCGCAGTCAAGCGACCGCAGTAGGGGTGTCGGGTTACGCTCCGCTAATCCGACCTACTGTTGGTCGATACCGGCAGCAATATGACCGCCGTCTTTATGGGCACAGGGCACACAAAGACGGCCCCTGTTTATTCTGTGAGAATATCTCTGCAATACCGGGCCATTGGGGCAATTGCTGAAGATCGAATGATTTGGTTTTGGATAGGCAGCCATACTGAGTACGACAGGATACTGAAGACTCTGTAAACCAGAGCACTTCACGATGCTGTGTCACCCTTCGACTTCAGGCGCGTTGCGCCTGACGCCCTTCGGCTTTGCTCAGGGCAGGCTCAGGACTAACGGTCCCCCGTTCGTGCTGAGCGTAGCGGAGCGAAGTCGAAGCAAGGATGCCGGCTCACGGCCAGCATGGCGAGAGCGGAACAGCCGGGCTACAGTCTAACGTGAATCGCGCTAAAGCATTTTCAGCGATTTCCGATGCGTCTGAAGAGGCGGGCGGGACGCCCCCCCTCCCTGGCCCTCCCCCTCAGCGGGGGGAGGGAAAATCTGCTCCCTCTCCCCA
>MPMI01000078.1 GCA_002238415.1 Desulfurellaceae bacterium bin18 | reverse complement strand
ATGAGGGGTCGGGCGACTACTATCTGACCGAGACGCACGACCAGCCCCGCGCCCTGATCGGCGTGGCTCTGGAATCGGCCAAGGTCATGACCTGGCGCATGCCCGGCGAAGACGAACCGTTCAGCGGCATCTGGGCCACGCGCTTTTATGAGCAGGGGTCAAAAATGCGAGAGCAAGTCGCCAGCGGCGGAGGCGAGGCTGGTGGGGATAAGTTGAAGGTGGGGTAGTGTTCGGCCCTATATGCCCGACACCGATTTGCTAAGCGGAGAATATTCGTCCATCGCTCCTATCCTGCTGTCAGGGCCGTTTTAGGTGGTTAATGAAGGAAAAAGAGATGGAGCCTTTCCGGATTTTTAGCACACCTATACTCACAGCAATAACCGCCCTGCTGTGGTCTTCCTGCGCTCCCCCTGTTGTCACTCCCCCTGTCGCCACTCCTCCTGTTGTCACTCCCCCTGTCGTCTATCGGACATATTCAGAACCACCGCCGAAAATGAACACCCTCACCGTCCTGCTTGAACAGGACTATGATACGGTCTGGAGAGCGCTGATTGACCATGTGTCCCAGTCCTCTTTCTCTATTGACAATTTTGAAAAAGATTCTGGCCTTATCACTTTAACGTTTAGCGTATCGCCAGAGACCTATGTGAACTGTGGTCACTTGAACACTCAAGAAACCACAATCCCCTACGTACAATGGTTGCAGGGAATTACACTAGCGTTGCAGGAACGGGGAAGAGATGCATTCACCAGCCTGTCTGGAAAAATGAATATCAGTGTCTACAAAATGACGAAAACCATCACACGAGTCAGAGTCAATGCGCGGTATATCTTAACCTATGCGTATTATAGCGAAGTTAAAGGTTTCGGGTTTTCTGAAACATGGACGTTTGATTCAGGTTCTTCCGCCTCCATCCTTGTCTCTAAACCGGTACGAGAACTTGATAAGACTAACAATAGTATAAGAACATGTCGGCCCACCTACCAAGCAGAATCTGACATCTTAGACGCTGTGAAAGCATTCTCAGAGAACACTTAGAGCAAGAAAACCTGTCCAGGCCATCTCCTCCCTCCTGGCGGAATGCTGGCTTAGCTTTAGTTTCTAGCGTTAGCCTGATTATGAATGAGGTCAATGGTTCACATGAACACACTGCCACGGCAGTTCATATCGTCCACTTGAGGTAGTTTGTGGTCGCAGTAGCCAACTTGGGGGATCGTGATTTCAATGCCGCCTTCGGGCGGCCGTATAATCTGCCACAAACCGACATTATATATAGCCTGTATCAGGAAGGAGGAATCGACGTGGGCAAAGGCAAGCGAGTAAAGACGAAAAGAAGAAAGCAGAGAATGAGTGATAAGCTACAAGTCCCTTCACTACAAAATTATCCAGAAGGTGTCCCGAATTATCTAAGACGTATGTCTACAGAGTCGGGTGAGACGTTGATGGAAGATCAGGAATGGATCACCCTACCCAAAAAGGATTTAGATTTACATCTGGACTCAGTGACCCCTCAGGGAATTGTGACAACAGTGAATGGAAAATTTAAAGTTTTCGCCATCCCTGCTTGCACAGATCAACTCAGTTATGACAACGAATGTTACGACGGGTGTCGGTTGGTAAAGGGAACAGGGAAAGATTTTGCTGTTAATAAAACAGCAACCTTCCATGTCGGTACCCCCAAATTCTATCACGATCTGGAATCAGCAGACAATTCTTCGCAGAAAGACCCCAATGAGGGACGAATCCAGATGGGAAAAGATACTATACTTGAGTTTCAAGACCCAGAGTCGAAAGACTGGATATCCCTGCCTCACGAGGGAATAGCTATCAACTACGGACATGGATACATCTATTGTTGTTCAATGGTAGAAGGAGATGAGATACCACCATACGAATACGATACTTACACTATATTTAACGCAACCCCACAAAGGATTGCTCTGGCTTTAGGGATAGACGTTGGAAATCACCTGATAAAGAAAGGGTGCAAAATTACGGGAACCCCGGAGATTCGAGTTTTTTACGGCAAAGTGTCATACATGGGTCATGAAGAACAATCAAATCTGTACCAAAGAGGAGCGGTGCTCTCTTCTTCTGGAAAATTTCGAGAAGACTTGGTCGCAATATTTACTAAAATTCCCAAATACTCCCATCAAAAAGAGTTTCGATTCTTTATTACATTAGACAATGCGCAGTGGGACTTTGAATCTCATTCTTCCTTGGAGGTAGCTATGTCCCCGAATTTCCAGTTTCACTTTGGATACACGTATTGGGCCGACGAGCACGAGCAAAACCGAAACCCGAAGAAAGAAGCCTCCGCGCAATGATATCTTGCATCTCACCACTGATTTTCCAGCCTCAAAGGGGATGGTAATAGGGGCGGCCCGCGCCACTCCTCTTGAGGAAGCGGCTGTGATAGATGGGTGATGAAGCGGTGAAAGGAGGCCCTGAAATGGCGGCCTACACCATCGATACCCATGAAACCGTACGGCAATTTGTAGCGGCTGGTATCCCTGATAAACAGGCCGAAGCCATTGTGGCGGCCATCAGCCGCGTAGATTCCGAGGTTGTCACCAAGGCCGACTTTAAGCAGGAAGTCGCCGCCGTCAAGGCTGAGCTCAAGCAGGAAATCGCTGCCGTCCGGGCCGACCTTGACGTTTTGCGGTCTGATGTGAAGGCCGAAATCAGTGCTGCCATCAACAAGATGATGCTCGCTCAAATCGCTATCGCGGGGCTGCTGTTCGCCGCCCTCAAGTTATTTTAGGATGCCTGTATGGGAAGCACGCCTATATTTTCCGATGAGCACAACAGCATCCGTAAGGCTCCAGCCGATGGGAAACGCTCCCATGTTGTGGAGCCTCTCCCGTTGGAAAACGGCGACCGCCTCACGCGGGAAGAGTTTGAGAGACGTTATGCGGCCATGCCAGATGTGAAGAAGGCCGAACTGATTGATGGAGTGGTGTATATGGGTTCACCGGTTCGTTTTGGGCAACACGGCCAACCTCACGCCAGGCTGCTGACGTGGCTGGGGACGTATGCCGCGTTTACCCAGGGCGTCCGGCTTGGGGACAACGCAACCGTCCGCCTGGATTCGGATACGGAACCACAGCCGGACGCTCTGCTGCGCATAGAGCCGGAGGTGGGAGGCAGTTCGCGTATCAGCGAAGACGATTATGTCGAAGGCGCGCCCGAGTTGGTCGCCGAAATCTCTTCCAGTACGGCGTCGTACGATCTGCACGACAAAATGAATGCCTACTGTCGCGCGGGTGTGAAAGAGTATCTGGTCTGGCGCGTGGACGACAAGCAGGTTGACTGGTTTGTTCTGCGCGATGGGGCGTATCAGCGCCTGACACCGTCCGCCTCCGGGGGGATGACGAGCCGGACATTTCCGGGATTGCGTCTGGCAGTCCCGGCATTGCTGGCGGGTGACATAGCGCAGGTCGTTGTAGGGCTGCAAAAGGGGCTGGACACCGCCGAGCACGCGGAGTTTGTTACTCGATTAGAGGCACAGACCTAGCCCTGCTGCAAAGGGAATGGAGACCCCTCACCCCAGCCCTCTCCCAGCGGGAGCCAAGTACCCAACAGTTATGGAACTGGAAAGTGCTGAGTTGCGAGCAGTTTTACTCCCCTCTTGGGAGGGGTGGCCGAAGGCCGGGGTGGGTTTCCCCCAGGCGCGGTCCCTCCGTAGAACCCACCCCGCCGCTACGCGGCACCCCTCCTGGGAGGGGATTTTCTGCACCAGAAAGCCCCACCCGTTGAACTAGCGACGGCCCCATTGGAGAAAACAGATGCCTACCCACCTGCTTAATTTTTTCATTTTTTCCGGCGCCTTGATTCTCTCCTGGGTGGTCGGCGCGGTTGTGCCGCCGACCTGGACGGCGAGCCAGGCTGTGTTGGATGTTCACACGGACAGTGACGGGCGTTTGTACTATATCGCCCGGAGCGAGCCGGTGTATTTCGAGCCGGTTCCCATTGAGGAGGCAGAACTCAACCCGGAACGGGTCGACGGGTCGAACGTCGCGCCAGCGGTAACGGAGGAGTTTGCTGTGGCAACCGTCACGCGCGACGGACAAGCCACGCGGGTCTATTATCGACTCACCGCTCAGTATCACTGGGGCTATTGGTCACTGCTGCCAGCGCTGGTCGCCGTGCTCCTGTGTTGGGTCACCCGAGAGCCTGTCCCCGCGCTGCTGGGCGGCATCGTCTCCGGCGCGCTGATTCTGGGTCAGTACGACCTGACGGGCCAGGTGCTGATTCCTGCCCTGGCTACGACCAATGCGGCCGGCATTCTGGTGCTCTATTTGTGGCTGCTCGGTGGGCTGATGGGAATCTGGTCGCGAACTGGCGCGGCCCAGGCATTCGCCGAGTTTATGACTGTACGTTTCGTGCGTGGCCCAAAAACCGCCAAGCTGGTGGCCTGGATGCTGGGCGTTATCTTTTTTCAGGGCGGAACTATGAGTACGGTACTGGTCGGTACCACGGTCAAGCCAATTGCCGACAAGGAAAATGTGAGTCACGAAGAACTGGCCTATATTGTCGATTCGACCGCCTCGCCCATTGCCTCACAGCTCGCGTTTAATGCCTGGCCGGGCTATGTGCAGGCGTTCATTTTTGTCTCCGGGGTCGGTTTTCTGGCGACCGAAGCGGACCGCATCAGCTTTTTCTTTCAGAGCGTCCCGTTTTGTTTCTATGCCATTTTCGCCGTTCTCGGCACGTTTTTGCTCGGCATTGAAAAGCCCCTTTTTCTGGGCAAGCGGCTGGCTGCGGCCATAAATCGCTCCCGCACCACCGGTCAGCTCGACGCGGACGAGGCCGAACCGCTGAGCGCCAAGGAATTGCAAGCCAGCAACGTGCCCGCGGGCTACACGCCGCACGTGCTGGAGTTCTTCCTGCCGCTGGGCGCGCTGATCGGCATTGCGATCGGCACCTTTGTGGTCACGGACTCGCCCAATGTACACTGGGCGTTTGGCGCGGCCCTCCTGCTGGCGGTGGGTATCGCGCTGGCCAAGGGTATGGCGCTCAAGGAACTCATGGCCGGGTTTCACGATGGCATCCGGGGCGTGGTGCTCGGCTCGGTGATCCTGCTGCTGGCCATCACGATCGGTGGCGTCAACACCCAAACCGGAGGGGCGGTCTTTCTGGTTGACCAACTCGGCGAGAGTATCCCCTATTTTCTCCTGCCGGTCCTGCTTCAGCTCCTGACCATGATCATTGCCTTTTCCACCGGGACGAGCTGGGGCACCTATGCGGTGGCGTTTCCGCTGGCCATGCCGCTGGCCTGGGCGATTGCCGGCGCGCACGGTCTCGCCCATCCCGAGCTGTTCATGACGCTATGCTTTGCCGCGGTAATGGACGGCAGCGTCTATGGCGACCAGTGCTCGCCGATCTCGGATACCACAGTCCTGAGCGCTATGTGCACCGGCTGCGATCTGATGGACCACGTCAAGACACAGATCCCGCAAGCTTCGGTCGCCGCCGCTCTGGCGGCCATCTGCTGGACCGGTGTCGCGTTTCTGACCGCGTAAAGCCAAGGGAACGTCCAAATTTGTGTCCCTTCCGGCGAAGGGATACAATGTGTCCATATTATTTCACGCTTCTATAAGGAGATGCTGATGTCTTTTTTGCTGCGACTTTTCGGTTTTGTAGTCTTGCTTCCTTCCCTGGCGCACGCCGCTACGTTAGAGATTCCCGGCGACGGGACCGCCGTGTCGGGTATCGGGGTCATCTCCGGCTGGAAATGTGAGGTCGCAGGGGACATCACGATCAGTCTCAATGGTGAAGCCCCTTTTCCGGCGATGTATGGGCTAC
>MPMI01000036.1 GCA_002238415.1 Desulfurellaceae bacterium bin18 | reverse complement strand
GTCAAACGCCCACCACGGGAAAAACTCGGCCATCGCGCGCGAGCTGCCACCGCCCATCAGGACAACAATGACCAGACTGCTCAATACGTGCTTTGTCCGCATCAGACACCTCCTTGAGACATTCGCTCCTACTTCCTAGCCCCCTAGCACACGTGACGCGGTTTTCAAAATCTAAGTGTTCCATTATCCATATCTATCGTTCCGCAAGACTTGGCTGGAGGATTTTCAGGTTATCGACTGACTGTTTCAGGCGAGGTCTGGTCGAAGGCAGAGAACAGCGCTAGTATTGGCCCATATTCACTACGACGTTCGTCAACAGGTACGCTACTGCCAAACAAAAAAGGGGGTGCAGTGTGAGCGCGTTGGATCATATTCGAATACTCGATTTAACCCAATTTGAGGCTGGCCCTTCGTGTACTGAAATCCTGGCCTTTCTGGGCGCAGACGTGGTGAAGGTTGAACCGCCCAAAGGCGGGGACCAGGGCCGGTATCTCATTACCGATAAGCCGGGGCTCGATTCGCCCTACTTTCTCTTGTTGAATGCCAGCAAAAAGAGCATCAGCATCAATCTCAAAAGTGAAAAAGGGATGAGCCTGTTTAAGCAACTCGTGCCGCATTTTGACGTCCTGGTCGAGAATTACGGTCCCGGCGCCATCGCCAAGCTGGGTCTGGGGTACGATGTTGTCTCGGCAATCAATCCGCGGATTATCTACGCTCAGGTCAAAGGGTTTGGGACCTACGGCCCCTATTCCGGCTTCAAGAGCTTTGACATGATTGCCCAGGCCACCGGCGGCGCCATGAGTGTCACCGGCACCCAGGACACGCCACCGCTGCGACCTGGTCCGACCATAGGCGATACCGGAACCGGGATTCACTGCGCGGTTGGCATTCTCTCGGCCCTGCTCCAGCGCGAGAAAACCGGCACAGGCCAGCGAGTCGAAGTGGCCATGCAGGACGCAGTGGTGAATCTGACCCGCATTGGCATGATGAGTCATTATTACGGCAGCGTCCCGGCCCAACGCTCGGGCAACCGGCTGGCGGCCATGGCCCCAACCGATCTCTATCCCTGCGCACCGGGCGGGCCCAACGACTACGCCTACATCATTAACACCACCCCGGCGATGTGGGAGGGCACCCTCACCACAATCGGCCGAGCGGCCCTCATCAACGACCCACGCTTTCACGACCAAAAGAGTCGCAATGTACACTTTGACGAAGTGTTTGCCATCATTGCGGACTGGACGAAACAGCGGGACAAATTTGCGGTGATGGAAGCCTTCGGCAAGGCCGGAGTGCCGTGTGGAGCCGTGCTCGACAGCGGTGATATTTTGGCCAATGAACATCTCAAAGAGCGCGGCATGATCACAAGTGTCGAGCATCCAACTCGTGGCCGTTTTACGATGCCAGGCTGCGCAGTACACATGTCGGATTCTCCAGCCGAAGTACGACCGGCGCCGCTCCTGGGGCAGAACAATGCCGATATTTTCGGCTCTCTGCTGGGTCTGACCGAGGGAGATTTGGCCGGGCTCAAAGACGATGGAATTATATAATCGTCCGATCAGCAAGCAGCCGTCTCATAAACAGCAACGGCGCTATGAGTCCCCATTGCTCCTCAGTCAGGTCTTCGTGTCGAGTCCTGCTCCACACTCTACCATTTCATGTATGAGATGGCTTCTAATATACGGACGGTTTTTATCCAATAACGACCGGGCAATGTGGAGGCAGTAATGGCACGTCCTCATGAAAATACGATGCTGAGAGTCCAGTGTGCGAACCCGGACTGTGGAAAAGTAGTCTCCACAGAATATCCATACATCAGGGGGTTCCTGGTCGAAGAAGACGGCGTGAAGAAAACTGTTCCCGTGTGCCAGGACTGTTTTGCGCGCGGGTGGCAGCCGCCGACCTATCGGGGACTGAGGCTACTCGACTAGAGCTTCGGCATGAGCGGGCGTATGCACCGGATCATTCGATTCTGCTCCGTTGCTACCAGATGTCCAGAGAGACACCCTTGCGGCTCGGCCTCAAAGCTGACACAAAAAAGAGCCGTACAGGAGGGCAGGCATGGAAGAGGTCACCAGGGAAATTTTGTGGAATATCTCACTGGCAGGCAAGGTCGTCATGTATATGCTCCTGCTCACCACCTTCTTTGGTGCGCCGCTATATCTCGCCTACGAATGGTGGCACCGGATTAAGCACGGGGCGGCGGCCACCCGTATTGATAATATTCCGGAGCGGACCAAACTGTTTCTGCTCGAAGCCTTTGGGCAGGGCAACGTCGTGCAGGAAAAGCCGGGAGGTCTCTACCATCTGACACTCTTTGTCGCCTTCTTCGGCCTGTTCATTGGCACCGGGTTGGTCACCCTTGAGCATGACACGCCCATGCACTTCTATTTTGGAGCCTTTTATAAAGTCTATAAATTTGTCCTCGACACCTGCGGAGTATTGCTCATTACCGCCTGCGGCCTGTTTCTGTATCGCCGCTACGTCCAGCGACCGGCGGCCCATGCCGGTCCGGCTGAAGAAAAAATGGTTGATAATTTCGAGAACCGTGTCGGCTATGGCCTGCCGCTGCTGCTCATCTTGCTCATTGGCGTGACCGGTCTCATGCTGGAAGGGGTTCGTATTCACACCAACCCCGCGAGTCACCCTGGCTGGGCCTATGCGGGGATGGCGTTCGCCGGTGTCTTTGCTCTGGCCGACGCCGGCGAAGGCACGCATCAAATCGTGTGGTGGGTACACCTGCTCATTATCACCGCATTTTTCGGTCTGATTCCGTTTACCAAAATGCGGCATATATTCCTGGCACCGGTCAATATCTTCTTCAGCAATCTGAAACCCCGCGGGCGCCTGGAGCCGATTACCGACTTTGAGACCGCGGAGACCTTTGGCGTCTCGCAGGTTGAAGAGTATAGCTGGAAACAACTGCTCGACATGGCATCCTGCCTTGAGTGTGGACGCTGTACGCTCAACTGTCCCACGGTCAATACGGAGAAGCCGCTGAACCCCAAGAAGCTGGTCATGGTGCAACGCGAGCATCTCATCCAAAAGACGCCCTTTCTCTTACAGCTTGCCGCGGTCAAAGCGCAGAACGCGCAAAACGGCGCACAGGTCGAACTGCCGGTCTGGGATGGGGCAGATATGATTACCGAGGTGGCGACTGAGGATGTCATCTGGGGCTGTACGACGTGTGGCTGGTGTGAGGAAGGCTGCCCGGTCAATATCGAGCATATCCAACGTATTGTGGACATGCGGCGCTACGACGTGATGATGGAAGCGCGGTTTCCACAAGAAGTCGTCAACGTCTTCAAGGGCCTGGAAACCAATTCCAACCCGTGGAATCTGGGTTTTGACAAACGCGCGGATTGGGCGAGCGGTCTGGGAGTGAAGACCCTGGCCGAAGACCCCGAAGCCGAGGTGCTGTATTGGGTTGGTTGCGCCGGTTCGTTTGATGAACGCAACCAAAAAGTCTCTACCGCCATGGTCAACATCTTGCAGAAAGCAGGCCTGCGCTTCGCCATTCTGGGCAAAGAGGAAGGCTGTACGGGCGACCCGGCGCGGCGTTTGGGCAACGAATATCTCTACAGCACGCTTGCTGAGCAGAATGTCCAGACCCTGAATGGCTATAATGTCAAGGAAGTGATTACCCAGTGTCCGCACTGCTTCCATACGATTGCCAACGAATATCCGGACCTGGGCGGGAACTATAAAGTCTACCACAGCTCGGAGTATATTGAGGAGTTGGTCAAGCGAGACAAGATCAGCCCGCGCGTCCTGAATGAGCAGAACACGACCTTCCACGACCCCTGCTATCTCAGTCGCCACAATGGTCGTTACGCGCCGCCTCGGGAGGCCTTGCGGGCCATTCCAGGCATCAAGCTCAATGACGTCGAGCAGTCGAAAAGCCGCACCTTCTGTTGCGGAGCCGGCGGCGGCTCAGTCTGGAAAGAAGAGACCCAGGGTTCACGGATTAACTACACCCGCGTGGACCAGCTCATGAAAGCCGAACCCGAGACCATTGCCGTCGGCTGCCCTTACTGCATGATCATGATGGACGATGCCGTCAAAGGGAAGGACCTTGACGAGAAAGTTCAGGTCAAAGATCTCGTTGAACTCGTCTCCGAATCACTCAATGACGAAGAAGAGGCGGCGCACACGGAAGAGGCAGAAACGACCCATTAAGTTATCGAACGTTGCAGACTCTTCCGTTTCAAAGACACCACTCTCTCTCGAAGAGGGATAGGGCGAGGGGGAATGCCCTACTCCTTCTCGTCCCCCTTCTTCTTGCCTGCCCTTTCCCTTCCTCCTCTTCTCCCCAGGTCATCATTCACCCTCAAGGCGGGGACCCCGTCCACGTCACAGTCGAAGTTGCGGACACACAGGAAAAACGTCAGCTCGGCCTCATGTATCGCAACGAACTGCCGGCGTTCAGCGGCATGCTCTTTATTTTCCCGCAAGAGACCTTGCTCAGCTTTTGGATGAAAAACACCCCGCTACCGCTCGATATAATCTACATCAACGCGAGCTTCACCATCGTCCATATCGCCGAAAACACAACGCCCTACTCCACCGCCCGCATCCCCTCCAAATACCCCGCCAAGTATGTGCTTGAAGTCAACAGCGGATTTTGCCAGCGACATGGCATCGTAGCCAAGAATCGGGTTAAATTCTCACAGGTGACCTCAAAACTCCCGTAACAGATGAGGGGTCGAGAATAATTTGGCTGCGCAGTCAAAGAATGGTAAGGTTTCGCATCGTGACGGTCGTATCATACGTCATTCTCCCTGTTTTAGCCGTGCTCACGCTCGGAGTGACACTGCTCTCTGGGCATTCGTCGGCCCCCCTCGGATTCTTCTTCGTATCACCTCCTGCCGTCTCAGACGAAAGACTGGAGAAAGGGAAATTCCTCGTCGCAGCAAATCATCTTCATGACCCCAATTTCTCACAGACCGTCATCTATCTCGTTGCCTACAGCCAACGGGGTGCCATGGGCGTGGTGGTCAATCGTCCAACGGATGTTCAGTTAGCGCGTGCACTGCCACATTTGGCAGACCAACCGCATGCGGAGGATGTGATCTATGCCGGAGGTCCGGTCGGACGAGCCCAGATGCTCTTGCTTGTTCGCTCACAGACATTTCCGCTTGGAGAAACGCTGCCTATCACGGAAGAGGTTTCAGTGACATCCAGCCCCGATAATTTAACCCGGTTGGCCGCGATAGCGACGGCACAGTTTCACGTGTACGCGGGCTATGCTGGCTGGTCACCCCGTCAACTTGACTCCGAAGTCGCACGAGGCGATTGGCACGTGATGCCCGGAGATCCGACGACGCTTTTTGAGACAGACCTGAAAAACGCCTGGTCAGCCCTGAGAAATAAGGACACCCGCAGCGCTGCGGAGTGGATTCACTCCAGACAGCCCATATATCCGAAAAGACCGCGAGCCGGCTATTAACCAGCTGCGAAAGGGTTCAGGAGGAAACACCATGGCAAGCGTAGAATGGACTACCCGATTATTTCACTCCATTGATACCAACGATACTCATACTTTTGCGAGCTTTCTCACCCCCGACGCGCTTTTTAAGTTTGCCAACCAAGAGCCGGTCGTCGGGAAAGAGGCCGCGCGTCAAACCGTGGCCGAATTTCTCTTGAGCATTAAAGCCATCCATCACGACGTCCTGGACATCTGGGAGAAGGAAGGGGCGACAGCGTGCCACGGCATCGTCACCTACACGCGCCACGACTCCAGCCAACTCCGTGTCCCATTTGCCAATGTGTTCAAAATGCAGGAGAATTTGATTCAGGAATATCTGATCTACGTCGATGCGTCGCAGCTCTATGCCCCAGACGCGCCCTAGTGTTCTTGAATACAGATGCAGATAAGGAAGAATGAGAACGGCCGTAGGGAAGATTGACAAAAAAGATGTTCTTGGATAGGGGCCTCTAGATGCAAACAGAATGTATAGCGGACAGAGTGTAGAGAAGCCTCTATTTTTCCTGGTCAGCATTCTTCAAACTGAGACGCTACCAATAATTTGACTTATTCGCCGGGATATATTAGCAACCTGTTTACTGCCCCCATGCGGTCGCGGTAGAAATGGTTCACGAAGGAGACATAGGAGAATTATGACACACAAGACATACCTCACATGGCTGCTCGTGTGGGCCTGTTTGAGTGGCTGGTCGGGACACGTTGGTGCCCAGCCGCTTGAACAATTGATAGAAACGCAAAATGCTGCGGTAACGGAGGCCATCCGCTCCCAAGATACCATCGATGCACTTGCGGACGAAACACAGCGCATGCTGAGCACCTATCGGAACACCATCCGGCAGACGGAAAGTCTGCAAGTCTATGTTGAGCAACTCGACCGTCTCCTTGACTCCCAACAGAAAGAAGCCGCATCGCTCGAAACTCAACTCCAGGAAATTGAGGTCACCCAACGCGACATTGTGCCTTTGCTGGTACGCATGCTGGATCATCTCGTCCAGTTTGTCGCCCTGGATCTTCCTTTTTTACCCCAAGAACGTCAGGAGCGGCTGAATCGTCTCCGAAACACCTTCGATCAATCGGATCTGACGATTACCGAGAAATATCGCAGCATCATGGAGGCGTATCAGATTGAGACGGACTATGGCCGGACGATTGAGGGCTATCGTGGGGCCGTCAATGTTGACGGGCAGGAGCGCACGGTTGACTTTTTACGGGTCGGACGGCTGGCTCTGCTGTATCAGAGCCTGGATGGCCAAGAGGTAGGACACTGGAATCGGCTCACCCAGGAATGGGAACCCCTCCCGGGCAGTTATCAACGTGCCATCAATCGGGGGTTACAGATAGCAGCAAAACAATCCGTGCCCAACCTCCTGTTGCTCCCCGTTCCAGCTCCCAGCGAGGTGACGCAGTGAACATATTACGATGGGGTGTTGTGTGGCTACTCTTCCTGGTCGGGTCTCCTCGACTGGAGGTTTTTGCGCAAGAAGGTCCCCAATCCCTCCAGGAATTGTTTGACCAAGTCCGTGCTGAGCGGCAGGCCGACTCCAAACTGCATGGCGAGCGCGAGTCTCGTTTCCTGGCAGAGCGTGACCAACGTCAAAGCATGCTCCAGCAGGCCGAGAGAGAACTCTCCAGCGTCAGACAACAGAGTGAAGAGAAACAGGCGGTCTTCAGGACAAACGAAGACAACCTGGTGCAACTCCGGAGCCAACTCAAAGAGCGGGCCGCCTCACTGGGCGAACTGTTCGGTGTCGTCCGGCAGATTTCACGCGATACGGCTGGGATGATCGAAGGGTCGTTCGTTTCCGTCCAGTCCGGCGAGCGCGTCGATTTTCTCAACATGATGGCCGAAAGCACGGAACTCGCTTCACTGGAAGAGCTTGAGCGGTTGTGGCTCATCCTGCTGGAGGAAATGACACAGTCCGGACAAGTAGTAAAATTTCCCACAACCGTGACCGAGCCGGATGGTGCGCAATCGGAGAGAGCAGTTGTCCGGGTCGGGACGTTCAATGGTGTCTCTGAAGGACAGTATCTCCGGTATGTGCCGGAGACACGCCAGCTCGCCGAGTTGGCACGCCAGCCCGAGGGGCAGTATACCAGCGCTGCGCAAGACCTTGAGCAGACAACGGAAGGGTATACGGCATTTGGTGTTGATCCGTCCCGAGGAGCCATTCTGGCGGCTCTCGTGCAAAGGCCAGGCGCGTGGGAGCGGATTGAGCAAGGTGGTATTATTGGTTTCGTTATCCTCGCTATCGGCTTGATTGCCGCAGGGTTGATTGTGGAGCGTACGGTCTATCTGTGGCGGGAAGACCGGCGCATGCAGGCCCAACGTCAAATGGATGAGCTCAAAGCCGACAACGCTTTGGGACGCGTCATGCTCGTGTACCAGTATGACACGGATCAAAATGTTGAAACCCTGGAAGCGCGCTTGGAAGAAGCGATTCTGGAACAAATTCCGATCCTGGAACGCGGCTTGGCGACGCTCGGAATTTTTGCCGCGGTTGCCCCGCTGCTCGGGCTGCTCGGCACAGTCGTCGGTATGATTGATACCTTTCAGTCCATCACGCTGTTTGGAGCAGGTGATCCGCGGGTCATGTCGGATGGCATTTCGCAGGCGCTCGTGACTACCCAGCTTGGGTTAAGCGTGGCGATTCCAATCGTCCTCCTGCATTCCCTGTTGTCCAGCAAGAGTGGTCGCCTCGTTCATACATTAGAAGAACAGAGTGCGGGGATGATCGCCCTGTTAGCCGGGCGGTCGTCCTTACTAGCCGAGCAGCCTAGTGAGTCCTCCTGATGCTCTATAATCTTCTTATTGGTCCACTCCAACAGTTCTTTGCAACCGGCGGGTCGGCGCTGTGGGCCATTTTTGTGGTCGCTATCGCCCTGTGGGCACTCATTATCGAACGCTTTGTTTTCTTTTGGACACGCTGTCCATTGCTGGAGAATGAAGTCGTCTCTCGCTGGCAAGCCCGTAGCGACCACCAGTCGTGGTATGCTTTCCAGGTTCGCAAGATGGAGATCATCCAGATGGAGTTTCAGCTCCGTAAGGGTCTTTCTCTGATTCGGACCTTGACCGTTGTGCTGCCCATCTTAGGACTCCTGGGAACAGTCAACGGCATGATTTTCACCTTTACGGTCATGCAATTATTTGGAACCGGGAATGCCAACGGTTTGGCCGGTGGCATTTCCGAAGCGCTGGTCACCACGATGGCCGGGTTGGTGTGTGCCGTTCCCGGACTCTATTTCAGCTCCGACTTAGACCGGAGAGCTGCAAAATCCGCTCGGAAGGTAGCCAGTCTCTTACGTGTGGAGTAAGACCATAGAGTGATAGTGAAGGGTGGTACCGAATGAGACGTCGCCGGGACAGACACGACAGTTCTCCTGAGATCAATCTGACTCCGATGATCGATATGGTGTTCATCCTCCTGATCTTCTTTCTGGTCGCGTCCTCGTTCGTGAAGGAAGCCGGGATTGAGGTCAACCGACCCGTCGCCCAGACGGCTCAGACGCAAGGGCGTGGGACGATTCGCATTGCGCTCTCAGAAACGGGTGAAATCTGGATGGAGCGGCGCTCGATCGATGTTCGAGCCGTCCGGGCAAACGTCGAGCGGATGTTAGCCGAGAGCCCTGAGGCCAGTGTCGTGGTATTAGCCGATGAAACGGCCTACACCGGACTGCTGGTCCAGGTCATGGATCAAGTTCGCTTGGCCGGCGTGACTGATATCGCGGTTGCCGCCCGACAACAGGAGGGCTGAGGATGTTCGGGCGAGCCGCCGTGTCAGGGATAGTCGGCCTGACAATTGCCGCCCTGCTATTTCTGCTCATGCAGGCGATGATTGCACGCTCCCAGCGGGCGCGATCCTACCCGGATGCCTACCCCATCGTTGATTTTGTTCGTCTCCCACCTGAAGCACAGCCCCCTCCGAGAGATGAGCGCGAGCCACCCGATGAGCCCCCCCCGCCTGAAGTACCACCAACCCCGAGCCTCACATTACAGGCGGCGAATCAGCCTCAACTCCCGGCACCACAGATTGAGATGACAGCCGCCATTTCTTCGGGTCCTCTGCTCGATATGACCCCCTTGGCTGCACCGGTCAGCAATAAGCAAACGGTCCTGTCAGGACATGAGTTGATGCCGCTGGTTCGGGTCCCGCCCCGTTATCCGGGGCGCGCCGCCCGTCTTCAGATCGAAGGCTCTGTCACGGTTGAGTTCACCATTACGGCAGACGGCAGCGTAGCCGATCCCACAGTTATCAGCTCCGAGCCCCCCAAAGTCTTTGATAAGGCGGCGCTACAAGCCATTGTCCAGTGGAAATTCAAACCACGCGTAGAGGATGGACAGGCGGTTGAGTCGCGGGCGTCGCAGCGGATTGAGTTTGCCCTGGGAGGAGGCTGATAGTGATCAGGAAAGCGTACCGCATTGCAACTTTGCTACGCGCGCTGTGCAGCCTGGGGATGGTCTCTTTGTGTTTGGCCGCGCCTGGAATCGCTGCCGGCCAGGAGCCGAGTCTGTCTCAGGAGGTCCACGAGCAGCTGGTGGCAGTGCAGGAGCTGATACAAAACGAACAACATCAAAAAGCCCTGTCGCAATTACAAACACTCGCAGCAGACACCTCGTTAAGTCCATATGAAGCCGCGCTTGCCCAGCAAACTCTGGGCTACGCTCATGCCGGTCTGGAGCAATACGATCAAGCAGTCCGTGCCTTTCAAGCAAGTTTGTCCGACGGAGCCCTACCTCCGGACAACACCCAAATCATCCGATACAATCTGGCCCAAATGCTGATGAGCGCCGAGCGTTACGAAGAGGGCGCGCGTGCGCTGGAAACCTGGTTTGCCAACGAGAAGAATCCTCGCCCACAGGCTCGGATTTTTCTTGCCCAGGCATACATTCAACTCAACCGCTACACCCGGGCCGAGCAAAATATTCAGCAAGCAATCGACGAGACAACGAAATTCCACGAAGCCTGGTACCAGATGTTAATTGTCGTCCAGATTGAGCAGGAGAAATTCTCTCAGGCTGCTGCCACACTCCAGCGACTACTCGGTCAGTACCCACAGAAAAAAACCTATTGGCAACAACTCTCACAGATCTACAGCCAGGAGGAAAAGCATAAACGAGCCGTTGCCACCCTAGCCATGGCCTACAAGTTAGGACTTCTAAACGAACGGGAAGCCCTGCAGGTCGTGCAATACTATCTGCATCTCGGCCTGCCCTATAAAGCTGCCAACCTGTTGATGGATGGGCTGGAGAAAAAGATCGTGCAGGATGTGGAGACCAATCGCGAATTACTCGTGACGTGTTGGCTCCACGCGAGAGAGAGTCAGCGTGCGTTGGATGTTCTTGAGCAGCTCGCCAGCCGTGCTCAAACGGGCAAGATTGATCTCCGGCGTGCCGAGATATTCGCCCAATTGGAACGCTGGCCGGAAGTGGCTACCACCGCCTCCGAGGGATTGAGAAAAGGCGGCCTGACCAATACGGGCAAGGCATTCATGCTCCTTGGTATTGCCGAGTACCGGTCCGGCAAACTCGACGAGAGCAAAGCCGCCTTTACCAAGGCGACTGCCCACAAAACTGCAGCCAAGCAAGCGCGCCAATGGCTCAGGCTTATTGAACAGGAAACTGTCGTACAATAATAATCCAGAGATCGTACAGATAGTGCGTCAAACCTCCCCTGCTCGCCGCGTTCTCGTTTTCGGTGAGATGCCACACCCCGAGAAGCACCGGTACCTGACCACCCTTCCTTGATCTTTTTTGTCTCGCATAATACAAGACCAAGGTTCCGCGACTTTGCAAACGGAAGAATAGGAAAGAGTATGGGTCTTAAGGAAACCATCAACAGACTTGAAAACCTCAACCAGCAAGCACTCCAGGGTGGTGGTGCAAAACGGATTGAACGCCAACACGAACTCGGCAAAAAAACAGCGCGGGAACGGATCGACGCCTTTCTTGATCCAGGCAGTTTTGTTGAATTGGACCGGCTGAAAGCCCATCGCTGTACCGACTTTGAGATGGACCAGACCAAGATCCCGGGCGATGGCGTCGTCACCGGTTATGGGACGGTCGATGGTCGTCAGGTTTTTGTTTTTTCACAAGATTTTACCGTTTTTGGCGGCAGTCTCTCCAGCGCGTTTTCTGAAAAAGTGTGTAAGGTTATGGACTTGGCCATGAAAACGGGTTGTCCGGTGGTTGGCATCAATGACTCGGGTGGCGCCCGGATTCAGGAGGGGGTCGAGAGTCTGGCAGGCTATGGAGAGATATTTCTTCGCAACGTCCTGAGCTCAGGCGTCGTGCCCCAAATATCCGCTATCATGGGTCCCTGCGCCGGCGGCGCGGTCTATTCTCCCGCCATGACAGACTTTATCTTCATGGTTGAGAACTCCAGCTATATGTTTATCACCGGGCCGGATGTCATCAAGACGGTCACACATGAAGAGGTGACCATGCAGGAGTTGGGTGGGGCAGCCACGCATAATGCGACCAGCGGGGTCGCTCATTTTGCTTCCCCGGATGAAGATGAGTGTTTCCACTCGATTCGCGAGTTGCTGAGCTATCTCCCCAGCAATAATATGGAAGACCCACCGTTCCAGCCAACCACAGATGACCCGAATCGGCGCGATGAAGCGCTCAACCAGATTGTACCTGATAACCCCAACCGCCCCTACGACGTCACAGAAATCATTCGGTCGGTAGCGGACGAGCAGCATTTCTTCGAAGTCCAGAAAGACTATGCACGTAATATCGTTGTTGGGTTTGCCCGGCTTGGCGGGAAACCCGTCGGCGTAGTCGCCAATCAGCCCGCCTTTCTGGCTGGCGTGCTCGATATTGACGCCTCGGTCAAAGGGAGCCGGTTCGTCCGTTTCTGCGATTGTTTTAACATCCCCATTATCAGCTTTATCGATGTACCGGGTTTTCTTCCAGGGACATCCCAGGAATACGGCGGCATTATTCGTCACGGCGCGAAACTGCTCTACGCCTACTGCGAAGCCACCGTGCCAAAGATTTCGGTCATTACACGCAAAGCGTACGGCGGTGCCTATGTCGTCATGTCGAGTAAGGCCATTCGGGGGGATATCAATCTCGCCTATCCGACCGGCGAAATCGCGGTCATGGGTCCAGACGGCGCGGTAAACATTATTTTCCGTAACGCAATCAAAGACGCACCAGACCAAGACGCCGAGCGGACCAGGTTAGTTGACGAATACCGCGAGACCTTTGCCAATCCATTCAAAGCGGCAGAGTTAGGCTATATCGACGAAATCATTCTACCCGCGGATACCCGTCCCCGCCTCATCCAGTCACTCGCCATGCTGCAGAACAAACGTGAGAAAAATCCACCCAAGAAGCATGGCAATATCCCCTTATAAGGGAGACAGACTACGGATGATGGATGAGCAAACAATCACGACACCCCAACTCCTAAGCCCGCCAAGGTAGGACTTATGTTCAAACGTGTACTGATCGCAAATCGGGGAGAAATTGCCGTTCGAGTCATTCGTGCCTGTCGTGAACTCGGCATCGAGACCGTTGCCGTCTATTCAGACGCGGACCGCTCTGCCCTGCATGTCCAATACGCCGACCATGCCTACCCGATTGGCCCGGCCCCGTCTTCAGAGAGCTATCTGGTGATTGAAAAAATCCTTGACGTGGCCAAGCAAAGCGGTGCGGACGCTATTCACCCAGGGTACGGCTTTCTGTCTGAACGCGCGCCGTTTTCCAGAGCGTGTAGTGAGGCCGGCATTACCTTTATTGGTCCGCAACCTGAAGCGATTGAAAAGATGGGCGATAAGGTGACCGCGCGGGCTATTATGCAAGAAGCGAACGTCCCGGTTGTGCCAGGCACCGATGTGTTAGGCGATGAGGACGACGTTGTTGCCGCAGCGGAAAAAATCGGCTTTCCCGTCATGTTCAAGGCCTCAGCCGGTGGCGGTGGCAAAGGTATGCGGCTGGTCGAGAAAAAAGAAGACGTGCTGTCCGCCCTGCGTGGAGTGCGCTCCGAGGCGCAATCGTCGTTTGGCGATGACCGCATGTATATGGAGAAATTTGTTGAAAAGCCACGCCACGTTGAAGTCCAGGTGTTGGGCGATATGCACGGCAATATCATTCACTTGTATGAACGTGAATGTTCATTGCAACGTCGGCACCAAAAGGTCATCGAAGAGTCACCTTCGACGGCCATTAATCAAGACGTCCGCGAGCAAATGGGTAAGGTGGCGGTTGAGGCGGCTAAGGCCGTGGATTATGTCGGAGCCGGAACCGTGGAGTTTTTGGTTGATGCCCAGCAGAACTTCTACTTCCTGGAGATGAATACCCGCATCCAGGTCGAGCATCCTATTACCGAGCTCGTCACTGGAGTGGACTTGGTGAAAGCCCAAATCGAGATCGCGACCGGAGAGTCCCTGGCCATACAGCAACCCGCCGTCCAACAGCGCGGCTGGGCGATCGAATGTCGGATTTATGCCGAGGACCCGGCGCGGGATTTCTTTCCATCCCCTGGGAAGATACAAATCTTGCGCACTCCGGGCGGCTATGGCGTTCGTGATGATAGCGGCGTGTATGAAGGCTGGGAGGTCCCGATCCATTACGACCCCATGATCTCCAAGCTGTGCGCCTACGGTCGCACCCGAGACGAAGCCATTCAACGCATGCTGCGGGCGCTCCAAGAATACACCGTGGAAGGGATTATCACCAATATTCCTTTCCACCGTTGGGCGCTGACCCATCCGCGCTTTGTGTCAGGCGATTTGGACACCGGCTTTATTCCCCAGGAGTACGGGGGCTTACCAGAAGAAGAAGACCACCTCCGGCATGAGATCATTCTGGCGGCGGCAGCCCTCGCCGCCTATCATAAGGACAAAGAACTCGCCCAATCGGTCTCCAGCCCACAGGGAAGCCCTGGAAACGTCTCGGCCTGGCGCACCACTGGCTGGCGCGAAGGCGTCCGGTAGCGGACGAAAGGCACCGCCCAAGCAAGGACTGCATCTCTATGGCCTATAAAGCAACGCTCGGCGACCGGACCTACACCATCAGCGTACACGAGTTGGATGAACACCAGTATAAGGTCGTCATCGACGATGAAGAGCATATCATCGATGGCAGACAACTGACCGGCCACGTGTACTCGCTCATTGTTGAAAACAAATCGTTCACCGTCGATGTGGCGGAAAAAGACGATGCGTATACCGTCGCCTATGAAGGGAAAAGTTTTCAGGTCGGCGTGCTCGATGAACGCAAAGCCCGCCGGGGCGGAGCCGGGGCCGACTTTGGTGGAACGGGCGAGAAAGAGGTCTGTTCGATGATGCCGGGGAAAGTGGTCGAACTCTTGGTGCAGGCAGGCGATGCGGTGGAACAAGACCAGGGCATCATCATTATCGAAGCAATGAAGATGGAAAATGAAATCCGTGCTGCCGTTGCTGGAACGGTCAAAGCCGTTCACGTCGAGGCGGGTCAGGCGGTTGAGTCCGGAGAGCTTCTCATCGAACTTGAATAAGAATCCCCTAGTTGGGTGGCCGCTTGCAGAGCCACACGATTCGCCAGTATGAGCGAAGCCTTTTCTCCCGCAGACACGCACAAGCTTGCCCCCTTCTTCACCAGTCTGACTGAGCCCATCTTTGGCCTGAAACTCCCACAAGAAGTCGCCGGCGCCCTCTTCTCCCGCTACAGCCGGTCGTCAAAAAGCCTGCGTCAAATTTTTCTGGACGAATTTCTCGGCCAGGCGGACCTACAGCACAGCCAGTTTGGCGGCGGAGCCGCGCCCAGCGACAATAGCCAGGCAATCCAAAAGGCGCGGGCGTTCTATGACCGCGTCCTCGTCGGCTATGGAGACGATTCGGTGGCTCAACTTGGTGGCGCGCATATCGCGTGTGAAGGAATCTCAAACGTTGCCGCCAAGATTCTTGAAGACGCCCGGATCGGCATTGCTCCGCTAGAGAAGTCGACCCGCTATGTCCGGTTTGATACCCCCGGTCCTGACGGCGATTATCTCTTCTATAAAGAACCGACGATTATGAGCTCGCCGCATCGGACGGCGTATCTCACCTGCATGCGCCATCTGTTCGAGACCTATGCCGCTCAAATCGAGCCCATGATCGCCTTCGTGCGAGACAGTCTGCCCATCGATACCGTCGAGTGGAAGCATCCACAAACGGGCGACCCCCTCACCTATGCAAACGCACAGAAGGATGAAACCCTCAGGAAATGGGCCGAGGGAGCGTATCGCTCGACCGTCAGAGCGCAGGCGTGCGACATCCTTCGTTCGTATCTCCCGGCAGCGACGCTGACGAACGTGGGACTCTTCGGTGTCGGCCAGGCATTTGAACATCTGCTCAATAAACTGTATTCACTGCATATTGCCGAAGCTCGTGGCATTGCCGAGCCTATGCACTCGGCTCTCAACCTGCTGATCCCCTCTTTCGTCAAACGCGCGCAACGAAGTGAATACCTGGTCCAGACAACGGCTGATAGCCGAGCGCTGGCACAAACCCTCCTGGACGGCTATGCCGTTCAATCGACCGGGCCAGTCAGCCTTATCGACTACGACCGCCACGCGGAAGATCAGGTTCTCGCAGCCATTCTCTACCCAAATGCCCGCCTGCCGCTCGGTCAGGTGCGCTCGCTGGTCAAAAAACTTCAGGCAGAACAACGGGAACAGGTCTTCGACGCCTACATCGGACAACGCCGGCATCGCCGCGACAAACCTGGCCGTGCCCTTGAGCACGCCTATTATACGTTTGACATCATTGGCAATCTGGGACTCTACCGCGACTTGCAGCGGCATAGGATCCTCACCCAGGAGCGCCAGGATTTCACCACCGCGCACGGCTATGACACGCCGCCTGAGATTGAGCAGGCCGGCTTTCAAGCGTCATTTACGGATTGCATGGAACGGGCGGCCGCGGTGTATGAGCAAATCTCCGCTGATCTTCCGTCCGAGGCACAATACATCGTACCGTTTGCCTATCGGGTCCGCTGGTATATGAAGCTCAACCTGCGCGAGGCCATTCATCTGGGTGAACTCCGCACCCTGCCGCAAGGCCACCCGGACTATCGTTTTATTATCCAGGAAATGTGGCGGCTCATCGGCGAGGTCCACCCGACCCTCGCCCGGAGCGCTACCTTCCTCGATTGGCAGACGTATCGCTTAGGTCGTCTACAAGCTGAAATGCGGACCGAGTATAAAAAGTCTCGACTTACCCCGGCCACTTGACCTGATGCTCTTGGGCCATGAAGTTGGTAATGAGCTCTTGATCCAAGAATTTCGCGCCATCCGGCCACGAACCTTCGGTAAATTCTTTTGAATTGACCAGCCTATTCCAGGCCGCCAGGTCTTCGACCCAAAGTTGGGCCACGCCATCCCATTTCGGTTCGGCATAGCTATAGGCCGCGTCGATGGTATGGCACTGCACATAGCGCTGGAGACCCGGCAACTCACACACAATCGGGCCGTGGACCTCAATCCAGTATTTCCGAAAGTCGGCAAGGTTCATGCCTGGCTTTCGTTTGAGCTGAAAAATGCCTTTCACCTGCTGTGGGGTTTGCGGACCGTCCTTGATGACGTGGTCTTGTGTCACCAACCATTCCACGCGGTTCATATCGATGAAATTCGGTTCATCGACGAGCGCACCGCTCACATATTCGGTACTCGCACGCAGGGCATCCATCGCCGCCTGGTCCTCAATCCACGCTTCCGCCGCCCCGTCATAGGGAGAGTTCGTTCCCTCCAATGGAATACGGTGACTCTGCTCATACCGCCAGGTCTGAGCGATACGTGCGGCAATCGGTCCGTGGGTGTCCTTCCAATAGTGATGAAACTCCTCATCACTCAAAGATGGCTTTCTGGTAATGAAATAGAGCAGGTGCAACATGTCTTGTCCTCCTTTATATCTATGCTCACTCGCTGTCTTGTATACTTTTGGAGCAGCCTGGACAAACGCTTCGTGGGGCGGGTGTCACCTCGACTCCGTCGTGGACAGCTTCTCTTCCTGTTCATTAAACCACCTGAAGGCACGCGATAAATACTGAAATCCCGAGATAGTGACGGTGGCTCCGGCAAGAATTTCGCTTGTATCCCGGAGGAGTGGGATTTGCCAAGCGGCATTATGCAGGGCGACCAGAGCCATGATGACCGTCAACAACTGAAAAAAAGTACTGGCCTTGCCAATGAGCGTTGGGCGGACTTCGATGGCATGGCCTGTAACAAAAAACAGCACACTATAGCCGATCAGAATAATAACATCCCGCATGATGACCAGGACCGCAAGCCAGCGAGGAATATCACCTAAGAAGGCGAGAATGACAAAGGAACTCACCAGGAGCAGTTTATCGGCCAGGGGATCAATGAAGGCGCCTAATGTCGTGCGCGCGTCCAGCCAGCGAGCAAGCAAGCCATCCAGGGAGTCGGTAATGCCCGCCAGAATGAAGACGATCAGCGCTTCGGTATACCGTTCGTCCACCAGCAGGATCAAAAAGACCGGAATCGCCCCTATACGTAATAGGGTAATGAAATTTGGAAGATTGAGTACAGAGAACACCGGGAATCAGGAATCCTCTTCTTTAATATCTAGGCCTTAGCGCTCAAGTCGGCCTGGGCCAGACGTTTCTTGAGTTGGCCTGGGCCAGACGTTTCTTGAGTTGGCCTGCTACTTTTGCCGAGACCCGCGTCGCCACCTGTACGCCGGTCTCCGTATACGTTTCTTCTATCACTGTTCCACTGCGCCGCAACCAGGCCATCAGCTCACCACTGCCAAGCGGCACCTCAACTTCGATTACCTCTTGATCGAGGCTACACAGCCGGGCGATTTCCTCTACCAGCGGGGCGATGCCAATCCCATGCTTTGCAGAGATGTGAAGTACCCTATCCCGTTCATAGTCTCGCCCGTTCATCGTAGACGCTGAGGGAGCACCCCACCAATCGCCCGCATCGCATTCGGCATCCCATTGAGCCTTACCATCTGCCGTTTGAGTCAGGCCGTCAATCTTATTGAAAACGGTAATGGTCGGTTTATTCCCAACCCCCATGTCTTCGAGCACACCTTCGGCAATACGTTGATGCTCGAACCAGCGCGAATGGGTCGCATCAATCACGTGCAGCAACACATCCGCCGTCCGTATCTCTTCCAGCGTCCCCTTGAACGCGTCCACGAGTTGGTGCGGAAGTTTATTGATAAGACCGACCGTATCAATTAGAAGAACAGCTTGGCCGTTCGGCAGATCAAGCCGACGGCTGGTTGGGTCAAGCGTGGCAAACAGCTTGTCTTCGACAAAGACCTCAGCTTGGGTCAGACGATTCATCAAGGTCGATTTTCCTGCATTGGTATACCCGACGAGAGCAACACAGGGGAAGGGAACCCTCCGCCGTTCCTGCCGGTGCAGAGCACGGGTGCGTTCGACCTCGCGCAGTTTGCGGCGCAGGGTCGCAATGCGCTCGCGAATACGGCGTCGATCCACTTCAAGCTGCGATTCGCCGGGGCCACGTGTCCCTACCCCGCCACCCAGGCGCGACAGGTGCGTCCATTGGCGCGTGAGTCGGGGACGCAGGTATTCAAGCTGAGCCAGCTCAACTTGTAATTTACCCGCTTGACTGCGGGCGCGTTGGGCAAAAATATCGAGGATCAATTGGCTCCGGTCAATGACCTTACAACACAGCCCCCGTTCTAAATTACGCTGCTGAGCCGGAGACAAGCTCTCGTCAAAGATCACAACCCCGGCCTGGAACTCCTCCCGGAGTTGTTTCACTTCCTCAATCTTGCCGGTCCCGATAAACGAGGCAGGATGGACCCCTTGGCGCAGATGCTGAATAGTCTGACCTGAGACCGTCAGACCGGCGGTCTCGCTCAGGCGAGCGAGTTCTTCGATCGACTCTTGCGCTGAGAGGAGCCTAGGCTCGGCCGCCCCATTTGGCCCCCCATAGTCCACGCCGACAAGAAAAGCCTGCTCCGGCGGTGGAGTGTGTTCAGATGGGTGTCGACGCCGGCGGCCAGCCACAGGAAGTTGTATCCTTTTCTTTTCTATGGACATGCTACTGAAACGAGGCGACGCCACGGTCAAACAATTGTTCGACGTCCGTCAGCATCTCCGCAGTCGGCGCAACCTTCAGTTGTTCCGGCAATGAGATCACAGTCTCGGAATGGTCCGGATGGAGCACGTGTAAAAATGTTTGACACTGGCCCTGATGTTTCGCTAATACGGTCTTGAGTTCTACGATATCTTCCTTAGTCGTGCTGTCGGCCGGTACCTGGATATGGACCTGCTTGACCTCACCTTTCGCCACAGAGTCAAGCGGCACGATCTCACTGGCAATAATTTGACACCGATCTTCATCGACATCGAGTGATCCACTCACCAGGACCGGCTGGTCGGAATGGACTTCGGCTTCATGACGCCGATAGGCTTCCGGCCATACGATGACCTCAACACCTCCAGCCTTGTCCTCCAGGGTATAGGTCGCATACCGATCGCCTTTTTTGTTATTCTTGAGCTTCAGAGACTGAATCACGCCAGCGAGGCGGACTTTTTCCTGATGTCTGCGTCCTTTGAGTTCCGCCGTCGTCAGGGAGGTCACGCCGTGTAGCCGCCCGACGTATTTATCCAGCGGATGACCGGTAATAAAAAAGCCGAGTGTCTCCCGTTCTTTATTCAGTTTCTCAATATCTGACCACTCTTCAATCTGAGGCAAATCAGGCTGGGCGGGGTCTGCTCCACCGTTCGCAAATAAGCCCATCTGATTGGCATTGCTGTGGCCACTCGCCTTTTGGGCGGCCCAGCGCATGACGTCTTCAATGCCGGCCAAGAGTTGGGCGCGGAGCGCATGAAACGAGTCAAACGCCCCGCATTTAATCAAACTCTCCATGACCCGTTTATTCGCCTGCGAACTCTGCACCCGGGTACAGAAGTCATGGATATCCGTAAAAGGGCCAGCCTGACGGGCTTCCTGAATGACTTCAATCGCCTTCGACCCAACCCCCTTCACCGCGCCGAGTCCAAAGCGAATGGTCTGGCCACGAACGGTAAAATCCTCGCCGCTTTCATTCACATCGGGTGGCAGCACCGGGATATTATGCACCCGGCATTCCGCAATGTTTTTATACGTTTTATTGGTATCTCCCATTTCCAGGCTGGTAAGTGCCGCCATGAATTCCTGCGGGAAGTGCGTTTTCAAATACGCGGTTTGATAGGAAATCAGGGCATAGGAGACCGCGTGGGATTTATTAAATCCATACGCGGCAAAGGTTTCCATCGCGTCAAAAATCTCTCCGGCGAGTTTGTCCTTAATCTTATTCTCCGACGCGCCTTTCAGGAATTTTGTCCGCTCCTCCTGCATGACTTCCTTTTTCTTTTTTCCCATGGCGCGACGCAAATTATCCGCATCGCTCAAAGAGTACCTGGCCAGGGTCTGCGCGATCTGCATGACCTGCTCTTGGTAAATCGTGACCCCGTAGGTTTCTTTGAGAACCGGTTCAAGCAAAGGATGAGGATAGGACACCGCCTCTTTACCATGTTTGCGCTTAATAAATTGTTCGGCTGCACCGCTGTCGAGCGGTCCGGGTCGGAACAGCGCAATCACGGCAAAAATGTCTTCAAAGCAGTTCGGCTTGAGTTGCGTGATCAGCTTGCGAATGCCACTGCCCTCCATCTGGAAAACGCCGACCGTGTCCCCTCGGGTCAGCGAGCGATAGGTCTGCCGGTCGTCAATCGGAATCGTACTCAGAGCAACGGCAATATCTCGACTCTCCTCAATCCGCCGCACCACGTCGTGAATCAGCGTCAATGTTTTTAAGCCGAGAAAATCGAACTTGATCAACCCAATGGTATCGACATCCGGACCGGCATATTGGGTCAGAACATTCTTTTCTTTGTCAACATAGAGCGGCAGGTGCTCAACCAGAGGGTTGGGCGCAATCACAATCCCGGCCGCATGTTTCGAGGCGTGGCGCAATAATCCCTCAAGTTTGAGGGAGTGCTCAAAGAGCTTGTGTTCGCGCTCCCCGCGTTCGCGCACCTCGCGCAGGCGCGGCTCCATATCGAGCGCGGTCTCCAGCGGATGATCTTTGCCTTGTTTGGGGGCGGGATAGAGTTTCGCAATGCGGTCGGTTTCACCGTACGAGAACTCTAAAGCGCGGCCCACGTCTTTAATCGCTTGTTTGCCTTTGAGGGTTCCGAAGGTAATGATCTGCGCGACCTTGTCTTCGCCATATTTGTCTTTGATATAGCGGATGACCTCGTCCCGCCGTTCGTAGCAGAAGTCCACATCGATATCGGGCATACTCTTCCGGCCCGGATTCAGAAACCGCTCAAACAGCAGCTGGTAGCGGATGGGGTCAATGTCCGTAATCTTGAGCGCATAGGCGACGAGACTGCCGGCCGCCGACCCGCGGCCCGGACCAACCGGAATCCCTTGCGACCTGGCATAGCCAATGAAGTCGGCTACAATCAGGAAGTATCCCGGAAAACCCATTTCCCCGATGACCTTGAGTTCATAGTCCAAGCGGTTCCGATACGCCTCTTCTTCGGCGGGATTCCAGCCCTCCGTGGCGCGGAGGGGTTTGAGGCGTTCTTCCAAGCCCTCGCGGGCTGTCTGTTCCAAACAGTCTTCCAGCGTTCCACCCGGCTGCACATCGTAGTTCGGGAAATAGAAGCTGCCAAAGGACAGGTCGAGGTTACACCGGTCTGCAACTTCGACCGTATTGGCAACCGCGTCGGGACAGTGGGAAAACTCTGCCGCCATTTCCTCCGGGGTTTTGACATAGAGCTGGTCAGTCCCGAACCGCCAGCGATTCTCGTCGGACATGACCTTGGCACTCTGAACACACAGCAGGACTTCGTGGGCTTCGGCATCATCCGCCTTCAAATAATGACAATCATTGGTGGCAACCAGCGGGAGCGAGAGCTCTCGGGCCAGTTCGATCAGAGCCGGATTTATCTTTTCCTGTTCCGGCAGATGATTCGCCTGAACCTCGACATAAAAACGTTCATCAAAAATCGACGCGTATTCTTCGGCCGCGGCGCGGGCACGCTTGCCATCGTCCCGCAGCATGGCTCTGGCCAGTTCTCCACTCAGGCAGCCGGACAGCGCGATCAGACCGGTATTGAGTTCGCGCAGCAGTTCACGATCAACGCGAGGTTTGCGGTAGAAGCCTTCGGTAAATCCGGCCGTCACCAAGCGGCAGAGATTCCGGTAGCCCTCCAGATTCATGGCCAGCAGAATCAGATGAAAATTCCCGCCATGCTCCAGGTCGTCTGCGCCCAGAGGTTGCTTATCAAAGCGGCTCTTGGGCGCGACATACATCTCGCAGCCGATGATGGGTTTGATGCCGTGGCTAGCGGCGGTCCGATAAAAATCGATCGCGCCAAACATATTGCCATGATCGGTCATGGCTACCGCCGACATGCCGTGCTCTGCCACTTGCGGCATGAGATTTGAGACCTTATTGGCCCCATCAAGCAGGCTATACTGTGTGTGCAAATGGAGATGTACAAACTCCTTCACTCCGCCCCTCCCCTCATTCCCATTCAATGGTTGCCGGTGGTTTGGAAGAAATGTCGTAGACGACCCGGTTGATGCCACGGACTTCGTTAATAATGCGATTGGATATCGTCCCCAGCAACTCACCAGGCAGACGCGCCCAGTCTGCCGTCATACCATCTACACTCTCAACGGCCCGGATGGCCACCACATACTCATACGTCCGCGCATCACCCATGACGCCAACCGTCTTGACCGGTAATAACACGGCGAAGGCCTGCCAGACCCGGTCATAATAGCCCGCTGCTCGAATTTCCTCGTCGACAATAGCGTCTGAGGCGCGCAGCAGGTCCAGGAACTCGGCCCGCACCGGACCCAATATACGAATCGCCAACCCTGGACCAGGGAAAGGCTGGCGGCCGACGATTTCCTCGGAAAGACCAAGCAGCCGGCCCAGCCCACGCACCTCGTCTTTGAATAATTCTCGCAACGGTTCCACCAAGCGGAGCCGCATCCGTTCCGGCAGACCACCGACATTATGATGGCTCTTGATAGTGGCCGCCGGCCCTTTAAAGGAAACGGATTCGATCACGTCAGGATACAGGGTTCCTTGAGCCAGGAATTCCACATCCGGCAGTGACGCCGCTTCTGCTTCGAAGACTTCAATAAAAACATGGCCGATAATGCGCCGTTTGTGTTCCGGGTCGTCGACCCCGGCGAGGCGTTCAAGAAAACGCTCAGCCGCGTTGACTGGCCGGATATCCAGTCCCAATTGGGAAAACACCCGCACGACGCTGTCGGCCTCGCCTTGACGCAAGAGGCCGTTGTCCACAAAGATACAGGTCAGACGGTCGCCAATCGCCCGATGTATCAAGAGAGCGACCACGGCGGAATCGACACCACCGCTCAGACCACACACGACCCGTTTATCTCCAACCTGGTCGCCAATGCGCTGGATTTCGCGCTCGATAAATCCTTCCATCGTCCAGTTCGCGGCACAGCCACAAATCCGAAAAAGAAAATTATGCAGTATCTCTTTCCCCCGCTCCGTATGCACAACTTCGGGGTGAAACTGGACGCCGAAATACCGGCCCGAATCGTCGCGGCAGGCGGCTATGGGGGAATTGTCCGAATGGGCCAGGACCGTCCAGCCGGCGGGCAGGGATTCCATTTTGTCGCCATGGCTCATCCAGACCTGAGTCGATGTCGTAGACGAAAAGCCGGCGAACAGGTCGGTCGTATCATCGACCATCAGGCGGGCCGGACCAAACTCACGCAGATCTGCCCGAGCCACCTGCCCCCCGGCCAGTTGGTGCAGAACCCCCATGCCGTAGCAGATGCCCAAAAACGGCACTGGAATACCAAGGATGGGAGCGGCTAACTCTGGGGCGTCAGTGTCATACACGCTGGCCGGCCCCCCCGACAAGACAATACCCTCGGGGTTCATGGCCTGGATACGGTCCACGGGAATATTGTACGGATGGATCTCGCAGTAGACATGCGCCTCGCGGATACGTCGGGCGATCAACTGCGTATACTGACTACCAAAGTCAAGAACCAGAATCATAACTGCCAATCACAGATGTTCGTCCGATATGGCTGGCCATCCCCTCACCAGCGGCGATGGGCCTCTGCGCCCATCGCCAGTACAACCACTACTCCAACCGATAATTTGGTGCTTCTTTTGTGATAATCACGTCGTGGACGTGGTTTTCTCGCAATCCGGCTGGAGAAACACGGACAAATCGAACCTTGGTTCTGAGCTCCTCCAGATTGTGGCAGCCGGTATAGCCCATACCGGCTTTCAGGCCACCGACCAACTGATCGACAACAACGGATAAGGGCCCCTTGTACGGCACACGACCTTCAATCCCCTCGGGCACCAGCTTGCCCGCGCTTTCTTCCGCGTCTTGAAAATACCGGTTCCGGCTGCCTTCCCGCTCGCGCATGGCCTCAAGCGAGCCCATGCCGCGGTATTGTTTATACGAACGGCCTTGATACAGAATGGTTTCCCCTGGACTTTCTTCCGTACCAGCGAAGAGACTGCCGATCATCACCGCCTGCGCACCGGCGGCCAACGCCTTCACAATATCGCCGGAAAATCGAATCCCGCCATCAGAAATCACCGGAACGCCAGCTCGTTCAGCCACACGGACCGTGTCGACCACCGCTGTCAGCTGCGGCACCCCAACCCCCGAGACCATCCGCGTAGTACAGATGGACGCGGGCCCGATACCGACTTTAATCGCATCCGCACCGGCCTCGATCAGCGCTTGCGCGCCTTCGGCAGTAGCGACATTGCCAGCTACAACCTCCACCCCGCTGAAATTCTGTTTCAGAGCTCTGACCGTCTCAATAACGCTGGTCGTGTGCCCGTGAGCCGTATCAAGGACGACCACATCGGCACCCGCTTCAACCACGGCTTCCGTCCGGGCTTCCCGATCATCCCCCGTGCCAATGGCGGCCGCGACTCGAAGACGGCCGTACTCATCCTTGCAGGCGTGTGGGTGCTGGCTCGTTTTCTCAATATCCTTCACGGTGATGAGGCCCTTGAGATGCATGGCCTCATCAACAACCAGCAATTTTTCAATCCGATGCGTATGCAGAATTTCTTTCGCTTCTTCACGGCTGATCCCCGGCCAGGCGGTCACGAGATTGTCTTTGGTCATCACTTCCGAGACCAGCCGGTCTAGCCGTTTTTCAAAACGGAGATCACGGTTGGTTAAAATACCAACCAGTTTGTCATCTTTGATGACGGGCAACCCGGATATATGGGAACGGTCCATGATCTCTCGTGCCTGGGCGATAGTGGTGTCGGGAGTCACGGTAATGGGGTTAATAATGACGCCGCTTTCATGCTTTTTGACCTTGGCGATCTCTGCGGCCTGGGCTGGAATACCGAGATTGCGATGGATCACCCCGAGGCCGCCTGCTTGTGCCATGGCAATGGCCGTCCGTGCCTCAGTCACCGTATCCATAGCCGCGCTCACCAAGGGCGTATTCAGGCGAATCGTCCGCGTCACATGGGTCGAGACATCTGCATCTTTCGGCAAAAAGTCAGATTCACCAGGCAAGAGGAGAATGTCGTCAAAGGTGAGACCTTCGGGGATTTCTACGGGCAGCATAGGTATATTCCTCGGCTCATAGTTGCAAAAAAGCCCATCTCATCCACAGATAAGACGGGCTCCGTTTCTTGTCGTGTCAGACAGTCGTTGCTACCATGCCTCTCTCTATCAAACCCCTACCCCTTTCGCAAGTCGAAGCGTGAGGCACAATATATAGGGGTGTTCGCGTATTTTCAAATTAGGCGATCTCTTTCATTTTCTGATAGGTCGCATGGTCCATCCAGCCGGATACCTTGCGCGGATTCGTTTCCACCTCAACGTCATCCAGGACTTGGGTCTGGCAGGCCAAACGGTACGCCTTCCCTTCCCAGGCAACGTGCTTCTCTTCCTTGACACTCAGCGGTGAGAGCGCTCTATGGTCGTTCACTTTCACCCGACACGTCCCACAAAATCCTTTGCCCCGACAATTGAGCAATTTTGCAGGAAACGGCATCCCGGTAAATGGATCAGGGCCGAAGAGCGGATAGAGGTCTATCTTGTTTTCCAAGGCGACCTCACGCAGGTTCGATCCTTTGGCAACCTCAATTGTCAATTCCTGCTTAATAAACGTTACTGACGGCATGCGCTTGCAGCCTCCTTCACCCTCGTGTTAGGCAGTTGTTTATCTGGTCTGACCACACAAATCCAGAGGTGGGGCATGTACGTTGATGTGAGTTGTAGAAAATGTGGACAGCAAAAACGGATGGACATTGGCGCTCCCCGTAACGAGGCCCTTGAAGACCATTTGCACTACCTGAAAGAACGCCTCACCCACCAGCCCAGTTTTCAGTGTTTTGGCGGCCATTTTGAACTGTCCGCCCCGCTCCCCGACTTCTGGGACATCCAATGGGAGACGCTTGGAGACACCTAGCCGATTCCCTTCTTATTCATGAAACAGTCGACCTGACTCAATATGACCGACATTGGAGCACGTATGGCACAGCAACCGGAACAGAGCGAAGAGTTTTTCCCCGAGACGACCGCGCCACAAGCCTCGCAAGAAGTCGAGCGGTGGCGTCAAGACCCTGACTATCCCCCTCCGTTTCGTATTATCCGCTGGCGTGTGGTTGATGAAGTGTGGAACGGGCAAAGCGCCATCGATGCGGTTGTCCTGGTTGAAGTGGAGAAACAACACGATTTTGGCGCAGCGCAAGGGGTGGGAGGCGTCCATGCGCTGGACCAGGCCCTGCGTCAGGTCCTAACGAAGCACTTCCCCTTTCTTGAGGGCGTGGGCCTGGTTGAATTATATACCCACCGAGGCGGTGCCGGGACGGCAGCAGAGGTTGTTTCCATCATGAAGTTCAGCGATGGCAGACGGCAGTGGAGCACCATGCGTCAATCACGCGACCTGCTCGAGTCCGCCTGGCTCGCCCTTATTGACGGGTATGAGTGGATTATTGCGAAATCTCGCCAGAAAAAAATGTCACGATAAGAGAAGAAAAGAGGAAGCCCGATGTCAAAAGGAAAAACGCGCCTGGACTGGCAGTATCATCGCCCGAGTTGAGTGACCTGTAAAAAAGCGCAAGAGTTTCTTGCACAGAAAGAGGTGACCGCCGCCAGCGTTGTGAATGCACGCAAAGAGCAATTTGATCGCGTTCGGACACTGGAATTGCTACAACCGCTCAGCGAAGTTGTTGCCGTAAAGGGCAAAAAGATTCTTCGTTTTTCTCTGACAAAAGAACAGCAACCACCTGACGCCTTGCTTTCGGCCGTCATCGGCCCGTCAGGCAATCTACGCGCCCCGGCCATACGCGCAGGGAAAATACTTGTCGTTGGCTTTCATCCCGACGTCTATGGTGAGCTTTTTGGGTAGCAGGATACCCACAGACATGGGATGGGCGTCTCCCCTCGACCTGGCGTTTTATGCCGGTCGTTTCAACGGCGTCTCCCACTGATCCACACAGGTGATTTCTTCAACCGCCATCCGACGCACGGGGCCGAATTTTCCCATGGGGTAGCCGACCGGAAGGAGGGCATAGGTCGAGATATTATCCGGCAGATTGAGGACCGGCTTCAGTTCTTCCTCGTGCAGCGAACAGACCGTGGTGAGCGTGGCACCGAGCCCCAGGGCACGACAGGCCAGCAACATATTCTGCACGGCAGGATAGATGCTCGACCCTGACAGACGGGCCAGCTTCGCCGCTAACTGCGCACCAGCCTCCCCCGGCGGCATAGGCCGTTCTTTGAGACAGGCAAAAATAAGGACCGGCACTTCAGCCAGATTCTCGGCCAAATAGCTGGCAGCGTCCAGTAATTTTCTGAATTTTCCTTCTTCCATATGGCTCGGTCCTGGCCGGCCATCATAAATGGTCCGCGCTTGTTCCCAACCTTTTTGATAGATTTCTTGGACTTTCCGTTTGACTTCCGCATCTTTCACCACGAGAAAGCGCCAGTGCTGGGTATTGCCACCACTCGGCGCCCGAATACCGGCGTCGAGGATCTGATAAATAATATCGTCCGAGACCGGGTCGGTTTTCAGCCGACGCATACTCCGGGTCGAAAACATGGTGTCAAACAATGCCGCTTCTGCTGCCATGAACCGCCTCCTTACTTATGCCTCGATGTATGCGTTTTCTCCCGTATCCCCTTGTCGGAATTCCTCAGCACGGCTAGAGTGGCCGGCCAGAATTCCAGGATCCAGCAAAAAGGTACCGGATGAATGATGCAGACGCATTGTGCGCGTCCGCCCGTCCTGTGTCAAATGGGACACCGCAGTCTTCTCAGGCTGACACGATAAGGAGTACGCAGGTTATGGATGAACTTCGAAACCAGCAACGATCACATACGGGCAGAGGCCTACTCCTGGCGGTCGCCCTCATCTTGACCGGCTGTGGAGGTTCGGCGCCAAGCCTGACCGGAGAGGAGATTCAAGCCAGGAATCCAAAGCAGACCTATGTGGAAATTGAGGGTGTTGCGCTGCATTACCGGCAAACCGGCCTGGGACGTCCGCTTATTTTTATCCACGGCCTGCTTGAAGATTACCGTATCTGGCGGCATGTCACCCCAGGGCTGACCTATGGCAATACGGTCTATGAGTTGGACTTGATGGGCTTTGGCCTGTCTGAAAAGCCGCAGGATAAAACCTATGACCTGGACACCTATCTGAGGCAACTCACTGCCTATATTGAGAATTTCCATTTAGAAAATGTTATCCTTGCAGGTCACGACTTCGGGGCGGTCATCGCCGCGGCCTATGCCATCCAGAGCCCGGCCAACGTCCATAAACTGATTCTGATGAGCGCTCCAATCTCGGCGCATGAAAGTCTGCCGCTCAACATACGCCTGCTCGGGGTTCCCCTGATTGGCAGCCTGCTGAGCGGAGACTGGTTTCTCAAACGCATCCTTCAGGAGGGCGTACTTGACAAGCAAGTCATGAGCGACGCGATGGTCAAGCAGTATCTTGAACCCTTCGAAGATGATCCCGGCGCCCGTGCGGCTCTGCACAAATTTCTCCGCGAGTTTAATCTCGCGCGCGTGGTTGAAGAGGATATCCTTCCCAATCTGAGTGCCCTCAGCATGCCAACCTTGCTCCTCTACGGCGGTCAAGATCAATTTACCTCCATGGATGTTGCCCGTGAACTGGATGTGGCAATTCCAGGTGCGGATTTACAAGTCGTCACCCGCAGCGGCCACTACATCCTTGAAGACCGGCCGGAAGATGTCCGCCAGCAAATCAAAGAATGGATCGATAAGCGTTAAAGAGAAGACTCAAAGACCAATTGACAACATAGACCTTAGCAGTCTAGCTTGAGAGGCAGAAAGAAGATTCAGTATCTGGTGAAGGAGTCAAACCATGAGCTACGAAGAAATTGAATTCAGCCGGCACTGTGATGCCATCCAGATCCCACAAGGCATCAAGGTGACTATCCCCAAAGGCACGCCCGGCGTCATCACCCAATCCTTGGGCGATACTTATACCCTCCAGCTTCCAACGCTGGGCGGTCTCTACCGCGTCTCCGATCAGGATGCGGACGCTATTGGAAAAGAAAGTAAGGGGCCTACTCCAGAAGTCGCTCCAGGTGCGGGCGGCCTGGTCACTGAGGATCAAGTCTGGATGCAACTCAAGAATGTCTACGACCCGGAAATCCCGGTGAATATCGTTGATCTCGGTCTGGTGTACGACCTCAGCGTGAAAGACCGGCCGAAAGGTGGGACCGACGTTGATGTCAAAATGACCCTGACCGCTCAGGGCTGCGGCATGGGGCCGGCCATTGCGATGGACGCCCAGATGCGGATTGAAGGCATCCCTGGGGTTGAAGATGCCAACGTCGAGGTGGTGTGGGACCCGCCCTGGACACCGGCCATGATTTCACCCGAAGGCAAAGAAAAACTCGGTCTTGATTAGACACCAACGGGGTGGTCAGACAGGCTGCCCCGCCTCCACGTTCAGCCGTTTTCCTCACTTCGACTGAAACGCAATCCGCTCGCTGTAATAATATTTCTCAATGCCAACGGCGGCCCGAGTCGAATGCGCCCCCTATTATTCTATTGGAGATAACAGTTCAGGGGTTGTGACTATTTTTCTTATGCCGTGGGCATGGTCCTCTTCAAATGGGTTTTCCTTACACCATTCGTGTAAAGAGTTAATATCTAACAGCTGACAGCTTTGACTCACATTCCAGGTAACCTGGAGAGGAGAACACGTTTGTTCAGTATACTTTGGCCCTGTGGTGGAACCTAAAAACTCTAGAGCGTCACTACGGTCGGGTAGCTGTTTAACTTGATGAAATCCATCTTTAGAAGTAGTCACTGTATGGCGAGCAAAACTTGGTGCTTCGTTGTCATTAACTAATAAAAACACCTTGGTCTCAACTCTTAGCTGTGGATTTGCACATGATTCTGAAGAACATGCCTGAAGGCCCTTGCCTGGTTTAACATCACAGCTTGAGTACACCCAGTGAACTTCTATGGTATCTCCAGGTACAACGTTTTTACAGAATTGACTAGATGCAGGAGCCTCTAGCTGTGAAGAGGTTAAGGATTGAGTTTCGTTGCATTTCCATCCCCCAGCACCATTTCTCCCCGCTGGTAGTGAAAAACCAGATGCTTTGTGTTCAGCATGTTTATGAAAGTGGATGTTACACAAATTTAACTGCTTATGGTTGGGAGAAAGGTTAAATTTGACTGGATTTTTGCCGTCTCTCTTCGTTAAATCCCGTGGCGTTTGTGGACCAGAGTTTTGGCAAATTTCAGCATTTAATACGCCTGAGAATAGCACTGAAAAAATAGTTAATACGGATAGCTTATACATACAGTAATTCCTTTTATTTAATTTCTAGTGAGGTAAATGCATTTGATGCCGGAGTAGAATGGACCAGCGACTTTCGTCTCGTTGCAGGAGAATCAGCAACACGCGGTAAGAACTTGCTGCGAGTTTTATACACTATTGTACTCTTATGTATCCTGTTCCTTCCATTTGGGTTGAAAGTTTTCCCTGCCCATGAGCTTTCGGTATGCCTCGGGCGGCGGACAGTCGGGGAGCGCCACCTGAAAGAAACTCCCGTTTCCGTCCGCTCGCAAGACATTCACAATGATCTCTTCACGCGGATTATACCTCTGCAACAAGCGTATCGCGTCTTTTTTCTGTGGGGTTTGTGACAGCGCGGCAACCCGCCCCTCAGGCAGGTAGCCGAGTTGGGCTTCTCTGGATGCGGTCTCCTCGTTTATGTCTTGGTCATCTTTACTCGGCCAGTTCCGCGCGTCCATGAGAACGATGCCGCGGCCATAGCGCAACAGTCCGCTCCAGCTCAACGCGCCGAACTTCTGTCGGTTCTCCCAGATAAAGCGTTCATAGGGGTCCTTGAGGTCAGGAACGTTCCGGCCTGCCTCGTCGGGGGGAGCGGCTGTCAGTTTGTCGACGTCAGCTTGAGAGTCGTCTTGTTCGCTCATACAGCGTCGGGGCCTTTAGCAGGGAATCACTCAGTCCTCAATGATAGCGCTCAACGACGTCCGCCAGCCGGACATGGCAAAGCGTTGCTCCAGGCCATACTGCTTGATTTCGTCGAGTCCGGGCATGCGCGTGACCTTCCAGCCCTCACATTTTGCCGAGCCGCAGGTACAGGGGTCCGTCATTGCGTCGAGCAGCGCGGGCGGCATATCTAGCCCTTTTGCCACACGGGCGACAAATTCTTCTTTTGGAATATGAGCCATACCGCTAGGCGTTTTTCTTTCCTTCTGAAACGGCAATCACGAGAACGGCGATGATCACGCCCAGAGCCGCGCCAACAAGAATCGGACTGTCCGAAAAGAACTCATACAGTGCGCCCATGGTGCTCCGCCTAGCCAGAATGTCCCTGTTGCAGTTCGGCCCGGACCAGCCAGGCACCATCGGCAAGGGCCTGCATCTTTCCCTGCGCCGCGGTGCGCGAGCGCGGAATCATGCCGCAGTCCGTACAGGGGTAGAGGTGCTCAGGTGCCACATACTGCAACGCCATGCGAATACGCTCCGCGACCGTTTCCCGCGTTTCCACCTCTTCGGTGCCAACGTCGATGACCCCAACCATCAAATCTTTCCCCTTGGCCTCAGCTAACACTGCCGGATCAACACCAGAGGCAGCACACTCGACCGAGATCATATCAATCATGCTGGTCCGCAACAGCGGCAGCGTGCGTGCATAATGGCTCCAGTCCGTATTCTTGCTTTTCCACTCGACGACGGCCGGGATACCGTATCCATAGCAGATATGGACCGCGGTTTTGGCTTGGACCCCTTGAGTGCACTGTTCAAGCGTCCGAACGCCCCACTCTTCCACCGCGTCGAGATAAATATTGAAACACGGCTCGTCGAACTGCACGATATCACACCCGTTCTCTGCCAGCTCACACGCCTCTTCATTCACCAGCCGGGCCAGTTCGGCCGCCAGCCTTCGGCGGTCCCCATAGTACTCATCCGCAACCGTATCCGCGATGGTCATCGGACCGGGCAAGGTGACCTTGACCGGTTTTGTCGTGTGCTGCTTCAGAAAACGGAGCGCCTCAACCAACACCGACCGCGGACGACGCAGCTGTTCTACCACTCGGGCGGCCCGGACTTTGATGCCGTAGCGGTTCCCCCGCGTTTCAATCTCAACCAAACGGCTGAAGTCCAAGCCCGTCAGCCCCTCAACAAATCCCCAGATATAGTGCCGGCGGCGCTGTTCGCCGTCGGTCACGATATTGAGGCCCGCATCTTCTTGGTCCGCCAGCGCGAGCAGAACAGCATCGTCCTGGCCTTCACGCAACGCGTCGTCCTTCAGTTTCCACGAGACATACATGGCGTTCGGCGGAACGAGCCAAGTGGGACGGGGCAAGCTCCCGACCAGCATGGTTTGCAGCATCTATAGTTCCTGTTCTCTATACCAGCCGAGGGCCTTCATGACCGGGGCGTCCGAAAAAGAAAAAAGAATCGCGTCTTGGGACGCCGATGGATTCTCATGCGCGTGATTCGCCCAGGTTGGGACGGCAAACACGTCACCCGGCTGCCATTCAAGGGTCCTGCCGTTGACGGCCGTCTGTCCGGCCCCCTCAACCGCGAGATAGACCTTGCTCACGCTTTGTCGGCGCGCCTGCGTTTTTTGGCCGGGTCGGAGGCGCTGTAGAAAGCTGGCCATGGTCGCGAGCGACGGGCCACCTGTCACCGGATTCACATATTCCAGCATGGTGCCGTCAAACGGACTGTCCGCGTCCCGGCCAAGGTCCATCAGGGCGGGACGCGCCTCGCTCCACGCATACTTGAGCAAGGGTGATTGCCCGCCAGCCGCACGTTGCCAGGTCGGCAGGAGTCCGCCGCGTTTATAGCCACGCGTTGAGTTATCCTCCGGCTTGGTCAAGTCCTGCGATTCGGTCAGACCGGGTTCAAAAAACGTTCCGGCCAGCATGCCGGCCAAGGGCAGGTCCAACCCGTCGAGCCATACGACAGGCTCGGTGCCTTCGCTGCCATGCTCATGCCACGTCCAATTTGGCGTTAAGACAAAATCTCCCGGCTGCATGGGCAGTTTTTCACCATCAACGACCGTATAGGCCCCCTGTCCTTCCATAATGAAACGGAGCGCGTTGGGCGTGTGCCGATGGGTTCGGGCGACTTCACCAGGCAGGATCAACTGAATCCCGGCATACAGCGTATGGGTGGTGGCAACTCGGCCCTCAAGCCCTGGGTTGAGCAGCATGAGCACCCGCCGTTCGGCTTCAGCCGCGGAGACGAGTTCCCCCGACCGCAAGAGTTGGGGACGCAGGTCTTTCCAGCGCCACAGATGTGGTTTGACCGGCGTTTCCGGCGTGGGCGTGAGTTGTTTGCCGAGCACCTGCCACAACGGCCCGACATCGTAGTGAGACAGGCCAGCCAGAAAGGTCTCCACTTCGTGCGATTGGGTTGGTTGCGCCACGGTGTTGTGCTTAGTTCCCAGCGCGGTCGTTTAATCGGGCGCGGCGATCTCCTCGCACAGCATGACCTGGAAATTCAGACCGGCGTATTTTTCATCAGGACCGTGTACGGACCAGCGCTGCGTCCAGCCCTGGGCAAAAGTCTGGAGTTCCTCATTCCCCCAGACTTTTGCCCAGGCTTCCAGATCGTCGATCTCAAGCAGGTCATAGTGCGTAAACTGCACCGTCCCCAGTTTTTCATCCAGCACTTTCCAGTTCGCATAGCGCTTAACACCCGGCACGCTATTGAAAAACGGATTATCCACTTCACGCAGCCACTGCTCGTACTCCTCATGATTAACATGTTCCCCAAGGGTATAGGTCAATAGCAGCATTGCTCGGCGTGGGGTCATTTCAAAAGCCTCGTATCAGGCCAGACCATACCGCACCCAGAAGCGTAACGTCAACGAGGAAAGCATAAGTTGTCGGGGCATAGTATGCCATATTGGGCGAGCTACGCCGCTGGCGGCATAAGGACACTCACACTGCTTTGGCGGAGTCGCTCAAAAATACGCTGTGTCGCTCGGGAGCGGTTCAGGGTGTAGAAGTGAATACCGGGCGCACCACCGGCGAGCAGGGCTTCACATTGCTGCCACGCCCAGTCAACCCCAATTTCAAACACCGCGTCGGTATCCTCAGCGACCGGCTCCAGGCGTTCTTGCAGCGCGAGCGGAATGGATGCCCCGCACATCCGGGTGAAGCGGACAATCTGACGGTAGTTCAGAATGGGCATGATGCCGGGAATAATACGCTGCCGAATCCCCATCTGTCTCGCTCGCGCCACAAAATCAAAGTAGTCCTGGGCGTCGAAAAACAACTGGGTGGTCACAAAGTCAACCCCACAGTCCACCTTTGCCTTGAGATGCTGCAAATCCTGAAGTGCATTCACACTTTCCGGGTGCGCTTCGGGATAGCCCGCTACTCCAATACAAAAGTCCCCACTGCGTCGGGCCAGCGCAACTAACTCGGCGGCATGAGCAAAACCGTCCGGGACCGGGGTAAACGCGGTTTCGCCGCGGGGCGGGTCACCGCGCAGACACATAAGGTTCTCGACACCACGGTCTTGCAGTTCAACCAGAATGTCGCTGAGTTCCGTTTGGCTGTGCCCCACACAGGTGAGGTGGGCCATGCCGATGAGCCCCAGGTCGGCTTGGAAGCGACACACCAGATCGATAGTATTCTTTCGTGTCGAACCACCAGCGCCGTAGGTCACAGAGCAAAAATTGGCCCCCAGTTGCTGGAGTTCGCGGGCTCGATCAAAAAGCGCCTCGCCATCTTCTGCTGTCTTTGGGGGGAAAAATTCAAACGAAAACGTCTGTGGGCGAGTATCAAAGAGTGTTCGGATTTTCATATTCGACAAGCTATATTTTCCACCTGTGAGATAAAACTTTTAGTGAGTCATTCGCTATGCTACCAAGCAACCCGAAACGAGTCAAAACCAGTCTGAGTCAGACGTTCTGCCGTTTCACCTTTACAACCCGATCTTTCCCAGTATACGATTCAGCGCGCATACGGAAAGCAAAGGAGGACTTATGTACCCGCTGAAAGACCAAGCCTGTATCGTCGGCGTGGGCGAGACCGCTTATACCCGGGGGTCGGGGAAGACCGACCTCGCGCTGATGCTCGAAGCCTCAATGCACGCCCTGAGCGATGCGGGCCTGAGGCCGCATGATATCGACGGCATTATCCCTCCCCCGCTGCCGTCAACCTCCGAACACTTTGCCGCCAACCTTGGAGTCGAGGATCTGCGCTATGCGGTCACGGTACACATGGGCGGGGCCAGTCCGGTCACTTCGCTCCAGAGCGCGGCCATGGCGGTTGCCTGCGGGGTAGCGAAAAATGTCCTCGTGCCGCTGGGCTGGAATGGCTACTCCACGATGCGCGTCCGCGATATGGGAAATAAGAGTAAAGGCAACGGCGGTGGGGGCAGTGGCGCACCCGGCGCCCTGGCCAACACGATTGGAGAATACTATCTTCCCTATGGGGCCAACGTTCCGGTGCAGTGGTACGCTTGGCTCGCCACCCGCCATAAAGAACTGTATGGCACCCCGGACGAGGCTATGGGCACCGTGGCCGTCACCTCACGCAAACATGCCCAACTGAACGATAAAGCCTATATGCAGGGCCGCCCGCTCAGCATGGAGGACTATTTGAACGCCCGCTGGGTCTCCAAACCCTTCCGGTTGTTTGACTGCTGTTTGGAAACGGATGGGGCTGCCGCAGTGGTCGTGACCTCGCCGGAGCGGGCTCGCGACCTCAAACACGACCCGGTGTATATTTCGGGTATTGCTGAGGGTCACCCCTACCCTGCGGATGACATTCCAGCCCGGCCTGATCCGTTTACGATCGGGCTCAGCTTTGCCACGCCGAATGCGCTGCAAATGGCTGAGGTCGATCTCAAAGACCTCGACTTTGCCGAAATATACGACTGCTTTACCTATGTCGTACTGCTCCAGATGGAAGCACTCGGGCTGTGCAAACGGGGTGAGGTTGGGGAGTACGCGCAGGGAAATCGGTTTGCGCTTGACGGCGAACTGCCTTTGAATACCCATGGCGGCCTGCATTCCGAGGCGCATGTGTGGGGCATGAACCACGTTGTAGAAGCCACCCATCAACTCCGTCATGAAGCCGGTGAGCGTCAAGTCAAAGACGCCCAACTCGGCCTGGTCACGGGCTGGGGAGATTTTGGTGACGGCAGCCTGGCAATTATGCGCCGCTAACAGGAGAGAGGCTATCATGGCGGAAACACAGGAATATCGGCGTCCGGTCCCGAAAATGCGGGGCTTCGCAGCCGAGTTTTATGCGTATTGCAAACAGCACGAGCTCCGCTTTCAGCGTTGCACGGATTGCAACACCTGGCGGCATGTGCCGCGTGATATGTGTGCCAAGTGCGGCTCGTTTGCGTGGGAGTGGGCTAAATCCTCGGGCAAAGGCACACTCTTTTCCTGGACGACGGCCATGCAGCCCATGTTACCCCAATTTGCCGATCTCGTGCCCTACAGTCCGGTGGTGGTAGAACTGGAAGAGGGAGTCCGGATGCTCAGTTGGCTGACCGACGTGGAAGACGCGGATTTACAGCTTGACCTGCCGGTTGAGGTTGTGTTTGACGATGTCACACCAGAGGTGACCTTACCCAAATTCAGACGGGCGGGTTGATCCTCCCCTCCCCGATCGCGAGCATGTCTCATGAATGATTTCCAAGGCTATACGCTGCCCGAAGAACTCACCTTGCTGCAAGACCAAATTCGTCGTTTTATCCGTGAGGAAGTTATCCCGGCTGAACACGCCGTTGATCCCGATGCAGCCGACCTGCCCGACGATGTTTATGCGCGACTGTCAGCCAAAACCAAGGCCACGGGCTTGTGGTGTCCCGGCGCCCCCAAGGAGTACGGAGGCGGGGGCCTGAACACCTTTAGCATGTCCCTCGCCTTGGAAGAGATGTCCCAGCACCGCATGGGCCTGTACAATCCCGGCTGTGGAACGTTCGGGCGCTATCCTCCGAACCCTATTTATGCCGGCAGCCCGGAACAGATTCAAAAATATGCCGTACCCACGCTGAAAAACAGCCTGTATACCTTCTTTGCGATTACTGAGCCAAGCGGCGGTTCAGATCCGGCCGGGGCCATTCAAACCCGGGCCGTGCGCGATGGGGATTCATGGGTGATTAACGGCTCAAAGATTTTTATCTCGCACGCGCATGAAGCCGAATGGGGCGTAGTCTTTGTCCGGACCGATCCGGAAAAAGGTCGCAAAGGCATTAGCTGCTTTATTATTGACAAAGGGACCCCTGGCTTTACCGCCCGCCCGTTCAGGACCATCCGGACCGTCTCGCTGCCCAACGAGGTCTCATTTGAAGATTGCCGTGTGCCTGCCGAAAATATGATCGGTGAAGAAGGTCAGGGACTCTACCTGTGCTTTGACCTGCTGACCAAAGCGCGCTTTCCCTACTCAGCCGCAAACCTCGGGGTTGCCGTGGCTGCCCATCGGATGGCGATCGAACACGCCAAGCAACGGGAAACGTTTGGCGAGCTCTTGAGCCAACGTCAGTCGATTCAGTGGATGCTGGCCGATGCGGAGGTTGAATTGCGCGCAACGCGATTGCTCATCTGGGACGGCGCCTGGAAGGCTGACCGCGGAGAAGATGCCCGTGTTGAAGCCTCAATAGCCAAACTGTATTCGAGCGAGGTCCTGGGCCGGGTGATCGATAATGCCGTACAGATTCATGGCGGCTATGGCGTGTCAAAAGAGTTTCCGCTGGAACGCTGGTATCGTGAGGCCCGGGTCCGGCGTATTGGAGAAGGGCCGTCCGAGGTCCACCGTATGGTGATTGCGCGGGCATTATTGCGTTAGCACAGAACCTTGTTCGCACAGAGAAACCCCAGAAAGATGCGCGCCACTCTGACGCGCCGAGCCGCGGTACCCGCAGATTCGCCCCCGTACCGGTACCACGCTTTATTCGGACTCGCCTTTATCCTGGCGGGCATCGCCCTATGGGCTGTGGGCTTTGCATTCCCGTCGGGTGTCCGGGCTCAGCCTGCTCCAAAAGCACTCACACGCCTACTCCAACAACATCGGCTAGACCCCCAGGATGTTGGCTACCACCTGTTTCGTCTGACGGATGGGCAGGTTGTTGACACTTACGATGCTGACACCCCCCGTATCCCGGCTTCGACCACGAAACTCATTACCGCCCTCGCGGCTCTAGAAATTTTAGGGGAAGACTATCGATTTCAGACCCGCCTGCTCGTAAGCGGGAAGGTCCACGAGTCCACCCTGTACGGAGACCTGTATCTGGTCGGGGGTGGAGATCCAACGCTATCAACGAATGACCTCCAAGGCTTTGTTGACGCTCTGAAGACTGCCGGTATTACCCAAGTGAGCGGACGGTTTGCTTTTGATGAGAGCTTTCTCACAACAACGCAGGAGATTAATCCCAAGCAACCGATTGCGGCCGCGTATAACCCTGGTGTGAGCGCCCTCTCACTCAACTACAACCGTGTTCAGTTGCGCTGGAAGGGCAAACCCGAAGCCAAAAATTTTCGGACTTGGTTGCGGTCGCCGGCGGACGGTATTTTTCTTCCGGTTGCCGGCGTCAGCACCGGGCTGATTCCTATAGGCGTGCAATCTGATGCCCCTTTTCTCCTTGACGGAGGGAGCAGGGACCACTGGCTGCTTTCGCGTCAGCTTCCGGCAGGAGGTTTCAAAGAACTGCCGATCAGGCGCGCCCCAGGGAAGGTCGCGGCCTCTTTGTTCCGCACCTACTGTCTGCAACAAGGGATTACCCTGCCCCTGCCCCAAGCCGCTTCGGCCCCAACCAACGCACGCCTTCTCTATACTCATGACAGCAAGCCCCTGCCGGAAATTCTGAGTGGGATGCTGTTCCACAGTAATAATCTGTCTGCAGAACTCACCGGCCTCGTCACCTCACGCGCGTTGCGAGACCTCCCGTTATCCATCGCAGACTCAGCAGCCCTGTTGACAGACTGGTATCAGCGTCGTCTTCCGCAGACAGACTGGACCGGATTTGTGAGCATGAACCATTCGGGCCTGAGCAGCATGTCCCGCCATTCGCCGCGCCAGCTCACCGCAATACTCTATAATGGAGCGACCCTCACATCCGAACAAACCGGGCACGGCGGGCCAAATGCGCCCCCTCCTCTGCTCGACCTCCTGCCGCATCCGGAATGGGAGAACGAGTGGGCCGAACTCGGAGAAAAGGTACGGGCCAAGTCAGGTACGATGAGCTACATCGATGGTTTGATCGGCATCCTGACAACACGCAAAGGACACCAGTTAGGCTTCGCCCTCCTCCTGACGGACTTTGCCAGACGAGTGGCATTTGACACCGCCCGTCATGCCGAGAGAGTCCAAACGCCCCCAGAAGCAGAAGCCTGGACTGAGCGGGCCAAAGCATTTGAGCAGGCCCTGCTCTTACATTGGAGACGCACCTATTGACGATTCGGTCGGTTGACGGCTTGACAATCTTGGGGTGAAGACCAATCTTTATGTCCATGGCAACGACACGCACAACTCGAAAAAAGGTCTATAAAATTGTCTTTTTGAATGAAGGCAAAGTGTATGAAATTTATGCCAAAAACATCAGCCACGGTGAATTATTCGGATTCGTCGAAGTGGCGGGACTGCTCTTTGGCGAAAAATCAACCCTCGTCATTGACCCGTCGGAAGAAGGCTTGCAGCATGAATTCGCCGGCGTGGAACGTACCTATATTCCGTTGCACTCAGTGGTCCGTATCGATGAAGTAGCAAAACGCGGCGTCAGTAAAATCTACCCGGCTCCGACCTCAAACGGGAAAGTCACCCAACTCCCCACCCCGATGTACACGCCGCCGAAAGCAGAGACGTAGGCCAGTATCCCCCAGCCGCAGAGTCAGAGCTGCAACGGGATCAGGAACAACGCCACCAGATTAAACACGACCAGAAATCCGGCCAAGAGCAGGCAGTAGCCCATAATATCGCCAAAGCGCAGCCCGGCAACGGTGAGAATGGGAATCGCCCAGAACGGTTGCAACAAATTGGTCGTCATATCTCCATACGCATAGCTCAGGGTGACGGTGGGGATAGAGAGCCCCAAGGTCTGTCCTGCCGGGATGAGATAGGAGGCTTCAACGATCCATTTCGACCCGCCCGACGGCACGAAATAGTTCAGCACCCCGGAATACAAATACACAATGGATGGAAAGGTGCGCGGCGAACTGGCGTCAATGAAAAAGGCTGTCAGCACCTCGCCCAGAGCGGTATACGACATCAGCCCGAAAATTCCTGCGTACAAGGGATACTGGATGACGATCCCCCAGGTGTTGCGAATCCCTTGTTCACAGGCGTGTAAAAAGGACTTGGGATACCAGTGCAGGAGAAGCCCCAAAGCCAGGAAAATAAGATTATAGTTGTCAATCGTCCAGGTCTGGCCAAAACCTTTTTCGAGAATCTGAAGCCCGAAGTAGAGCAGCATGGCGCTACTGGCAATCAGAGACCAGCCGGGCCACCATTCCATTTTCTCTGCCGGGCGCGTCGCGTCCGGTTTCTGTATGGGTTGGTTCAACGCTTCCAAACGATCGGCCTGTTCGGCTGAGGCAGTCACCGCGTCCGATGCTGGCGGGACGAGAATGGCCGCAACGAGAATGCCCACCAGCCCGGCCACAAGCGCGTACCATAAATTAAATGTAGCAAACATGGTCTGCGTGGTCGGAATGGTTTCCGATAAGATTCCGGCCTGGATGAGGAAATTATCCGGTGTGGCAATAATGAGCGGAGCCGAGCCGGACAGGCCGGTATGCCACACGGTTCCAACGCCGAGATAGGCACAGGTTACGAGCAAGCGGAAGTCTACGCGCGGGTTAGCGCGCACGATAAAAGGGAGAAATGCCGCCGAAATAACCAGACACAAGGCCCAGTTGAGCCACGCGGTGATGGTAGAAAACAGCGCCATGAGGACGATTGCCTGGCGTGGCTTGTCAGGGTCGGGGCGCGAGGCCAGCCATACAAACACCCGCTTGAGCGGCGGGGATACGGCGCAGGCATACGCCACGACCATCATGACGGTAAACTGCATGGTCAGGCTGAGTAGGGCCCACAGGCCATCTCCCCACGCGGTCAATACCGTTGCCGGAGAAGCGCCTCCGACCGTAAGGGCCAGGAGGGCCACCACGAGCGTCAACATGACGGCAATGACCCACGAGTCGGGTATCCAGCGCTCTGTCCAACGCGTCAGACTCATGCCCCAGCGGGCCAACCATCCCATTATTATACTCCGTTATGCCCTCTCGTTCGTCGGGCCGTGAGCACCCGCAAGCGGCTCTGCCGCTTACCTCAACAATTCCAGTTCGCGCAACATTCCAGGGCTATTCGTCCATCCTTTTGAAACTTTGACAAAGAGTTCCAGATACACCCGGCAGCCAAAAAAGGCCTCCATACGCTGGCGCGCAGCCTGGCCGATTTTTTTGAGCCGTGCTCCCTTTTGACCAATCACAATAGCCTTCTGGGATGGCCGTTCAACGTAGATGGTCGCGTAAATACGTAATAGCGGCTTCTCGGCAAGTTCCTGAAATTGCTCAACAATAACAGCCGTACGGTACGGGATTTCCTGCTGAGTGTGGAAAAAGAGCTGTTCCCGGACCATCTCCTGGGCGAGGACCCGCTCGCTTTGGTCCGTGATATTATCGTCCGGGTAGAGTGCCGGACCGGGCGGGAGAACGGCCAGCAGGGTGGACATGAGTTCGGCCGTATTCTCTCCTTTGAGCGCGCTGATGGGAATGACGTCACGCTCAGGTAGCAGACGCCCCACCTGTTCAAGGAGTGGAAGGAGCGTTCTTTTTTGGACAAGGTCAATCTTGTTCAGTCCGACCAGGACTTGGGTCTTGAGTTGGGTAAGGCGCTGGGCAATCTGGGCATCAGCCGGGGTCAGTCCATGCGCCGCATCGAGCAAGAAGAGCGTGACGTCGGTTTCTTGCAAAGCACGCACGGCAGTATCAACCATGTGTCGGTTGAGCAGAGACTGCTGACCGCCATGAATCCCCGGCGTATCAACAAAAATGAGTTGTGCATTGGACTGGGTTTTGATCCCGGTTATGCGCGTCCGCGTCGTTTGGGGTTTGGGCGAGACGATGGCAATCGGCGCCCCTATCAGCGTATTGAGCAGCGTTGATTTTCCAACGTTGGGACGGCCGACGAGCGCGATAAAACCACATCGATGGGTCAAGTCAGGCGAGGATGACATAGCACGTCAAGAAGGTGTCGTTGCCGCTGGTCCGAAGACGACCTTCAAAATGCGCCGTTTCCCGACCTGGAGGATCACCTCGCCTTGCGCGAGGACCTGCAACTCCGCGTCACTGACCCGTTCACCGTCTATTCTCACCCCACCCTGGCTAATGAGGCGACGAGCCTCACTCGTGGATTTCACCAAGTCTGAGGTCTTCAGCAAATGGCACACCCACACCTGGGGCTCTGTACCGGACCAGGCGTACGACGGTATCTCTTCTGGACGTTGCCTGTGCTGAAAGCGTCGGGAAAATTCTTCGGCTGCTCGCGCGGCCGCCGAGCCATCATGAAAACGGGTCACCAACTCGGCCGCTAACTGTTTCTTGGCCTCCATCGGATGGGTGTGTCCATCTGCCACCGCCTGAACATGGGCGGCATCAACGGCACTCAGTAGTTCGTAATAGCTCAGCATCAGTTCGTCGGAGATTGACATGATCTTGCCGTACATGTCGTCCGGCGGGTCAGTGATACCCACTGCATTGCCGAGAGATTTGCTCATCTTTTGCGTCCCATTAATACCTTCGAGAATAGGCGTCGTCAGAATCACCTGCGGTTCCTGACCAAAGCCGCGCTGCATCTCACGTCCGACCAGGAGATTGAAGCGCTGATCCGTCCCCCCGAGTTCGACGTCAGCCTCAAGGGCAACGGAATCATAGCCCTGGATCAGCGGGTACAGGAACTCATGCACATGAATAGGTACCCCGGTTTTCAAACGTTTGGAAAAATCATCTCGCTCAAGCAGTCGGGCCACGGTGTAATGGCCGCACAGTTTGACCATGTCGGAGGGCGAAAGTGGATCGATCCATTCTGAATTAAAGCGGAGTTCGGTTCGGTCCGGATCAAGAACCTTGAAGACCTGCTGGGTGTAGGTCTCCGCATTCGCCTTGACCTGCTCGCGCGTCAGGGCCTTGCGTGTTTCAGAACGACCGGTGGGGTCACCGATCATAGCCGTAAAATCACCGATTAAGAAAATGACCGTATGCCCTAACTCCTGAAACTGGCGGAGTTTATTCAGCACGACAGTGTGACCGAGATGCAGGTCCGGGGCGGACGGGTCCGCGCCCCATTTCACGCGTAAAGGTTTTCCGCGTTCGAGCTTTTGCTTGAGCTCTTCCAGCGGAATAATATCTACGGCTCCACGTCCGATTTCCTTGAGTTGTGCTGCAACTGACAGGGTCATAGCAATCACTGACCTTTTAACGCGCATATTCGGTGGAGCGTGATTCACGGATGACGGTGACTTTAATCTGACCGGGATACGTCATCTCAGTCTCAATTTGCTTGGCCACCTCTCTGGCGATACTTGAGGCATCGCCGTCCGACACTGAGCCTGGGTTCACCATAATACGCACTTCGCGTCCGGCTTGCACAGCAAATGACTTCTCTACGCCATTGAACGCACCACTGATGCGCTCCAGGTCTTCGAGTCGTTTGACATAGCTCTCCAGCACCTCTCGCCGGGCGCCGGGCCGGGCACCGGATAACGCATCCGCGGCATCAACAATAGGGGCCAGAACAGTTTCCGCCCGGACCTCCTCATGGTGGGCCGCAATGGCGTTGACTATTTTTGCCGACTCACCATATTTCCGGGCCACTTCTCCACCGATGATCGCGTGCGACCCCTCAATCTCATGCGAGACGGCTTTCCCGATATCGTGGAGCAGTCCGGAACGTTTGGCCTGCTTCTCGTTGAGCCCTAATTCGGCGGCGATGATACCGCAGATATAGGCCGTTTCTATTGAATGCATGAGGACATTCTGGCCATAGCTATATCGGTACTTCAACATCCCAATCAGTTTGACGATCTCGGGATGGACCCCATGAATCCCAAGTTCAAGCACGGCTCGTTGACCAGCCTCACGGACCGAGTCTTCAACTTCACTTTCAGCTTTTTTGACGACCTCCTCAATACGGCCCGGATTAATGCGTCCATCCGAGATCAGGCGCTCGAGCGCGACGCGCGTAATTTCTCGTCGAATGGGACTATGACTTGAAATCAACACCGTCTCTGGAGTATCATCAATCACCAGATCGACCCCAGTCGCAGCCTCAAACGCTCTGATGTTGCGTCCTTCACGGCCAATAATACGACCCTTCATATCGTCGCTGGGGAGATGAATAACCGATGCGGTTCGCTCGGAAACAAACTCGCCGGACAGGCGTTCAATCGCAATACTGATAATTTTCCGAGCCCGCCGGGTCGCTTCTTCTCGGGCTTCCTCTTCTATGGTCATAATCCGTCGTGAGGCGTCTTGACGGGCATCTTCGGTCATCTGGTCAACCAGAACCTGTTTCGCCTCATCTCGACTCAGGCCGGCTATTTGTTCGAGTTTCTGACGCGTTTGGTCTATTAGGAGGTCGTACTCTTGTTCTTTTTTCTGCTGACTGTCGGCTCTACTCTTGAGGCTCTGTTCGCGCCGATTCAAGCCGTCCTCCCGATCAGCCAGGACCTCGGAGCGCTTCTCCAACGCTTCATCCCGTCCTTGGATACGGCGCTCAACCTGTTGAATTTCTTTCCGTCTTTCGTTTATTTCCCTCTCTGCTTCGCTTTTCGCCTGCAAAACCGTGTCTTTAGCCTGAACTTGGGCCTCTCGTTTGATGACCGAGCCTTCTTTTTTTGCCTCATCAAGAATGTGTTGCGCAGCCTCCTCTGCGCTGTGTATGGTTTCCTGGTTCCATTTTTGCCGCAGGAAGACGAGTCCTACGGCACCAACTGCACCTATCAGCAGTCCGAAAAAAAGTTCCATGATTACCCTCCTTACCACACGCAGGCCGGGTGACCTCGCTGTGGTAGCTACTACCCCCTATACGCATCCGCTTCGTAGATATCCTTTCTGATCAATAAGTATGGGCTCAGGAGACACGCTCAATAGAGAACGGCTCCTGAAATAACAACCAACACATGTCGGTCTTCATGATCTCCTTCCTTCTTCACCCAAGGGCGGAAGGAGCGCAAGAGGGGGGGGCGTGCAATCGAAGCCACTCGCCTTCAGGACACGAGTGGTGTTACGTTTTCTTTTCTCGGTCGAGAGTTGCAGACAACTAGCCGGCAGAATGTGAGTTCAACGTATTATCAACCGTTGTCTCACTGGCGTGGCTTTCGGCTTTCTCCAAACGCTCAAGGAGTCGGCTTGAAATCAGCTCCGCTTCCTGGATGAGCTGAGTTTCTTGCTGGCTCGATTCCTGCTGACCGGACTTGGCCAATTCGTCGGCAATACTCAATGCCGCCATAATCGCGACTCGAAAAGGGACCGTCACTTTTGCACTTTCCGTAATCTGGCGCATGCGCTGGTCAACAAAAGAAGCAATTTCTCGAACATATTGCTCATCATCTTCACTCGTCACAGTGAAGGTTTGTCCAAAAATATGCACTTCCATTAATCGCTTCATCGCCTAACCCTCATCCTCCAAGGCAATTCCTAAAAGACCGAATTGAGTCAGGATTTTCTCTAAGCGGCTACGAATCTCGTTCCGCTCCGCTTCGTATTGCTGGATTTGCTTGAGCAAGAGCGCATATTCATGCTCTTGTTCATCAATCCGAACCAGCAGTGCACTATTTGCACTCTGGACCTGCTCGTGGCGTTCCAAAAATCCACTCAGCTTCGCCTCAAGAAGTTTTAGGCTTTCCAGCGCCATTCCCACCCTAGAATAAAGTAAAAGTTTACCCTATTGCCTCTTGGACGTAGCGTCAAGAGAAATATTTATCCGATAGGCTGGTCGAAAAGGGCCGTAAGAAAATCCTCCAGGGAGAAGACTTCTAAATCTTCAAGCTGTTCCCCAAGTCCAATATACTGAATCGGCACTCCAAGCTGACTCCCAACGGCTAGGGCAACTCCGCCTTTTGCTGACCCATCCATTTTCGACAAGATCACACCGGTCAGCGGAAAAGCCGTCTGAAAAGTCCGCGCCTGGCTCAGGGCATTTTGTCCGGTTCCGGCATCCAAGACCAGCAGGACCTCATGCGGTGCCCCAGGAATCTCCCGCCCAATGACTCGGTGTATTTTTTTGAGTTCCTCCATAAGCGGCGTTTTCGTATGGAGCCGGCCGGCCGTATCAATCAGGACGATATCGACCGCGCGTGCCACCGCAGCACGGACACCGTCAAAGACCACGGCTGAGGGCGAGGCGCCGTCCTGATGTTTAATGATATCAATACCTAAGCGTTCGGCCCAGACTGAGAGCTGTTCAATGGCAGCCGCTCGAAAGGTATCTCCGGCGACCAGCAGGACCGTTTTTCCTTCTTTTTTCAGCCGTGCTGCCAACTTCGCGATGGAGGTCGTCTTCCCCGCTCCATTGACACCGACAACGAGAATGACTCTTGGACGCGCTTCATCACTCCGTTCAGCGGGCTGAGCCCCCCGCTCAAGAAGGGACCGGAGCTCGACCTTGAGATCAGATCGAAACGCTTCGGCCTGGGTCTGTTTGCCTGTCCGGGCCGTATTCGTACGAGTGCGCAGACGATCGACAATCTGCAAGGAGGTCTCGACTCCAACATCGGATTGGATCAGGACCTCCTCCAGGTCGGAGAAGAAGCTTTCTCTCGACTGCTTACTCTGCTCTGACGAGGCACTAAAAGGACGACCTAAAAGGTCCCGTAATCGGGTGAGTCCACGTCGCCAGCGCGCGTCTTTCGTAATCGGAGCAGGTGTAGTCTCTTGGACGGGTGGGTCTGCGACCGAGGGGGTGGCAGAAGTCGTCTGCGTTTTCTTTTTTCGCTGCCAAAACCGGAGAGCCATCAGGACACACGCACGGACACCATGGTCGACACGCCCGGCTCCTGCATGGTGACGCCGTAAAGCGTATCTGCCACCTCCATAGTGCGCTTATTATGCGTAATCAAAACAATCTGGGTCGTCTCACTCATTTCCCGCAATAACTGATTAAACCGCCCGACGTTGGCGTCGTCCAGCGGCGCATCGACCTCATCGAGAATGCAGAACGGACTCGGCCGTATCAAAAACAGGGCAAAGGTGAAACTCAGCGCCGCCAGGGCCTTCTCTCCTCCGGAAAGAAGCTGCATGGAGCGGAGACGTTTGCCTGGGGGTTGAACCTCGAGTTCGACGCCACTCTCAGACAAATCCGCTTCATTGGTTAGCGTAATATGTGCCTGACCACCGTCAACCAAACGCGCGTATACCTCGCCGAACTTCGCGTTCACACGGTGGAAGGTTTCTCGAAAACGATCTCGTGACTCCCGGTTTAACTTATTGATTGTACTTTGCAAATCATCAATCGAGCGCAACAGGTCGGCCTTCTGGGATTCAACAAAAGTAAAGCGTTCCTGGACCTCCTTGAGCTCAACCGCGGCGTTCGGATTGACCTCACCAAGTCGAGCCAGCTTCCCACGTAATTCCTGACGGCGCGCTTCTCCCTCAGCCTGGTCAAGTTCCTGGTGACTATAGGCTGCAAGAACCTCTGCCAGCTTCACCTGATAGCGGTCCTGGACCGTCTCCTCAAGATGTTCTCGACTCACCCGCCTTTCAGCCAGACTCACTTCAATGCGCGTTTTTTCCTCTTGCAGCCGAGTGGCTTCCTGTCGATTCTCTTCGATCAGCGTTTCGCACTGCTGAGCAGTCGCCCGGAGTTGAGCACACTCAGCGTGGCGACGGGCGCGTTCCTCTTTCACCGCATCAAGACAGGATACTGCCTGTGTCACCTGATCCTCTAACGCAGCCTTTTCCAACAGGAGACGCTCTGCCTCTTGCTTGCCGGCCTGGATATCAGCCTGACCGACCTGTCTCCGTTCTTCCAATTCCTGAATCTGTCGCCTGAGTTGGTCCACCTGAGTCTGGAGGCCATCGGAGCGTTCTCGATGTTTGGCAAGGCGGACACGCAGATTATCCATCTGCGTCCGGTGCTGGTCACACGCGACCTTTGCTTCTTCCAGCTCTGCTTGCTGAACGGCCAGCAGGTCTTCACGCTCTTGACGTTGCGTCGCAATAGCGAGTTCCTGCGCGTGGGCCTGCTGCATATCCGCTTGTAAAGACTGATTTTCTTGCTCCAAGGCGTTCTGCTCGTAGCTCACCCCTTCTCCACGGTCAAGCAAGCGTCGCAATTCACCTTCAAGCTGTCCCGCCTCGTGCTGAAGTGCCTCATTCTCTTGACCCAGTTGCTGAGCCTGCGCGTCAAGACTCCGCAACTCGCCTTCGAGTGCCTGTTGGCGCTGCTTTAGAGTTTTTCGCCGCTCGACCAAGTCGGTTACACGCTCGGTCTGTTGGGACAATTCCTGCCGTAACCCTCGAATTTCACGCCGCCGCTCAAGAAAGACTGCTTCCGCCACGCCACCACTCCCTCCGCTGACTCCGCCAAGAGCGGAAATCACCTCTCCCTGGGTCGTGACATAGGTTCGGGCGTCCTCGCTCTGGTTCCAGAGCTCCAACCCAACTCGGAGGTTGGGAACGAGCACGACATCACCAAGGAGGGCTTCGACCATCTGTCTATAGTCGGACTGAATATCAACGTGGCGGATGAGAGGTGAGACCCCTTCTCCCACAGTCGCCCACCTCGGTCCGTCGGCCTCAGTAGGACTTGGTGTCTGTTTGTCACACTGGAGTTGGAGCGGAATAAAGTGTCCGTGCCCAGACTGCATCTGGTTCAAATAGTCTACCGCAACGACACCGGCCTCGGTGTCTGTCACCACCATATACTCCAGCTTCTCCCGTAACACCGCGGCAACCGCGCGCTCATAGGCCTGCGGCACTTCTATCATTTGCGCCACGACTCCAAGAATGGCCGCAGGAAAATCGCAGTCGGTCATGACCGACTGGACACCTTGGTCATAGCGGTCGTACTCCTGTTCGAGTTCTTCCAAGGTCGTCAAGCGCGCCCGCAATTCCGCTTGCTTGGCCCCCGCCTCAGAGAGCGCCGTATCAAGTTGTTCTCCAACCTGAAGAGCCGCCCGCAGCTCACCATTCTTTTCTTCACGCTGCTGCTGTCCGTGTTGGACACGCAGGTGAAGAGCCGATGATTTCTCCTGGAGCACGGCAAGCGCCTGCTCCCGCTCTGATCGGAGTTGACCAACCTGCTTGGCTTCGTGAGCCAACACCCCTAACCGCTGAGTGACCTCCTCAGTCCGCTTACGGGAATACACCAGCGCGTTCTGGACCTGCGATTCCTGGGTGAGGAGATCAACAATTTCGGTTTTGAGTTCTTCAACCTGAGACTCGTGCTGCAGGGCGGCGTCTTGCAGGTCAACGAAGGTATGCTCTTGCGCCTGTAGGGAGTCTTCATCGTGTCGCGTCTGCTGCGCCACCTCTGCCGCACTCGCCGCACGCTGAGCCAACTCTTGTTCCACCTGCACTTTTTTCTCTGATACCAGGCGATAGTCATGATCCGCGTTGGCAAGACGTGTGTGGACCTGTTCCTCCTGTTGTGCTCGGAAAGACTGTTTTTGCTCGGACCGCTGAAGCGTACTCTCCAGTTCATGGACACGCGCCTCAAGCTCCCGGAGCGCGTCTTCCTCACGCGCAAGCCGCTCTGCCGTGGACATCCGCTCTGCTTGGAGGGTGTCAACCTTTTGGGTGAGTTGCTCTTCTTCTCGTCCGACCGCGGCCTGTCGGCTATCCAGGCTGCGGACATCTGCTGTCAATGCTTGGTAAGCGCGACTCTGGAGGGTGAGATCAATGGTTTTCAACTCGTCTTGGAGTACTTTATATTGTTCGGCTTTTTTTGCCTGGCGGCGGAGGGTACCCAACTGACGGTCCATCTCATGCAGAAGGTCAGACACCCGAGACAAATTCTCTCGGGTTCGTTCGAGTTTGCGCTCAGCAGCCAAACGGCGACTGCGATACAAACTCACCCCGGCGGCTTCTTCCACGAGTGCCCGGATTTCCTGTGCTTTGGCATTAATCAACGCTTCGACACGACCCTGCTCAATAATGGAGTAGGCTTTCGTGCCCGCTCCGGTCCCAAGGAAAAATTCAACGATATCGCGCAGACGACAGGGGACTTTATTGAATAAATACTCGGAGTCTCCCGACCGAAAATAGCGCCGCGAGACCATGACCTCGGCCCAGTCCGGCCCGGTGCCATTCTCATTGGCACCGTTATGTTCGTGATTCCCGTTGGCGAGCGGACCGGGGGAAGCCGGATTTTCCAGAAGGAGGGAGACATCGGCCATGCCGAGCGGCGCACCCCCGTCATTCCCGGCAAAGACGACATCACTCATCTCTTGGCCGCGGAGATGTTTCGCGCTCTGCTCGCCTAAGACCCAGCGTAAGGCGTCTACGATGTTCGACTTCCCGCAGCCGTTTGGACCAACGACGGCCGTGATTCCTTTTGGAAAGGTAAGCGTCGTCTTATGCTTAAAGGACTTAAATCCGAGGAGTTCAAGCTGTTTGATCCGCATGTGCCCCACAACGCCTCCAAATCCTCCCCCGCCTCTTTCCTCATGCCTTTCCTCATATCAGGAGGGGTAGCACCAACGACCGGGCTACACACGCAAGAGAAAGGACTCTGGGACCATACGGCCACTATATCTTGTGGATACAAGAAAATCCAGCCGGAATGAGAGAGAATCAGGGATGAAGACTACCGTTCCAGGAGCTCGGTATTCCAGTAGGCCGCATCGACTTCGTTGAGAAAAGGCAACCATTCCTGGTAGCGCTTGAAAGTAAAGGTCTCCAGCGTAAAAGGGGTCCACTCGGGCTGAACCGGCTTCTTGATCAACCGCATACCTGCTTCTTCAGGCCGGCGGCCGCCTTTCACGCGGTTACACCGAAAACAGGAGCAGACAATATTTGCCCAGGTCGAGAGACCTCCCTGTGAGCGAGGAATGACATGATCGAGATTCAGCTCGCTCCGCGAGAAGCGCCGGCCACAGTACTGACATGTATTCTTATCCCGAGCAAAGACGTTGAACCGGCTGAACCGTACCTGGCGTCGAGGGACTCGGTCGTACGAAACGAGCAGAATGACGCGCGGCACCCGGATTGCGCGACCAATAAGACCGATGGTCTCATCGTGGACCGTTGCTGACAGTGCGCTCCAACTCTCATAGTCAAACGTGCGATACTGTTGATCGACCGCTTTCGCAATTCCCTGATAGAGCAGGGAGAATGCCCGCCGGACCGATGTGATATGCACCGGGAAATAGGACCGATTGAGGACGAGCACTTTGGTATTGAGAACGCTCATGTGCCCCTGACCCATCAAAAAAAACAAGGTTTTCCGTTGACTGAGAATATCGGACCCGTATACCCAGCCCGGTTCTATGTGTCAAGGTTTTCACCAGAATTTAATGGTCTGGCGTGACGCACCATCGAGCGTGAGAGTCTTCTCCTTGCGGGGCTATCGGGATTTCCGGTATAAAGAGACATGAAGAGAGGTATCTATTGAGTGTGGGGATGAGGAAGGAGACCGACCTCCGGCAGGCGTACGCCACTATTCTTCCGTTGGTTGAACAGCCTTCGCGCTATACAGGCGGTGAACTCGGGACCATCATCAAAGACCCTACGGATATACGCCTGCGCTTCGCGCTGGCCTTCCCCGAGGTCTACGAGATCGCGCAGTCTCACTTCGGCTTACAAGTTCTGTATAATTTGCTCAATAATCGTCCCGATATTCAGGCGGAACGCGCCTATGCGCCATGGCGGGACCTGGAAGAGCAGCTTCGCCAGCACCATTTACCGCTCGTCTCTCTTGAAACCTACCGGCCATTATCTGCCTTTGAGATTATTGGCTTCAGTCTCCAGTACGAACTGACCTATACCAACGTCCTGGCCATGCTGGACCTTGGCGGGATTCCCCTGCTCTCGCGTGACCGCGACGCGTCTCATCCGCTGGTTATTGCCGGTGGACCCTGCGCATTTCATCCGGAGCCCATCGCTGACTTTATCGACGCCTTTCTCCTCGGCGATGGTGAGGAGGCGATTTTCGATATCTGTGACGCCTATCTAGCCTGGGATGGAAAAGACCGGGAAGCCCTCCTCCACGCGCTGCGCCACATCCCGGGTGTCTACGTCCCGGCCTTTTTTGAACCGGAATATACCCCGAGCGGCACGCTGAGCGGCATCCGCCCCCGCTATGCCGACTATACGGTTGTCAAAAAACGCATTGTTGAAGACCTCAATACCATCCCCCAGCTCACCACCCAGGTCGTACCGAATGTGAACATCGTGCACGACCGCGTTGCGGCGGAAGTCATGCGCGGCTGCGTCCGTGGCTGTCGTTTCTGCCAGGCGGGCTATATCTATCGTCCCTTGCGGGAGCGCGACCCACGCGCCCTTCAGGAACAGATCGACCAATTAGTCAAACAAAGCGGCTATGAAGAGGTTTCTCTGCTCAGCTTAAGTACCGGCGACTATAGCTGCGTGAACCCTCTCCTGCGGTCGATTATGAATCGCTTTTCAGACCTCAAAGTATCGGTCTCTCTGCCCTCAACGCGGGTAGACGCCCTCTCCCCCCATATCCTGGAGGAAATCCGTCGGGTACGAAAAACGGGTTTTACCCTTGCCCCCGAGGCCGGTTCCCAGCGTCTGCGTGATGTGATCCAAAAAGAATATCAGGAAGAAGAACTGATTGAGGCTGCACAGCTGTTGTTTAGTCTCGGTTGGAAAAGCGTCAAGTTATACTTTATGCTAGGACAGCCGACCGAGACAGAAGATGATCTGCTAGGTATCGTCGACCTGTGCCGTAAGGTCTCTGCGGCCGGCAAGCATCAGCGCCAAGTCACGGCCAGTGTTTCGACCTTTATCCCCAAACCGCATACCCCGTTTCAGTGGGCCGCCCAGGTAGACCTGGAGGAAACCGAAGCGCGGCAGCAACTCTTACGACGCGAACTGCGACGCTACGGTATTCAATTCAAATGGCACGACGCACGGTTGTCCTTCCTTGAGGGTGTTTTCGCTCGGGGCGACCGTCGCCTCGGGGCCCCGCTCCTGACCGCCTATCACCTCGGTTGTCGGTTTGACGGCTGGACAGAGCAATTTCGACTCGACCTGTGGCAGCAGGCCTTTCGCGCGCACCACATCGAGCCCAATTTTCATCTCCGCCGGCGCCTGCTTGATGAGCCACTTCCCTGGGACCATTTGGATAGCGGTGTCACCAAGCAATGGATCCAACGCGACCTGGCCAAAGCATTTGAAGGCACCCTCACCCCGGACTGTAGCGTCGAACGCTGCTCGTATTGTGGGGCGTGTGATTTTAAGAGTGTCCGTAATGTTACCTATCATCTGAACGGCGCCAAAGGCGCTGACCATAGAGGACCGGCGGTCGATCCCTGGGCGCAAGCGACCCTGCCCACGCATGATGTGTGGGGTACCCGGCAATGGCAGATGATGCAGCAGAAGAAAGCGGAACAACAGCGGGTAAAAATCAAACGCTCTAGCGGCATGTTGGATGAAGAGCAGCTGAAAGCGACTCCCCTTGGAGCACTGCGCACCGCTCAATCCGAGGCGCCCCAGCCTGACGCTCACCCTCCCACTTCGGGCAACGCCAATGAATGGCTTGTCGGTGACCCCAATACCATTGCAGCGAGCCAGGGCAATCAGCAACGGGCCGTCATGCGTTTTCGCTTGCGGTATAGCAAGCTCGGCATGGCTCGCTTTCTGGGAGCGAAAGAGGTCGCGACACTCTTTGCCCGTTCCTGTCGCCGGGCGTACCTCCCCCTTGCCTACAGCCAGGGTTTTCATCCCTTACCCCGGATGAGTTTTGGCCCGGCTCTCCCAGTCGGCATGGAGAGTGAAGAGGAATTTCTTGATATCCTGCTGCATGAAGAGATGCCGGCAAAAGAGGTACAACAACGCCTGAATGCCGAACTGCCGAGCGGCTTTCGTATCTACCAGACACAGCCGATCGACCTGGACAGACCAAGTATCGATGTGAGTATTACAACCCAGCACTACCAGGTTGCCCTGGATACGCTTCCCCTGGAAAAATGTGATCCGAGCTTCATACAGGAGCGGCTAGGTCAATTTCATCAAGCGCAGACCTTCCCCATACGCAAACGGACCCGTCATCGGGAACGCACCCTTGATGCCAAGCAACTCGTTTCAGCTATCACGCTGGAAACACCGCTCACACTCTCCATCACCATCGCCATGACAGAGGTAGGCACCCTCAAGCCCCACGAATTCGTTGGTGCCCTCTTCACTTTGTCTCCACAAGAGGTGAAACTCTTGCGGGTGACAAAGACCGTGACACAATTTCGCTCGGATGCCCTCCCTCAGAGAGGGGCACGATCCCATGAGCAAGAACAGCGTCCGACAACAGGCTAATACTCGTGCGTCAAAGAATCATTATTAATTCCACCCCCCAAGAGGCTCGTGTTGCCCTGCTCGAAAATGAAACGCTCGTAGAGATTCACATCGAGCGCGCTCAGCAGCGTAATATTGCAGGCAACATCTATCTTGGGCGCGTCAATCGTATCCTCCCAGGGATGCAGGCGGCGTTCGTTGATATCGGACTCGAAAAGGCGGGCTTCATTCATGCTTCGGATGTGTTTGGCGGCCCGTTGCCCCCCGGTATGATCGATGACGTTGACGACCAGGACCCGGACACAGACGATCTGCTGAGCGCATTTGACTTGGCCGACCCCGAGAGCGGGCCTGACGAGGAAGAGGAGCCGCCCTCGAATGTCGAGCCCAAACCCACACGTGGGCGTCGCCGTTCCCGTTCCGAGCCGCGGATTCCACTCGAACAAAAGCTGAAAGAGAATCAGGAAATCCTTGTCCAGGTCGCCAAAGATCCGATCGGGACGAAAGGTCCCCGACTCACCGCGCACCTCTCTCTGCCCGGACGGCAGCTGGTGTACACACCGACCATCGAACATATTGGTGTGTCCCGGCGCATTGCGGACGGCAAAGAGCGGAGCCGGCTCAGAGAAGCCGTCACCAGCCTGCGGCCGGCCGAGGGCGGTTTTATTGTCCGCACCGCCTGCGAGGGTCTGACCAAAAAAGAAATTCACGACGACATGAAATTCCTGCTCAAGCTCTGGGGCAGGATCACCAAAAAACGTGAGCAGCACGCGGCCCCGACCCTCGTGCACGACGATATGGATGTCGTCCTGCGTATCATTCGTGATGTCTTCACGCCGGATATTAATGAGATCATTATCGATAATGCGAATGATTACGAGCGCATTAACGAATTCATCGCGACCTTCATGCCGCGTTTAACCGGTCGCGTGAAGCTCCACGACAAACAGACCCCCCTCTTTGAGCATTACAAAATAGAGCAGCAGATTACCAAAGCGCTCGACCGGCGCGTCCCCCTCAAATCCGGTGGCCATATCGTTATTGATCACACCGAAGCGCTCACCGCGATTGATGTAAACACAGGTCGCTTTGTTGGGAAACGGAACCAAGAAGAGACCATGCTCCAGACCAACCTTGAAGCCGCCCAGGTCGTGGTCGAACAGCTCCGCCTGCGCAATATTGGAGGTCTCATTATCGTTGACTTTATCGATATGGAGCGAGCGGCCAACCGCACCAAAGTCACAGAAGCGCTCCGCACGGCCCTGAAGAAAGATAAAACCCGCAGCAATATGCGGAAGATCAGCGAACTCGGACTGGTTCAGATGACGCGCAAACGGACGCGGGAGAGCCTCCAGCAGCAACTCTGCGCTCCCTGCGAATATTGTGACGGTCGGGGTCATAGACAGTCGATTCCCACTATTACCTACAATCTCATCCGCCAGTTACATAAAGAAGTGGCGCTTCAGTCACACGCCCAAGCCGTCACTGTCTATGCCCATCCAGATATCCTCGCCTTTTTATACGAGGCGGAGGAAGAAGGGCTGGATGCCCTTGAGACCCAACTCAACACCCGCTTCTTTTTTCGTACCGCCTCCGACTTTCATATTGAACAGTATGAAATCGAGATCACCGAAAAACGTCCCATACCCAAGGCAAAACCGAAAAAAGCCCGGCCGAAGAAAAGCACTACACCCAGAAAGCGACGCACGACAAAACGGGCGCCCCGGGCAGCCAAACAGGAGACTAGCGCAGACGCAGTATTGCTCTGATCACGGCAGACGAGAACCTTATGCCAAGGTGACCCCACCATCAACAATAATGTTCTGACCCGTTACGAAGTCCGAAGCCGGGGCGGCCAGGAACAAGGCAGCCCCGACCAGGTCACGCGGCTCACCCAAACGGCGCAACGGGGTCTGACGCAGCATTTCTTTTTCGACCTCAGGCCGGGTGAGATGTGGAGCCGTCATTCCGGTGCGAATATAGCCGGGGCTGAAACAATTCACATACACGCCGTGCCTCGCCCACCGCATGGCCAGCACCCGGGTGAGCTGAATAACACCAGCTTTGGCGGTCGAATAGGTCAGCCCCGAGTTGACAATCAAGCCCGAAATAGAGGCCGTATTCACAATTTTCCCGCCGCCGTGGTCGATCATATAGCGGCCCGCGGCCTGGCAACACAGAAACACTCCGGTCAAGTCAACATTGAGTTCCTCTTGCCAATCGGCTTGGCTGAGATCTTCCGGCTTCCCAAGTTTGAGGATACCCGCATTATTAAAGGCAAAGTCCAGTCCGCCCAGCTCTTCCGTGGTAGTCCGGATCAGCTTTTCAACCTGATCTTTTTGCGATACGTTTATGGCTAGGAAACGGGCCTCCCCACGCTGAGCGTGAATCTCCTCCGCCACTTTCCGGGCCGCCTCTTGATTGATATCGCTCACCACAACCGCTGCGCCGGCCTCGGCCATACCCAGGGCAATGGCGCGCCCCAGTCCCGAGCCGCCGCCGGTGACATACCCTCTCTTGCCGCTGACATCGAATAGACTGTGTCCGCTCATGGCCCGTCCTTTTCTCGTCTTTTTTCGGAGTCTGTTTGTATCGAGCTTCTTCGGCCGGAACAAGGCAAGTCTCCGGCCCGGTCGTCCCTCGCCGTTGAAGAAGTCTCTTGGGTGTGACATATCTAGCGCGAAGTAGATTCGCAGGAAGCGCTACGGATCGGACTGCATAATGGACACAAGGTAGGACACCCGCATGATAACGCAGACCCAAAAGCCAAGAGGCCCGAGCCGCCGTGTTTGGTTGTCTCTACTCCTTGTTTTCCCGCTCGTCTTCGTCCGCCCGCTTCCGGCGGAGACCCAGGCTATTCCGGACATAGACTGGTCGGCGGTTGAAAAAGAGGCCGGCGAGCTGCTCAGCCAAGTCGTACAAATCGACACGTCCAACCCGCCGGGGAACGAGACGGCCGCGGCACAGTTCTGGCAGAACATCCTCACCCAGGAAGGCATTGAGGCCCAGGTCTACGAGTCGGAGCCGGGCCGGGGCATCGTCTATGGTCGGCTCAAAGGCAGCGGCAAGAAAAAAGCTCTCATCCTCCTGCATCATCTCGATGTCGTCCCTGCCGACCCGGCGGAATGGGCGTTCGACCCGTTTGGGGGGGCTATCAAAGATGGCTACGTCCACGGCCGAGGCGCGATCGACTGTAAAGGCGTAAGTGTCGTCCAATTTCTTGTGCTAGCCTTACTCAAGCGGAGTGGCCTGAGGTTTGAACGTGACATCATTTTTCTCGGGACCGGGGATGAAGAAGTCGGCGGCAGAAAAGGTGCCGGCTGGTTTGTTGACACGCATTTCGACCGCATTGCCGACGCGGAGTTTCTCCTGACCGAAGGAGGCGGTATTCGACAGCGCGAAGGCAAGCGCTCGTATCGCGTCTCAGTGGCGGAAAAGGCGCCGTGTTGGATTGAACTCAAAGCGACAGGACCGGCAGGCCATGGGGCGAGTCCGAAGCCTGAGACGGCGGTGACCCGCCTCGTGCGGGCCTTAGACAAGATCCGTCGCTATGAGACGGCTTTCAAGGTCGTGCCCGCGGTCCAGACGTATTTCAGCGCCTTGGCAGACTCCGAGGATGCGGAAACGGCGCAACACTACCGGGCGCTTGAACAGGCCCTCCAGGATGAGGCGTTTCGTCAAAAATTCACGGCAAAGTCGGGCCATAATGCCCTGGTGCGAAATACCATCTCCCTGACCGTTCTCAACGGTAGCCCGAAAACCAACGTCGTCCCGGCCTCGGCGTCCGCCCACCTTGACTGCCGCCTCTTGCCAGGAGAAGACCCGCAACAATTCATCGCCGAGCTCAAACAGGTAGTGGATGATCCGAACATCCAGTTCTCAACCCTATTGAACTTTCCTTCCGTTGCCTCGGACCCGGATACGTCCCTCTTCGAGGCGATCCGTTCCGTTGCCGCGCGCAGAGACCCGCACGCTCCGGTTCTACCCAGCGTCCTGGGCGGCTTCACCGACACACATTATTTCAGAGAAAAAGGCATTACCAGTTACGGCTTTTCAGGCTTGGCACTCGCAGCGGAAGATGCTCGTGGCGTACATGGTCTGAACGAGCGTATGCCCCTGGCGGCCTTACGGGACGCCGTGCAGGTGCTGCTTGAGGTCGTGCTGTCCATCGACGCTCAGCCTGGAGGAGGGAACGCGCATGGCAGTTAGTCAGGAGCTACTGACTATCCTGGTGTGTCCAGAGACCAAGCAGCCCGTGGCACTGGCCCCGACCGAGCTGGTGGACACACTCAACGCCCATATTCAAAACGGCAGCCTCAAAAACCGGATGGGCGAGGTCGTCTCCGCAGCAATGGACGCGGCCCTAGTCCGCGAAGACCAGCGCTATTGCTACCCCATTCGAGACGATATCCCGGTCATGTTGATTGACGAAGCTATCCCTCTGCCCTCACCTGGAGAATCGGACTAGGCCGCAGGAGCGACGCATGCGTTACCCCTCCTCCAGGGCAGTATTGCGTTAGAACGTTGTCCGCAGGCCGACCGTCACCACCCGTCCAGGCTCGAACACTTCCCGACCGGTGAACGGATTCTCCCGGGTGATATGCTCATTATAGTTTTTGTCGAACAGGTTCTCGATATGCAGCATGAATTCGTGACGCCCAAACAATCGCCAGCCAGCGCCGATATCAACCGTCACATGCCCCCGCGTCGTGTCTTCGCCGAACGCGGTATCAACTCGATGCTGGCTCTGGGCGAGGCGGAGCACCGGGTTGAACCAGAGGCCCCAGTGCGGATGCTCGTAGCGTAATCCGAGCCGGCCCTCCAAAGGAGGAATTTCGGGGAGCGCCCGGTCGTCTTCTTCGTTTTCTCCATGCACATACGCAAAGGAGCCGTGCAGCGACAAGTTTTCGCGTAGCGCATAGCTCAGGCCCAGGTCCGCACCCAGCAACGTCGCGTGATCGATATTGCGAAACCCCCGCAAGTTGCACGGCCCGTGCGGACACTGGAAGGCGCGGTCCAGAATGTATTGCAAAATATAGTCCTCGATCCTGTTGTAGAAGAGTGCCCCATCCACAGCTAATCGACCCCACCTTGTGTGGATGCCCGTATCGACCTCAAAGCTCTCTTCCGGGTCAAGACCGGGATTACCGATATAAAAGCCGCCCGGTCCGGGTCCCAACGCCAAATACCGCTCGGTCGCATCCGCGGTGCGCGCGGCGCGGCCTACCCCGACAAACAGATCGAGCGATGATACAGGCGAGTAGACCAGCCTTGTGTTGGCGCTCACATTCGTCTCGAAGGCGTCTACCTCGTCGGCACCATCACCATAATAGCTGCGATACTGCACGCGCTCGGTCGGGCCTGGATTCGCACCGGCATCGACAAAATCGATCCGCGCGCCAACGATCAAACGCCACTTCGGGGCCGGTAGATAGACGTACTCACCAAAGATGCCGCCGTCCATGATGTACGTCTCCGGCCAGGCGTGGAAATAGCGGGTGGTACCGGCCATGTCTCCGCTGAGAAACGAGAGATGATTAGTACCCTCGCGTTCGAGTCTGTACATGTCTCCGCCGAGCGACAGGCGGCCCCCAAAGCCCGGCAGGATATTGGCCTGCACCCGTCCGCCGAATGTTCGGGCGTCCAGTGGAAAGACAATACGCCTGACCGGGTGGGCATGTCCGCCATGCAGCGTCTCGTCGTGCCCGCCACCCGTCATGTCGCCGTGGCCGTCGTCTGCCA
>MPMI01000035.1 GCA_002238415.1 Desulfurellaceae bacterium bin18 | reverse complement strand
CGAGATTGATGTGGCGAAAAGAGTGGCCGCGGACATGGGGGTGGAGATCGAATTTGCCCGGACGAACTGGAACTATATCATCTCGGAACTGATTGCTGAGCAGTTTGACGTCATTATCAGCGGGATGGCGATCCTGCCGGAACGCAATCTCAAGGTTAATTTTACGTCACCGTACAACGCTATCGGGACTTTCCTCGTGGCGAATACAGAGCAAACTGCAGCCCTGGCAACGCTGGCCGATTTCAACAGTTCCGATGTCACGATTGCGACCCGCCGAGGCGCCTCGTCCGTGCCTGCCCTCGAAAATACATTTCCCGACGCCATGCTCCTGCTCTTTGATACCGACAACGAGGTCCTCCTGGCCGTCGTCGACGGTGACGCCCATGCGGCGGCAGCGTTCGAGACGCAGCGGACCGCGTGGGTTGAAGCCCACCCGGAGACGCTGCGCCTGCCCTTCGAGGAGCCGTTTGCCTCGAGAGTAGCGGCGATGGCCGTACGTAAAGGGGACCTCGATACCTTGAACTTTTTCAATGGCTGGATTGCGGTTCGCCTTGCCGATGGCTGGCTCGAACAGCACCGCCAGTATTGGTTCCAGACCCGTGAGTGGGCCGACCAAGTCGCGACCGATCCTGAAACCGTTGCTGAGTGCGATGAATCCTTTCAATAGTTGGCTGCGGGTCAAGCAGCCCGGGTCGGTAGCGCACCCCCCACCTCCCACCCTGAACATTCTTCGGCCAAATTGCCCTTTTTGCCTAAAATTTTTCGGCGCAGGGAGGACGGCCAAGGATTGGGATATTCGTTATTGACTATACCCAGTTGTTTTTCGAGATAATCAGAACAATATTGAGGCATAGCCACTATCCAACAAAGAGCGTGTAGGGTTTGCCGTTCAGATGGATGAGTTCTTGCGGCGCCAGCAGGCATTTTTTCTCAGAGAGCACGCGGCTGGCGATCTCTCGATTAATGGGCGGCACCTGCTCCAACCCCTCAATCTGCTCCAGGGTCAGATACTCGGCGCGGTCAACCTCGTCCATATCGGGTTGCGGCTCACCGCTCAGCGGTTTCATCAGCAGGACGATATACAGACTGTTGCCAATGTCGGGATCACACCGATTCCGTAGGCCAACGACGCCCTGCACTTCTCCGGTTACGCCGGATTCCTCCCGGACCTCGCGGACAACCGCCCGCTCAATGGTTTCGTCCGGCTCGACAAAGCCACCCGGCACCTGCCAGTTCCCCCTGCCCCGCCGTGATGCCCGGCGCACGAGCAGGAGACGGTTGTCGCGCACGACCGCACCACCAACACCAAGGTTGTAGCCGCGATTATACCGTTCGGGGATGGGCATAAAAATGAATCGGGAGACGCAGGCGTCTCCCGGTCATGTTACGAAAGCACCATGGGCAGCCCGAGGTACTCGTTATACATAAAGTCCCGATGATCGATCAGGGCGGGGTCGAGCGCCTGTTCAATCGCCGGATTGGGAAACTCGAGGGCGGCGCGTAACACCTCCATGATATTGCAGTGTTCGGGCGGCAGCGGTTTCATCAGGGCGCAAAACGTTGCCCAGTAGAAGTCCAGGGCCGTGACGTGTTCGCCCATGAGGAAGCGATTGCCCTTTGCCTGCTCGGCTTTGAGGCGGGCAGACAGGAGACCCAGAATGTCGGTCACCCGTTTGGTTGCCTCCGGTCCGATGCCGGGCCGGTAGCCGTATTTCGCGCCAAGATAGTGGCCCATCTCGGCAGGAACGGGATAGTCCATATTCGGGTCTATGGCGGCATCACACATCATGAGACGAGCCGACCAGCCCAAGCCCATTTCGCCGCAGATTTCATATGAGAGCCCGAACATCAGCGCGCGTTGCTCCGGGTCAGCCGGAATGAGGCTGGGTTCGGGCTGGAGGCGTTCGAGCAAGAGCAGGATCTCCGCCCAGCCGGACCGGGGTGCTTCGTCTTCATACATAGCGGACGGCGCACTATCTTCACCCGTCCACTCCACCAGGCCCTTATTGGCCGCAGGGTCACCAGGCATATAGAGCGTGGCGGTAAAGGGAATATCCTTGGTCTTGAGCATACCCTTGATCGCTTCTCCCCACGGACTCGGCGCATTGGCCACAAACGTCAGGCGCAGACCCGATGCCTGCTTGGCTTCTTCCAGACTTACAAACTGCATACCGTCCTCCTTCGCTTCGTTCTGATGACGCGGCATTCTAGCGGAATAGTGCGGAGGGCGCGATACGCGGAACGCATCCCCTCCAGGGAGGGGATGCGTTCCGCGTCAGCGGCGGGGTGGGTTTGCTCACCGGTGTGTCCCAGGAACCCACCCCGGCCTTCGGCCACCCCTCCCGAGAGGGGATATTTTTTGGCTCCCCTAACGGGAGAACGGATAGGGTCAGAAGGATGGGACACCACCACGCGGAGACTTGATCTCCATCTCTTCCACCGTTAGCCTCAGGCCCATGCCAACACCGGCCATGACGCGCAACCCGTTTTCCTGGTTCTTGCTCCTCGGCTTGATCCTGAGCGGGTTTCTGATCTGGTTGATTTACTATAAGCCGACGGCCACGGCAGAGGGAGAGTGGGTGATGTATCTCCCGGCGGCCAACGCCTGTTTTAACGCGCTGTGCGCCTGCTGTTTGATCGGCGGGTTTGTCAATATCAAGCGCGGTAACCGGGAAAGGCATATACGCTGCATGCTGGCCGCGCTCGTGTTCTCAGTCCTCTTTCTGGGGAGTTATATCGTGTATCACCATTTTCATGGCGATACTCCTTTTCCCGGCCAGGGGCCGATTCGACTGCTGTATTTTTTCATCCTGATCAGCCACATTGTGTTGTCCATTGTCGCTCTGCCCCTGGTTTTTACCACGCTCTACCACGCGGCCCGTTCCCAGTTTGAGGCCCACAAAAAGATCGCGCGCTACACCTTCCCGATTTGGCTCTACGTCTCGGTCACCGGCGTGCTCGTCTTCTTTTTTCTCAGAGCCTATACGTGAGGCGGTTATGCTTGCGGCATAATCGGCTCACGTGCATCGCTCTGCGTTTGTACCGTGCCGATAATGGCCGCGTCCTGATAGTCCCTGATCTTCCTACACTCTACTCTCACTTATCCAGTCAGCCCGCTACGTCTGATACCTGCCACAGTGTTAAGCTTGGTCCGTGGCAAAAATGGAGACGTCTCAGGCCTGTTATCAAAACAGCATCTTCGTGAGTTCCATCACACCATCCACAAGGTCATTCACTTGTTTCTCGGTTGGTTCAGCGTCTTTGTTATGGTCACACAGGTTTCGGATATCGCCGAGATGCTGATTGAATCTCCACTGAGGGGTGTTGATCACATCTGCATCTTTTAGTGCGTTATTAAAGTCTCCGATGGTTGGTCTCTTCTTGCGCATTGTAATGGCGTGGTTGTCGCAGACTTGGGCAAGGTGCTTCTCCATGACTACCCCTGCCACCGCGCCCGCCGCTCTGAGGAAGCCATGCTTCACAAGGGCCTTCGCCGCCTCCAGTTCGGAGTCGAAGAGATCAGCCTGCACGAGCTGTCTGATGTCGAAAAGTGAGCTTTCAAAGCGGTTTTTGACAGCTTTGACTATCGCCAGTTGCTGTTCAAACCGCGGAATTGCTGCGGAAGGATCAACGGTCACTTCTCCCAACGCATTCTTCACTTGAAGCCTGAGAAGGTAGTCGGATATCCGGTAGCTCCCATACGTCACTTCTTTACGTGTCTTTGGCTGCTCGTAATAACCGGAGAAATCATCGAGACGATTGGGCAGTAATTGACGTATAAGTGCCCCTGCTTCTGAATACCAAGCTTGATACTCGGCAGAGAATGAAGGCAGATTTCTGAGGAAATCCGTTGCTTTTTCTCCTAGTTCTTTCCTCGCAGCCTTCCTGTAACCTTCTGGCCGACACTCGTACTGCATAGCGTTATATAAATTGTCACCGGTGGCGATAAGCCGTTCTAGGTCACCTTTGTACTGATCTAAATTCTTCATAGCGAATCCTCAGTATAGCTTCCGATCTCGTCCTAGAGATATCCTGTCCATGAAAACTTGGGGTCTGGGCTTGCCCGTTTTAGAGAGATTGTGACGGCATTGGAGCGATGAGAAGACAGCCTTTGGTCATACGTGCAGGCTGATCGGCTCAAGCGCATCGCTCTGCGCCTGCACCGAACCGATAATAGCCGCGTCCTGATAGCCCAGCCCTTGAAGCTCCTGGATGCACGCCTGGGCCTGATCGGCCGGGATGCTGGCCAGGAGTCCGCCGGCGGTCTGCGGGTCGAACAGCAGAGCGTAGTACGGATGCTGGGCCGCCCGCTCCACCTCGCGAATGGCCCGCCGCAGCCGAATATTCTGCGGTTGCAGGGACGAAAAAATGCCCTGCTGAACGACCTCCAGCGCGCCGGGCAGGACAGGCAGCCGTTCCATATCAAGGATAGCGTCAACAGCCGAGGCGCGGACCATTTCGACCAGATGGCCCAGTAGGCCGAATCCGGTCACGTCGGTCATGGCGGTCGCGCCGTGCTGACGCAGGCAGTCTGCTCCGGCTCGATTTGACTGCCGCATGGAGGCCAGCGCGGCTTCGATCCAGCGACCCTTGGCTTTGTGTCGCATGTCCGCGGCAAACAGCGCACCGGTTCCCAATGCCTTGGTCAGAACCAGTGCTTGTCCCGGCTGCATACCGCTTTTTTTCAGTACGGATTCCTGACTTGCCAAACCGTTGATGGCAAATCCCAGCGCCAGTTCGCTGCCCTCGCTGGTATGCCCGCCAACCAGAGAGGTGTGTTCACAGTTGAGGACCTCCAAGGCCCCAGCCATAAGCTGGGTGAGCTGATCTTGCACCTTGTCTTCCAAGCCATACGGAATGGTGACCATGGCCAGAGCAGTCTGTGGCTCGGCACCCATGGCAAAGATGTCACCCAGGGCATGGGTGGCCGCGATTTGGCCAAAGACAAACGGATCTTCAATAAAGGCTCGAAAAAAATCAACCGTCTGCACCACCGCTTTTCCGGGCGGAACGGTGACCACAGCCGCATCGTCCGGCGCATGCAGACCGACAATGACATCGGAACGGTCAACCGGCTTAAGACGCGCCAGGGCCTGGTTCAGGACCGTACTGCCGATTTTGGAGCCGCAGCCACCGCAGCGCATGGCAAAGGCGGAAATCTCTTTGAGGACGTGCGTGTCGGCCAGACCCTGCTCTAGCTGAGCCGGTTCATCTTCGGGCATATCCGGCAGCTCATTGTATTTGCGGATAAAGCGCCGGTCGATCCAGTCCTTCCACCTCCAGACCCACCTGCCTTCACCCGCCCAACCCGACCGTGAGGCTACAGCATATCGGTCTCCGGTAGAGATCAGGCTCAGAAACTGCTTTTGCGGCACAAAGGCTTTGACCGCTTGGCCGCACAGGAAGCGGCGGAGATTCTTGGCCAACGGCGGCCCTTGCCGTACGGCGAACACACCAGATTTTGGGCGGGGATGGTTGACGACCGCGGCGATATCCCCGGCGGCAAAGACCTCGGGATGGGAAACGGACTGAAGCGTATCCTGCACGGAGATAAAACCCTGCTCGTCCGTAGCCAGGCCAGCCTCTCCCGGCCAGTCGGCGGCGCCGGCCGTGGTGACCCACAGAAGCTCATCCAGAGCGAGTTGGGTGTTATCGGCAAGTCGAACGCAACCTTCGGCAGCGCTGGTGACAAGACAATCCGTTCGGACCTCAACCCCTCGCTGCTTGAGAATGCGCCGAAACGCGGCGCGGACGCGCGGGTTGTGGGTCGGCAGAATTTCGGACGCCGCGCTAATGAGGGAAAAAACGAGGTGATCGGCCGACCGCTTTTGCTGGGCGAGCAGATGTTCGAGACGGTATTGGACGGCCAGTAAGAGTTCCACGCTCCCGGCACCGCCGCCAATGACACCGATCGTCGTGCGTTCGGTGCGAGCCAGACAGCGCTCACGGAGCTTCTCCCACTGCCGCCAAAAACCGTCTATGGGCTTGACGGCCACACCGGTGTACGTAGCACCGGGGATATGCGCAATGGCAGGCGTCGCCCCGATATTAATGGACAAAACATCATAGGCCACGGGCGGCCGGGTGCGACACACGACCCGCTTGTTCGCCAGGTCCAGACCGATCACTTCATCATGAAAAAATCGCGCTCCGGCAAACCGGGACAGCGGCCCAAGATCGATATGGGCCTGATCGAAGCTATAATGTCCGGCGATATAGCCGGGTAACATGCCGGAATACGGCGCGTGGCTATCCCGGCAAATCAGCGTCAGACGTACGCCCGGCAGCGGCTGCATCCCAAAGCGTTTCAGCACCGTGACATGACTGTGGCCACCGCCAATCAGGACCAAATCTTTGACTACCGGAGTGGATGTCGGCCTCACAAAAGATACCCTTCAACCCGGCAGGAACCCACCCCGCCGCTATGCGGTACCCCTCCCAAGAGAGGATAATCGGGACAAAACTTCCCCTCCCTGGAGGGGTGGCCGAAGGCCGGGGTGGGTTCCCGGCCCGAAGCGAAACACGCTGTGATGCTATGCACACTGCAAGAGCAGATTCCCGCCCACGTCATACTGGACTGTCCAGCCGGGCGGTACAACCACCGTGGTATCCGGTTCTTCCACGATGAGCGGGCCGCTCCGCGCTTGTTCAAGAGCGGTGCGCTGATACACCCCTGCCTGGCGTTCGCCTACCTGCGGGCCAAAATACGCCGTGCGTGAGGCTGGAGACGCGGGAGGACTTACGCTCCCTGCTCCAGTCAGTTCGGTAAAGCGCAGGTGGCCGGAGGAGGCCAAGGCCCGCAGCCGGACGCTGACCAACTCAATCGTATCGGCTCGATCATAGCCAAATGCCTGCCGGTGCGCTTCGGTGAAGAGCTGGGCCAAGCGCTCCTGCATATCCGCGACCGACACGTCGGGAAAAGGCAGACTCAGCTCCGCTACCTGATAACCATATTTGAGATCAACCTGGCGCTCGAAGCGAATCTGATCCACGGCAATGCCTTCTTCGACCAGCTCGGCCCGGGCCTGGGTCTCAAGCTCCTGGTAGTGACGCAGCACGGCCTGCGGGTCGATTTGGTCCAAAGCCACGGCCACGCTGCGAATATAGTCGTGGCGATAATCTGCCAATAACAACCCAAGCGCGCTGAATAAGCCGGGGTAGAGCGGAATCTGCACCTGCGTCATACTCAGGCTATCCGCCAGCGCGGCAGCGTGCATTGGCCCAGCCCCGCCGAACGCGATCAGGGTAAAATCCCGCGGGTCTCGTCCGCGTTCGGTCGAGACGGCCCGCAGGGCGCGCATCATGGTTGCATTCGCTACCTGCGTGATGCCATAGGCCGCGGCCAGGACTTCCACATTGAGCGGTTGAGCGATTTTTTGCTCAATCGCGGTCCAGGCGGCCTGGCGATCAATGGTCAGAGTTGCCCCAGCGATAGCGTCAGGATTCATATAACCAAGCACCACATTGGCATCAGTCACCGTCGGCTCGGTTCCGCCCCGGCCGTAACAGGCCGGACCAGGGTCCGCACTCGCGCTCTGGGGACCGACCCGTAATGCGCCCCCGTCATCTATCCAGGCAATACTGCCGCCTCCGGCACCCACTTCGACGATATCGAGCGAGGGGACGCGCAGCGCATGTCCGCCGCCACCGAACAGACGCGTGGTCGTGGTTGCACCACCCCCGACCTCTCCGCCCGGCTTTTCAAGTGGCAGGCCGTTTTCAATCAAACAGGCTTTGGCGGTCGTCCCCCCCATGTCAAACGAGAGCACCTGATCCTGCTGTGTCTCCTGGGCGAAGCGCGCCGCAGCCAGCACGCCGGCAGCCGGACCCGACTCAATCATATACGCGGGCCGGCGCCGGGCGGCCTGGGCGCTCATGATACCGCCGTTGGACTGCATAATCAGGACGCGCTCGCTATAAGTCGAAAGGTGCTTTTCCAGTCGGGTGAGATAGCGATCAACAACCGGAATCAGCGACGCATTAATGACGGTCGTACTGGTGCGTTCATACTCGCGAATCTCGGGATGTATATCACACGACAGACATACCACCGTATCCGGCGCCACTTCAGCAATAAGCTGTCCCAGTTGCTGTTCGTGCGTGGGATTGAGATACGAGTTCACCAGACAAACAGAGATCGCTTCCACTCCGGCGGTCAGAAGCTGGTCGATCACCGCCCTGGCCTGTGCCAGATCGAGCGTTTGCTCGATCTGGCCATTACCCAGGATGCGCTCCTGCACTTCCAAACGCAGGGAGCGAGGTACGAGAGGGGGCAACCGGTCCCAGTCTGCGTCATAGATATTGGGCCGGCGCTGCCCGCGCATTTCGAGTTCATCCCGAAAGCCCTGGGTGGTAATCAGTCCGGTCCGCGCAGTGGTGTCTTCAATGACCGCGTTCGAGGCAATGGTTGTACCGTGGACGAAGCCTTCGACCTGGGCCCGCGCATCGACTTCGCGCACACATTGGACAATATCTTCGCCAACCCGATCAAGCAGCGAGAGCACCTTGGTGGTAAACAGGCGTCCGTCGTCGCCAACCACAATGACATCGGTGAAGGTTCCGCCTATATCAAAGCCTATACGCATGGGGAGCCTATACCATATCGAATCGTCTATCCAAACGGTGTAGGCTTTCTTGAGGACGGAGAGAATGGGAGGGAGGTCTCTTCATGAACCCATTAGGCATCGTCTTTCTCGTGATGTTAGGCATTGCCGCCGTAGGCTTTCTCATTTTCTTTCTGGATAGCGGATTACGCCGGAAGGGGCGACAATCCGAGTAGCCTTGTAGGTCGGGTTAGCCGCAGGCGTAACCCGACATTACGTCCCTGTCGGATTACGCTCCGCTAATCCGACCTACTTACTGAAGCGATCCCGACCCTCGACTAGTCTGCTGCCGCAGCCGGTTGCAGGCGAGCGGCCCGCAATGCCTCGGTTTCCGGAATCTTGACCTCGGCCGCGTCCGCGTCAATCACCACTCCATACTGCACTCGTGCCTGCGCGACGGACAGCTTTTCGTCCTGTACGTCGGCCAGCACCCGGGCGGGGTCACGCTCCAGAGGATTGCCGTGCCCGCCCGAGCCGGACACGATGTGGTGAATGCGATCGCCCGGTCTCACATCCATGTGCATATGGGCTTTGCGCGGCAGTTCCCGATTCTCTGTTTCGGGGTTCAGAATGTTCTTGGACAGCGCGCCGGACGCGCCGCCGGCCAGCCCGCCGGAGGCGCGAATGAGGCGATTGGTGCGGACCATGACCTTTCCGGGGCTCAGAAAGCGCCACTGTTTATAGATGGATACCGAGCCCCGATGCTTGCCGGCACCGCCCGTATCCGGCACATAGCCAAACCCGTCAACGACCAGTGGGAACTCACGTTCGAGCATCTCTGCCGGAATCGTTCCGTAGGACCCGAAGGCCATGGGGGCTACGCCATCAATACCGTCCTTGCGCGGCCGTCCGCCCCAGCCGCCAAAGAAAATATCCATCACCGCAAACGGTGTCCCGTCTTCTTTCTCACCGGTAAAGTGCAAGACATCCCCACCCTCTCCGGGGATGGGCACCCGGTCGGGTAGAGCCTGGGCCAGGGCACGAAACAGCATATCAAAAACCCGAAAGAATAATGGGGCACGGCCACCGACCGCGGCAGGAAAGCGCGGATTCACCAGACTGCCGACCGGCGCAACGACCTGTATGGGTCGAATGAAGCCGACATTGGTTAATACCTCCGGACTGACAATGCTCTTGACCGCGCCGTACACGGTGGCTTGCGTCATGCTCAGCGGCAGGTTGATGGCACCGCGCGCCTGCGGGCCGGTCCCGGTGAAATCAACGCTCAAGGTTTCACCCTGTGCGCGCAGGGTCACCTTGAGCGGTAAGGCCACACCGTCTGAGCCAAAACCGTCGTCCTCAAAGGCGTCCTCATATACATATTCACCAGGCGGAATCTCCTTGATGGCTGCCCGCGTAGCCTTTTCCGCATAGCTAATCAAATAGTCACAGCACGAGTTGAAGGTGTCCAAGCCGTATTTTTCGAGCATTGTTTTCAGCTCTTGCTCGCCACGCCAGCAGCCCGCAATTTTTGCCTCTACATCTCCCAGCCATTCGTCGGACACCCGGACGTTGGCCAGAATCGTCTCCAGGAGGGCGTCGTTGCGCTCCCCAGCCGCGTACAGTTTGATCGGCGGCAGGCGGAGACCCTCTTCAAAGGTCTCGGTACACTGGCTGCTGAACCCGCCCGGAAAGCGCCCGCCAATGTCGGTGTGGTGCGAATAGGCTAAGGTAAAGGCGACCCGCTTCCCCTGCCAGAACGTGGGCGCAATGATCATCACGTCCGGCATATGGGTGACACCGGCATACGGATCGTTCACCACAATCACGTCGCCGGGCGCAAAGTCTTCCCCGTATTTTTTGAGGATGTGCGGCATCACCGCAATAAAGAACGCCAGTTGAAACGGGGCCGCATAGCCCTGGCCGATTAACCGACCCCGGCCGTCACAGATAGCGGTGGCAAAATCTCCGGTTTTGACCATGGCCGAGCGGCCGGTCTTCCAGACCGCAATCGCCATTTCTTCGGTAATGGCGGCCAACTCGTTTTTCACCACCTCAACCAGAATAGGATCAAATGCCATAGCTCTCCTCTCAGGCCACGCGCCGGCAACGGACAGGACGCAGGCCGTCGCATTTAGCCGTCATCCTCCCAGGTCAGCCTGCAATGTCGCCCGGAGTTGCGCCGTCCGCTGCCAGTCAACCTGCTCCGTGCGCTCGTCAATAGCGACCCCGTATTCCCGCTCGGCGTATGCGGGCGAGATTTTTTCGTCCAACACGTCGTCCAGGACGAGCTGGGGGTTACGTACCAGCGGGTCGCCGTAGCCGCCCGCACCCGGTTGGACATGCAGCAGGGTTTCTCCGGACCGCACCTCAGTGTCAATCAGCATTTCGTGTGGGAGTTGGGTTTCCGCCTCGCCGGAGCGCAGTCTGGCAGCAAACGGGGTGCCGTCTTTTCCGCCGGCCAGCCCATAGGGAACGGATTTGACCCGACAGGTTCGGAGCATCACCCGGCCTTCCCCCAGAAAGCGCCATTGGCGGTACACGGACAGGGCGCCGCGATATTGTCCGGCACCACCGGTATCCGGCAAAAAGCCGAAGCCCTCCAGCATGACCGGACACTCGCGCTCGATCATTTCGGCAGGAATGCTGCGCATGGCACCACCCGCAGCCATAGGAGTGACACCCTCCACACCATCGCTATCGGGCCGCGCACCCCAGCCCGAGGTGTAAATATCCAGCAGCATGGACGGCACACCGGCGTCAACCTGGGGCGTATACACCAGCAGATTCGCCCCGCCCTCGCCCGCGGCGTAGACTTTGTCCGGAATGGCCTGGGCCAGGGCGGCAAACACCATGTCGATAATCCGCCACATCAGCATTCCGCGTGCACCCACCGCACCGGGAAATTTGGGATTGACCACACAGCCCTCGGGAGCAGTCACCTGAATGGGGGCCATCAGCCCCGAGTTTGCCGGCGCATCCGTCTCAAGAATGGACCGAAAGGCCACGTACACACAGGCGCGGGTAAGATTGAAAGGGACGTTAATCGCGCTGCGCACCTGTGGGCCGGTTCCGTCGAAGTCAACCCGGACGGACTCGTCGGCAACGGTTACCGTGAGACGCAAATTGACCCCTTCCCCGCCCAGGCCGTCATCTTCAAACAGATCCGTACACACATATGAGCCATCCGGGATGGCAGCAATGCAGGCTCGCATGGCCCGTTCGCTGTACTGGCGTAACTGTTCGTTACAGGCTGCAAATTGTTTCAGCCCGTGGCGGTCAAGCAGATCCCGGACCCCCTGGGCACCGCGCCGGCAGGCGGCGGCCTGGGCGTCCAGGTCGCCGCGCACATCCTCAGGTGCGCGGACATTGGCGGCAATCATATCAACCAGGTCGTAATTCAGCTCGCCTTGACTGAAGAGCTTCACCCCCGGAATACACACCCCTTCTTCGTAGACTTCGGCACTGGCTATGCCCATGCCGCCGGGGAAGCGTCCGCCAATATCGGTGTGGTGTTCCACAATAGCCGAAAAGCCGACCAGTTGTTCCTGCCAGAAAATGGGCATGACCAGCACGATATCCGGGAAGTGGGATACCCCGCCGTAGGGATCATTGGAGACAATCACATCGCCAGGGTGGAGGTCGTCGCCAAATTTCTTCAGCACCCACGGCATGACCCCCATGATGTAGCCCAGATGGACACCGATGGTCAGACCCTGGGCGATCAACAGGCCCTGGGCATCGACCAGCGCAGTAGAGAAATCAGAGCCTTCCTTGGCCCCCAACGATCGCGCCGTCCGCTTCATGGTAATGCCCATCTCTTCGGCAACCGCGGTCAGCTCGTTTTTCATGACTTCGATCAGAATGGGATCAAATGCGCCGGCCATGAGATTTTCCTCGTTTATAAGCTTTTGATTAGCACAATATTGCCATACGCATCGACACTCGCCTGCCAGCGCGGTGGGACGACGACCGTGGTGTCAAACTCTTCGACAATCAGAGGACCGGCGACGGCCTGTTCGACCAAGTCACCGCGGCTCAGAATCCGGGTATCGAGCTCACCCTGTTGGGGGCCGAAATACGCGCGTCGGGAGTCCAGATGTGCGGTCTTTTCTGCCGATTGGCTGAAAGACACGCCCAACTCGCTGAAGGACAGGCTTTGTGTCCGGATGGATGCTTTCAGGCGAACGCTGACGATGGCAATGGTATCGTCTTCGCGTCGATATCCATACGTTTGTTCATGCGCGGCATGAAAGCTCTCGGCCAAAACCTGCCGGATGTCAGCCGCCTCAACCTGAGCCGGGAGCGGCAGGGTCAGTTCCGATGACTGGCGCTTATAGCGTAAGTCGATCAGACGCTCATAGGTGAGACCGGGCCGCTCGCGCTGCCCATGCCGGGCCTCCTGCGCTGCGCGGTCTGCCAGGGCGTCAAATTCCTGGAGCAGCGCTGCGGGGTCAACCGCGTCCAGATCCTGCGGCACACTTTGCACGTAGTCAGAGCGCAGGTCGGCTACCAACAGGCCCAGCGCACTGAATACCCCAGGAAAGAGCGGAATATACACCCGCGACATACCCAGATTGTCGGCCAGCGTCGCCGCGTGCAGCGGGCCTGATCCACCGAAAGCGATCAGAGTAAACTCGCGTGGATCACGGCCCCGCTCGGTCGTGACCGCACGTATGGCGCGCGTCATGGTCGCGTCAGCCACCTGATGAATCCCGAAGGCAACCTCGTGGACCGATAGACCGAGACGGGCGCCCAGCCGCGTCTCGATTGCGGTCCGTGCAGCCGCGGCATCAATAGGGACGGTGCCACCAGCGATGCTGGCCGGATTCATATATCCCAGGGCCACGTTGGCGTCGGTGATGGTCGGCTCGGTTCCGCTGCGACCATAGCAGGCCGGTCCGGGGACGGCGCCGGCGCTGCGTGGACCGACGCGCAGCGCGCCGCCATCGTCTACCCAGGCCAGACTCCCTCCTCCCGCACCGACCTCGACAATGTCGTAGGCGGGAACGCGCAACGCATAACCGGCGCCCTTGCTCAGTCGCCCGGCTCGGTTGATTCCCGCGCCGACCTCGCCCTCGGCGGTTTCAACCGGCTTGCCATTTTCTATCAGGCAGCCTTTGGCGGTCGTCCCGCCCATATCAAACGCTACCGCCTGAGCCAGACCGATTTCCTGCGCCAGGCCGGCCGCAGCCAACGCACCAGCCGCAGGACCGGATTCAATCATATGCACCGGGCGGCGGCGGGCATGCGCAGCGGGCATGATCCCTCCGTTGGACTGCATGATTTGCAGTGGTGGAGGATATGCCCGTAGCTGCGTTTCCAACTGGTCCAGGTATCGTCCGACCACGGGCATCAGGTAAGCGTTCAGCGCCGTGGTGGAAGTGCGTTCGTACTCGCGCACCTCGGGCAGGATGTCGGCTGAGGAGCAGACCATGACTTCCGGGAACACCTCACGGATAAGAGCCACGGCCCGTTGTTCATGGCTGGGATTGACGTAAGAGTGCAGAAACGCCACGGCAATGGCTTCAACACCCTGGCGTTTGAGGCTGAGTATGGCCTGACGGACCTCTTCGTCGTTGAGCGGCGTTTCCACCTCGCCCCGAACGGTCAGGCGCTCGCTGACTTCAAGTCGGCGGCGACGCGGGATCAGGGGCGGCGTACGTTGCCAAAAAACGTTGTATACGCCGGGACGCCCCAAGCGTCGGATTTCCAATTCATCCCGAAAGCCTGTGGTGGTAATCAGTCCGGTCCGTGCGCCCTGTTCTTCCAAGACCGCGTTGGAGGCGATGGTCGTGCCGTGGACGAGGCTCGTAATGGAGCTCTCCGGGCGCTGGCGTTCGGCATCGGCAATACAGCGTCCAACGTCCGCACCAACAGAATCGGGCAAGGTCAAAATTTTATAGGTCAGAAGCTGGCCGTCGGCTCCGGCTATGACGACATCGGTGAAGGTTCCACCAATGTCAAAGGCAACGCGAAGGCTGGCAGGAGTAGACATGCCGGGTTATGCGGGGCTCAGAGGAGGGAGAAGCGCATACGCGCCGGCCTCAAGCCTTGAGCAGAGCAAAGGCCTCAATCTCAATGAGCAGGTCTTCAAGCACCAGCGCCTGAACGCCGATGAGGGTGCTGGCCGGCGGTTTTTCCTGGGGCAGATATTGGCTGCGAACATCACGGACCACGCCGATCATGTCAGGCGTATAATTAACAATATACGTATTGGTCTTCAGCACGTCATCAAACGTGGCCCCAACCGCGGCCAGCGCTCGTTTGAGGTTTTCAAAGGTTTGGGCGACCTGGGCGCCCAGGTCGCCCTTGCCCACCACCTCGTTATTCGCGTCCAAGGCGACCTGACCCGAGATGAAAACAATTTTTCCCTCGGTTGCGGTCACAACCTGAGAGAAGCCCGGCAAAACGGGCAGACCGACGGGATTCAGAAATTCCTTTTCCATACGTTTCTCCTACCTCCTCTCTTTCCCTGCGAACCGGGCAACCACAGGGGGTTACCCCTACATTTTGCTCCCTCTCCCCTTGAGGGAGAGGGCTGGGGTGAGGGGTTTTCTCGCGTCAGGGCCGCACTTCATAATAGGCGTTAAACGGATTGTCAAAATCGTGGCGGGTGAAGCGAGTGAAGCCGGCGTCGCGCGTCATGCTCCGTGCGACCTGTTCGTTAAAGCCCAGTGTGCCCAAGCCAGCCCCGTCCGGCTCGGATAAGGCCGAGGACATGCAGCCCATAACCGAGAAGGCATACATCAGCCCAGTCATGGGCTTCTTCAGATTCTCTTCAAACGTCGGGGCACTCTTGATATCGGCGATCAGCCAGGTTCCATCCGGCTTGAGCGCCGACCAAATGGCCCGAATGGCTTCTGCCGGATGGGTCATATCATGGATGCAGTCAAAGGTGGTGATGAAGTCAAAACTCGCATCAGCCGGCAACCCGTCCTGAGCCGCATGATGAAACCGGAGGTTGGTCAGTCCGGCCTCATCCTTGTTCGCGTTGGCACGAGCCAGCGCGTGCTCCGAGATGTCATAGCCATGAAAGTCGGCCTGCGGAAAGGCGGTGGCCATTTGGACCAGCGCAATCCCGGCGCCGCAGCCCACGTCCGCCACCTTTGCACCGGCTTGCAGCCTGGACTCGACACCGTCTAGGGCAGGCAGCACAACGGGAATCAGCGCATGCCGATACCAGGGGGCAAAGACCCGCTCAATGCCCCGTGCGCCCTCTGAGCCACGCGCGTCGTAGGGCAGGCCCAGGCCGGTACGAAAGGCCTTGGGCAGTTTCTCCAATATGGCCATGCGTTGCGGAAAGTCGCTGAAAATACCTGCGGCAAACTTGGGACTGTCTTCGTCCGCAAGAATCATGGCCATTTCCGGCGAGAGGGAAAAACGCCCCTCCTCTGAATACTCAAGCAATTGGGCCGCCGCCTGTCCTCGGAGCCACTCCCGCACCCAACGTTCGCTCAAGCCCGTTTTTTCGGCAAGCTCCTCGCTGGTCACTGGCCCGGCGCCACGCAGCGCCCGATACAGCCCGAGCCGGTCGCCCAGGTGAATCATGGCCGAGATTAACGCACCGCTCAGCAGGCCAAAGACCTTTTGGCCGCCAGCCTTGAGTTTGTCCGGGTCTATCTGCTCGCGGGGCTGCTGTGTTGACATATTCCCAGGTTCTCCAGTCGCAGGGCAACCACGGGGGGTTGCCCCTACCTTTTGCTCCCTCTCCCCCAAGGAGAGAGGGGTATCCACATAACTACATCCCGCTGATCAGTTCGAGGATGGTGCCGTCCGGGTCTTTGAAGCAGACGACGCCAATCTCCGCGCCCCCCGGCCCTTCTATTTTTTTGAGTGGGGCCAGGAATTCAACCTGCATTTCCTGAAGGTCGGCATAAGTCTTGTCGATATCGTCCACGCTGAAGGCGATACGGCAAATCCCGATATTATTGAGCGACGGGTAAGGCTCGCCCTGTGGGGGCGGATCAATGAACTGGACCAAGTCCAGAACCGGAGCGTTCTCATCGTCCCCGAGGCGCATGAATACACCGCGCAGCTTCCGGGCGTCGAGGCCAAGCGCCTCACCCACCGTCGGGTCTTCAAGCGTAAAGTCATTGACCTTATTAAACCCGAGTTTTTCATAAAACCCGATGGAGCGCTCCATATCGCGAACGCAGACATTGACGTGAAATAAACGAGTCAGCATGTTCCCCTCCTTTGTCTATATTTAGAGTCTTGGCGGCATCTCTGTAGGTCGGATTAGCGGAGCGTAATCCGACACCCCTCACCCCGGCCCTCTCCCCCAAGGGGAGAGGGGGCAAAGGAGCAAAAGGGGAATGCTAGACCTGACCCGAACGCAGCACCTGGCCCGGCATGGCCCCGGTATGTTTGCCATCGTCGAACAGCACTTCTCCGTTCACGATCGTGTACTGCACGCCCTGGGCCGGCATGACCAAGCGCCGCCCGCCACCGGGCAGGTCGGCCCGCATTTCGCCGCGGCGTGCCGAGCCAACCGTGTTGTAGTCAAAGATTGCAAAGTCGGCGGCCATGCCTGTTGCGATCTTGCCCCGTGTGGTCATCCCGTAGAACGCAGCCGGCTCGGAGGTAATCCGCCTCACCGCGTGCTCAAGCGTCATGGCCTGCCGGTCCCTCACCCAGGTGCCGAGCAGATAGGTGCAGTAGCCGGCGTCACACAGCATGTCCACATGGGCGCCACCGTCTGACAGGCCGACCATGACCTGATCGTGCGTAATCAGTTCAGGGATACGGTCTTCGTCGGCGTTGAACAGCTCATAGGTATACTGGAGCTGCAAGTCGTCTTCGATGCACAGGTCCAAAAAGGTATCGAGCCCGTCTTTGCCGCGCTCTTTGGCAATCTCGGCCACGCTCTTGCCGATCATGGATTGCATGGCGGGATTCCCAACCTCATGGACGATGGCGCGTTCCCATTTGCCCGAGAATACCTTGGGCGACTCCATCTCTTTGCGGAATGCCGCCCGAAAGGATTCATCCCTGTAGAATTCCTTCTGCTTCTCAATCGGCTGGTCAAAGGCCGGCTTCCAACAGGGCAGATTGGCAAAAATGAAGGGTTTGCGCAGGTCGATCTGAATAATCAGCGGACGACAGGTCACCTGCGGAACGGCCCCCTTCTCGAACAGTGGCTCAATCGTGCGCAGGGTATTCATGGCCGCATCCGGTTGATCGTCCCGGTTCAGCAAGGCCAGCCACGTGACCTGACGGCCGCTTTCGGTCAGGAGCATGTCCAGTAAGGCATGTTCCGTTTCGTCAACAATAGAGACATTATTGGTCAGGGCGAGTTCGATGCTACCCTTGCCAAGTTCTTTAAGCGCGTTGCAGTAGGCCTTGAGTTCGTCCCAACTGGCGTTGCGGCAAGCAATCGGACGACCCTTATAGCCGATATGCTGGGCGACATTCGTAGTCGAAAAGCCAAAGGCGCCGGCAGCCACTGCCTCTTTAATCAGGGCCTTGATCTGCACGATTTCCTCTTGTGTTGCGCTCCGCTCCATCGACTCTTCGCCCATCACAAAATGGCGAAACGGAGTCAGCGCGGCCATAAAGCCGATATTGATGCCGCTTCCGCGCTTTTCGGCCGCATTCATATATTCGGGGAAGGTGACCCAATCCCAGGTCACGCCTTTGCCCAGCACGTCAAACGGGATGGCTTCCACGTTGACCAAGTCCCAGGCGGCGATTTCCTGCACCTCAGGCTTACACGGAGCCAGGCCGACCCCACAATTGCCCATCACCAGACTCGTGACCCCGTGCCAGGAAGAGGAGGTGATGAGCGGATCCCAGCAAATCTGGGCGTCATAGTGAGTGTGCGGATCAACAAAGCCCGGTGCCACAATCAGGTCGGAGGCATCCACGACATTCTTGGCTCCGTCTGAGACCTTGCCAATTTCAGCAATTTTTCCGTTGGCCACCGCAATATCGGCCCGGTAGCGTTCTGCGCCGGTTCCATCCACAACGGTTCCGTTTTTGATGATGAGATCGTATGACATGACACCCTCCTCTAGTTCTGGGGGTTAGGTTTTCATCCCCAATCCCTCATTGTTAAATCACTCCTTCGTCCTGAAACGCGTCCATTTCTGCCTGGCTCAAGCCGAGCAATTCTTTGTAGACATATTCATTATCTTCCGCATAGCACGGCGCAGCGCGTTCAGTCGGTCCGCCCTGACTCACCTGCCCGTTGGCAAAATGAAACGGAATATCCTTGATCGGCCAGGTTCCGATTTCGGTATGCTCCAGGGGGAGCAGCCAGTTCAGGTGTTTGAGCTGCGGGTCGCGTTCGATCCGATCTTGCGCGGTCTGGCACACGCCGGCGGGAACACCAGCGGCCTGTAAACGCTCTTGCAGGCCAAAGGGCTCCTGCTCTTGCGTCCAGGCACTCACCAGACGGTCCAACTCGTCCTGGTGCTTGATCCGCTCGGCCAGCGAGACAAATCGGTCCTGTGCCGTCCAGTCGGGGTTGCCCATTACGCGGACCAGAGCCTGCCATTCTTCTTCGGAAGTCACGGCTAGGGCAATCCAGCGGTCCTTCTCAGCGCCCTGGCCAGCGCAGGGGTAGGCCCCATGCGGCGCGGCGGGTGTGTAGGGCGAGCGATTACCGGTGCGCTGATAGTGGCGGCCATTGACCGCGTGATCCAGTACCGCAGTGCCGGTCATGCCAATGCCGGGCTCTACTTGCGAGCAATCCAGATACTGGCCCTTGCCGGTCCGCTTTTTATAGTACAGGGCCATCAGAATGGTCATGGCACAATAATACGCGCCACTCCAGTCCATATACGAAAAGCCCCAACCGGCAGGAGGATGGGGCGCGGGTAAACCCGACTGTTCGGTCAGGCCGCTCACGGCCTGAGCAATCGGTCCGTAGGAGGCGTATTTCACGTAGGGACCTTTATAGCCCCAACCGGGCTGCTGCATATAAATAATATCCGGCTTAATGGCTTTAAGGGTGTCATAGCCGAGCCCCCATTTTTGCATGGTCTCGGCCGTAAATGCCTCAACCACCACATCGCTGACCGCCACCAGCTTTTTGAACAGCTCGCGGCCCTGGGGCGCTTTCATATTCAGGCTGATCCCATATTTGCCGGCATTGATGTCATTGAAATAGCCACCACGATTGACGCTTTGGACCTTGCCGGTGTCCAGGCCGGTCAAATCCATGGCGCCGGCCTTTTCCGGGCGCTCTTTCGTGCGAGAGGCAAACGGCGGCATATAACGCAGGAAATCCAGTCGGTCGCGCCATTCAATCCGAATGACTTCCGCCCCAAGGCTGGCTAATAAGCGCGGCCCGCCCGCCCCGGCCAGCAGCCAGGTCAGGTCGGCAATCCGAACGCCTTCCAGTGGTCGTCTTTTTTTCATGCCCACCCTACACGATTCCTTTGTCCTGTAAGTCCGCAAGCTCTTCCGCGCTCAGCCCGAGTTGCTCACACAAGACCTCCCGGTTGTGCTCGCCGATAAGCGGCGCCCGCGGGCCCTGCCGCCAGGCACATTGATTCGGCAGCATGGGCGCACCCGTATAGGTGTAGGATTCGTCTAACTCGGGATGTTCGACCTGAGAAAACGTGGCGCGGGTTTGCCACTGTATATCGTCGGGATTTTCTTCCGGCAGTCGAATGGGGGACCAGGGAATACCCAGCTCTTGCGCCCCATGCCAGATTTCCTCCATGTCAAAGTCGGCTACACACGCCGCCTGGATATCAGCAAAATGTTCGGTAAAGGCGCGCCCTCGGCGATTCTTGGGTTCTTTATAGTGTTCTGCATTCAGGTCGCCGGCCTTACCCTTGCTCTCCAGAAACTCGACCAGGGTTTCATATCCGCCCGGAAACGGATTGGGCAAAATAATGGAGTAACGCCCGTCTTTGGTTGGGAACTGCACCTCGGGTCCGATCGCCGGTTGGGCATGCCGCCCGGTCTGGCGGTAGCACGGCGTCTGACCATAGATCCAGTGCGGAACGTCAATCTCGGTGCAGACGCTAACGGCCTGGTGAATGGGCAGCTCAATCATCTCTCCGACTTCGGTCATCTCGCGCCCGATGAGCGCGCCGACGGTGGCAATAAAGGCCTGATTGCCGGCGATGTGATAGGCGTGCCACATCTGCGGGGCAATGGGCGGGGTGTCATAGCTGCCATCTTCTGTGGGGCTGTAGCCGCAGCACATCATTTGCCCGCCCAGCGCCAGATGGACCAAGTCAGTAGCTTTATAGTCACGCCACGGACCGCTGCTCCCAAACGGAGACAGCACTACATAAATCAAGCGCGGGTTGAGCGCCTGCAGGGCGTCCCAGCTCAGCCCGAGTTTTTCAAGCGTTCCCAGCGGCTGGGCGTCAATCAGGACGTCGGCTTCCGCAATGAGCTGCTTGAGCAGGTCTGTCCCCGGCGGCGACTCTATATCCAGCGTGATGCCGCGCTTCCCCAAATTATAGTGCCAAAAATACAGGCTGCGTTCGGGGTGGGCCTGATCGTGATAAAAGGGCCCAATCTCGCGCGTGGCTTGCCCGCCTGGCGGCTCGATTTTGAGTACATCCGCGCCAGCCCCGGCCAGCAACTTGCCGCAGAACTCCCCCTTTTCATCTGCGAGTTCCAGGACTTTGACATCAAACAGAAATCCATTCATACCGCTGCCCCCAGGAAGGAGGGCCAGTGGCCCTCCCCTCCTTTTATTCCTAGGGTTCCCCGAAGTCTCCATGCAGCCGCCAACGCGCTGCACAGAGGGTGTCAGGAAGAGGTGTGGCGTGGTACTGGAATCTGTTGCACCGCATATAATCTCAACTCGTCAGCTCTCGTGAGAGGACGAAATCCTTGCCATCCTGCGCCGCGACCAAAGCAGGTGTCTGCTGGGAGTCACTCTCAAGAATCCCCAGGGCAATCGACTGTAAGGGCTTCAGATACTCATCGAGCTTGGTAAAGCTGCTGAGCGCCCAATGCCGCACCGCCCAGGACTGGGCCAGTACCAATAAACAGTGGGCTTTGAGTCGAATATTCCCGGCTGGAAATGCTCCCTGGGCTATCCCATAGGCAATGATCTCCTCGAAAAAATGCTGAATCCGTTCTTCGCCCTCAAGAAAGCGCTTACGTTCCGCCAGCGTCAGCGATTTTGTTTCCTGATAGGCCAGGACCGTGTTGCGCCGCAGTTCGTCAGTCAACACGGCGTACCGCTCGTAGGCCCGCAAAAACAGGGCGCGTGGACTGGCGCCGTCCTGTTTGAGCCGCTCAAACTCGGCGCGCTGTTTTTGAAACCCGACCTCGGCCCGGACCTGACCGGAAGAGAGCAGAAAGAAGAGAATTTCTTCCTTACTGGTAAAATAGTTGAAGACCGAACCCACACTGAGTCCGGCTTTTTGGGCAACCTCACGCACGCTGGTATTGTGATAGCCGCTCTGGAGAAAGAGATTGAGCGCCGCGGCGGCAATGCGCTCCTGGCCTTCTTGCAACCGCTTTCCGTCGGTCACCTGAGACGGGGATTTGCGTTTTTTGCGTAAGACCTGAGATTTCACTGCTGAGCGCCTTTCGCCAGAATCCGGTGCGCGACGTAAACTGAGTGAATGTTCATTCCAAGCTCATACGATACGGGCCGGTCTTTTGTCAAGCCGGAAGAAACTCGCTAGAGTAGCCCCAAGGGCGATATATGCGACTCATTGGGGTTGACGTAGGCGGGACATTCACCGACGCGGTCTTGGCAGATACCCAGACGGATCGGTTGGCCATCCATAAAGTGCCGACGTCCCCAGACGATCCTTCTCTGGGGGTCATGCGCGCAATCACCGAGCTGTGCCACCACCAGACTATTCCACTCGACAGCATTGCCCTGATCTACCACGGCACGACGATCGCAACCAATGCTCTGCTGGAACATAAAGGCGCGACCGCGGGCATGCTTACCACCCAGGGCTACCGCGACATTCTCCACATCGGTCGCCACCAGCGGCCCCATCACTACTCCATCCAGCAGGAGATTCCCTGGCAGGACCGTCCCCTAGTCCGCCGCCGTTATCGCAAGGGCGTTCCGGAGCGACTCATTCCGCCGCATGGCGAGGTCCTGACTCCGCTCGATGAAACCGCGGTCCGTCAGGCGGCCCGCGAGCTCAAAGACGCCCAGGTTGAATCGATCGCCGTCTGCTTCTTATTTTCGTACCTCAACGCCGAGCATGAAAATCGTGCACGCGAGATCATTCTCCAAGAATACCCCGAGGTCTTTGTCACCACCTCGGCCTCCCTCTCTCCCCAATTCCGCGAGTTTGAACGATTTACCACGACCGCCATTAACGCCTTTATCGGCCCTAGCGTCCACCGCTATATTTCGCAGTTGGAGCAGCGCTTACATCGTGCCGGGATTGGGGCCGAACTGCGTGTCATTCGCTCCAACGGCGGGCTGGCTACGCCACGGGTAGTTGCCCAGAAACCCGCCCTGACCCTGCTGTCCGGCCCGGCCGCGGGCGTGCTTGGCGGAGCCTGGACGGGCGAGCAGTCACAGCGCAACCGGCTCATTACCTTTGATGTGGGTGGTACCAGCGCCGATATCGGCGTGGTGACGGACGGGCAGTTCAGTGAGGCCACGGCCCGCGATACCTGGATAGCCGGCTATCCGGTTCTGGTCCCGATGATCGACATTCACACCATTGGCGCCGGCGGCGGCAGTATTGCCCATATTGACCCAGGCGGAGGTTTTCGGGTCGGGCCACAGAGCGCCGGTTCCCAGCCGGGCCCGGCGGCCTATGGTCGTGGGGGGACCCAGCCCACGGTCACGGACGCCAATATTCTCCTGGGTCGGCTGGACACGGATAATTTTCTCGGCGGTTCCATGGCGCTTGATGCGGCCGCCGCCAGGCGGGCCATTCACTCCCTGGCGGACCAGCTTAGGATGTCCGAGCTTGAAGCGGCCGAAGGGATCGTCACGATTCTCAACAGCAATATGGCCAATGCCATACGTTCGCGCACCGTACAGAAAGGCATAGACCCACGCGCCTATGCACTGGTGGCCTTTGGTGGGGCCGGTCCGCTCCACGGCGCGGAGGTCGCCCGCCTGCTGGGCATTCCGGAGTGTATCATCTCCCCCTACCCCGGTATCACCTCGGCTGTTGGCCTACTCACCACGGATGTCAAATACGACGCGACCCGGACCGCCTTTCAGGTCTCGACCGGTTTTGATCTGCCCCGGCTCAACGCCGCCTTTACGCAGATGCAAAACGAACTGCACCAACAGTTCAGCGATGACGGTGTTGCCCTGTCCGCAGTCACGTTTACGCGTTTTGCCGATGTGCGCTATGTCGGCCAGGGCTATGAGCTACGGGTCGCCGTGCCCGAGGGCTCGCTCGATGCCACTGCGCTCAACAGCATCACAGACCGTTTTCACCGGCAGCACGAGTTGGAGTACGGTCATTTCTTTGTGGACAGCCCGCTTGAAATCGTGACCATCCGTCTGGTCGGAATCGGCCAGGCGCAGAGAATCCACGCCGCGTCTTCATCCAGCTCAGGCTCACTCCAGGCCGCGCTGGTCAGAACCCGGCCGTCGATGTTTCGGGTTCAGAATGAGTTGCGCAGTCTGGACACCGCTTTTTACCGGCGCGAACGGCTTCCGGTCGATGAGGTATTTACCGGCCCGGCGATTATCTTACAAACAGACTCGACCACCGTGGTTCCACCGGATTGTACCTTTCGGCTCGAGCCCCACGGCAATCTGCTCATTCAGATAGGAGGAGCCGCATGAGAACCCCGGCAGACAACGCTCCCAATGGCCACGACATTGATCCAATTACGGCCAGCGTCATCCTGGGTGCGCTGGAGAATATCGCGGTGGAGATGGGCTATAAGCTCATGCGCATGTCGTATTCGAGCATTATTCGGGAGTCCGAGGATTTCGGCACGGCCCTGGTCAATGCACGTGGCGAACAATTATGCGAGTCAAAGCAGAGCACGCCCCTCCAGTCCGGCCCTATTCCCGGCTATGTACGGGGGATGCTCGACGCGCTCGCCAAGCGGGGAGAACCCATCCTGCCCGGCGACGTCATCATGCATAACGACCCGTATGGCGGGGCCAGCCACGGCCCGGATGTCGGGTTTTGCGTGCCGGTTTTTTACCAGGATGATCTCGTCGGCTTTTCCGTTACCACGGCCCACCATCTTGATATTGGCTGCCAGACCCCGGGCAGTACGGGTATTGTCGAGGCGTTTGATGCTTATGCCGAGGGTTTGCAGTTCAAGGCAATCAAGGTGTTTGAGCAGGGCAACCGGAACGCCGCGGTGTGGCAGTTGTTGCGCGACAATATCCGCATCTCCGATCTGGTGGTGGGCGATATGGAGGCTCAGATCGCAGCCAGTCGCATCGGTGCGCAGCGTTATATCGAACTCATCGAGCGCTACGGGCTCCACACGGTCGAAGCCGCATGTGCCTCCCTGTTTGATTACTCCGAGCGCCTGATGCGGCAGGCGCTCGAACAGATTCCGGACGGCAGCTATACGGCCACCGGCCATATGGATGGCTATATTGATGACCCCGACCCGAGCCGGTGCAACCTGCCCATTTGTGTAACCCTGACGGTCAGCGGCTCGGAGCTGCGCGTAGACTTGACCGGCACCGCGCCGCAGGTGTCGGACCGGCCCATCAATATGCCGCTGGTTGGCACGGTTGATGTGGCCATCTGGCTGGTGCTGCGCTCTGTCCTGCTCGACACCGAAATCTATGGCGACCTGCCGCAAAATGCCGGACTCTACCGGCCCATTGAAATCATTGCGCCCCGCGGCACGCTGGCCAATCCTATTTTTCCGGCACCGACCATTGCCCGTTTTGTCACCGGCAACGTCTTAAGCGATACCGTCATGAAGGCCCTGGCCCAGGCGGTTCCCCACCAGGTCAGTGCCGGCATCGGTAATCTCAAGGCCATTGCCTCAAGCGGGATGCGACGGAACAACAGCCCCTGGGTGCATTTGGAAATTTTTGAAGGCAGCTATGGCGGTCGGTACGGTCACGACGGCATGGACACCGTTGATACGCTGTATGCCAACACCCGTAACAATCCGATTGAAGACGTTGAGTCCCACGTGCCGCTGCGGGTCGAACGCTACGAGCTACGCGAGGATGCGTGTGCGCCTGGACAGTGGCGGGGCGGGATGGGATCAATCAAGGAGTTGCACTATCTGAGTGACGGCGGCACGTCGGTTGAGGCCGACGGTTTTGTCTATGGCGCCTGGGGATTTGACGGTGGCAGCACGGGTATACCCGGCACTTTGACCTTAAGAACCCTCGATAACGAAGAAATCGCCCTGCCCTCAAAAGTTCCCTATCGCAGCGTCAAAGCCGGAGAGCGTTTAATTACCATTGGTGCCACCGGCGGCGGCTACGGCGACCCTTTCCGGCGTGACCCGCAGCAGATTCTGGAAGATGTGTTGGACGAATACTACACCCGAGACACCGCCCGGCGCGAATATGGCGTCGTGATTACCGAAGAGATGCAGTTGGACCATGAGGGCACGGAGCAGCTTCGGCGCGAGCGGAAGACAGGCTCATGAGGACACTGGAACATCAATTTTCCGGATATTCTCGTATGAACACGGAGACTCTAATACGTGGAGTGGTAGATGAGCAGGTCGGCTAAGCCGACCTGCAAGACTGACCCCTGAGACGATAGGGACGGCGCCCTTATCCCATCGCCCCGTCAATATGGACCTTGCGATACGAAAACAGCCACTGACCCTCGTGTTTGACCAGCCGGTCCTCGTACTCCCCGGCCATGGCCACCCGGCTGCCGCCCTCCTTGGTGGTTGAGGTCAGCAGCAAAAAACACTTCGAGCGGGCCGTATCGCCGTCCACCTCGGTCAGAATATTGGTCACATAGTGGCGCAGCTTGGGACTCTCGGCCGCCAGCCGTTTGACCTCGGCGGTAAAGCGGTCGAGTTCCCGATGAGCGTCAAATTTGCCGATCACCCCGTCAAAGACGCCGTCCGGCGCAAAGCAGTCTGCCCAGCCCTGATAGTCTTCGTGGTCAATAGCGAAATTATACCGCGCGATCAGCTCGGCGATGGCCGTTTTGTCCCGGTTGTGTTGTTCTTCGGTCATGGTTGCTTCCTCCAAAGTTCTCCTCAAGCGCTTTTCCCAATGTTTCTCGGTGGGATTGGGGTGATGCCGAACTGAATATGTGAAGCCTGGGGCCGTAAAGTCAACAGTCCACTCCCTAAACCAAAAATCTTAAAAGTCAACTTGGCGACATCTCGCCAGGAGCACTGAGACACTCCCAAAAAGCGCGGGATGGACTTTCACATATTTCCGTGAGATAGCCTTTTCCCATAAGGATACACTTATGCAACTCAATCACGCCCGTCTGCTGAACAGCCTCACACAACTCGCCCAATTCGGAAAAGTCGGCACCGGGGTGAATCGGCTGTCCTTTACGCCTGAAGATCGAGCCGCGCGGCAGTGGCTGGTCGAACAGATGCGCGAGGCCGGTCTCGATGCGGAGATCGACGGGATTGGGAATGTGTACGGGCGGACACGCGGGGTGGACACCGCCGTGCTAATCGGCTCGCATACCGACTCTGTGCCGAAAGGCGGCTGGCTGGATGGCGCCATGGGGGTACTATACGGCCTGGAGGTCGCCCGGACACGAAATGAATCGAACGCTCTGCCCGGCCTTGGCGTTGACGTGATCTCCTTTGCCGATGAAGAAGGGACGTACCGGGCCCTGGCCGGCAGCTTGTCGTTTTGCGGCGAGTTATCGGACGCGGATATTGAAGACGCGAAAAATACGCACGGTGTCTCACTCACACACGCCCTGACCAAGGCCGGCTATGCCGGACAGCCCCGCGCCCGGATCGATCCGAGTCGCCATATGGCCTATTTTGAAGGCCATATTGAGCAGGGGCCGCGGCTTGAGGTCGAAGGACAAAAAAGCGGTCTGGTGACCGCCATCGTGGGCATTCGCCGTAGCCGCATTACCTGTACCGGTCAGGCCGACCACGCCGGCACAACGCCCATGCACTTGCGCAAAGACGCCGGGGCCGTCTTGATTCGTCTCTGTGCAGATCTGCTCGACCGGTTTGCAAATGCCGGCAGCGAGCTGAGCGTATGGAACCTGGGCCATATTGTTTTTGAACCGGGCGCCGGCAATGTCGTGCCCAGTTCTGCCCAGGTCCTGGTCGAGTTCCGCGACCCTCAACCGGAAGTGCTTGATCGTCTGGAGGCTGAAATCAATGCGGCGGTCGCCGAGTTTCATGGACAACAGGGCGTGAGCGCTGAGGTGGCTCATCTGCTGAGCATCGCCCCGGCGGATATGGACGCCGCCCTGGTCAATACCATTGAGGCCGCAACCCGGCAGCGGGCCGTTCCGGCCCTGCGTATGCCCAGTGGAGCCGGGCATGATGCCATGGTCCTGAGTCGGCATGTCGCAACCGCCATGCTTTTTATCCCCAGCATTGGCGGCCGCAGCCACGATATAGCCGAGGACACCAGCGCGGCAGATATCTGTCTGGGCGCAGATATTCTGGCTGACACGGTGGCACTATTGGCCCGGCAGAAAGGACTGGCATGAAGATCAAGATCATCAACCCCAATACCTCCGAGGAAATGACGCGCGCAATCGGCGCGGCCGGTGAGTCGGTAGCCCGGTCGGGCACCTATATCACAGCGGTCAGCCCCCGATTCGGGCCAGCCTCTATTGAATCCTACTACGATGACTATCTGAGTATTCCCGGTCTGCTCGAAGAGATCCAAAAAGGAGAGGCCGAACAGTGCGACGCCTATATTATCGCCTGTTATGGCGACCCAGGCTTGCACGCGGCACGCGAATGCACCACCAAGCCGGTTGTCGGCATCGCCGAAGCCTCTCTGTATATGGCCTCCATGCTGGCGGCGCGTTTCTCTATTGTGACCGTGATTCCGCGGACGCGCACCATGCTCGAAGAAATGGTCGCCGGCTACGGCTTTCGGGAAAAAGTTGTGAGTATCCGCACCTCTCCGCTATATGTGCTGGATGTGGAAAAAGACCCGGCCGGAGCGCTCGAAAAGCTACGTGTCGAAGCGCGCCGGGCACGGGACGAAGACGACGCCGAGGCTATTTTACTCGGCTGCGCCGGGTTTACCCAGTTTGCAAATGAGCTGGAGCGAGAACTTGAGATACCCGTCCTTGACGGCGTGGTGTGTGCCGTCAAGATGGCCGAGTCGTTGGTCGAATTGGGCAAGACCACGAGCAAATATAAAACCTACCGCCCACCGGAGAAGAAGGCCTACACCGGCACCTTCAAGCATTTTGGCCGCGAGTAGGGTCATCCCCTCTCCCCTCCTCGGAGGGGTGCCGCGTAGCGGCGGGGTGGGTTACGTCCCCACTCCGTTCTTATCCACCTGTCGTACCTTGAGCAGTAGCACTTTACTAGACTAGTCTGACTAGTTATATTCCATTTATGCGATCCGAATATTCTACTTACGAAGCCAAGGCACAATTCTCGGAGATCATCCGGCAGGTGCGTCAGGGAAGGACAATCACGGTTTCTTACCGTGGAGAGCCCGTGGCCGAGATTCGCCCATTCCAACGGGGACCGGAAACAATCGAAGAGCGTCTCGCGGAGTACGAACGCCGTGGCCTCCTAGTTCGTCCAAGCGAACAAAGACAACCCCTCAAGGCGGTGGCGCGACGAGACGGCGCGCTCAAACGCTTTCTCGCCGAGCGAGACACATGAGCGTCGCTTACGTCGATACGTCCGCGCTGGTCTCAATCGCCTTTAACGAGCGCGGTGGGACCTCCCAGGCACGGCGATTGGACAATTTCTCTCATCTCTTGTCTTCGAACCTGCTCGAAGCGGAGTTACGCGCAGTATTCGCACGCGAGGAAATTGACTTTACGACAAGTCTTGTCTCCGGCATCGAGTGGGTCTTACCAGACCGACCTTTGACCCCAGAGCTTAAGACGGCTCTGGAAGCTGGTTACTTGAGAGGCGCAGATCTGTGGCATGTCGCGACAGCACTCTACGTTGTCCAGAAACCAAGCGATATCTCGTTCGTCACGCTTGACATCCGGCAGCGAACGGTAGTCAAGGCGCTTGGGTTTCAGGCTTGACCTCAAGCCAACGAGCAGATCGTACAAGACGGATTCGTCAGACCGGCCGGAGCATCGTGCCAGGCAGCCCGCCCTGGTGGACATTATCCGAAAAAACGATGTTGCCGCCGACAATGGTATGCTGGACACCGGTTGCCCGTTCAATCAGACGGGGCTTTTCGCCCGGCAGATCGTTGACCCATTCGGGCGGCTGAGGACCGATCGTCTTGGGATCAAAAACGACGAGGTCCGCATCCAGGCCCGCGGCAAGACGGCCCTTCTTGGGCTGATTGAGGAACCGGGCCGGCTCCGAGGTCAGGCGGCGCACCCCCTCCTCAAGCGTCATGGCCTGGCGTTTTCTCACCCACTCTCCGAGCAGATAGGTCGGTACCCCGGCGTCGCAATGCTGGTCCACATGCGCCCCGGCATCGGACAGCCCGATGAGACAGTCGGGATGGGTGATCAACTCGCGCACTTCGTCAGGGTTGGTATTGATGACCGAGAGCGTAATGCCCATCTCCAGGTCTTCATCAATGGCCAAATCCAGGATCGTATCAACAGGATCACTGTGCGTTTCCGCGGCAATGTCCGCAATGCTTTTGTTCAAATGTCGGGTGTTATGGTCTTTCGTCACCTTGACAACGTGAACCTGATTCCACTGGTTGGTAAAAATGGCACCGCCTATTTGCAGGTCCTGGCGAAAGGCCGCGCGGAACTCCGGCTTCCGGTAGAGGGCGATTTGTTCTGCAACCGGTCGATTGAACGCCTCCTTCCACGACGGCAGGCTGGCAAAGATAAAAGGCACTTTGAGGGTGTAGTACTGCTGGATGGGACGCGGGGTGACTTGGGGAGGAATCCGCAGCCCTTTGTCGAAAAAGGGCTGTAAGCGGTCCAGGGCCGACCGGTAGACACCGGGCTTGTCCGACCGTCCCAGGAGGGCCAGCCAGGTGATCGGGCGCTGGCTGGATTCGGCAAGGGCGAGTAGCAATTCCAGTTCTTCGTCGGTCAACACACTCACGCTCCGGGTCAGCGCGATTTCGATGACGCCCTTGCCCAGCTCGTTCATCACCTGACCGAGCGTGCAGAGCTCTTTCTGGGTAGCCATCCGACTCGCCAGCGGTTTGCCTTGGTAGCCGATGTGCTGGTCGAGCAAGCTCAGCGAATAACCATACGCCCCGGCCTGCATGGCTTCCCGAAAAAGCGCGGTCATGCGAGCAAGCTCTTCGTCATTGGCTTCGCGCTCGGAGGCTTCGGCGCCCATGACAAAATAGCGAAAGCTGGATAACGGCACGAGAAAGCCCACGTTGAGCGCCGTGCCGCGCTGCACAATGGCCTGCATATATTGTGGAAAACTCTCCCATTCATCCCAGGCCACGCCATTCAGCAGTACCTCTTGCGGCATGGCCTCCACATTGACCAGATCCCACGAAACAATGTCTTTCTCCTGCGGGCGACACGGCGCAACTCCCACCCCGCAGTTGCCCATCAGGACGCTGGTCACCCCGTGCCAGCCCGAGCAGGTGAGCAGCGGGTCCCAGGAGACCTGCGCGTCGTAGTGAGTATGGATATCGATAAAGCCCGGTGCGACCACGCAGCCGTCGGCGCGAATTGTTCGCGTTGCCGGTCCGGATACCGAGCCAACGTCGGTAATGACTCCGTCCTTGACTCCGACAGCACCGTGAAAGAGCGCCGCGCCAGTGCCGTCACAAATCTGAGCGTCTGTAATGAGCAGGTCGTAGGCCATGCTTCCCCCCTTTATTGGTCAATCTGGCTTGCATGGAGAATCGTAACGCCCACGAGATCTTCCCCCCGGTAGTGGTACACCAGATCTCCCTCCATACGGCTATCGGTGGCTTTCTGCGGTCGGCGGAAACTCACATACAATACGTCCGCTTCCTCGTCGTAGTCCATCCACAGCCTTTTTTCCCCCAGTTTGAGGAAATGAGCAGCCGACTCTAGGATGGCATCAGCTTCCGCCATAGTATGCCCTTTCGCAAGGTCGTCTCATGTATCCAGCGTTCATCTGTAATCCGTATCGGAATCCCTTTTTTCGATACCGGTCTCTACATGCCCTCTTCCCACTAGATGCTTAGCACGTACAGGGCATCTAAGGATTCCAATATACGAGAGCGGTATAAGTGGTTTTTATCCGGCAGGCCGATCCTCTGCGGGCTTTGCCACCGAGGTGTCGTCACCCCCTAGTCCGGCCTGCTCTTTGACATAGAGAGCGATCTGTTCGTGAGTGGCGAACCACACTCCGGGTTTGCTCTTCATATAAGTGATGAGCTTGTCGAGCATTTTCATCCGGTAGCGATGACCAATGACTTGGGGATGCATGGTAAGAATATACATGGACCCTTCTTCATAGGCCCCGTCAAATTCGTCTTTCCAGATCGAGTACACATCGTCGGCATTACGGATACTGACGTGCCGACTCGGCCAGCTTATTTGAAACAACGGCCAATCATCGAGGATCCATTCGACTGGAAGTTCGATCAGTCCGGTTTCTTCTCCGTTGGCCAGCAGGCTGTAGGGGCGGTCATCCGCCATCATGCTGCTCTCGTATAAAAAGCCCATCTCCTTGACGATCTGAATGGTCGCCGGTGTCAGGTCCCAAGCCGCGGACCGAAAGCCGGTCGGCCGCTTTCCCACTCTTTCGACAAAAATCTTCATGGCTTTCTCATAAACGGCGCGCTCTTCCGCGGCACTCAGCGTCAGCGGATTTTCATGCACATAGGAGTGAAAACCGATCTCGTAGTCGGCGTGTTTTTTGATGTCCTCAATGACCTGCGGATGCAGGACCATCGAGATGGCGGGAATAAAAAACGTGGCCGGGATGTCGTGCTTTTCCAAGAGTTTGAAGATTCGCGGCATGCCCGAGCGCGCACCATACTCCCCCCGCGACATATACGAGGGGCTTTGCTGGCCCTGAAACCCCATCCAGACCGGCTCCGTATCAAAGTCAAACGAAAAACTCACCGCAACCCGCGTCCCGTCCGGCCAGGACTTGGGCGTCAGGTCTTTGCCGCTCCTGACCGTGGCCACATGCTGCTGGAACTGCTCCGGCTCCCATTGCCAGAGCGGGACTTCATCTTCGCCCGTCCCGTGACCCCAAGCAACCGAAACCGGCCCCGCCAGCACGCCTAGGCCCACGACCACAACAAGGCTTTTCATCAAGTCCGACCACAGCTGCTTCATGACATCTTCTCCTGACAAGAGGGGATGTGTGTTCCATACCAGATTTGAACGGCTTTGGTAGAGGCGTATCGCACCTCTACGAGCGGGCGAAGATCTGGACGATATTGCCGGCCGGATCCACCGCGGTGAAGTATTTGCCGTGTCCGCCCATGTCCACGGTGTCGTTGACCGTGACGCCGTTTTGGGTCAGCTTCTCACGCATTTCTCCAAGGTCCTCGACTTCAAGTACGACGGTCGCCCCGCCACCTGGGGGGACCGAGCCTTCACTCGGGTCAGCTAGCGCCACCCCGACCCCATTCACATCAAACTGGGTCCAGCGATCGCCGTCGCGAAATTTGACATCCAGACCCAGGATGTCCTGGTAAAAATTGACCGCCTGATCCATATTGTTGACTACGTAATATGCACTTGAAAACTTTTTCACTGCCATGTCCGAATCTCCTCCTTTTTCCTTGGCGTCCAGCTATCAATTTTTTAACAGAGAGGCTATAGGCTATGCCCGAACTCCCGGAAGTGGAAACTATTGTCCGTAAGCTCACACGTGGTGAGCCCGCAGAAGCCGGACTGCCGACCTACCCTTCTCCCGTGGGAGCGGAGATCACCCATGCCTGGGGGAATTGGCACAATTCCATCCGACCGTCCATTCGCGCCGTCACCCGCACCTTGCCCGGCCACCGGATCGAATCCCTTGGACGGCGCGGTAAATATATCATTTTAACCTTGTGGTCCGTTTCAGACGCCTCCACGCGGTATCTCGTCATCCACCTCAAAATGAGCGGACGGATTGAGGTCCGTGAAACCGGCTATCCCCGGCACAAGCATGTGCACTTCACCTGTGGTTTCGATACGGGCTATACGCTGCATTTTCATGACGCACGCAAGTTTGGGCGGGTCTATTGCGTGGACGACCTCGAAACCGTGACCGGCCATCTCGGCCCAGAGCCGTTAGAGCCTGACTTTACGCTACGGCGCTTTCGGCCCCTCATTGCCAAAAAAACCGGCGGGCTCAAGGCTCTGTTGCTGAATCAGTCTTTTATTGCCGGGGTGGGCAATATTTATGCGGACGAAGCGCTCTGGCGAGCCAGACTCCATCCCTTCTCCCGGGCTGCTGAGCTTAATGGTCGCCAGGTCGCCACGCTGCATAAAGCAATCCGAGCATCTCTGAACGACGGCATCAAGCATAACGGCGCGGCCATTGATTGGGTCTATCCTGAAGGCAACTACCAGAACTTCTTTCGGGTCTATGGCCGAACGGGCAAGCCCTGCCGGCGCTGTCGGACCCCGATTGAGCGCACCCTGGTCGGGCAGCGCAGTACGCATTTCTGTCCGCAGTGCCAGCAACTTTGAGCGGCGAGCGCGGTCCTCCCCTGAGACATGTGAGGCACATTTCCAGGAACCAGCGCTTGCCAGACGTGGGAGGCCGCTGGGCCGGGGATAACCTACCCCGCCACTAACATAGTGCCCCTCCAAGGAGGGGATGAGTAAGGCTATCCGGAACCATCTACGCGTACAGTCACGATATCGATGTCGTGGTACTGCTGGTGCCGGACGGACGACGCAAAGTGCCGGAGCAGGCGTAGCGAGAGTTCGCGCTCGTTCGGTCTGTCAACCTGCTCTCTCAGAATCAGCATACGGTCTTCCAGGTTGTCTTCTCCAAGGGCGGCGATGAAGTCCAGTTCCGCGGTTCCGTGATCGTTCCGCGCCACCACGAGCAGGTGCCGTCCTTCGCGGGCGGCCTCGTCCTCATCCTGGTGGACAAGACTCAGCAGTGCTTCCTCCCCGGCTGAGCAGAGGCGCTCGGTGGCCGTAGGGTTCCAGCGCATACGGGTAGCCAACGCACGCAAGAAGGCATCAAGCTGGGGCAGGCCCGCAATATCCAATTCCATTGCAAGGCGACTCCGCCGGGGCGCGGTCAACTCCATGAACAGGAGCAGCACGAGCATGGTCAGGCCACCGGACGTCATGCCGTCTTCGAGCACCTTGCTTACGGTCTCGCTAAGATAGTCCGTAAAAAGGGCTTCGCTCTGAAAGCCTACTCCGACCAAGAACCCGACCCCGACGATGAGCGACATGCGAGTGTCGATCCCATCCTGTACCATAAGCTTTAATGCCTGCACGAAAACCAATGCTATCAGCACGAACAGATACGCACCGACCACGGGCGCAGGAATAGCGATCAGGAAGGCCATCACTTTGGGCAGGAAGGCCAACCCGATGAAGATGAGCCCGATATACACACCGACACTCCGCGCGCCGACTCCCGTCAATTCGGCAAGGGACACGCTTGCTGAATAGGTGGCGTTCGGTATGGTGCCGGCCAAACCGGACAACAGGTTACCGAGGCCGTCCGCATTGACCGCGCCTTGGACAAGACGCAGATCAACCGTACGCCGGTCGCGCCACGAGATGTGCTGAATGGCCGTGGTATCCGCAATCGTGTCAACAGCCCCAATCAAGGTCACAAGGACGAACGACGGTAGGAGCAGCCAAAAGCGCCCGTCAAATGTGAGATCAAACCCCGGCCAGACGATATGTGGCAGGCCGATCCAGGCGGAATCGGCAACGCGCTGCGTATCGTAGAGGCCGAAGAACGCAGCAACGATACAGCCTCCGCCCAGCCCAATGACCGGAGCCCATAGCCGCCACGCGTCCGGTGCCCGCAGGGTCAGAGCCGCGATGATGCCCAGGGTTGCAACGACACACACCGGAGCTGCAGACGCCGGCGTGCCCTCGGGCACTTTGGTCATCATGCTGAATACGACCGGAACAACGGTGAGAACAATCAGGGCAAGAAGCGTACCGGACACGACTGGTGTGACAAAACGCCGGAGCAGCGACAAGCGTGCTGCCAGGGCGAACTGGATCGCTGATGACACAATAATCAGGGTCGCGAGCAGCGCGGGCCCACCCACTGTGAGCGCCGTGATGCAGACGGCGATAAAGGAGGCGGAGGTGCCCATGATCAAGATGTGCCCGGCCCCGAACCGCCCTATCCGCACGGCCTGCACGATAGTGGTGATCCCACTAATGAGCACGGCCATAAAGATGGCCCACGACGTATAGGCTTCGCCCTGGTCTGCCGCTTGCATTATGACGAGTGGCAAGGTGATTATTGGTGTAAACGTGAGGATTGCGGCCTGGAGGCCGAGACCGGCGGCAAGCGCGCGCGGCGGCCGCTCGTCCGGTTGATAGCGAACGCTGTGCGAAGAGTTCGCGGTTTGTGATTCCATTGTAGGAGTATTCCTTTAGGGTTTTCCGTGAGACGGGTGCGGGCGGGGAAAGGACCGTCATACGGAGGCCCTTCCTTGTTTTTATGACGGCTCAGAAATCTATAGGCCGCCCTCAACCGTGTCTACTACTCTTCGCCAAATGGCCGGCCTTCCGTATGGTACTAAGGTTACCCTATACTCCACCCAGAGGAGGAAATGTGATGAGTTCTCTGAGACCAATCCCCGCGAGAGAGGTTCCTGCGCCTTCAAAGAAATCGAATTACCCCGAACCATACGCGTCGCTGATGGATGGACGGGTCAAGAGAAAACTCGGGGATTTTTTTCAGTTGAAAAACTTTGGAGTCAACCTGACCACACTGTCCCCAGGGTCGATGTCCGCGTTGAAACATCAGCATTCCCGGCAAGATGAATTCGTCTATATCTTGAGCGGCACTCCAACCTTGGTCTACGGCAGCCACGAATACGTCCTGAGCCCCGGCGAATGCGTTGGGTTTCGGGCTGGCGAAGGAGGCGCTCACCATCTTCTGAATCGTTCAGAAAACACGGTGACGTATCTTGAGATAGGTGATCGAACGTCAGGAGATGGCGTGGTCTATCCTGACGATGATATTTGCGCAAAATCCGAAGCCGATGGCACCTGGGCGTTTACGCACAAAGACGGGCTGCCCTACTAGGGCAGCCAGCCCGCAATAGTTTCTACCATTCCTCGCCAAACGGCCGGACTTCCACATTGAACGACCAACCCGAGCGGTCCTGATGGGCGACGTGGTAGGCCGTGTCGGCGATGGCTGACGGCTGAATGAAAAAATCGTCCGGCTTGTCGGGCAGCATCTTGCGTGTCCAGGCCAGGTCAATTACCGCATCAATGACGATATAGGCGACATGAATGCCCTGGGGCCCCAGGGTACGAGCCATGGACTCCGAGAGGATACGCTGGGCCGCTTTGGTCGGGGCAAAGCCTGCAAAACGAGGCTTCCCGCGTAAGGCAGAGGTATTCCCGGAGGATAGGATGACGCCCTTGCCGGCTTCGATCATATCCGGGGCGACGGCTCTGGCCAGATACAGCAGCCCCATTGTATTGACCTGGAAATTATCGGACAGCGTTTGCGGCTCGATTTCAAGAAAAGTTCCGAACGCGCCGCCCACCGCATTGTGGATCAAGATTTCGGGCGGGCCCATTTCTTCTTTCACCTGGGCGACAGTGGTGTTGACAGCGGCTTCGTCAGACACGTCGCACACATAGCCGCGCGAGCCTGCAATTTCTTGCTCCAGTTGCGACAAACGCTCCTGGGTCCGGGCCAGCATAGCCACGCGATAGCCACCTTGGGCAAAGCGGCGGCTGAGCGACGCGCCGGTTCCAGGCCCCACACCAGTAATCAAACACACAGGTCCAGCCATACCCTCTCCCTTCTCACCGTTCATGCAGACTCAGCAGATAATCCCGCCAAAAGAGAGCAGCAGGAGTCCAGCCATCTTTATCAGCAGGGGCATATCGGCCTCCAGACAATAGAGTGAGAAACTTCTACCCAGAAGTGCCACACCCCGCAACCTACTTCCTCGCGTCAGCCGGATCACACCAGCCGTGGTCCAGCATGAATTGACAGGATGAGATTTAGAAAATCGTGACCCATAGCGAGTACAGCGCAAAGCTGCCGTAGACCACAGAGGCGATGGACATCATGATAATCGACACCGGCCCTGGTCGGGCCGAGGGCGGCAGCGTGCGCAGGTTCATATACAGCATCAAGGGCACGTATAGCGCCATGGTCAGACCGCTGAGCAGGGCGGCGTTAAACAGAAAGCCCAGCCCGGTAACGGCAAAGCGCTCAAAAAACCAGGTGCTGGCCGTACCGGCGACCATAAAGAGGACGGCAAAAGGAACGTAGAGTTTGGCTTGGTCGATCTTTGCCCCAAACGGGAACGATGTACGGATAATATAGGACCAGACACGGGCGTTGCCATCGACGCTGACCAACTGGGTGCTGAAAAGCGTGGCCATGCCGATCGCCAGAAAGAGATAATGCCCTGTCGCGCCCATCGAGTTCTCCAGAATGAGCGACATGTCCCAGATAATCCGGCCCTCGGCCGGAACGACGCCGCTGGGGCGTAAGACGCATAACACCCCAAACATGAACAGGAACATGGTGAAGCTGTTCAGCCCCCAAAAGAAGAGGCTCTGGTCCAGACGTATCCAGCGAAACCAGTCTCTGAAGGCGCGTTGGTTGGCTTCCGTTTCCGGGTAGAGATACCCGGTTGCTTCTTCCTCGTTCGACCCGCCCCGTAGCGGATTTTGGAGTTGAGGCATCCGCGCCCCCATACCGATATTCTTGTCGCGCAAGTAAAAAGCGTACCACAGGTTACCGGCCCCGCCGGCTCCTGCGAACACCACCGCCCCGAAGAATCGACTAAAGGGGAAATCGTCCGTCAATTCGATGTGGCCAAAGTTCACCAGCCCACGCCCCATCTCGGCGACGTGATCCAGGGTGCCGACCTGAAAGGCCACGAAAATCAGGCCCAGCGTGATGAAAACCACCAGGCCGATGACGATCCGTTCCATGGCCTGATACATGACTTTAGGGCCGAAGAGCATGGCAGCGATCAACACAAAGGTCAGGCCGGTCCACATCCAGTCCGCGCCGGGGCCGTCCGGTCCGAAAATCAGGCCCTTGAGGGCCGCGCCGGAAACACGCGCCCAGCCGGGCAGAAACAGACCTGCGAAGGTCAGAAATAACAGGATATAAATGAAACCCATCCAGGCTCGGGCAAAGCCGGTATACGGCGCTTCGCCGGTGACGATGGTCCAGCGGCCGATCTCAAGATTGATCCAGAGTTGCAGAAAGACGCCCAGCGCCGCGGCCCAGGCCATGCTGGCTCCAAACTTGGCCGTAATCCACGGCCACATCACCAGTTCGCCGGCGCCTATGGAAAGACCGACCAGGACAGCCCCCGGCCCGGCCAATTGCCAGAACGAGCGGGTGCGCGGTGGCAGGTCCGCGGTTTTGAGTGGCGTAATATGCGAGGCCAAGCCGCCCTCCTTATGGTCGGGGGATTGTAGGGGGGATGGTTCAGAAGGACAACTAGCCACGCCATTTTTTGTGGGCGGTCGTCAGTGAGGACCGAAGGGTATATATTTCGTAAAATTCGTCCTCTCCCTATAAGTAAGAGCAGGTTCGGCTCGACCGTTAGGTGAAACCGTACGACGGGAAGCACGAGGGGAAAGGGAGGCCAGCATGGACCTTATTCTCAGAAATGGACGCATTGCCGGACAGGATGAGCAAACGACCGTTGATATTGGTGTCCAGGATGGCCGCATCACAGCCATAGAATCCAATCTGTCAGCCGAAGGGCGTGAGCTTGACCTGTGGGGTCGTTTGGTCGCACCTGGTTTCATTGAAACCCATATTCATTTGGACAAGTCCTGCATTCTGGATCGCTGCCAGTCGGCCGAAGGGAATCTGGAGGAAGTCCTGGTCCAAGTCACGGCTGCCAAACAGGCATTCACGGCGGAAGACGTACATCAGCGGGCAGCCCGCACCTTGGAAAAATGCATACTGCACGGTACCACCCATATACGCACTCATCTCGAGGTTGACCCTGGTATAGGGCTGCGTGGCCTCGACGGCGTGCTCCCCCTCATCCAGGAATATAAATGGGCGCTGGACCTTGAGGTGTGTGTCTTTCCGCAAGAAGGATTGCTCAACAATCCAGGGACCGATGAACTTTTAGTTGCCGCACTCAATCGGGGCGCGAGCGTTATTGGTGCCGCCCCTTACACGGACACCGATCCACACGGTCAGATAGATCGCATCTTTGAACTGGCGCGTGAGTTCAACGTTGCTATCGATATGCATTTAGACTTCGGCCATACCGCGGACGAGATGGATATTGAGTATGTGTGCGATCTCACGGAAAGGTTCGGCTATGGGGACCGGGTCACAGTCGGCCATGTGACCAAACTGTCAACAATTGCTCCAGAACGATTTTCCGCCATCGCTCAACGCTTGGCAAATGTTGGCGTAGCGGTCACTGTGCTGCCATCAACCGATCTGTATCTGATGGGTCGTCACCAGGACCACAATATCATTCGTGGCGTTACCCCGGTGCATAAACTCATACAGCAAGGCGTGACCTGTTCCCTCTCGACCAATAATGTTCTCAATCCCTTCACGCCGTTTGGAGACTGTTCGTTGATTCGCATGGCCAACCTGTATGCCAATATCTGCCAGGTGGATAAGCAAGAGGAAGTTCGAGCCTGCTTTGCTATGGTCACGCAATGTTCGGCCCAAATACTGGGACTCGCAGACTATGGCGTGGAGGTAGGAAAAGCAGCCGATCTGGTTGTCCTGGACTGTGCGGCTCCTGAAGCCGCTGTAGCAGAAGTGGCCGTCCCTCTGTACGGTTTCAAACGTGGCCGGCAGACATTCACCAGAAAACCGGCAGAACTGCACCGGCCTTGAGTCCGCAATGCACGACCCCTTAGGCGCATTCTGTCGTCACACCCACGTCACGCGTATCGGTTCAGAGACAGGGCCGCTCGCGGGTCTGTCTCTTGCGGTAAAAGACGTCTTCCATATCAAAGGGCACCGAACGGGAGCCGGCAATCCAGACTGGCTACGCACCCATTCCGCAGCCGAGACAACCGCTCCTGCGGTGCAACGTTTACTTGATGCTGGCGCCCATATTGTGGGCAAAACGCACACAGATGAACTGGCTTACAGCCTCAATGGTGAAAATGTTCACTACGGCACGCCAGTGAATACAAACGCAGTGGGCCGTATCCCAGGCGGATCTTCCAGTGGCTCGGCGGCTGCGGTAGCCGGTGGTCTGGTGGATTTTGCCATTGGAACTGATTGTGGTGGTTCGGTGCGTTTACCGGCCAGCTACGCTGGGATATTTGGTTTTCGACCGACCCACGGGCGTATTCCGCTCGACGGGATAGTCCCACTCGCATCAAGCTTTGACACCGTTGGTTGGTTTGCCCGAGACGCCAGACTCTTGGAAAAGGTCGGACGTGTGCTCCTGGACGCTCAGACCGACGCTCGGCCTCCACGCCAACTGCTCTTGGCTTCAGACGCATTTACTCTAGCAGGCGACGCCGTTACCGCAGCGCTCCAACCCGCACTCAACAGGATCAGCACGGCGGCCGGTCCGGTCCGGCCCGTAACGGTCAGCCCTGAAGGACTCTCGGAATGGATGCAGCTTTTCCGTGTCCTTCAGGGTGCAGAGATCTGGGCCAATCACGGCGCTTGGATTCGAGAGGTTCAACCCGCCTTCGGGCCGGGTATTCGTGAACGTTTCGAGTGGACGGCAACAATTCCGCAAGCGGCTGTGGACAGAGCCAAGGAAAAACGAGAGCAGGTCGCAACTCGTATGGAGGCGGTACTCGGAGAAGATACCGTCTTATGTCTCCCCACCGCACCTGGCATTGCCCCGCTTCGGAACACGCCTGCGGATGAGTTGGAGGCGTTTCGGGCTCAGGCGTTGAGTCTCTTATGCATCGCTGGCCTGGCCCGTCTGCCTCAAGTCAACCTTCCACTGGGTAGTCTTGATTGTTGCCCGATTGGCTTATCCCTCATTGGGCCATGCGGGGCGGATATGTCGCTGTTACAGCTTGCAGCAAGTTTGTCCCATAGATCGTGAAGGATATTTCGGTATGAAACCGAGAATGAATAAGAGGAAAAACAGGCTTTTTCTTTTCTGACATCGCCGAAGGACAACTCAATGCGCTTTGGTACGTATTATTTTCTTCAGGCTCCCCCGGACGCCTCCCACGAAGAGGTCATTCATCGGGAATTTTCCCAGATCCTGCTCAGCGAAGAACTCGGCTACGACAGCGTCTGGCTGACCGAGCATCACTTTATTGAGTATGGCATTTCAACCAGCCCCATGGCGCTGGCTGCGGCGATTGCCGCGCGGACCGAGCGTCTCAGCATCGGGCTGGCCGCGGTCATCCTGCCCTTTCATGATCCCATTCGTCTGGCCGAAGAAATTGCCTTTGTCGATATCCTCAGCCGCGGCCGGTTGCGCGTCGGGGTGGGTCGGGGCAATCGGCCCATCGAGTTTGTCGGCTACCGGGTTCCACAGATAGAAAACCGCGAGCGCTTTAGCGAAACCCTGGCCGTTATGATTCAGGCCTGGACCCAGGAGCGCGTCTCCTACCATGGCAAGTTTTTTACCTTTGACGACATCCCGGTCATTCCCAAGCCTCACCAGAAACCCCATCCTCCGCTGTCGCTCGTCTGCGTCAGTCCCGAGACTATCCAACTGGCGGCCAGGAGCGGCTGGTCCATGTTGAATTCCATTCTGTTCGGTCCGTTCAGCCAAATCGAACACAATCGGGATATCTATACTGCTGCCCTGAGTGAAGCCGGGCGCTCCGAGGCCGCCGTACAAGCGGCGCTCCAGTCGTGGGGGGTATCGCGCCATATCTATGTCGCGCCAACCGACGCTCAGGCCCTACGCGAAGCCCAGGCGGCCGAGCTGTGGTATCAACAGGCGCTGGCCCGCTTTCTCGTCCCCGAGCATATCGAGGCCGCCCCCCCTACCCTTCAGCCTCAGTTTCGCGCTCTGGCCGACCGTTTGACCACCATCACCTGGGAGCAGCTTGTGGCAGAGACCGTGCTGTTCGGCTCGCCCGAGCGGATTGTAGACCGGGTGCGTGAAATGGAAGCGGCCGGGGTGGGAGAGTTGCTGTGCTGGATGAATTTCGGAGGGCTGCCGCAGGACCGGGTTGAACGCTCGATGCGCCTGTTTGCGGAAAAAGTCATGCCTCATTTTCGTTAACCGGCACGACTTCACGAAAAAAATTATAGCGCTCGCTCTTGCCTTCCTCTTTTCAGGTTGAGTAGAAGAAAACGAGTCGAAACGCGCAATGAGGGAGGGTCAGACCAGGAGACGTATCACGCGCCAGCACATACCACACGACAAAGCAGTCTCAACGCTCGGACTAAGGAGGGTCTATGGGCAAGGTACAGATGCCGGACGGCAAAAAAATGGCCTGCTGTTTTTGTTTTGATATCGACGCCATGGCCTTATGGCTGGGGTTTTTCCGCTCTCCGACCGCCAATCCCCTGTCGCGCGGAGAATTCGGTCCTCGGGTGGCTATGCCGCGTATCCTGGACATCCTCGATAAATATTCCATCAAAGCCACCTTCTTTACTCCCGGTCACAGCGCCAAACTTTTTCGGGATGTGGTACAGGAGGCGCATCGTCGGGGCCACGAAATTGCGGCCCATAGCATGTACCACCAACCCTCCGAGGTTGGTCTGGCCATGAGCGGGGTTGAGCCGGCCTCGCCGGAAAAGCAACGCATCTATCTCGAACAACAGATTGAGCTGTTGGAAAAAACCGTGGGCGAACGGCCCATCGGGTTCCGCTCGCCCATTGGAGACTGGTTGGGCGAGCACGTGCCACAGCATCTGATCGACCTGGGTTTTGTCTATGACAGCAGTTTGCAGGGCCATGATTTTTTGCCCTATCGGCTGCGGATTGGCGATACGATCCAGACCGAGGAGCCTTTTGAGGTCACCTGGGGGCAGCCTTCGGAACTCCTTGAGATTCCCCTGCACTGGGATACCAATGACTTCGCCCAGTTCGAATTCATGGGCTATTATCTCGATCCCAAAAATCCCTGGTTCAATCCGGCCCCTTTCCACACCCCTTCCCAGTCGAAGGAAATTTTCACGTCGAGTTTCGACTATTGTTATGAACACGTCCCGGGTGGGATATGGAATACCATTCTCCACCCGCAGTGCTGCGGGCGGGATTTTAAGCCGGCCTGGCTGGAAAGCGTGATCCAACACGTCTACGCCAAGCCCGGGGTCTGGTTCACAACCATGCGCGAGGCGGCCGCAGCCTGGCAGGATTAGCGGATCGGAAGATTGGAGTAACCCTCAGTCGAGCCTTCCCCCAGGGGGAGAGGGAAACAAGAGGAGATCTTATGCGAATTTTCATATCGGTGGATATGGAAGGCATCTCTGGAGTGGAAACCGTGGAGGAGGTCTTTCAGGGCTTACCGGGCTATCACACTTTTCGACAGATCATGGCCGGGGACGTGAATGCGGCCGTTCAGGGTGCGATCGAAGGGGGCGCGTCCGACATCGTGGTCTCGGATTCACACGGCTATATGTGCAATATCCGCCCCAAGGATGTGCATCGCAAAGCCAGCCTGAAGTCCGGGATGAAGCGCAATTTATGCCAGTTCAAGGGCTTTAATCCCGGCTTTGATGGGGCGCTGTTTATTGGCTATCACTCAAAAGCCGGGACGCCGGATGGTATCCTCAGCCACACCTGGATTCCGGCCTTTCGGGATGTGCGGATAAACGGCCTGTCGGTTGGGGAGTATGGTCTGAACGGCTTTTTGGTCAGCAGCTTCGGCGTGCCTATTCTGATGCTGTCCGGTGACGACAAAACCATTGAGCAGGCCCGTCCGCTGCTCGGCGACATCGAGTATGTCGAGGTCAAAAAATCGCTCGGTTATTTCAAGGGCCAGCATCTTCCCCTGAGCGAGAGCCACGCCCGTATTCGCGAGGGCGCGCGACGCGCTCTGCAACGCTTTGCCAAGCGGAAACCACCAACGCTGGATATTGCCCTACCGGTCACGGTCGAGCTCGATCTATGCCACGAGGCGAATGATTTGGTGACCGACATGGAGCAGGAGAATCGGCGCTTTGTCGACGATGATACCCCGCGGGCGCTGAGCGATGCCGACCTGATCACCCACTACGCCCCAGTCGAACGCCGCGGGGCGGAGACGGTTGCCTATGTGTGTAACCGATATGTCGATGCCTATAATACTCTGTTTACGCTGATGTCGTATTTTTACGAACGGGATATTGAATGGCTAATAGAAGAGGTCGCCAAACCGGAGGAATATCGTCGCAACCTGCAACCCTTCATCGCCGGCAGCCCGCTGAATTTCATGCAATAGGCCGAGCGCAAGATTCGGCATTAAGCGATGTCAGCAGTTCGGCAGGGTCGAAAACTCCCTATCAGGTCGAGCCGGCCATGTGCGTACAGCGTCACGGCGGTTTTCAAACTTGACACCCTGCGCCGGTAAGCCGTATACACTTCCAAAGCGTCGTTGTCCTGAATACTGACGACAAACCGAACGAGAAAAGATTATGTGTGGCATCGTCGGATTCCTAGACAAAAGCGGCAATCGCCAGGCAGCGGTGGGGCAAACCTTGCTCGACATGTTGTCCGCCCTCGACCGCCGTGGTCCGGATTCGAGCGGAGTTGCCGTCTATGCAGACCGTGGCGTAGACGCCTGCGTCCTGCGGATCAAGCTGGGCGAGCACGGGCCGTTCGAGACCCTGGCGGACGTGGTTGTCGAGCGAGTCAAAAGTCTCGTTTCGGTGTCTACGGTGGACCTCCAGGGTCCGTCTCTGCGTTTGGTCGTCACGCCTCCGGAGAGCCCGGAATCTCTGGAACGGGCCATTGAAGCGGTGGATAGCAGCATCGAAGTCGTCAGCCTGGGCAGCCGCCTTGAGTTGGTCAAACAGGTTGGTTCTCCGGCAAATCTTGAAGCTACCTACGCGGTCTCGTCGTATGTCGGCACGCATGGCATTGGCCATACCCGCATGTCTACGGAGAGTCGCGTTGACCTCAGCCATTCTCAGCCCTTTTGGGCGCATGGCCGCGCCGACGTTGCCGTCGTCCATAACGGGCATATCACCAATTATCACAAGATGCGGCGCATCTATGAACAGCAGGGACATCGTTTTTACACGGGGAACGACTCGGAAATCATCGGCCTGTATCTCGCCGACCGTATGGCGCAGGGCGCCAGCTTTGCGGATGCGCTCCAGACCTCGCTGACCGATTTTGACGGAGCGTTCAGTTATCTGGCCGCAAGCGCGGACAGTCTGGGCTATGTCAAAGACCCGTTTGCCTTCAAACCCCTGGTGGTGACTGACACACCGGCCTATGTCGCCATTGCCACCGAAGAACAGGCCCTGCGCTCCGCCCTGGGCGATGACTTTCCGGTGTGGGAGCCGGGGGTGAATACCGTCATGACCTGGACGGTAGAGGATGGCGTCGATTCGTAAGGACGTATCGTGAAAGACATCGACTGTACGGGCAAAACCTCCCGAGTCATCAATCAGGAAATCCGCCACCATATCCAGGCCGGCGAAACCGAGATCCACGTCCAGCATCCCCAGGCACGCCATAATCTCGGCGTGGCGGTTCTCCAGCAGGTCAGCCTGACCATGAGCGGCAGTGTGGGCTATTACTGTGGCGGGCTTATTGACGGGCCGCGGATTGAGGTGCAGGGAAGTTGCGGCTGGGGCTTGGCGGAAAGCATGCTGAACGGCACAGTCATTGTGAACCAGAACGCGGGCAATAGCGCTGCGGCCTCCATTCGAGGTGGAACGGTTGTGGTCCGGGGGAGTGCGAGTTCACGCGCCGGTATCGCCATGAAGGGCGGGACAATGATCGTCCAGGGTAATAGTGGCTATATGACCGGTTTCATGATGCAGAAAGGTACCATTATTGTCTGCGGCGATACGGCCGAAGCGCTGGGTGATTCCATGTATGAGGGACGTATCTTTGTGGGTGGCCGCATCGCGGACTTGGGCAACGACGCGGTCATTGAGGAAGTTACGAACCAGGACCAGGAATTTCTGGCAACCACCCTGGCTCAGTACAATATTGCCGCGCCGGCGTCCTTTCAAAAGATCGTTTCCGGCAGACGCTTATGGCAGTTTGACAAAAAAGACTTTGACACCTGGCGGGAGGCCTTGTGAGCGAGCGTAGAACGAGCGAGCGCCCTGTTATCCGACACAGCACCACCTGGAAACCTGAAACTATCGAAGATATCCAGGCCAAAGCCGACCTGGGCCGTTATCGTATTCGGGGCTTTAGTGCCCTGCGCGACCGTCCCCTGCCCTCCTTTGACGATTTGACGTTTGTGCCCTGTACCCTCACCCGGGTGCCCCTCGAAGGCTACCGCGAAAAATGTTCGACCAAGACCGTGCTCGGCACCCGTTTTGCCAAAAAGCCGATTGAGATCGACATCCCCATTATGGTGACCGGGATGAGCTATGGCGCGCTGTCCTATAACGCCAAAGTCGCCCTGGCCAAAGCCGCGGCGCGTGCCGGAACATCCACGACAACGGGCGATGGGGGGATGTTGGCCGCCGAGCGCGAGCATTCGGATATTCTGATCTACGAAGTCTTACCCAGCCGCTACGGCATCGACGTGCACCATCTTCGGCAGGCCAATGCGATTGAGCTGACAGTGGGACAAGGGGCAAAGCCCGGTACGGGCGGGCTGCTGCTTGAGTCCAAGGTCTCGGACGAAATCGCCGAACTGCGAGACCTGCCTCCGGGCGTTGACCAGCGCAGCCCGTGCCGGCATCCGGACTGGCTCGGCCCGGACGATATGCTGACAAAAATCGAGGAGCTGCGCGAAGCAACCGACTGGCAGGTTCCCATTTTTGTCAAAATGGGCGCGGCGCGCGTGTATGACGATGTGAAGTTGGCGGCCAAGGCGGGAGCCGACGTGGTTGTGGTCGATGGGATGGAGGGCGGCACGGGCGCCTCGCCAGACATCCTGCTTGACCACACCGGGATTCCGACCCTGGCCGCGGTGAGCGAAGCCCGCGTTGCCCTGGAGGAATGCGGTCTGTACGGCACGGTCCAACTCATTATTGCCGGCGGCATACACAGCGGTACCGCCGCGGCGAAAGCGCTGGCGCTCGGTGCCGATGCCGTTTATATGGGCACCGCGGCTCTGATCGCCCTCAACTGTAACAAGCCGCTATACGTGGACGATTATCATGCCATCGGAGCCGAACCCTACGCCTGCCATCACTGTCATACCGGTCGCTGCCCGGTCGGCATTACGACCCAGGACCCAGAGCTGATGAAACGGCTGGATATTGACGCGGGTGCCGAGCGCGTTGGCAATTTCTTTAACGCGGCAACCCTGGAAATCCAAATGTTAGCGCGCTCGTGCGGGAAGTCGGACGTCCATGCGTTAGAGCCTGAAGACCTGCGCGCCTTAACGCTTGAGTCCTCCATGATCACCGGTATTCCCCTGGTTGGAACCAACGTCGTCTTTGCCGGAGGGCCGGGCTGGAAACCGTCGTCCGAACGGTAGTCTCCATGTCGTTTCTTCTGGCCTGTCCCAACTGCGGTGAGCGGAGCGTGTATGAGTTTCGCTCGGGCGGGGAGTTTCGGCAACGCCCACCCACGTCGGTTTCGTCCCACGAGTGGGCGCACTATCTGTATATCCGCAAAAATGAGGCTGGCGAGACAACCGAGTGGTGGTATCATCAGTTGGGTTGTCGGCGCTGGTTTTTAGCCGTTCGCGACACGCGTACCAACCTGGTCAAAGACACCTATGAGCACGACTAGACTCCCGCCCCACCCGGCCCAGGTCATCGACCACGAGCACCCCCTGAGCTTCCCCTTTGCCGGCGAACGCCTACCCGCGCCTCCTTATCCCCGAGCACCCCACCCCGGCGGGGGCGGGCGATACCATCGCCTCGGCGCTCTACGCCGCGGGCTGGCGGACCTTCAGTCGGAGCTTCAAATATCACCGCCCGCGCGGGTTATTATGCGGCGCGGGACAATGTCCGAACTGTCTCATGAATGTGGATGGCACGCCTAGCGTCCGCGCCTGTACCGAACCCGTCCGACAGGGCATGCGCGTCCAGCCCCAAAATGTGTGGCCCTCGCTCAAGCACGACCTGCTGTCCATTATTGACCGCTTCGATTGGCTCCTGCCGGTCGGCTTCTACTATAAGACCTTTATCCGTCCGCGTTTTTTCTGGCCCCTGGCAGAAAAATTTCTCCGCCGGGCGGCCGGCTTGGGAGAAATCGATACCCAGGCGGAACCCAAAGGCGGGTATGAGCACGAGTATCGCCACACCGATATTACGGTTATTGGCGGGGGGCCGGCCGGTCTGACGGCAGCGGACGAAGCCGCCCGCCTCGGCGCTCAGGTGACGCTGATTGACGAACAGCCGGAACTCGGGGGTCATTTGCGGTTTCAGACCAGGACCTACGCTGACATCGGCGAGCAGAGCGGAGCAGCCGGGTTCGCCCTGGCTGAGTCATTGAGAGAGCAAGTCTCGTCACAGCCGAATATTGATATTCTGTCGTCCGCGACGGTCTTTGGCAGCTATGAAGGCGGGCTGCTGGGCGTGATGCAGGCCAAGCGGCTGATCCATCTACGCACCAAACGCGTGATTATTACAACCGGAAGTCACGACTATCCCGCCGTTTTTAAGAACAACGATCTCCCCGGTGTCATGCTCGGCAGCGGCGTACGGCGACTGCTGCACCTGTATGGCGTACAGCCCGGTACCCGCGCCGTTGTGGTCTGTCATGATGAGACAGGTTGGAGTCTCGCCGTCGAGTTGCTCAATGCAGGCATCCGGGTCGCGGCGGTTGTGGACTCTCGCTACAGGCCGCCGGAAGCCCAGGATTCCGCCCAACAGCTTCAACAGAGCGGCGTCGAGGTACTCACCTCCTACGCTATCCAAACAGCCCGCGGGACACATCATGTTGAGGGCGCCCTGGTTGTTCCGCTTGATGCCCGGCAGCGGCCCTTCCCTCATGCCGGCCGTTTTCTCCCGTGCGACTTGATTTGTCTTTCGACCGACCAGGCTCCGGCGGCCGCTCTGGTGGCACAGAGTGGGGGCGAACTCAGCTACGACGAGGCGCTGGGACAGACGGTTCCACAGCAGCTCCCGCCCCAGGTATTCTGCGCGGGGGACGTGACCGGCATTCATAATTTACCGGCGACGCTTGTCCAGGGACGCCTGGCCGGGCTCCGGGCCGCGCATAGTCTACGCGCTTCAGAAACGTCCACACCTGATTCTCATGTCCAGGCATTGCAACACGAGCTCGATACCCTGGAGCAGGAGTATCGACACCAGTATGAGCCCTATCCTCAGCTTAGCCACGCCTGGGCCAACAAAAAGCAGTTCGTGTGCGTCTGCGAAGACATTACCCACAAGGACCTGGCTCAGGGTGTCGCCGAGGGCTTTGACGAGGTCGAAACCCTCAAACGCTATAGCACGTTTTCAATGGGGCCGTGTCAGGGCCGCATGTGCGCGACTTCGTCGGCGCGGATCTGTGCCCGATACGCCGGCTCTGAGCTGACAACACGGACGACCACGGCCCGTCCGCCCGTGACGCCGGTTTCCCTCGGCGTGCTGGCCGGACGCAGGCATCAGCCGGAAAAGCATACCCCTCTGCATCAGCGGCATATCGCGCTTGGCGCGGAGATGATGTTGCTGGGTAGTTGGAAACGACCGTATGCGTATACCACGCCGGACGAAGAACATCGGGCGGTTCGCGAACGGGTCGGCCTCATAGACGTCAGCACCCTGGGCAAACTGGAGGTCAGGGGCAAAGACACCGCGCGCCTGCTGGATAAAGTCTACACCCATATCTTTTCGGCGCTTCGGGTCGGACGCATCCGGTATGGGGTGATGTGCGACGACAGTGGGATCATTATTGATGATGGCACGGTTTCACGCCTGGCCGACGATCATTTCTTTTTGACGACCACCACGGGCAATGTCGAATTCGTCGAACAATGGCTCAAATGGTGGACGGCCGGCACCGACCTGTGCGCACATGTGACCAGTATGACCGGTGGGCTGGCGGCCATGAATATCGCCGGTCCGAACGCCAGGCAGGTGCTCAGCCAGCTCACGGATACTGACCTGTCTGCGGAAGCCTTTCCCTATATGGCGTGTCGGCGCGCCACAGTAGCCGGGGTGCCGGCGCTGCTGCTGCGCATCGGCTTTGTCGGAGAGACCGGCTGGGAAATTCATGTTCCGGCTGAGTGCGGGGAGCAGGTCTGGGACGCCATTATGACGGCCGGGGCAGCATTCCAGATTGTCCCGTTTGGCGTTGGGGCGCAGCGTATTTTACGTTTGGAGAAAAAACATGTCATCGTCGGCCAGGATACGGATGCGCTGTCCAATCCCCTGGAAGCCGACATGGAATGGGTGGTCAAGTTCAATAAGGACGACTTTATCGGCAAGCGCGGCCTCCAGGCCATACAGGAACGGGGCCGGCGTCACAAACTGGTTGGCTTTGCGCTGCGCGACTCCGGTATGGCTGAAGGCGGCCAGGCGGTCGTAGTGAACGGGCAACCGGCCGGCAGGGTCGCCAGCGCGGCCTTCAGCCCGACTGCCGGGAAGTGTGTCGGCCTGGCCTGGGTGCCGGTTGAGGTGGCGAGCGGCACCGGCCCGTTGCAGATCCGCATCAACGCCACGCTTGCCCAGGCCGATATCATTGACGACGCCTTTTACGACCCCCAAGGCGAGCGCCTCAGGAGCTAGGACATGGCAGATGCACCCCTCCTCCGGCGCTCGGCGCTGCACGCCTTTCATCTGGCTGAGGCCAGTCTGACCGAAGACCAGGGCTGGCAGTGTGCCGACTCCTATGGCGCGGTTGACGCCGAAGTGCAGGCGGTCCAAGAACAGGTCGGGCTCAGCGATATCAGTCCGCTGGCCAAGCTCGATATTCAGGGCAAAGACCTGTTCGCCGCGCTCGGCCAAAAGCTCTCGCTCGGACTCTCGCCTGGGCTCGCCCTTGAGACCCTCCCCGTCGGGCGTGTCGTTCGCGTTCCTGCCCAAGCCCTCGACGCACAGACGGACGGACTGCTGTGTTCCCTGGCCAGGAACCATGCGCGGCTCATCTCTCCACCCGGAACAGCCAGCACAGTCCAGGTCCAAGTTGAATCGGCAACGCGGCAGACCGATGCCTCAGCATGTATTCACTCGACCGATGTCACGTCAAATTTTACCGCTGTACAGATCGCCGGTCCGCACAGTCGGGACTTGTTACGGAAACTCACCGCCCTGGACCTCAGGCCGGCCCAGTTCCCGGATTTGTCCTGCGCGCAAGGCAGTCTGGCGGGCATTCATACTCTGGTCATTCGCGCGGACATCCAGGCGCATCTGGCCTACCAGGTCTATTGTGAACGGGAGTTTGGGGAATACCTGTGGGACGCATTGCTAGATGCGGGGCAGGAGTTCGGCGCGCGCCCGTTTGGCCTAGCCGCTCAGCGCCAATTGCACACCCAAGGATGAGTCATGTTGCAGCTCTTTCGCACCCAACCCATGTGGCGCCGGCATGAACTGAAGGATCGCTACGATGTGGTCATTATCGGGGCCGGCGTCCACGGTCTGGCCACCGCCTATTATCTCGGCAAACTGGGTGTAAAAAACGTCGCGGTGCTCGACCGCGGCTATCTCGGCGGGGGCAATAGTGGCCGCAATACGGCTATTCTGCGCGCGAATTATCGCACCGCCGAAGCCATTCCGTTTTATGACGAGAGCCTGCGGCTGTATCAGGAGTTGTCTCAGGAAGTCGATTTTAACGTCCTTTTTTCTCAGATTGGCCATCTGACCCTGGCGCATACGGACACCGGCGTCGATGGTTTGCGCGTCCGGGCCGAGGCCAATGCCCTGCTGGACGTAGACAGCCGGCTGATCTTTCCAGACGAGATACAGCGCCTGGTGCCGGCCATGGATGTCAGCAAGGCGGCCCATGCCCCCATCCAGGCCGCGCTGTATCATCCTCCGGGCGGTATCATCCGGCACGATGCGGTGGTCTGGGGCTATGCGCGCGGTGCGGACCGGATGGGCATAGAGATCCATCCGCATACCGAAGTCCAGGCCATAGACACCGACAACGGGCAGATTAGCGCGGTCCATACCAGTCGCGGTCGTATTGCGACCAACATTGTCGTCAACGCCACCTCGGGCTGGTGTTCAACCGTTGCACGCATGGTGGACGTTGACTTACCCATAGTCTCCCATCCGCTCCAGGCCTGCGTCACCGAACCCTTAAAGCCCTTTCTGGACAAGGTCATCGTGTCCGCCACGCTGCACGTGTATGTGAACCAGACCGACCGGGGAGAGGTCGTCATCGGCGCAGAGATCGACCCCTACGCCTCGTACAACAGCGCGTCCACGCTACCCACCCTGGAGATGATGGCCGCCCATGCCCTGGAGCTGTTTCCGGTCTTGGAAGAAGCCCGGGTTTTACGTCAGTGGAGCGGCATCTGTGATATGACACCTGACTTCAGCCCCATCATCAGCACCGTGCCGGAGGTCAGAGGCTTTATCCTCAACGTCGGTTGGGGAACCTATGGTTTCAAAGCCGGACCTGCCGGTGGAAAAACGGTAGCCGAACTGATTGTGACGCATAAGACGCCCACATTGATCGAGCCCTTTGGGCTGACTCGGTTTTACGACGATTGTTTAGTCGGAGAGAAAGCCGCGGCCGCGGTGTCGCATTAAAGGAGGAACTCATGACAACAGTGCAAGACGTGGCAACAATTGTTCAGGACAACGGCATCGAGTTCTTTCTGTGCTCCTTTGTGGAGATGAGCGGAGCGCCCAAGGCCAAGGTGGTGCCGGCCGTGCATCTCCGGGACATGGCCGAGGGCAGCGCCGGCTTTGCCGGGTTTGCCGCCGGCAATATGGGTCAGGGACCGCACGACACCGATATGCTGGCCCTGCCGGATTTTAATAGTCTGGCCATCTTACCCTGGCGTCCCAACGTGGCCTGGGTCGCCAGCGATATCACCGTCGATGACCAGCCCTGGCCCTACTGTCCGCGCACGATTCTCCAGCGTCAATTAGCCGCGGCACGAGAGAAAGGCTATGTCCTCAAAACCGGAGTCGAGCCGGAGTTCATTCTGACCCGGCGCACCGAGCAGGGCGGTTTTGAGCCATTTGATGCGCTGGATACGCTGAGCAAGCCCTGTTACGACCTGCGCGCGCTGAACCGCAATCTGGATTTCACCACCACCCTGCTGAGCTATATGCAGGGGCTGGGCTGGGACCCGTACGCCAACGATCACGAGGACGCCAACTGTCAGTTCGAGATCAACTGGACCTACTCCGACTGCCTGACCACCGCGGACCGGCATACCTTCTTTCGCTGGATGGTCCGCACCCTGGCCGAAGAGCGGGGCAGCATCGCCACCTTCATGCCCAAGCCGTTTTCGCACCTGACCGGCAACGGTTGTCATTTTCACACCAGCCTGTGGGACGCAGAGAGCGACGCCAATCTGTTTCTCGACGAGTCGGACGAAAACGGTCTATCCGAGTTGGCCTATCACTTCATCGGCGGCCTCAAGCACCACGCTCGAGCGATCGCCGCAGTGACGGCACCGATCGTGAATTCCTATAAACGGCTGATTCGCGGCGCCCCTCTCTCCGGGGCAACCTGGGCTCCGGTCTACCTGACCTATGGAGCTTCAAACCGCACCCAGATGATTCGAATTCCCGGCCCGGGCCGGATTGAAAATCGGACGGTGGACGGCGCGGCCAACCCCTATTTAGCCCCCACCGTCATGCTGGCCGCCGGCCTCGACGGCATTGAGCACAAGATGGAGGCCGGGAGGCGCAACGACCGGAATTTGTACGAGGTCCCGGAAGCAGAGTTGAAAGCTGAAGGAATAGGCTTTCTGCCAACGACGTTAAGCGAAGCGCTTGACGAGCTTGAGCAGGACGAGGTCATCAAAGCAGCTCTCGGACGCGAGTATGCCGAGTATTATATCCAGGTGAAGCGCGACGAGTGGAAGAGCTATCACGATTCCGTCTCGCAGTGGGAAGTGGAGCAGTATCTCGGGTTGTACTGAGGCTGTGCCGGGGAGTGCTTCCGTTTGCATATTCCCCCTCACCCCAGCCCTCTCCCTCCAGGGGAGAGGGAGTAGAAAAATCCCCTCTCGGGAGGGGTGCCGCGTAGCGGTGGGGTGGGTTTTTCCTTTCCCTGAAGATATAAACACGTCTATGCATACGGTTTATGTCGAGCAGCGTGAGGGCGGCTATTGGGTGGCGGGCACGCGCGGTTCATTGGATTCTATTGTCTACGCTTTCCTGGCAGGGCAGACCGCTGAGAGCATTGCCCAGTCTTTTCCCGTTCTGAGCCTTGAACAAGTGTATGGCGCGATTGCGTTCTACCTCGCCAATCGCTCTGAAATCGATGCCTATCTGGCGAAAGCCGAGGTCTCATTCGAGGCACTCAGGCAAGCCGCCCGAGACGCCGACCCCACCTTCTACCAGAAGCTCGCCGCCGCCCGGTCCCAAGGGCCGGCTGCCCGTCCATGAAAGTGCAGCCTCGCCGGAGTGGGAAACCATCCCCCTCAATCCCCCTTAATAAGGTAATAATATACTTACGTAACCAAGAATGAATCAAAGCAGGAGATGCTCTTCAATTCCTCATATCTGGCGCCCGCTATGGACGGGCCTTCCTGTCCGTTGAGGCTCTGAATATTCCACCAATTGTCTCTTCCCAGCACAATTATCATTTCAGGTTGATGAGTAGTATCCAATAGATGCTGAAACGCAGGTAAACTCTGAGGCCACATTTCTTGGGTCGGTCTCGCGTCTCGGCCAAATCCGACGCATTGTTGAATGTAATTATAGAAAGCGACTGAATGCCAAAACGCTATTTTTTCTTCTAAAGTGGGAAGGTGACCAGGAGGGGGATTGAGGAATGCTACTCATAACAGTGTTTATGACGCCCGCATAGAACCCCCTTGATGGGACGACACCACTCGCCGGCGTCCGTCTGCTCCTGGAGGCCCGCACGTCCAGGCGGGACAAGAGGCAGGCCTCCCTTCCGCTCGGGCCGCTCGGGCTGGAAGGTGGACGGGCTGAACCGTGGGAGGGTGCGGCTTCGAGCGGGACAGAACGTGCTTCCCGTCTTCGCCCTTCCCCTGCTCTCCTCTTCAGCAGGGAGCTCTCATGGAAGGCAGGCGGTGAGGGAAAGGGATTGGGGGGATGCGCTGAAAACTCTTGCCCAATTGAGTCCTGTATGAAATGACTCGGATAACTATGCTGAAACGTCTTCACGTTGACAATTACAAGTGTCTCACCAACTTTGACCTCTCTTTCGGAGAACTGACGCTCCTGCTCGGAGCAAACGGGAGTGGCAAGTCGGCGGTGTTTGAAGTTGTAGGAAAACTGCGCGATTTCATACGCGGCTATGCGCGGGTCGGCGAATTGTTTTCTCCCGCCGATATCACGCGCTGGAGCAAAAAGGCGGAACAACACTTTGAATTGGAAATCGATATCTCCGGTGACCCCTGTCTGTATCGGCTTGTGGTTGAACACAACCAGGAAAAACGACTTGCCCGAGTGAAACGCGAAGAGCTGCTGGGAGATGGCAAGCCGCTCTTTCTCTTTGAGAAGGGCGAAGTGCAGCTCTACCGCGATGACCACAGCGCGGGGCCGCCATATTCTTTCGACTGGACACAATCGGGGCTCGCCCCAGTGGCCGAACGCGATGACAATACCCGATTGTGTGCATTCCGAAATCAAGTCCGTGGTTTTGTAACGCTCTTTTTGCAGCCGAGACGCATGAGAAGCGGTTCGGATTCCGATACCAACAGGCTCAGCGACAGTGGGGAGAATTTCGCCTCATGGTATCAGGGGCGCATACAGGAGAACCCACGGCAGGTCTTTGATGCCATGGACCACCTGCGTGATGTGCTGTCTGGCTTCGTGGACTTGAGGCTCACGCAAAAAGGCAGTGAATACAGGGAATTGCAAGCCGAATTTTCCCCGCGAGATGAAGAAGCCAGCAATGTCTATCGGTTCGACCAAATCTCAGACGGTCAGCGCGCTTTGATCGTGCTGTATTTGTTGCTCTTTGCCGACGATGCTGGACGCACCCTGTTTTTGGATGAGCCAGACAACTATGTCACCCTCCCGGAGTTGCAACCCTGGTTTGCCGAATTGGAGGATCGCTGTGGCGACAGTCTGCCGCAGGCCATATTGATTTCACACCATCCTGAAGCGATTGATTTTCTTGGAAACAGAGCGGTCTGGTTGGGACGTGAGCCGGAGAGTTATACGCGCATCCTGGACGTCGCAAACGACACGATGCTCAAAATATCCGAACTCTACGCCCAGGGACTTGCACCGTGAGTCGCCCTAGAATTAGAATCACTGTCCTCTGCGAAGATAAACAGCACGAAACGTTTATCCGCAGATTTCTCAAAAAACGGAACAAACACAGTCCGGTATATGTCGTGCCGAGACCCAACAAAGGGGCTGGCGAGCAATTTGTGCGGGATACCTATCCGAAATATTTGGACGCCGTGCGTAAACGTGGTGGCATTCTCGTAGCGATGATTGATGGCGATAAGTACAGCATGGAGCAGCGGCTGAAACAAATGGACGAGGCTTGTAAACAGAAGGGGGTTTTGCCGCGGAAACCAGGCGACAAAGTTGCGGTCTTTGTTCCCATGCGTAATATCGAAACTTGGTTTGCCTACCTGGATGGCGAACACGTGAACGAGACGGACACCTATCCACGGCTTCAACCGCAGAGGGAGTGCCAAAGACATGTAAACGTACTCGTGCAGATGTATGTAGAGAAAAATTTACGAACTCCCGCGCCCGCATCGCTAGAGGCTGCCTGTCGTGAATATGAAAACATCCTTCCCCACTAGACTCCCGGACTTTACCACTCCAGATGACGCTCTGCCCCGTTCCCTATCCTCCCAGACCGAGAAACTAGGCCAAAGTGCCGCGCGTATTTGCCGCCTCCGGGCCGCTCTCACCTGGTCGAAGGGGAAAGGACCTGGAATTTCCAGAGCCTGACACGGCTCTGGAGTGCCCCGGAAGGTGCGGAAACCTGGGTTTCTGAATAGAGAATCTCTTCCATCGCGCCTGGTCCACCACCTGCCCCATCTTCTCACACGATAACTGCATCTCAAGAATGTCATGATCCTTGAGGAATTTGACAATGTTTTGAGCGCTTCGCATTCGTTCCGTGTCATTCACTCCTTGTTTTCTCCGCCTTTAAGAGGAATGGATTCAGATGCTATCAGTTGCTCTTCTTGATCCCTCTCCCATCTTGCCCCGATAAAATCATCAATAGCTTGCTGGTACAGCTCTGAAATATCGATCTTCTTTTCCTCGGCTTCCTGCTTCATGGACTCCATACTATCCCTGGACAAACACAACGTTACTTTTTCTTTCTTACTCATACTTCTTACCTCCTATGCCTTATATAGAGAGCCGGACAAGAAAAAACCCCTTTAATCCTCATCTTTTTTTATCTCCTACTCTCCCAATGCTCTCTGTAGCCGCTCTTTCTTCGCTCTCTGCTCTTCTTCCGTCTCCCTCGCGGGGCCTGGATCAGGTCTGATCGGGGTAGCCAGGTCGCCGACCTGGCTCCACCCCACCGTAAAGAATGAGGCAAAGGGCGGGTTTGCCCGAACGGGGGCTATTCGTCGGGCGCGCTGTACTCGTTGAACTGCGCGCCCGGAAGTGTCACTAGGACGCGGAAGTCATCGGCGATGTGTTCGGTCTCTGGTGTGTCGCGGCGCTCCAACGCAGCCACGGCTTCCGGGGAGCTATGCGCCTCCACATGGAAACACCCCCCCTGTAGATTGTCTTCGTACACTCCGATGACGGTATAGGTCATGTCTCTCCCTCCTCTAGTGGCTGATGGGCCAATTCCCACACCCGAACCCCGGCGCGCGGGGCTCGATGTAGGCACTAGCCCAGCTCGGCCACCAGGGCTTCTTCTTCGGCGAGGACTGCGGGGGTCTGTTCCATGGTGCCCAGCTCCTCCAGGCGGGTCAGGATGATGGTTTTCCGGTCGGCCTCCGCGTTGGCGACCTCATGCAAGCGCCCCGCGTCGTAAGCGGCCTCCAAGAGCACCCGGATATGATTGACGGCAAGCGCTCTGTCCCCGGCATACGCGCGGTCGAGTCCGGCCAACTCTGCGACCTCTTCCGCTGCCCGGCTGATGATCCGCTCCATGTCCAGCGCTGCCAACTCTTCGAGGGCTTCAATCTTCGCCCGAATGTTTGTCTTGTCCATTTTCTCAGTCCTCCCTTTCGTTGGTGGCGCTCAGCTTCCGCAGCATTTTCTCGATGCCCTTGGCGGTGGTCTGGATTTTGTAGGCACTCACCTGTAGGTCACGCCACAGCCCTGCGTTTATTTCTCCCTCCGCTACTTCGAGCTTGGCTCTTATGTCCTTCAGCTCGATCTTGATGAACTCCTTTTGGACTTCGTCCATGTCTCTCCCTCCTCCATCCGTGCGGTGTGCTCTTAGAAGAGTTTCAGGCTTTCCGGCTCGCGCTTCCGCCGGACCTTGGCCGGCTTGCGCTTCTCCAGCAGCCATTTGCGTTGCTGTTCTGCGTCCCGGGTCTGCGCGGACAGCTCGATTTGCCGCATTCTGTCACCGCCCTGGATGTTCGTTTCTTGCTGAAGTCTCATTGTGCTGGCGCTCCTTCCTTTGCCTTCCACAACGTTTTTTGAGCCTGAAGGGCTCACCAGAGCCCTTCAGGCTCAAAAAACCGGCTCCTCCCTACCGAACGCAGCTTTGCCGTATCGTGACAGGTTGTGGCCGCCCTGGGCCACGTTCTGGCGCGATTAAGGCTTAGTGGAGTGAGGGCTATAGGGCCGGTCGAGCGGGGGGAGTCCGGATGTCCCTGGGGGGTGCCTTCTCGGCCCGCGGGCGGCCTGGAGATCCCGGCCGCTTCGGGGCCTGGCTACTGGTCGAGCTGCGCCGAGTCTTATTTTCAGAATAAGAATCTGATAGGAGTTCCCATATGGACCACGAAATCGCCGCGATGTGGGTGTGGACGGTCAGCTACGCGGTGGGGGTAGCCGGGATCGTCTGGGCCTTGCTCTTGATCCACAGAGATGGCAAACAGCGCGACCGAGAAATTGATGCGATGGCCGCCGCGTTCAGAAAACTATGGAACCGCTAATGGTCGCCACCTGGGCGCAGGTCGGGACGGCGATTATTTCAGCCAATCGAAACGACGACGATCATCCAAAAAAAGCTGTAGTCCAGGCGCTCATTCACCGTGGTGCAAAAGTGGTCCAGACAAACAGCGTGCTACAGACGCATCGGAATGCGCCTAATAGAGGTTGGTCGGACGCAACGCCGCTTCAATATCCGTTCGACATGGAAGAGTGAGTGGATCAGAGTGGCTGGCTTGGCGATACCTCTGCAATCTTAATTGCGAAATGAGCGCTGAACTAGGGCGAAAATGGCGGTAAATTGGAGAAAGAGGAGACCGAGATGCGAGGATATTGCGACTTTGCCCCGAGATACCTTCTGGCTTTGTGGTTTGGCGCCTGCGCCACGATATTTGTGGGGGTTCTTACCCTGCCTGCTACAGCACGGGAAATACATGCGGAGCTGTGTCTGCATGGGTGCCCATCTGGGTCGCCAGCAACCAACGACATCGTCATCCGCGACATCTATATTCTCAGTTCTAATGACACAACCAAATTTGCCGACTGGGTAGTCTATCGGGTCACGAAGAGCACTATTGGCGCGACGGCGGAGCGGCGTTGGAAAGCAGACCCGGGCCTCGCGGATGATGAGACGCTGGAACCGGAGGATTACAAAGGCGCCCACGCCGCGTTGAAGACCGACCGCGGCCATCAGGCACCGTTAGCCAGTTTCACCGGTACGCCTAACTGGGAAGCGACCAATTATCTGTCCAACATTACACCTCAGAAAAGTGCGCTTAACCAAGGCGCATGGGTCAAGCTGGAAAGTGCGGTACGCGTTTTGGCCAAAGAGCCGGAGACTATTGCCGTCTATGTCCTGACAGGGCCTTTGTTCGAACGGGAAATGCCCGCCATGCCAGGGGCTGATGAACGTCATCGAGTCCCGAGTGGTTATTGGAAGATCATTGCGACGGAAGAGAAAAGCGGTATCAAGATAGCCGCCTTCCTCTTTGACCAGGAAACCGAGCGCGGGGCAGAGTTCTGCGAAGAAAGATTTAAGACCAACGTGCGGACGGTCGAGATCAAGACGGGCCTGAACTTTTTTCATGCTTTAGAATCGGCACAACAGGACAAGCTTGAGACTGGGCCAGCTACTTTGCTGCCAGACCTCGGATGTGTCTCGTAACGCACGGAGGCGCTATGTTGGTGGAAAGTGCACAAACGGCTTTCGTGCTGTTTATGGGCACGTTGCTGGCAATCGTTACCTTCAAGCTGCTTGCCGGTCAGATCAATACGCGTGGTCTGCTTGCGGACAAGAAAACTGGAGGATTCAGCCCAGGACGTTTGCAACTGCTTCTGAGTACGGGAGGGGGAGCATTCTTCTATTTTTACGAGATCGTCGGCACGGCCGACACAGGGACACTACCGACAGTACCAACCGAGCTGCTGCTGATCGTTGGGGCCAGTAACATCGGCTATCTCGGCGGAAAGGTCTACTCAAAATTCGTCAATAGGCTCGAACATGTCTGACAGCGCACGAAGAGAGGAACACAAATGGAACTGTTAGCACTCACGGCCGGATGGGTGATTGTTGGATTCATGGCGCTTCTGGGGGTGCTCATTTTGTGGAAGATCCTTCAGGGCAGCATTGACTTGCAATATCTCGTCAGTGAAGAGGATGGTCAGGCCAGCCTGTCACGATTTCAGTTTCTCATCTTCACGTTCGTGATCGCCATGGGCTTATTAGTGATCATCCTGAAAACCGAGAGTTTCCCCCCCATTGGCAGCGATGTCTTCGGCCTGCTCGGTATCAGTGCTGGCAGCTATGTCGCCTCGAAAATCACGCAGAAAACGGCAAGCCCTAGCGATAAGGCTCAGAAAGAATAAATCCTCTTAGATCGACAGAAAACGAGGCCAGAGCGGTTCACCATATGTATACACACACTGACGGAAGTGATGCTGGCACTCCAGCCGGGCATTGATTCACCCTCCTGTCCTTATCTCTCACAGACCGGCCGCTCGGGCCGGGTGGTGGACGGGCTGAACCGTGTGAGGCCCGGCCCTGGGCGGCGGTCATAGGCTCCCCGGCCGCGATGCTTTGTTACTCTCAAGACTTTGACCAGCCAGGCGGCCCGCGCGCCAGCGTCCAGACGCGCCAGCCCACCAACCAGGCCGGCCCTGTCGAACGCTTATGAGGGTAACGGACCGTTAAGGGGCAGGCGGTGAGGGAAAGGGGATTCTGGGGGGGCTTGGTGAGTTACACGCGAAAACGCCCCAGACCTGGTTTTGCGGGCGGGGGCCTTTCTTCCCCCGCCGCGCCGGGGGGGCGGGGAACTTCCGCCGCCCCGCTAGAACGGCACGTCATCACCCGGGGAAACTGGCCCCCCCCCTCCGTCATCAGCGCCGCCACTTGGTTCCTCATCACCCGCCAC
>MPMI01000034.1 GCA_002238415.1 Desulfurellaceae bacterium bin18 | reverse complement strand
AATCGTGAAATTTCGTGAGAAATGGGATTTCACGCCCATGAAATTTCATCCCCCGTGAAAAGTGGTGCAAATCCGCGATATCAGGCCATTTTTGATGAAATTTTGGGGCAAAATCGCGAAATTTCGCCATGAGATATTTCACGATTTCTCAGGTTCTGGGAGGGAAGGTGGTCCTGACTTTTGTCAAAAAATGGGTCGTCAAGCTGCGGTGAGAAGAAGAAATTTCAAAGGGAAACACGACCAGATTGCTGCAACAGGGCCTTCAACTCTCGCTCTTTTCGGCGCATGCGGACGGCTTCGCTGTCCGACACTTCATGGTCGTAGCCCAGCAGGTGCAGGATGCCGTGGATGAGCAGGGCGCGCAGCTCGTCGGCGAAGGCGCGCTTGCGCTGCCGGGCCTGCCGACGGGCGGTGTCAACCGAGATGACTACATCGCCCAAAAGAGTCGGACAGCGTTCATCGGCCAGCGGAAACGACAACACGTCCGTTGGCCGGTCTTTGTGCCGATACTGACGATTCAGCTCATGGATGGTCTGATCCGTCACGAAAGCCAGACTCAGCTCGGCCTGTTTCACTTTCAGGTGACGCAGGATCGCTTGACTCCAGCGTCTGATCTGGGGCCGACTCAGACTCGGCACTGTGCCGCTGATGTCTACGCTCAGACCGGGCCTGGAGACGACTGCGACGGAGGGCGCGGCTTTCCTGGTTACGGCGCTCTTGGGCTTCTTGGGCGCGTTCATAGGCGGTAATCACATCCTGGACAAGACGATGGCGGACCACGTCCTTTTCCGTAAAAAGCGTAAATTGGATCCCGTCGATATCGCGCAGAATGTGCCGAGCCTCTTTTAAGCCCGAGCGGGTTCCGGCGGGCAGGTCGATCTGGGTAATATCGCCGGTAATCACGGCTTTCGACCCGTAGCCCAGCCGGGTCAGAAACATTTTCATTTGCTCACGGGTCGTATTCTGTGCCTCGTCCAGGATGACAAAGGAATCATTCAGCGTCCGGCCGCGCATAAAGGCCAGCGGAGCCACCTCAATCACGCCGCGCTCAATCATTTTTTGCGCGCGGCCAAAGTCAACCATATCGTGCAGGGCGTCGTACAAAGGCCGTAGATAGGGATTGATCTTTTCGGCCAGATCGCCCGGCAGAAAGCCCAGCTTCTCCCCGGCCTCGACGGCGGGCCGGGTGAGGACGACCCGACTTACCTTCCGCTTCATCAGCTCGGCCACCGCAACGGCCATGGCCAAATACGTTTTGCCCGTTCCAGCCGGCCCGATACCAAACACAATATCGTAGTTGCGAATGGCATCGATGTAGGCTTTCTGGGCAAGACTCTTGGGAGTAATGGTTCGGCGGTTGGACGACACATAGACCGTGTCGAGAAAAATATCCTGCAAATTCGCGGTGTGGTCACGGCTGAGGATGCGGACCGCGTAATCCACATCACTCGGATAGACGGGATAGCCGCGTTGGATCAGGTCGTACAGTTGGGTCGCCACCCGCCCCGCCAGCTCACGCTGAGGCTCGTCTCCGGCAATGATCAGGGCGTTTCCTGAGGCTGAGATTTTTACGCCGAGCGCGTTCTCCAGGCCGCGCAGGTGCGCGTCGTGTTGACCGAGGAGATCGCGTAAAAAGCGCTGATTGCCAAACTCGATATGCGATGTTTCTGCTGTCGTCTGTCCTACTTCAGCCAAGCAGCCTCCGTTACAAGCGTAAGCGCGCCCAGCATTTCCGGGAGAGCGGATGTACGCTTTATGCGCCTTTTTCAATCAGCTCATACACCTTTTGGAGGGCTTCATCCAGGCGCGTTGGATCTTTTCCTCCGGCTTGGGCGAAATCGGGTCGCCCACCTCCACCTCCACCAACCAGCGGGGCGATCTCTTTGATAATCTTTCCGGCATGATACTGCTGCACCAAATCCTTACTCACTGCGGCGAGGAGCGACACTTTCGCCCCGTTCGTTGCCCCAAGGACGACAACTGCAGGCTGGTGTTTATCACGCAGCGTATCCGCCATCTCTCGGAGGGCTTTCTGATCTACGCCCTCGACCCGACTGGCGATGACATTGACCCCATTGGTCTGACGGACTTGGGAGGCAAGCGCGTCGCTCTGCGAGCCGGCGAGTTGACCCTGAAGCTGGTCGAGCTGTTTTTCAAGCTCGTGTTGCCGGCTCAGCAATTTTTCCAGGCGCTCGAGCGCGTCCTCCTCAGACCCCTTCAGAATGCGGCCCATGTCCTTGAGCACGTGCTCGCGTTGACGCACCCAGTTGAGGGCACCCTCACCCGTGACTGCTTCAACCCGCCGGATACCGGACGCCACGCCTGTCTCCGCTCTGAATTTGAACAGCCCCACATCTCCGGTTCGGCCCACATGGGTTCCACCACACAGTTCGGTTGAGAAATCTCCCATCCGTAACACCCGTACGATCTCGCCGTATTTCTCGCCAAAGAAGGCCAACGCCCCCTTTTGGATCGCGTCGGTAAAGGACATCTCCTCACTCGTCACCGCGGCATTTCCCCGAATATGGTGATTCACCAGGTTTTCGATTTCATCCAGGACATCGTCCTTAACCGGACTGGTATGGGTAAAGTCGAAACGGAGCCGGTCCGGGGTGACCAGGGAGCCGGCCTGCTGGACATGGGAGCCTAAAATATCGCGTAGCGCGGAATGCATGATATGCGTTGCGGAATGGTTCAAACGAATAGCTTCGCGCCGCGGGGCGTCAATGCCGAGATGCACGGCATCTCCGGTCTGCACCGCACCCTGCACCACCCGGCCTTTATGTACAATGCGTGAAGGCTCCGGTTTGAGCGTATCAAGCACTTCAATAAGATCGCCACGGCTCGTCCGTATCGTCCCCGTATCCCCCACCTGTCCGCCGGACTCACCATAAAAAGGCGTCTCAGCAGCGATCAAATCAACCGCTTCCCCTTCGCGTACCTCATCTCGGATCTGCCCATCCACCAGCAGTACTCGCACCTCGGATTCGTGTTCGGCCTGACGGTCGCCGACAAAAACAGAACCAAACGTAGCACTGGGAAGTCCAGCGCTACCAGAGAAGGAGCCCACAGAAATCTTTTGTCCCTCACGCGCCCGTGACCGCTGCTCTTCCAGGGCCTTATCATATTCATCGCGGTTAACACTGAAGCCTTCGGACGACAGAAAATCCTCGGTCATATCCAGCGGAAAGCCGTAGGTATCATACAAACGAAAGGCGGTTTCGCCGGGCAGGGTTGTCGTGTTGCGCTGACGCAGATCGTGGATTTCTTGTTCAAGCAGGGCCAAGCCCTTGTCCAGAGTGTCCGAAAAACGGGTCTCTTCGTTATGTATGACCTCAGTCAGATAGTCCCGTCGTTCAACCAACTCGGGGTAGGCCGCGCCCAGGAGCTGTACCACGCTCCTAGCGACCTGAGAGAAAAACGGTCCCTCAAAGCCAAGGAGCCGCCCGTGTCGTAAGGCGCGGCGCATAATTCGCCGCAACACATAGCCCCGCCCCTCGTTTGTCGGTACCACGCCATCGGCAATGGCAAAGGCTGCCGTGCGTGCATGGTCGGCAATCACCCGAAACGACACGTCCTGTTCACTCGTATCGCCGTAGCGCTTATCGCCTAACCCTTGGGTAAAGGTAATGATGTCGCGCAGCAGGTCAGAGTCATAATTACCCGGCACGTCCTGGAGAACGGAGACAATGCGCTCCAGGCCCATGCCCGTATCGACATGCGTCTCGGGCAGATCGTCCAGGGATTGGTCGGCATCCCGGTTGTATTGGATAAACACCAGATTCCATAATTCGATATAACGCGCACAGCCGGCGTTGACCGCGCAGCTATGGCCCGGTGTATTGGCCAACGCGCAGGCCTGCGGGCCACGGTCAATGTGGATTTCCGAACACGGTCCGCAGGGGCCCGTCTCGCCCATTTCCCAGAAATTGTCCTTTTCGGCAAAACGCAGGATCTGTTGCGGATTGATGTCGGTCTGTGTCCGCCACCACTCGTCCGCTTCGTCGTCCGTCGTATACACCGTCGCCCAGAGTTTCTGCTTGGGGAGTTTCCAGACCTCGGTCAGCAATTCCCAGGCCCAGCGGATGGCTTCCTGTTTGTAGTAATCGCCAAACGACCAGTTCCCCAGCATCTCGAAGAAGGTGTGGTGGTAGGTATCGCGGCCTACTTCTTCCAGATCGTTATGCTTACCGGAGACGCGCAAACATTTTTGGGAATCGACCACCCGCCGGTGGACCGGCCGCTCGATCCCGAGAAAGATATTTTTGAACGGTACCATGCCGGCATTGGTAAACAGCAGCGTTGGATCATTGGCCGGAATCAAAGGCGCACTCGAGACAACCTGATGGCCCCGGTCGGCAAAAAACTGCAGGAAGCTGTCGCGTATCTCGTTCCCTGTCATGGCGGCTACTCTTTCCATTGGCTAGTCGTCGGACGCTTCTCTTCCTAGCACGCTTGCGGCAACACTGGCAGAGTATCCTCGTCGCAATAATAATCGATACGCGCGGGCGCGCGTCTTGGGCTCTTCAAGTGCAGCAGGGGGGAAACGGCGCTGCACAAGTCGCCGAGCGACCTCGATATCCGTCTGCTCTAGCCGCTCGCTCAGCGCCGTTGCAATCACGTCTTCCGTGAGTCCTCTTTGCTTGAGTTTGGCCCGCACACCGCGCGGGCCAAAGCCTTGGTTTTGAAACCGTTCGGCAAGACCATGGGCCAGCCGCATATCGTCCAGATGACCGCGCGCTTGCAGCGCTTCAACCGTAGCGCTCGCGTCCTGCGACGTGAATCCCTTGGCTCGTAATTTCTCGCTTAGACGCACCGCGCTATAGTCTCCCCGCGCGAGCAGACTATAGGCATAGTTCAGAGGTGTCTGAGAGGAACAAGCGTGACTCATAGGTGGAAGCTAGGCTTTCTCAGCAACCTCTTCCACTGGTCCCGCTTCCGCTGTGGATTGAAGAGTACCGAGACCGAACTTCTCGCGGACCTGGCGCTCTATCATGGCTGCGATCTCGGGATTTTCTCGCAGATATGCCTTGGCGTTCTCTCGGCCCTGGCCAATGCGATCTTCAGAAAAAGAGTACCAGGCTCCGGCCTTTTCAACGATATTCTGGTCCACGCCGATGTCGATCAGCTCGCCCTCTTTGGAGATCCCGGTCCCGTATAAAATATCGAATTCCGCCAGCTTGAAGGGCGGCGCGACTTTATTTTTGACCACTTTGACTCGGGTGTGATTCCCAACCACTTGATCGCCTTGTTTAACTGCGCCCGTGCGGCGAATGTCCATGCGGACGGAAGCGTAGAATTTGAGGGCATTGCCGCCGGTTGTTGTCTCGGGACTGCCGAACATGACGCCGATCTTCATCCGAATTTGATTGATGAAGACGACCAAGGTGTGCGAACGTGAAATCGTACTGACGAGTTTCCGCAGCGCTTGCGACATGAGTCTGGCCTGCAGGCCCATCTGCGGCTCACCCATATCGCCCTCGAGTTCGGCGCGGGGAACCAGAGCCGCAACAGAGTCAACTACAATAACATCCAGCGCGCCGCTTCTGACTAGCGTATCCGTGATTTCGAGCGCTTGCTCGCCATGGTCGGGCTGAGAGAGCAATAGCTCTTCAACATTGACTCCAAGTTTCTTGGCATAACCCATGTCCAGGGCGTGTTCCGCGTCAATATAGGCGCATGAGCCACCTGCTTTTTGCGCCTGAGCAACGACGTGCAGGGCCAGCGTGGTTTTCCCGGATGATTCGGGTCCGTAGATTTCGACCACCCGTCCGCGCGGCAGGCCGCCAATGCCAAGGGCGAGGTCCAAACCCAGCGAGCCGGTCGAAATCGAGGGGATATTGTGCCCTATAGCGTCCTCGCCGAGCTTCATGATCGCGCCTTTGCCAAACTGCTTTTCGATCTGACTGACCGCTAAGTCCAACGCTCGTTCACGATCTCTGTCCTCTGCCATCTGTACACTCCTTGCTGTTGTGGACGGTGGATTGCTATCTTTTCAGGTCAGCAACGCCGAGGGCTGTATAGACCGCCCCACCTGGTTCAAGATCACTCCGGTACAACGTCACGGTATCGATAAGGCTCTCACCAAAATCGTATTGCAGATATTCCTTGACTCGTTCCAGCCACGCTGGGAGCGAACCCGGCCCAGGGTAATATGCGGACGAAACGCGTGGCCCTCGGGCGGAAAGCCGCAGGAGCCAAGAGCCGACTCAATTGTCGTATGCAGCTCTTGGAGTCCACCACCGGTCAGACGTGCCCACAGCACCCGCGGGCGGGTGAGTGAAGGAAACGCACCGAGCCCCTGCATGCGGACTCGGAACTGCGATTGGTGTCTCACGGCTGCTCGTAATGCGGTCAGGACGGGCGCAACTCGATCCGGCTCGATATTGCCAAGAAATCGAAACGTGAGATGAAATCCCTGCGGTTTGACCCAGCGGATATCGCCTTTCGCCTTTTGGAGGACGGACTGGACTTTTGTCATTTCTTCGCCTACTGGAGTAGCCAGATTAGCTGCGATGAAGGTGCGAATCAACACGGGCCCGGCTCTTTCCCTAGCGACGGATAAACCCTGATTCCGCAACCGGAATTTCAAGAAGCGCGCGCCGCACCCAGTCGAGACACAACTGGGAGGTCAGGGTTTTGATCCACTCCCGGTTGCCCCAGAGCTTATACTGCCGCGACACCAGCGTTCCCTCCATAGCAAGCGCCAGACAGGCGGTCCCAACCGGCTTATCCGGCGTGCCGCCGTCCGGTCCGGCAATGCCGGTGACCGCGACACCAATATCGGTGCCCAGACGAGTACGGACGCCGCTGGCCATTTCCCTGACGGTCTCCTCGCTGACCGCGCCGTGCTGACTCAGCGTGTTGGGATTGACATGAAGCAGTTGGGTTTTTGCAGTGTCCGAATAGGCAATGATGCTGCCCAGGAAATAGTCCGAGCTGCCCGGCACATTCGTCAGGCGATGGCTGCTCAATCCCCCCGAGCACGCCTCGGCAAAGCCAACCGTTTTTCCCTGATCTTTAAGGAGCTGCCCCACCACACCTTCCATGCTGACATCACCCTCGCCGTAGACGTACGCACCGATTTTCTCCCGCAGCCGTTGTGCCAGCCCTTCGACCCGCCGCTCGACCTCACCGGCCTTCCCCCGGACAGTCACGCGCATGGAAATTTGAGGGAAGTTGGCTCGAAAGGCCAGCTTCCCTTCGTCTTCGGTAATCACGCCGGACACCAGTTCGTCCAGTCCGGACTCACTAATGCCGAAGGTCTGAAACGTCCGGGTCAGAAAGACATCGCCCCCACCCCGCATTTCACCAATCCAGGGCAGGACGCTTTCTTCCATCATGGGTTTCATCTCGCGCGGGACACCCGGCAGGACGATCAGATGCTTCCGACCGTGCGGTGTCTCCAGCTCCAGGCGGTAGCCTGGCGCCGTCCCGAGATGATTGGGGATAATGATCGCTCCGGCGGGGAACTGCGCCTGCTTGAGATTATTCTCCGGCATGGTGCGGTTCAGCGAGGCAAAAATCCGTCGGATATTCTCAGCGACTTCTTCGGAGAAGGTCAGCTCGACTCCGGCAACCTTGGCAACCAGTTCAGTTGTAAGGTCATCAGCCGTGGGTCCAATGCCGCCGGTAGAAACAATCACGTCGGCGTGAACCATGGCCTGCTCCCAGGCCCATATAATCCGGTCCGAAACGTCACCGACCGTGACAATTGAGGCCACGTCCAAGCCAGCTTCAATCAGCTTATCCGCAATATAATTGGAGTTCGTATCAACGACTTTGCCGGTCGTGATTTCATCCCCCGTACTCAGAATAGCGGCCCGTTCGATCATAATCGTCCCCTCACGCAGAAAAGATGCATATAGCGCCAGCGAAGGACCGAGCGTATCAAACAGGTCGGAGAGAAAAAAGGCGAGCGACGGGAGCCCTGATACGGGTCATCCCTCACGTGGACGGATGGAACAGTTTCTATCCTAACTGTTTCTCCAATTCAGGCCGAAAATCCGGGTGAGCGATACGGATGAGAGCTTCGGCCCGTCCGCGGAGGTCTTTGCCCTTCATGCGGGCGATGCCGTATTCGGTCACGATATAGTCGGTACAAAAGCGAGGCGTCGTGACAACGGCGCCGCTGGCCAGACTGGCCACGATCTTGGAGCGCTTGCCGTCTTCGGTCGTTGACGGCAGCGCAATAATAGACACGCCATCCTCGGCCAGCGCCGCGGCTTCCACATAGTCGAGGCTGCCGCCGACGCCGCTGATCTGCACCGGTCCAATGGTCTCGCCATTGCTCTGCCCGTGCAGGTCGATCTCCACGGCAGAATTGATGGAGACGAAACGCGGCAGTTTTGCCAACTCCAGAATATTGTGGGTGACATCGACGGTCGCCATTTCTATGAGCGGGTTGCGACCACAAAAATCAAAGAACTCCTGGTCTCCGGCAAGCTCGCCGGTGAGGATCTTTGGAGTGTGTTTCACCTGGTCAAGAAACTGGACCAATCCCTGAGACAACATGCCTGAGTAGAGGTTCACCCCTCGTTTGTCCGCCAGTCGGCCCAGAACCGCATCGGGGACGGAACCTATACCGAGTTGCACCCAAGCCAGGTCAGGAACCAAGTCAAGGACATAGTCAACAATTTTGGCGTCACGCTCGCTTTGGTGTGGGGTGCGATAGGTCCCGAGTGGTTCGGAAGACTCTAGGGCGAAATCGATTTTCTCAACCGGCACCCGGCTCTTGCCATGCGTTACCGGCATATTGGTATTCATCTCGGCGATCACCATTTTCGCGCTGTCGATAAAGTCTTGATAGATACTGACCGAAATACCCAGACTGACCGTTCCGTCCTGGTCGGGTGGCGAGACCTGGGTCACGACAACATCCGGCTTGATGATGCCGTTCTTATTCACAATGCTGGTGATCTCGCTAAACCGCATGGGGGCAAAGCCGACCTTGCGTGGGTCGTTTTCTTTGAACAAGCGCCGAAGCTGGGGAGCAGCCTGCCAAGTCACATAGCGAAAATTCGTCCCCAATCCCTTCTCCAGAAAGGGATATTTTCCAAACGCCAGCCCGGAATACACGGTCAGGTTGCTGAATCGCTCGACCTCGTGCTGGAAAGCCGTATAGAAAGTCGTCGGTTCGACACAGCTGTGGGGAAAAATTGCAATGCTGCCGTCGGGGATGGCTTGTACGGCCTCGTTCGGGGTAACAATTTTCATGGCAGCCTTTCGCCCTCAGGGTACGACTTCGTATTTGATTCCCTCGCCACGCTGCATCCGATCAAACGCCTGGCAGAGGTCAACCAGTGGGTAGCGACCGCTGATCAGGTACTCGGTCGGAATCTGTCCGGATATGAGCAGTTCAGACGCTTGCCGCACGGCGGCGGGGTTAAAGTGAAAGGGGCTCGACAAACGGACTTGATCATAATGCAGCCGGGTCGCGTCCAACGAAACCTTGGTCCCCTGCGGACAGCCGCCAAAGAGAATGACCTGGCCGCCGGGACGGGCAAAGAACAGAGATTCTTCCCAGACGCTCGGCTGGGCCGTACACTCAATGACCAGGTCGGCCCCGTGACCGCCGGTGGCCTCCAGGACTGCTGCCCGAGCTTCCTCGGCCGGACGGGCAATCACACGGTCTGCGCCAAGTTCGCCCGCAACTCTGGCACGGTCCGGGTTCCGAGCCACCATATAGACCCGCTCCAGACCCAGCATTTTCAAGAGGATGAGATGCAGCAGCCCAAAGCCACCCGCGCCAATGATCACCGCCGTATCTTCAGGCGTGAACGCCACCTGCTGTAATCCAAAGACCACACATGAGACCGGCTCCAACAGCGCTGCCTCGACAAAAGGCAGGCTTTTGGGCTTGGGGAACATATTGGAGCGGACAATCCGACCGGGCAGGCTGACATATTCGGCATAGCCGCCAAAGGCCATGGTCGCCATGAGCGACGTACACAGGTTTTCCTGGTCACGCCGACAATAAAAACAGCTCCCGCACGGGCCGGTTGGCGCGAGCATGACCTCATCGCCCTCGCGGAAGTTTGTGACCTGCGATCCGTGTGCGGCAATCGTTCCTGAGTATTCGTGGCCAAAACGGATCGGTGGAGGCATCTTGGGATGGCCACGCAAAAATGCCTTGAGGTCCGTTCCGCAGGTCAGGGCAGACCCCACCTTCAGCACAACATCTTCGGGGCCCGGTTCCGGCACGGGCAATTCCTGACAGGCAATCTTTCCCGGGCCGAGCAATAACACCGCCTGCATAGTCGTCACTTCACTTCTCCTCGCCGCAAAGAGGAAACATGTCCAGCTTCTGTGAATGATTGGAGGGCATGTTCCCTCTTTTTACCAGAGCAAGGGGCGGACATGAAAATGATAATGATCCGGAATCTGCCGCATATTGTGGTCAAACATCCACTTCGGGAATTTTCCGGTATACTTTTGTTCGGCCACGAGATTGAGGGCATTTTCCATAAACGCAACCTCTTCCGGGCGCACATCGACGCGGTGCTCACCAAGGACCGCGATGGGCACCTCACAGGAGTCGCAGTCGAGAATGGTGAAACGCAAAGGCGCGTAAAACTCGGCATACCATTGCGTATAATGGGCCATCTCACACAGGTCGCACATCCGACCCGTTGGCATGGTTCCCGCCGGGGAGGGTCGAGAGTCGAACGGCCGGACGTTGCCGCTCTGTTGCTGCGTGCTCACAAAATTCAGGACCTTCTCCATATACGCCAGGTCTGCTGCACTGATATCATCCAGCGGAGTTTCTACCGTCACCGTCGGCGGGACTCCAGCTTCTCGGCCAACGAGAGTAAAAGCGAGTGGATAGTGAAATAGCACGAGCGGCGGTGTTTCCCTCTCAGGGACGCCTTGTGAGAGCCAAACTGGATGGTCAGCCACCGGTTGTCCTTCCTGTACACTATCTTTCGATCACGCCGACGGCGCTCTCCCTCTTGAAAGAGGAAACGTGTCCAGCTTTTTTGGATGGAGGACACGTTTCCTCTTTGAGCGCGGACCGGCCTGATGGGCTATATTACGGGGCGGGCAGCCGAAGATCAACCTGACCGAGCGGTCAGCCCAAATTTTTTCACTGAGTATGAGGCTTGTATGAGTGTACAAAAGGCCGGCTACTCCGCGGTCGAAGCTATTGCCGATATCCGGGATGGAGCGAGTATTCTGATAGGCGGGTTTGGCGTGCTCCAGGGATGGCCGCATGAATTGCTCTTTGCCTTACGAGGTAGCGGCGTGAGCGACCTCACCATTATCTGCAATTCTCCTGGATTTGGACCACTGTCTCCTCAAATTCTGGCTGAAAACGGCCAGGTCTCGAAACTGATCGCCTCTTTCGGTGGCTATGCCTACCGCACAACGCCGCTGTCCGAGCAGATTGGACGGGGCGAAGTCGCCTTTGAAATAGTGCCCCAGGGCACCTTGGTCGAGCGCATTCGTGCTGCGGGAGCGGGGATTCCCGCTTTTTTCACCCCCACCGGGGTTGGAACGGTTGTCGAGCAGGGGAAAGAGAAGCGGACCTTTGAGGGCCGGGAATATCTCATGGAAACCGCGCTCCAAGCGGACTTCGCTCTCATTCGAGCGCATAAGGCGGATACGGCCGGGAATCTGATCTACCGCGGTACGGCGCGTAATTTTAACCCTCCGTTCGCCTCTGCCGCTGCGGTCACCATCGCTGAGGTCGATGAAATTATCGAGCCGGGGAAGCTTGATCCAGAGGCGATTGCTACCTCAGGCATATTCGTGAACCGGCTTGTACTGCGTGAAAAACCGCTCGAACGTGAGCGCGTGTTCGAACTCATGCGGACACAAGGTCGGACGATCAAAGCAGCAGAAAGTACCGGACAGATAAGCGGCCTGACGCCGGAACTCATGGCGCTGCGCGCAGCGCGCCTCCTGGAGCCTGGCCAATATGTGAATCTCGGTATTGGCCTGCCAACTCTGGTCTCGGATTTTATTGCCGACGACGTGACGCTTCACGCCGAGAACGGGGTGCTGGGCTATGGTCCGCTTGCCACAGCGGGGGAAGAGGATGTTGATCTGTATAATGCCAGTTCTCAATTGGTGACGCTGCAACCAGGAGCCAGTTTCTTTGATAGTACAGAGGCGTTTGCCATGGCCCGCGGGGGACATATAGACACGGTCATACTCGGGGGCTTTCAGGTCGCGGCAAACGGCGACCTGGCAAACTGGAAAGCCCCGCATATGCAGGCCGGCTCAATTGGGGGAGCCATGGACCTTGCTGCCGGAGCACGCCGGCTGATTGTTGTGATGCAGCACACCACAAAGGCAAGTGAACCAAAACTGCTCCCCAGGTGTACCTATCCGCTCACCGCCCGTGAGTGTGTCTCGTGGGTGCTGACAAATCTGGCCTTGCTTCAGGTGACCTCCCAGGGCTTTGTCTTAAAAGAGTTTGCGCCAGGGGTCACTCCCGATGCAGTACGGGCGGCGACGGCCGCGCCACTCCATATTGCGGAAGATGCCAGAGAGATGGAGTTTTGACCTGGAGGCAGCGCAAGACCGGTGAGCCTCACACGCCTTCCGTTTTAAAGTTGTCCGACAAGCCTGCCCAAAAAATCTTGACGTTAAAACGCTGGATCAACTTGTCACACAAACTCGGCTCGGCGAGTTTCGGACCCGCTAGAAGCGACTCACCGGACTTCGACCAGTCCGTCTTCTCGGCCAGTACCTTACCACAGATATCCGCGGGCCACGCGGCCCTGTTCCCCTTAGTGCCAGGACTGCGTGGGTTCCTCACGCTCAGACACCAGTCGATGATACTGCTCTTCCAAGAACCGCTTGTGCTGTTCTTCCGCCTGGCAGATTGCGTGCAGCACCCGACGGGCCAGCGGCTCTGTGACTTTGCGCTCCAGGGCATGATAGTGCCCGAGCGACTCCTGTTCTTTCGCCAGCGCTATCTCAAAGAGCATCCGCACAGGATCGGAGACCGCCTGCTGGTGACAGAGCTCTACCCAGTGCCGCACGGCATCGGTTTGAGGTGACGGATCGTACTGGAGGAGATGGATATTCTGTAAGACCATACGGAGTGCTGGATCGTCTTCCCACTCAATCCATTCTATAAGGTCGTCAAAATGTTGCTCTTCTTCTCTGGCAAACTGCCGGGCTGCAAGTCGAGCGGCTGGAGTGGGGGCGACATCTGCGGCAAGCAAGTAGAAATCAATCGCCCGGAGCTCGTCTTTCAGAGATTCACTCACGATCCTGTAGGCCGTATCCTTCATCATCGTGTCCCTTCTCTTGTGTTGTGTAGCAGACTTCCTTGCTCCTTCTCTCCGCTACTGATGCAGGGCCAGGACCGGGCAGCCCGCTTCGCGCATCATTTTTTCGGTCAGACTGCCGAGTAAGAGGTGAAACAGGCCGGTAAACCCGTGGGTCGCCATAACCAGTAAATCCGCTCCAACTTCCTTTTCCATTTCAAGAAAAGTACGAGCCGGGTCACTGCTCACATGAACAACCGGTTCATAGCGGACGCCATCAAGATAGGTCTGCGAAATTTCCGCCAATCGCTCTTTGGCTACCTTTTCCGCCCGGACAAGATTCGTCCCTCCCCCTTCCTGAAGCCGGTATACGTCCCGCTGGAGGTAAATGTCTTCGGTTGGAACAACGTGGAGCGGATAGACGGTTCCCCCATGCTGTTCCGCAATTTGTCTGGCACAGGTAAGAGCGGTCGCCGACCGGTCGGCAATATCTACCGGAACAAGAATATGCTGGAATGCAGAGGGAGTGGCCTCTGCCTCTCCTTGACGAATGGTCAACACCGGACAGACGGACTCCCGGACGACCCTTTCGGCAACGCTGCCCAGAATGAGATGGGCAAGTCCGGTTCGACCGTGCGAGGACATCACTACTAGGTCAGCGCCTATTTCTTTTTGGGCTTCCAGAATTCCAGCGGCCGGATTGCTGTTGAATTGGGTTACAATGTCGTAGTGGATGTCGTTGAGATGTTCATGAGCAGTCGCCTCTAACTGTTCGCGGGCAACGCGTTCTGCCGTGCTGATATCCGCTCCACCGCCCTCGTCCGGCCTATAGACCTTGCGCAGAAGATGGAGTTCATCGGTGGGCACAACATGGAGGAGGTAGATGGTACCATCTCCGAGTTGGGCGAAGTGCCGAGCATACGACAACATCTGGGGTGAAGTTTCATCCAAATAGACAGGACACACAATCTTGCGAAATCCCTCGGCCATAGCTTGTCCTCTCCTTCAGGAAACAGTAGCGGTCTGTTCTTCGTTCTAATGCCACGCCTCCGCCAGTGCGGAATGCGCTTTCACATCGCCGCGTTGTTGGTGGGCATAGTCTTGCAACTGACGCTTGGCTGCATCAAAGGCATCGCGGATAGCGATTTTTAAATCCTGGTTTTCATGGTGGTTGACGACTAGCTCAGCACCAGGAACGCTCAGGTCGATCCGCACTCTATAGGATTGACTCTTCCAGTGATGATGCGTCTGGGATTCAATAACGACTTGGCAGCGTGTAATGCGGCTGTAAAAGGTATCAAGCTTGCTGGCTTTCTCAAGAATGGTGGTCTCTAGGTGCTTGGAAAGATACAGATCGCGAGAGACGATTTGCACTGGAAGTTGCATAATTCTACTCCTCCAACTCTTTGGGTGCACGAAAAGGGACGGCCTCAGAGTATTGCTGGGTGGTGGCGGACGGGGCCCTAACAGAAGAGACGCGTCAACAGCTCTGTGTGAACAGAGGACACGTCCCCTCTGTTCAACGCCTTGCCGAGCAGAAGAGACGTGAACAGCCCGAAGGGGCAGCGTTGCGCGGGGATGGAAGAGAATGGCGGAAATCGTATCTAAACGGGATGATTGGGTGGGCGAAAAAAACCGAATTGTCCGGCTGAGAGGAACGGAACTGAGATGTTGCTCCCGAGTTGGCATATAGAGCAGCTGTCCTCCTGTCCTCAGTCCGTGGACGATTTCCCCTCGCCACGAGCCTTCCGCACCCACTACCCTTCCCTACCTAGCACCCTCGCTTTGAGAGTCAAGGACTAAATTTGAGTTTTAGTTTTTCTAATAGAAAAGGAATGCAAACGTCGGGGAGACATAAAAATCCCCCCTCAGCCCACGGCAACCTTACCAGCCCACGATATGTGACGGCATGCGTTTACTCTGCTCTCCACGTACATCCGCTCCGCCGTATAACGTGCCAGACCTGGCATCAATGCGGATACCCAGCACGTCTCCCTCGCTCCATGCCGGGTTGACCTGGAGCGTATGCCCGCGGGCTTTGAGTTCATGCTGTACCTCTTCAGGAACCCGTTCCTCAACCCGGAGCAGACCGGGAATACAATTGTGTGGATAGAAACTGTTCGGGAAGTGGGAGGTCGAAAAGCGGGGGGCTTCTATAGCATCCTGCACTTCCATTTCAAAATCAGCCACCGCCAGAAAGAACTGGAGCGTCCACTGATCCTGCTGGTCGCCCCCCGGCGTTCCAAAAACCATGCAGGGGTGTTCGTCTCGCATGACCAGGGTCGGCGTCAGGGTGGTACGCGGACGTTTGCCCGGCACCAGGGCGTTCGGATGCGTTGCATCCAGGAAAAACGTCTGCACTCGGGTTCCCAGGGGGAAGCCGAGTCCGTCCATTACCGGGGAGGACGGAATCCAGGCACCGCTTGGGGTAAACGAGGCCATATTCCGCTCTTTATCGATCACTGCCACATAGACGGTGCCTGGGCCCCAATTCCGTGCCGCAAAGATGTCTTCGCCTTCGAGCAACGCAGCCCCGGTCCGCGGATTGCCCGGTCGCTGCTCGAACGATGCCTGTCCGTTGTCGATCAGCTCACGCCGCCTTGACGCGTAGTCCTTGGAGAGGAGTCCTGCCAGTGGCACATCGGTAAAATTCGGATCTCCGTAGTATTGCTCCCGGTCGGCAAAGGCCAGCTTGGCTGCTTCCGTGACCGTATGAATATAGTCCGCACTATTCAGGCCCATCCCCTTGAGGTCAAAACCTTCAAGCAGGGCCAGTTGCTGCAGAAACACCGGGCCTTGGCTCCAGGGGCCACATTTGTATACATCGTAGCCACGGTAGTTGAGGGTCGTCGGCTCTTCGATCTGAATATGAAAGTCGGCGAGATCTTCTGCGCTCAGCAGCCCCCCCTGTTCTTTTGCATGGGCCGCTATGGTCTGAGCGATGGACCCTTCATAAAACTCGGCCCGGGCGGCGGTGAGGCCGTCGAGTCGGTCGCCACCGGCCCGCTCTTCTGCCGCCATCAAACGCCGAAATGTCCGGGCCAAGTCCGGGTTCGTCATGACTTGACCGATATCGGGCAGATGCCCGCCCGGCAGATAGACTTTAGCTGAAGACGGCCAGTGCTGCCTGAAATGCCCGGCATTACCGGCAATCGAAAAATCCATATTCAGATAGGCCGGCGCCGGACCGCGTAAAGCACCGTGCATGGGAAAACCGTTCTCGGCCAGTTCCAGCGCAGGTGCAACCACTTGGGCAAAGCTGCGGGTCCCAAAGCGTTGCAGCGCGGATATGAAGGCATCTGGCGCCGCACACGGTCCGGCGGCCAGGACCCCACGGCCTGGAATGAGACGAATACCCTGCTGCTGAAACCACTCACGCGTTGCCGCTTTAGGCGCAACAGTATTGCCATTAATCGAGAAGACTTTCTTGTCCGACGCGCTATAGGCGAGCGCGGACAATTCGCCCCCGAATGTATGCATATGGGGGTTGAGCACGCCCTCGGCCAGCGCAGCGGCAACGGCTGCATCAAAGGCGTTGCCGCCGGCCCGTAGCACCTGCATGCCGGCTTCAGCAGAAAGATAGTGTTCGGTCGAAATCATCCCTCGCGTGCTCATCAGAGTCGGGCGATATGCCATAGATCACTCCTTTTATAGGACAAACGGGTATTAACCGGCGGCTTCCTCACTCAATGCCCTCACCTGCTCCTGTAACACGTCAGGGGGACACAGGGAAAGAAACCAGCGACCGGCAAGTAAGAGGATGGTAATATCGTCGGCAACGCCAACGAAAGGGATAATATCGGGCAGTAAGTCTATCGGCAGCAGCAGATAGGCCAGCGCCCCGACCAGCACGGCCTTGGCCCGTAGCGGCACCCGTCGGTCTCGAAACAGCCTCCAGAACAGCTTCGCGAACTGAGGCAGATGTCGGACGAGTTTCAGAATGCGAAGAGGAGACAGGCTGGGACGTCCGATAGGCATAACGGCGGCACTCACACGCAGTCAGCAAAAAGAGAACAGAGTAAAGAAGTCCGGCATGGGTCTGTGATTCCCGCGGTGTCTGCTACAATACGCCTATTCAATCCGTTCGTGAACCTGAGGTAGTTGAGAGACATACCCGTGCGTATCCTTGTGATTGAAGACGAAGCAAAGGTCGCCAGTTTTATCCGCCGTGGTCTTGAAGCCGAGGGCTATCGTGTTGATATCGCCCCGGACGGCGAGGTCGGACTGACCCAAGCATTCGATCACGAGTACGATCTGGTCATTTTGGACGGCATGCTGCCCAAGCGGGACGGATTGAGCGTCCTCCAGGAGATGCGGCGGCATAAGCTCCGCGTGCCGGTCCTGATGCTCACCGCGCGAGATACGGTTGCGGATAAAGTCGCCGGGCTGGACCGAGGCGCGGATGACTATCTGACAAAACCGTTTGCCTTTGAAGAACTGCTCGCTCGGATTCGCGCCTTACTGCGCCGAGGTAGCCCCCTGTCCCCCTCCACCTTGAGCGTGGCGGACCTGGAACTCGACCTGATCTCGCGCGCGGTCAGCCGCGCGGGAACTCGAATTGAACTCACCGCAAAAGAATTCGCCCTGCTCGAATTCTTTTTACGCCAGCCTGGGCGCGTGCTCAGCCGCGCCATTATCGCCCAGCATGTATGGGGCGTAGATTTCGACACCTTTACCAATGTGATTGACGTGTATGTCAATTATCTCAGGAAGAAGATCGATGCCGGATTTCCCACCAAACTGATCCATACCGTGCGTGGGGTGGGCTATGTCATCAAGGAGCCCGAGGAATAATGCGTTTCTTCTTTTCCAGCCTGCGGGCTCGCCTGACGCTGTGGTATACGGCTCTCCTGACCGGCATGTTGGTCCTCCTGGGGGCAGCGGCCCTCATCCTCCTCGACCGGGGGTTGCGTGACAATATCGATGCCTCGCTAAAATCGGTCGCCGTGTCCATTGCCGATTCAGTTCGGCGTCCCCCGTCGACGGGACGGGATTTCAGTGCAGCTTTGGACGCGCTGCTCGGTCCGTTTGGTCCTGGACCGGCCTCGCGGTTCTTTCGTTTGCTCGATCCTTTCGGTCGTCCAGACCCCCGCGTTGTGCCGCGCACGCGCATGCAATTCCCACTCAGCCCGGAAGCACAGTTGAACGCCCGACACGGTCGGGAGACCTATCAAACCATCACCTTACCTCCTCCTTCTAGGGGGAAAGAGAGGGAGGGGATACCGGTCCGACTGCTGACGCTGCCGGTTATTGAGCGCGGCCGCATGATTCATCTCGTTCAGGTCGCCATGCCCCTTGAGAGTGCAGATACGGCCCGTTCCCGTTTCCTCTTGATTCTCCTGGGACTCATCCCGCTGGCGCTCGGGGGGGCGGGAGTGGGAGGCTGGTTTCTGGCGCGGCACGCCCTGGCCCCTGTGGATGCAATGGTCAATACGGCCCGGGCGATAGAGGCGGAAGACCTCTCGCGCCGGATCGAGGCCGCGGACAGCACGGACGAACTCGGCCGTCTGGCCGCGGTATTGAACGCCATGCTGGTGCGGCTGGAGCGCGCGTTTACTGCGGTCAAGCACTTTAGCGCCGATGCCGCCCATGAACTGCGTACCCCGCTGACCATCTTAAAAGGCGAGCTTGAGGTTGCACTCCGCTCTCCTCCGACACCGGATGAATATCGCTCCGTCCTGGTCAGCTGCCTTGAAGAAGTCGATCGCCTCAGCGCCCTCGTCACGGACCTGCTCTTTCTGGCCCGCTCTGACAGCGGCAATATGAGTATCACGCGTACGCCGGTCAATCTGGCGGCAGTCCTGCACGACGTCAGTGCGGCGCTGGACGCTTTAGCCGAGACGGCTCAGATTACCTTCAAACATGACGTGCCAGTGGAACTCTGGACGCGGGGCAGTGAGCCCATGCTGTTCCGGCTCATATTTAACCTGGGCGAGAACGCGATTAAATACACACCGGAGGGCGGGACTGTGATGCTGGCCCTGGAACCACGCGGGGCAGCGGCCTACCTGTCGGTCCGAGACACCGGAGTCGGCATTGCCGCCGAGGAGCAGCCTCACATCTTTGATCGCTTTTACCGTACCGACCCAGCCCGGAGCCGCGGAGGCACTGGCCTCGGCCTGGCCCTTGCCCGCTCAATCGTACTCGCGCATGGAGGGCAGATCAGTGTCGAGAGCCGCGTTGGGCAAGGAAGCTGTTTCACTGTCCGGCTGCCGCTGGTTCCGGTGCAGCAGCCGGAAGGCGAACAGGGGGAGTGAGGCAGCGGGGAGGCGTATCAGACATGCGTCCGATGTCCAGGCAATATTTTCGACCTCTCAGCCTCCTGGTCTGGGTGTTCGCCCTTTTACTTATCCTCCCGTCAGCGTCTGGCGCCGAGGGTCCTCCGCTGCCAGTCCGCCTCAGTGGGAAGCTCTATTTCGTGCCGACCGGTGAGCCTGGCAGACATGACGACCTCCTGGCCTTCGGGATTTCCAAAGAAGAGGAAGTCTATCTTCAGGTCGATGAATTCCACACCACGAGCCGGACACAAAGCGAGCTTTCCATACTCCGAGATATGCGCCGGCACAAACCGAATCTGCGTATCCTGAATGCAGAGGTTTTAGCTCCGCTCCTGACCGAAGAGCATATTCGGAAGCCCGTCCTGCTTGCCGGACTTTTCTACCAAATGAGTGGTCGGCTCACTCTTGTCTCAGCCGTCCTTGAAGAAGAAGCGGAGACGCCTCCCGCCCAGCAGACTCCGAAGCCAAAGGCGCACTACTGGTGAGAGGCGCTCCCTTACTCAGAAGGATAGCCCTGGGCCATCGGTAGCCTCCCGTCCCATACTCCTCCGGGCAGAGGTCCTGTGGTACACTGCGACCTACACCTGACTATGTAAGGAGGTTCTTATGGCGGTCAAACCTGGCTGGGAGGGACGATGCTACGAAGACTTTGAAATCGGGGATGTCTATCGCTGTCGCTTGGGGCGGACGGTGACCGAGACGGATAATACCTGGTTCACTTTACTGACCTGTAACACCAATCAAATTCATTTTAACAACGAATACGGTAAGCAGACCGAATTCGGCCAATGCCTGATTAACAGCGGGCTCACCCTGGCTATTGTTGCCGGGCTCGGTGTCGCCGACGTGAGCGAGAACGGTTTTAACCTGGGCTGGGACAACGTCACCCTCCCGAATCCGGTGTTTGCCGGCGATACGCTGTATTCCGAGTCGGAAGTCCTGGAGAAGCGCGAATCCAAGTCCAAACCACAGTGGGGAATCGTCAAAGTTGAGACGCGGGGAGTCAAGCAAGACGGTACCTTGGTGTGTCAGTATACGCGCAACGTGATGGTCTGGAAAAAGGCGCATGTCCCCAAGCGCGACCTTTTCCCCGAGTTGAAAAAAAACCCGTAGGGGCGATCCCCCCGTGGTCGCCCAGGTAGGGCGGGCAGCCACAGGGGGCTGCCCCTACGGGTTTTTCGTATCCCCTTGCTGTGGAAACGCCTTCCCATATCGATTCAACCAGGCCACCTCTTCGACCGGGCGTCGGGTCACCGGCCCGAATTTGCCTTTGGGGTATCCGATCGGAATGAGCGCATAGGTCGTAATAAATTCGGGCAGGTCGAGAATTTTCCGCATCTCGTCCTCATATAGCGTCGTAATCGTCGTGAGCGAGGCACCGAGACCGAGGGCTCGGCACGCCAGCAGCATATTCTGGATTGCGGGATAGATACTCCCGCCCAGAATCCGCAAAAAGGTTTCTCTGTGCGGTCCATTGAGACGGGCTGCGTGACTCTTGCGCGCGCGGAGACAGGGGATAAGCAGGACCGGAGCCTCAGCCAAGTGCTCGGCCAGATAGGCGGCCGCGCGCACGTTCTTGCTATTCTCTGGCGTCAGTCCGGCCTTGGCATAATTAGCTTCCGCACCGCGCCAGCCGCGCAGATAGATCTCGGCAATCTGTTCCTTTACCTGCTGTTCGGCGACCACCACAAAGCGCCAGGCCTGCACACCGCCCCCACTCGGCCCCTGAGTACCGGCCTCAATCACTTTGTGAATCAGCTCGAACGGCACAGGGTCGGTCTTGAGTCGGCGCATACTCCGACACGAATACATGATGTCAAACAGATCGGTCTCGACCATGATGTCCTCTTCTTCTTGTTGGGCTTGACAGAGCATATCTATTCCCTGGAGAGAGCACTAGGATATGCCAGGTTGTCGAATGGCTCCGGGCTAGGCACAATCTCCACAAAGGAGGGTCTCGTATGACAACCCCAACCATCCTTGAGATTCCCGTAGAACAGGCCACCCCTAAAACGGTTGCGCCATTCGGACAACTGCTCGGCATCCATGAGCAGGCCAAGCCGCTTCCGGTCGCCTTCTATGACGGCAAGGTCAGCGTCTACGCTCCGGTGACATTCGAGTCCGACGAAGAGACCATGCTCACCCTGGCCAGCGTTGACCGCCGCGAGATGCAGGTCCAATGGATGGAGCGCCATTTCAAGCATACACAGACCTTCATTCCGCTTGAGGGAAAGCCGTTCGTCGTTGTCCTCGCTCCACCAACCGAGGACGACCTGCCGGACCTTGAACAGGCCCGAGCGCTCCTGTTCGACGGCTCATCCGGCTTTACGATGAAGGTCGGAACCTGGCATGAATTTCCGTTTGCCCTGGTCGATCAGTCAAACGTGATCGTTATCCTGCGCCGGGAGACCACGCAGAACCTCATGCCCGACAATGTCGTTGAGGGGGAAGCGCACGGGCCGGACCTTGACAAAAAGAATCTGGTCGCTCGGACCGGAGTGACGGTGCAGGTCAAGATGTAAGGCGGAAGAAAATTGCTTATTCCGGTCGGTCGTCAGTAATGGCACCGCCCGCCATCGATATTGAGCGTTTGCCCGCTCATAAAGTCACTCGCATCCGACGCTAAAAAGACGACTGTCCCCGCCACGTCTGCCGGCTCTTCGTTCCGCTTGATAATCTGCCGCTTGACCGACTGCCGCCGGAACCGCTCAAAGGTTTCGGGATCGAGTATCGTCTTGCTCGCTTCGGTCATCGTGTGGCCGGGGGTGATGGCGTTCACATTAATCCCCGTCCCGGCGAGTTCTCTCGCCAGCGCGCGCGTGAGGGAAAACACCGCCCCCTTTGAGGCAACGTAATGGAGAGCAAACGGATCACCGGCCCAGATCGTACTCGACGAAACATTAATGATTTTGCCTTTGCCCTGTTCTTTCATCGTCGGCACGACCGCCTTACAGCACAGCCAGATGCCTTTGACATTCACCTCCATCATCCGATCCCAGTCGGCTTCCGAGATCTGATCGAACGGGCCGACCCACATCCCCCCATACAAGGCCGCATTATTGACCAGAATATCGATCTGACCAAAACGCTCAATCGCCGCGGCGGCCATGGCTTCGGTGCTCTGGGCACTCGTGACATCGGTGGTCACCACCACCACCTCGCCCCCCGAGTCCCGGACCCTGGCGACGGTCTCCTCGCACGACAGGACGTCGGCCGCAACCACCCGGGCTCCCTCCCGCACAAAGGCACAGCAGTATTCCTGGCCGATCCCCCGCGCCGCCCCGGTCACGATGGCCACTCTCCCAGTCAGTGATGCCATACTCATCCCTCCTTCGTCCTCTGAACAACCTGCGTCTGAGGCTCCCTGTTTCCCCGAGGAGCAACGACGAAGTCTTCCTACGCCTATTCCTTTGACTGCGCCGCCTGAATCAGCTTCCAAATTCGCTCTGGCGTGAGCGGCAGGTCCGTGATTTTGACGCCCAGCGGTTGCAAGGCGTCCTCAAGCGCATTCGCCACCGCGGCCGGCACCATGCCGGGGGTACCCTCGCCCTTTCCCTTTGAACCTAACGGGGTGTGCGGCGAGGGAACGTTGTGTTCGATGGTTTCGATATGCGGAAGATCGAGGGAGGAGGGGATGTGGTAATCCAACAGCGTGGTCGTGAGTTGCTGGCCGTTTTCGTCGTAGATAAACTCTTCCATACACGCATTGCCTATCCCCATGGCCACTCCGCCATGGATTTGGCCCCGAACTACCATGGGATTAATGGGCTGCCCGGCATCGTCCACCGCAACATAGCGCACAATTTTATACTCACCTGTTTCAGGAAACACTTCGACCTGGGCCGCATGGACGTTACAGCTATGCATGCCGGCGGTTTCGGCTTCAAAGTGGGACGTATGCTCAAGGCCGGCCTCCATGCCCGGTGGCAGTTCGGTCGGAGAGAGCAGCGCCACCTCGGCAATCTTGGCAATCGGCACGCGCTGGCTTTCGTCTCTGATCAAAATTGCGTATCCGTCGCGAAAGACAAAGTCGTCCTCGCCGGCCTCGATATGCAGCAGGTGGGCGGCAATATTGGCCATCTTGGGCCGCAGGGCGCGCGCGGCCAGCACCGCAGCGCTGAGCGTATAGGAGGCGCCGCGAGAGCCAATGGTACCCGCGGCAAAGGGACCGGAATGGGTATCACCATATGTGACGTAAATATCCTCAGGTGACAGGCCGAGTTCGTCGGCGACGACCTGAGCGATCGTCGTCTCATGCCCCTGGCCGTGCGGCGAGTCGCCCTCGGCCACCTGAACTTTGCCGTGCGCATCGAACTGGACCGTTGCCACGCCAAAGCCGGGCTGCCGTTCCATGGGGACCAGCACCTCCGAGGGCACACCGGAAATTTCTACTCCCATGCTGAAGCCGACGCCCAGATAGCGTCCGTTTTGCCACGCCTCGGACTGTTCTTTACGAAAATTGTCGTAATCCAGCGCAGCGCACGCCTTGGCAAACGAGCCGGGAAAGTCGCCCGAGTCTACGTGGACGCCCACCGCTGAGACGTGCGGGAAGGTCTTGATGGCGTTTTTGAGACGAATCTCAACCGGATCCATATCCAAAGCGCGGGCGGCCAGTTCAACCGCCCGGTCAAGTGCGAAGCGCCCGGCGAACGAACCGAACGCCCGGCTTGGCGTCAGACAGGCTTTATTGGTCACTACACAGGTGAGGTCGATATCCACGTTGGGAATGTCATAGCCGTTGATAAGGTACATCGCGCCCAAAAAGGGCATGGCAAAGCCGACGTAAATAGCAGTCCGGGCGTCGCCGCAATCGGCCAGAATCCGATCCCGTAGGCCGATAATGGTGCCGTCCTTCTTTACGGCCAGTTCCAGCTCATGAATCTGATCGCGGCCCTGGCCCACATTCATCAAACTTTCTTGACGGTTCTCGACCCATTTGACCGGACGGCGGAGTTTCATGGCCAAGTGACAGGCCAGGAGTTCTTCCCGATAGAGCGGCGCCTTGGTCCCGAACGCGCCGCCCATGTCTTTGGGCATAATCACCCGCATCTGGCTGTGTGGAATGTTGAGGTATTCGGCCAGCAGGTGGCGTTTGATGTGCGGGCGCTGGGTAGTGAGCCACAAAGTCAGCCCCTCACCGGGGTTATACATGGCCAGGCAGCCACGCGTCTCCATGGGCTGGCCGCCGGTGCGGTGGCACCGAAAGCGTTCCTTGACGACCAGGTCCGCCTGGGCAAAGGCCGCATCAGGGTCGCCGGCGGGAATATGCTGATGGTAGAGCACATTGTCGCCCCAGTCGGGATAGAGACGCGGCGCGTCAGGCTGGAGGGCGTGCTCGGGGTCAAGAACGATATCGAGCGGATCATACTCGACGTCTACCAGCTCAAGCGCGTCTTCGAGGGTATATTTATCGCGGGCGACCACAACCGCCAGCGGGTCGCCGACGTATTTCACCTCGTCAATCGACAGCGGCCAGAAGATCGGCCGTTTGGTCTCGCCGGGCAGATTCGGCGTACTCATGTCCGACAGCACCGACCCGAGGTGTTTGACATCTGCGCCAGTGAGCACAGTCCGCACGCCGGGCAGGGCAGCCGCCTGAGCAGTGTCGATGGCCGTGATTTTCGCGTGGGCGTAGATGCTGCGCACAAAGCCCATGACGACCATACGTGGCAGGACGATATCCGGCAGATATTGTCCGTCCCCAACTAATAAACGGCGATCTTCTTTGCGTTTAATGGATTGTCCGACCCAGGCATTGGCACTAGCCATGATGCGCTCCCTCTGTTTACGCAGGAATGAGTAAACGTACCCTCCAACAGATATAGAGATGCTGGGCACGTTTACTCATTAAACCATTCTTTGCGCTCTTGTGGCGACAGCGCCTCGACCGTGGCGATGGCGTGCTTGACCGCCTCGACGATATGGACATAGCCGGTACAGCGGCAGATGACCCCCGACATGGCGGTGCGGATCTCTTCGTCCGAATGCTTGGGGTTCTGGAGAAACTCGTACAAGGCCATCAGCAAGCCGGGCGTACAAAACCCGCACTGCAAACCGTGCTTTTCCCAGAAACCGTCTTGAATGGGATGGAGCGCGTCATCCCTCGCCAGGCCCTCAATGGTCAGCACACTGGCCCCATCGGCCTGAACCGCCAACAGCAGACACGCCTTGACGGCCTTGCCGTTCAGAACCACCGTACACGCCCCGCAGCGCCCTTCGACCGAGCAGCCGACATGCGTTCCCGTCAGTCCCGCCACCTCGCGGATGAAGTCAACCAGCAAGAGACGCTGGTCAACCGTCTCCTCGTAGACTTCGCCGTTAATCGTTATGCCTATGCTCCGTTTCATGCCGACTCTCCTCAAGAGTAAATATGGAAGGGGCGTTTACTCCCCCGCTCGGGTGCTGGCCTGACGCACCACCTCCGGCACCGTGACGCGAATAAGCTGACTGCGATAGGCTGCCGATGCTCTGACATCATCCTCGGTTTCCACTTCCTCGGCCGCAGCTTCGCCGGCCTGGGTCAGGAGCGGCGCATCAAGGGCCTTTCCTTGCAGCAGACCGGCAGCCTGCCCGGCCCGGCCCGGCTTGGGCATCACGCCGCCGACAACGATGCTGGCCTGCTGGCATATCCCGCTCGGGTCGAGCGTAATATGGGCCGCCACGCTGATAATGGCAAAGTCACCGGCGACCTGACTGTGCTTGGCATAGGCGCCACCGGAACGCGCGGCCGGCACTGGAATTTCAATCCGCGTGACCAATTCATCCTCGCCAATATCGCTCATCAGCGGGCCGGCCAGAAAGTCGTCAAGCGCAACCGTCCGCGTACCACCATCCGCCTTGGCCACCACGAGTTGGCCGTCCAAGGCCATGACGGCCGGCGGATAATCAGCCGAAGGGTCAGCATGGACGAGACTCCCGGCAATCGTCCCCCGGTTTCGGATTTGCGGGTCGCCGATATTCCGAGCGGCGTCCGCCAGGAGCGGATAGGATTGCAGAATGAGCGGGTGGGTAGCCACGTCAGCATGACGGGCAAGCGCGCCGATGTGGAGGCGGCCGTTCTCCTCACGGATGTCGTCAAGCGCCGCTACCTGGTTCAGATCGATAATGGTCTGCGGCTCGGCCAGCCGCAGTTTCATCAGCGGCATCAGACTCTGACCGCCGGCCAGGAGTTTTGCCTGCTCTCCATGTTGTTGGAGGAGCGTCAGCACCTCGGCGACATCAGTCGGCGCAAAATAGTTCTCGATGGCTCTGGGATACATCCTGTCCCCCTCTCCCTGCTGCCTAACAGACCGAAATGGGAAGTCAAGCGAAAGGGGTCGTTGAGATACGGAGGCTTGGAAAGGAACCGCTTTTTTCTGGTCTGCGACCAGCATTAATCCAACGGCGTGTGAATCCGGTATGATACTAACTCGGTGACGCTCTTGACCGGCGTGCCCGCGCCTTCGCTGCTAATGGCTTTGACCAGGCCCACCCCTCGGGCGTACCACTCGGTATAGTGGAGGTGGAATTCGGCAGTCTTGCGTCTTGGGTCAGCGACCCGGCTGGTTGTCCGGGTTTCCACGCGCAGACAGTTGCGGAACGTTCCGGCTGGAACCCGAACCGCTACAGGGTCAATCCGTGCGTGGGCCGAGGCCGTCACGTTCTGACCGCCCTCAAGCGGCCAGGCTTTGGTTTGGAGCCCAGCCTCCCAACTCCGCTCTTCGGTATAGGGGCTGGGCAGAATTCGTTCGATTCCTTCACCAAGGTTTGTATCCCACACCGTGTCATGCTCGGAATCAAGCCAGGGGTAGCGGAGGAGAAAGCCGTCTTTGCGCAGGTAGGCGACCGTGCTTTTCGCCTCAGGCGCTCTATCGGTTAAGGGTTCATACTCCTCGGCAACAATATAGGACACGCCGTCAAGCAGCGGAAAATCGTCTCGGATCACGGTTTCCGTCATATAGTAGTGATAATCTCCCCCGGAGAATTTCACCTCATGCGTCCAGGTGTTATGCAGGGCGAGCGGAAAAAAATTTGCCTGCTTGGCGGGAGACGGCACTGTCAGGACGTGCACAAGCGCGCCTAGAACGAGGAGGGCAACGATCGGTGTGGTGATGGGCGGCATGACACTCGGACTATAGGACCCGAACCGCTGTCAGGCAATAATTCTTTTCACATAGCGCACCCTCCGGTGTCTTATATAAAGAACGTAAGAGAAAGGGAGGTTGCGCTTTATGTCTATCTATCGCTCATTGCTCATTGTGTGGTTTTCGTTGACGTGCTTTCTTGGAATGCTTGCTCCCCTGCCAGCAGGGTTCTGGGTATGACTTCTTCAGGCGAAACGGCGGACGCGTTTGGGGAGATCGTCGATCTCCATCAGCGCTCCGTCTATCGCTATCTCATCCGCTGTACGGGCAATAGCGACGACGCGCAGGAGTTGTTTCAGGAGACCTTCCTTCGAGCCTATCGCGCCTATGCCGACCTGCCAACTGATGCGAACCGCCGAGCCTGGCTCTTTCGGATTGCCACAAATCTCGTGAAAAATTATATTCGTGGCCGTCAGCGTTATAGAAAAATATTTGTCGCGGACGGTCCCATACCTTCCTCAAAGGTTCATCCGACAACGCCAGAACAGACGTTTCATTCCCAGGAGATAGCCCAACTCCTCCTGAACGCGATTGGAGCCTTACCCTTCCGACAGCGCACAGCATTGATACAGCGGCAGCTTGAAGGACTCGCCTATCGGGAGATTGCCGCAAACCTGGACTGCTCCGAAGACAGCGCCCGGGCGCATGTGTATCAAGCCCTGAAGAAGCTGCGTGCCTACTGGCAACGGGTCACGACAGGAGAAGAAAGGAGATGTCATGCCAACCCAAAAGCGTAACACGCTCGCGTGTGGATTTGCCGAAGACGATATTATTGCCGAAGCGCTGGGAGAAAATTCACAGCTTATCCGGCAGAAAGTCCGGAGTCATCTGACCGCCTGTCCGGACTGCACTCAGCGCCTGGAACAGTACAAACAGGTCCACTTCCAGCTGAGATCCTTGCCCGCCCCGGAGACCGGCCTCGCCGCAGCTCGACGCGCACTCGATAGACAGTTGACCCACTTGACTGCAGATGCTCGTCCGCGCCTTGTCCTGAGCATCTGGAATTCTCCTGTCGGGCCGCTACGGATTGGCACAACCGATAGGGGGGTGGCGCTAGTTGAATTCGTTTCTCCCGACGATCCCGATAGCGGAGCAAGGAGACTCAGAGAAAAATTTGCTCAGTTTTCCTTTGAGCAGGCTGAAGGAAATGAGGGCCATACTGCTCTGACCCGGAAACTTGAAGCGTACTTGAACGGCTCGCGCCAAGCGCTTGATTGGGCTCTTGATGATGTCCTCATGCGGAGCGATTTTCAGCGGCAGGTCCTACGGGCGGCACGTGAGATTCCCTATGGCAGCCTGACGACCTATTTGGGTCTGGCTGAAAGAATCGATCAACCCAAGGCCGTCCGCGCGGTCGCGCAGGCCCTGCGTTACAATCCGCTGCCGATTCGGATTCCCTGTCACCGCATTGTCGGCAGTAATGGCAGCCTCACCGGCTATGCTGGCAATAAAATCGCGCTCAAGCGGGATATTCTGGCGGTTGAGGGCATCCCAACGGTTCCATCACGCTCCGGCTTTGCCATTGCCCAGGATCAGCTCTATGTCGGTCGGCAAGCGGAGCGGATATTCTGCCGACCGCACTGCGAGGATGCCAAGGGAATCCGGGCGGGGAATCGGCTATTCATTGCCTCACGGACCCGAGCGGAAGCAATTGGTTATGCCCCCTGTGGCGTCTGCCGCCCAGACCGTCGCCCCTTACACATGGAGACGGAGCCCAGCCTGTTTTGATTTGTGCAGCTTTGTGGGCCGGTGTCGTTTCCAGGCTTGTGGAGCGATATACTTTTCTGTACAGCCTCACATATGAACGCGTTGCGTCTCGTCCCCGTGGTGGTACTGGCCCTGTGCGTGGGTAGTGCCTGTGAACGTCCGCACAGCTCCGCTGATCCATCGGTTCCACCTGACCTGCGGCAGACTCTTGAGCAACTCACTCATGGGTTGGAAGCCTTTGACCCGGAGCAGGTGCTTGCCGTCTATGCGGATGATTTCATCAGCGGCACCGGCCGGTCAAAGCGTGGCGTAGGGGAGGTGCTCACACGGCTACGGGAGAGCAAGGTGTCGCTACGTGTGGATAAGGTCGATGTGACAGATGTGGACGACACGCGCGCAGCCATCACGACCTCTATGCGCCTTCGCTATACTGACCGCTTCCGCAATATCGGCGCGGGCGAGGTGGTCATTACCGACGTTCTGTCTCATCTTTTGCGGAAGGACGCAGAGCGGTGGCAGATCTACACTGACAAACGCCTGGCCACCTACCGAGAGGGGCGGTTTGGTGAGGAGGCGCCGAATGTGACGATTGAGGTGCCGGACCGACTGCCGACCGGCCTGGACTATCCGGTGTCCGTCGTCGTGCAACAGCAGCCCCAGACCCAGTATCGCGTGGCCATTGGCAACTATCCCGAAGACCCTGGCGTGCTCCCCCCGCCGGATGTCGAGGCCCGGCTGCCCGAGGACGGGCGATTGGAGGCAAATCTCCTCCCGAATCCCCAAGGCGTGAGTGAAATGGTCCGGGTCACCGTTATTGCCGCAGACGTCCAGGGCGACTGGCAGGGCGCAACAACCGTGTCCAAGCTGGTGCCCGGCGTTCAGCGGACCGAGCGCCGTAAACGGCAGGACGTACCGTCCCTTCCACCCGAAGCGCAGGATGTATAAGAGCTATATCTACAGGGAAAATTTCAAACGTAATCGGAAGCCTACTCATGTCTATTGCAAAAAACGAAGCCATCGTCCGTCGCTATTTTGAAGACTGTCTCAATCAGGGCAAAATGGAGAGCGTCGATGAACTCATCTCTCCGACCTATGTCAGCCACTATCCAGCCGGCTATGATCTTGGCGGCGGGCCGGACGATGTCAAACAGATCGTCGCTTCGGTACGCCGGGGATTTCCGAACGTCCATTTCACGATAGAGGATTTTGTCTCGCGCGGAGAAAAAGTGGTCGCCCGTTGGACCTTCCACGGCACGCACGACGGCAATTTCATGGGTGTTGCGCCAACGGGCAAGGAAGTTGTGGTTGCGGGCGTAGCGATGTATCGCATAGCGGACGAAAAGATTGAAGAAGTCTGGCTCTCGTGGGACGTGTTCGGGCTATTCAAGCAACTTGGGGTGCTGGCTTCGTAAGAGAGAATGGCAAACCGTTCGCCGCGTTTTTTTACCCATGTCTATCGCCTGGTCGCGCGGGTTCCACGCGGAAAAGTCGTGACCTATGGGCAGGTGGCCGCCCTGCTTGGCGCACCCCGGGCCGCGCGGGCGGTCGGCACTGCGCTCCGCCACATGCCGCTCCCTTTGACAAAAAAAGTCCCGTGGCAGCGGGTGATTAACGCCTCGGGCGGCATCAGTCTTCGGGGTGACGTTCTGCGCGCCGAGGAACAGCGCTGGCTGCTGGAGGAAGAGGGGGTCGCGTTCGACCGTAATGGGAAGGTTGATCTGGAGCGGTATCGCTGGCATGGTCCCAGGAATTGGAAAGCGCCTGCCTGGGACGCCCGACTAGAGAAGAGATAGGCGGACACTTACCAGGAGTCCTCAAACCCGTCCTCGTTCATGACTCGGAAGCAGTCGAGTTCTCCTGCGTTGCGCCCGCCTGGACTTTGGGCCTGACTCGCAGGGCTGCTAAGATACTGCAAACAACCCCGCGCAGACCTGCCCGTGAAGGCGGATCAACTCAGTCACTTGACTCGTTTTTTCGCTTTTGATCCGCACGATACATCGCAAAGGCTGCAATCAGAATAAAGCCTACTATGCCAATGGCCTCCAGCGGTACGCCGAACATCTGTGTATCCTCCTCCGAGCGCCTCGCACTGCCGGGTCTTCTCACGGCTCGACCGGCAAGCGTCCGGGTAAGCGACACCTCCGCACGGTGAGGTGTCAGAAACCGGTCAACGATGGAGGATAGATGCTTAGGGAGAGGAGGAAGAGGATAAGCGTGCATCGCCCAGGGTTGGCGTATCTACTTTCCTCTCGTGCCAGAGCGATGTCAAGAGACACGCCGGCGCATGGGTCCGCAATTGGGAGCGACGGGGGGCGCACGGCCGTGCGCCCCTGAATGTCTTACGCGAACTTTGCGATATAGGGTTGATATTTATCCAGCAGCGGCAGCACGGTATCGGCACCGGCCGAGGGGAGAAACAGCACCGCCCGCTCAACGCCCAACTCTTGGTGGCTGGCCAGGGCTTCTTCCTTATCGGAAGAGCCAAAAATCGAGACCGGCACTTCGTCGACCGGGCGGCCAGCCTGCTCGGCCAGGGCGTGCAGCTCTTTTATCGACTCGGGCAGCGTCGTGGTGTCGAAGCCGACCGGAATCCAGCCGTCACAGTAGTTGACGACCCGTTTCAGGCCGCCGTTGAAGGTTCCCATCAGAATCGGCGGGTGGGGCTTCTGAACCGGCTTGGGGTGGGACCAGATCGGATCGAAGTCCACAAACTCACCGTGATACTCGGCCTCTTCGTTGGCCCAGATTTCTTTCATGGCTTCGATCCGCTCGCGGCAGACCTTCCAACGGCGATTAAACGGCGTGCCGTGGTTTTCCATTTCCTCGGAGTTCCAGCCGCCGCCGATGCCGAACAGCAAGCGCCCGTTGGAGAGTTGGTCCACGGTGGCCACTTCGTTGGCCATGGTAATCGGGTCGCGCTCGATCACCAAGCAGATGCCACTGCCGATTTTGATCGTACTGGTCACAGCCGCAGCCACACCCAGGGTCACAAACAAATCATGGGTGTGCCAGTATTCCTTGGGCAACTCCCCGCCGCCCGGAAACGGGCTCTTGCGGCTGGCCGGGATGTGGGTGTGTTCGGGAAACCAGATAGACTCGAAGCCCCGGTCCTCGCACTCTTTGGCCAGGGTGTCGGGCCGGATGGCATAATCCGTTGCAAACATCGTAATACCAATTTTCACTGCGTCCTCCTTAGGGTGAAGATATAAGCCCTTTTCATGACAGCTTGCGCGTGCTGGGTCAATGAGGGACGAAAGTCACAGGCTCAGGCCTGAAAGAGTAAACGTACCCAGCTTTGTAGATTTGTTGGAGGGCGCGTTTACTCTCTTCCGTAAAACATCCGTTCCGCCTCTTCCTGCAACCCGGCCCGAAAGTCCGGATGGGCCACGCTGGTCAGGGCCTGGGCGCGTTGGCGGAGACTTTTGCCGCGCAGCGTGGCGATTCCGTATTCCGTGACCAGATAGTCAACAAAAGCCCGCGGGGTCGTGACCACGGTCCCAGAGGCCAGGGTGGGCACGATACGGGAAATCCGTGAGCCGTCGAGGAACGAACTTGACGGCACCGCAATAATGGATTTTCCGCCGGCCAGACAGGCCGCAATGGAGAACGCCGTCTGGCCGCCCGTACCGGTGAACATCTGCCAGCCGATGGATTCGGACGCGACCTGTCCGGTGAGGTCAACGCTCAAAGCGTTATTGATGGCCGTAAATCGCGGGTCTTTGCTCAACAGACGAATGTCATCGGTATAGTTGAAATCGTACAGCTCAAAGACCGGGTTCTGGTCAATAAAATCCAGTTCTTCGGCACTCAACTGGGGGTGGAAGGCGGTACCCACGACTTTGCCCGGATGAATGGCCTTGTTTGTTCCGGTCATGATCCCTTCCCGCACCAGGGCCACAACCCCCGGCGGAATAATCTCGGTCTGCATACCGAGATCACGTCGGCCATAGACATAGCCGAGCAGCGGGCTGGTCATATCCCCCGCTCCAATCTGAATCGTGTCTCCGTCTTCCAGCAAATCGTTGGCGATCTGCATACAGATGGTGTCGATCATATCCTGCTTTTCCTGAGTAAAGGTCTCAGGCGTGATCAGCGTGGCCGGCGGACTCCGGCGCTCGACCAGGCAGTCAATTTCTGAGACATGAATCGTGTTCGTCCCGCCGGTTCGGATAAAACTCGGATCAACCTCGGCAATGACTCGCGCGGCCTGCTGGGTCATCAGCGGCGACATGCCCACACTCGTGCCAAAACTACAGTTGCCGTGTCGGTCGGGCGGCGACACCGCCACCAGATACACGTCCAGGTCGTCAATACCGTAGGGGAGGGCCTCCGCCCGAAAATAGGAGACCGGCACGTAGTCGAGCTTGCCCTGGTGGAGCAGGGGTCGTTCGCGCCGACTCAGATACCACGACTCGAAATGAAAGTATTCATCGAGGCCGGGCACGTTCCAGTCAAACAGGGACACCAGCGTATTGAGGCGCAGACCTCGCAAACGTTCCCGGTTTTCGACCAGCGCCCGACATAGCGTGAACGGCGTGCCGGTCAGGCCGGCGGTAAAAACATGGTCGGTCGGTGTGATACGGCCGAGCGCGGCGTCTGCGCCTACCAGTTTGTCGCTCCACTGCGCTTGCCAAGTCATGGCGGAGCCTCCTTGCTTTGTCTCGCTATCGCACGGCCTACGGAATCAAGACGAGTTTCCCAACCGACTGACGCGATTCCATGTGGCGATGAGCCTCGGCCGCTTCAGCCAGGGGAAAGGACTTGCCGATCAGCAGTTTGAGTTTGCCTTCGTCCATGAGTTGGAGAGATTGCCGAATACCTGAGTGATGGACCTCCGGCATGGCCGAGACCGTATAGAGAATAAAGCCGCTGACCTTGATGGATTTCTGGAACAGCCCAAACAGATTGAGCGGATCAGGCACGCCGCCGGACCGACCGTAGAGGATCAGATGACCGAACGGCGCCAGACAGCTCAGGCCCTTCTCAAGGGTTGGTTTGCCTACGGCGTCGAGAATCAGGTCTACGCCTTTGCCGTCGGTCAGTTTGAGCGTCTCCTCGGCGAAGTCCTGAGTGGCATAATTGATAACTTCGTCCGCGCCGTACTCCTTGGCCAGGGTTGCTTTCTCATCGGTCGAGACCGTGCCGATTACCCGCGCCCCGGCCGCTTTGGCAATCTGCACCGCGGCGAGGCCAACACCGCCGGCCGCAGAATGGACGATGACGGACTGGTCAGCAGTCAGATTATGGGAGGTAAAGAGCATATGGTAGGCGGTCAGCACCTGAATCGGAAAGGCCGCTCCCTGCTCAAAACTGACCGAGTCGGGCAGGGCCATAACCTGGCCGGCTGATGCGAGCGAGTACTCGGCATACGTCTTCATGCCGATCGACGTCACCCGGTCGCCCGGTCTGATCCCTTCGACGCCGTCACCAACCGCTTCAACCACTCCGGCTGCTTCAAGCCCTGGGATGTCCGGCAGCTTGGGCTGCATGGCATACTGGCCCTGGCGGAAGAGGGTGTCCGCGAAGTTGATGCCCACCGCATGATTCTTGATCAACACCTTGCCCCGCCGCACCTCCGGGTCGGGCGCATCCCCGAGTTGTAAAACCTCCGGCCCACCGAGCTGGTCGAAAACAACGGCTTTCATATTTCTCTCCTTCTCATGCAGTATCGGCAGTCCTTGTACCCCTCACCCGGCCTTTCGACAAGCTCAGGTTGGGGGTGAGGGCAAAACCGCGGGTCAGCCGCCGGGCAATCTCATTTGCGGCATACGTGAGAAAACGTATCACGCCTCTGCGCTTGGACGTTGCCGTATGGCCGAGTACCAGCGCTGCACGTGCTCCCAGGCCGGATCGAGTTGAAAGTTCGACATGGCAGCAAATTCAATGGCAACAAACAGCGAGATATCCGCCACCGAGTAGGCACCGGCCAGCCACTCGTTGTCTTGCAGATGCGTATTGAAAAGGGAGAGCCGTTCGCTGAGCACCTGACCGGCTTCCTCGACCACTTTTGGGCTTTGTTCGATCCGCTCGGCAAAATACGGGCTGGTATGCAAAAAGCGGCGGGTCCCCTGGAGCAAGACGCCAAACTCCGCCCGGCGCTCCCACACCCGCACCTGGGCGTGTTCAAACGGCGTCGTACCAAACAGCGGCGGGTCGGGATGCAGCTCTTCCAGATACTCGATAATGGCCAGCGATTCCGCAATGACCGAGCCGTCGTCGAGTTCGAGTAGCGGGACTGCGCCAAAGGGATTCTTACGAAGATAGGCCGACGTTTTTTGCTCTCCGCTCAACAAGTCGAGCGGCTTGAGAGTGAGCGTGATCCCTTTTTCAGCCAGATACATCCGTACCCGGCGACAGTTGGGCGACTGTGGAAAATCGTAGAGATGCATGAGGGGGGTCCTCCTTCCAGGTGTATTGACAGGAGTCCAACATACGGGAAACGCTTTGGTCGCGTCTATGCGTGAGGAGCCCGCCTGGGAGCTGGACGGCTATCGACCAGCAGTTGTCAGATTCCGCTCCGCTAATCCGGCCTACGGGATTACTCTTCGATCAAAAAGTACTATAGGCCACCGTGTGGTGGTCTCCACGATTACAAAACCCATTCTACAAAGATCTCTACTCAGACACCGATCTTCTCGTAAGGAATCACTAAGGGCCGTCGGTGGATTCAGACTGTCCAACAAGACGAGTTGGAAATCCAACTCAACGGCTATCTTTGTTCCAGAGGCTTCCAGTTGAGAGCGTACTTCTCCTTGGTGTTCGTCAAAATACCTTTGCTGATGATCTATCTCGTGCAGGAGCCTAGATGCCCACATTCGACACGCAAGGCTTGAGCCATCACTTGTCGTTCCGCCGCCGATGGGGAGAACCGCCTTACCACCCAGATCCGTAACGTGATTAGCGTTCTTCTTTCTAAGGTTCCACTTTTCTTCGTCTGTAAGTACAGATCCTGTCAGGCCCCGCAGTACGTGAGATTCGATCAACTCCGGCCAATTTGAATGGACAATACGGAGGAGGTCTTGCCGAACCCATTCGCGACCTTGACCCCGAGGATCTCTGTGCGGTCCGATATCCACAAAATACGCGCCTTCCTGCGTGATGACTGCATACAGCAAATAGCCCGAGCGTTCGACAAATCCGGACGACTCGTATTTAGTACTTAAATGAAAGTGATGCATACCGAAGTCCCACAGGAGACCGTCCTTGCTCTTTTCACCCGTCGCGGATTTGATTCTCGTGCTCAGAAAGCCATTAACGTTCTTGCCCTCCTCAAGAAGAAGACGAATGAGAAAAATCGCCCGCCACGCTTCCAGCACCTTTTCTCGTTCCTCCGCTTCGGTTTCGCGCGCGAGCCTACCTAACGAATCGTGTATTTCTTCAGAAAAAACAACATTGCGAGGACTTGGAACGATCAACCTGTTGAGCATTTCGAAATAACGTGCTGCAAGACGACCGACATCCATGTTGGCTTCATAGGAGATGTCGTTGATATCGAACTGCTCCTTAATGATTTGTTCCAGATCAGATTTGAAATTCATCATGCGCTTCAGTTGTATGCATGTCAGATAGCCAATCCCTTTGGCATCATTCTGGCAGTTTCAAATTGGCCAACAACAAATTCCGCAGGGGGCATCCCGTAAAGTCCTGTAGGTCGGACCCCCCTCCGCTCATCCGGCCTACTGACTGTTTTCTGCGGGCATATCTTTCCCGATTCGAGAAGGGAGACGAAGTCATAGGGCGGTTCAGATGAGCGGATTTGTCCAACGCAATCCTGGAAAGCGCGCCATGTCCGCGTCGGTGGAATGCATCTCGGCTTGATGTTCGATTGCGAGAGCGGCCAAGTGCGCATCCGTCGTCAGATTGCCCGCCGCACCGACCGCCTCAAGCAGACCAAACAGGATATAGGCATGTCGGGTTCCGGGATGGATGAGGGCCGTTTGCGGACGGTCAAGCCAGGACCGCACTCGGCGACAGGCGCCGCTCACGTCGAGTGGATTGTCGAGGATCTTCGCGTGCGTCGAGATGCGAATGAAACCCAGAATGGCAATCCAGGGGAGGCCCACTGTCTCTGTTCCATTCATGAGTGCTTCCCACCATTGACGTGCAGCTTGGTGTCGGCGGGATGCCGAATCATGGGCATAGAGCAACAGGTTGATGTCGGGAACGATCACCGTTCGAGCTTTCGGGAAAGCGCTTCCGCCTCCAACTCATCCACGAGTTGATTGAGCCTGTCAACGTCAACACCGGGTTTGAAGTGAAAGGCGTGGGGTTCGACTTTGAAGGGTGGCAATCGCACCGTCTTCCCCTGTGTGCCAAGGCCGACTCGCAACGCATCGTTTACGACGGCCTTCATGCTCCTGTCGGTACGCCGCATCTCCCGCTGCAGCAGCCGTTCGACATCGGGGTCAATGGTTAGTGTGGTACGCATATACGCATCATGATGCGCTTGAAATGTGCTGTCAATACATCTTCCTGCTTGCGCAGGAATGACGGAGCTGTCTTGCTCATATTGTCGGTGGTTGGCTGGAGACGTTGCGCTTGGGGTCGGTCCCGCGCGCCATCTCCACGCACTCGGTCTGCTCCTGGACTTGCTCTACAAGCGACTTCAGCTTCTCGACATCGCGTGATATCTGTCGGAGGTGCGAGGTGGTAGTGAGTTCGCCTATCGTCCACATCAGGACACCAATCATCAGGCAAATCCAATACAGCATGGCCGCGCCGTCGGTATTGAGCGCACTCTTGATTTCTTCAGTATTCATAGGTGCTGTGGCTCCTTGCTTGTATCATTCCTCTGCCTTGTAGCAGAATCCATATATGTGGCCAGAGTATTTCCATATTCCTTGCCGCCCTTCAGCAGTCTTTGCCAGGTGGACGCCGAAGATACAGAGGATGTATGCGACCGACCGCTTGTGTACTTTATTATCGCTCTGTTCCTGTTGTCTGACGCGCTCAGCGTAGCCGCGCAGAGCGTCCCAATACGGTTGACTGGTGTGTTAATTCGCCCGGACGACGAGATCGGCGAGCTGTACCCGTACTTTGAAATCAGTCTGGCCGGCGAAGTATGGAAAATGCGCATCCGGGATGTTGAGGTGCGGATGGCAGGCAACTATGCGCCGGGTGTGCTCCGCCATTTTGGGCGCTTTCTCTTCTTTACCGGACCGGCCCCTATCATGAAATATATACAAAGTGACGCAGCCGAAGGGCTGCCGCTGCACTTTGAAGGACGGCTGTATTATAAAAGGCGTACCTTTCTGATCAGCGCGGTGAACCCTGCTCAGATTGAGGGATTGCCGGATTATTCTCAGCAGGAAGGGTGTCCTGGTGTCTGTCCGCAGTCGCCCGAATCGCCCGTCCGGCAATGGTGAATACCAGTCACAGGAACTTTCAAGCAGACCGTATCTCCCCAGAGCTGACTATCCCGCTTACCTGCGTCGTGTTAAGAACACCGTCCATGCTGCTGCCGTACTACGAAGTCCGGGCCGGACAGGGACCGTATGCGCTGATGCTGCACGGCTTTCTCTCCAGCCGGGCACAGTGGCTGCCCAATCTGGAGGCGCTGTCTACGGTGTGCCGCCCGGTGGTGGTTGAGCTGTTCGGCCACGGTCGGTCGCCTGCCCCCGACGATCCCTATGAGTACGCTCCGGAGCGATACGTGGAGGCGTTTGAACGTATCCGGGAAGCGCTCGGCGTGGCAGACTGGTTTGTCATTGGTCAGTCGCTGGGAGCCGGCCTGACCCTCCGATATGTCCTGGCCCATCCGGACCGGGTCCTGGCTCACCTGGTGACCAATTCCTCGACCGCGTTCAGCAGTATGGACTGGGTCCAAGAGGTACGGCCGGGGACCGATAAACTGGTTGCGCTGGCGAAGCGCGATGGGGCGGCTGCGCTCGAAAGAATCGCCGTCCACCCAAAGAATGCGCGCCGTCTCGCCCCGGAATTCAAACAGGCCCTGTGTACGGACGCGACGCGCCACGATCCCATCGGGGCGGCCTATACGGCGCGCTATACCTCGCTCGCCGATCCCATTGATCCGGCATTGATGAAAACTAATCAGGTGCCGACTCTGCTGGTATGTGGCACCCAAGAAGAGCGCTTTGTGCCACGCCGCCGCTTTGCCGAGCAGACCTTGCCTCATTTGGAAGTTGTTGAGGCCGACGCCGGGCATGCCGTCAATCTTGAAGCACCGGAAACCTTCAACCGAGCGGCCGTCTCGTTTTTACAGCGCTTTGCATAAAAAAGGGCGACCCGGAGGTCGCCCCTGTCACGGTGAGATTCCTGCGCTACTGCGCTGGTGCGCCGTTGATATAGTCTTCCAGCACCCGGTTGCCGAAGCGCACCAGGAGTTCCTGGTCTTGGAGGATGAATTCCTTTTTTGCACCTGAGGCCAGCACTTGCTGGGTCTGCTCCATCGTACTGGCATCTTCGGTGAGGATGTCACGAAAGATGACCTTGCTGTATTCCTGACTGAAACGCTGGGAGACAGTCTGCGCCTTTGGGAAATATGATCGCACTTCCCAGAGGGACCGGTCAGCCGCCAACGGCCAGAAATTATACGTAAAATACGTGCCGTGGCCCACATCAACAAAGAAATTGGGGAAAAAGATGTTGAGGTCGAGCGACCAGCGCGGGTCGCGGGTGGGGTTCACCCCCGGCGGCAGGGATTCGCGTGTGAACTCATTGGGAATGATGAGTGCCCCCGCTTTATACGCCAGGGCCTCAACCGGGCTGGGCTTGTGTTTGGGATTGCCGAAGGCGGAGAGCTGGCAGTGGCGTTTGAAGAGCCGGAAGTCCAGCGCATGGCCAAAGGGATTGTCTCGACTGGTAAAAGAGTCGGGCAGGCTGCGGGTATGCAGAAAGGCCACATGGTAGGCTTCCTGAAAGGCGTCCTTAATCAGTTTCCAGTTGCACTTGATCTCCGTTTGCCAGGAAAAACACTGGCTGGACGTCTCGGCAAAGGGATAGCCGCTCAACCGTTCGGCAAACTCGCCCAGATATTCCTGGAGGGTTTCGGTCGGGTTGGGATCAACATTGACAAAAATAAACCCCTCCCAGGTATCGATCGCTACCGGCGTCAGCCCTAAGCGTTCTTTCTTGAGATCAAAAAAGCTCTCCTCGTCCGGCACGAATTTGAGCGTTCCGTCGAGTCCATAACTCCAGCCGTGAAATTTGCAGGTGAAGTTCTGACAGGAACCGCTGCCGTTCCACACTATCTTATTGCCGCGGTGGGCACACATATTATGGAAGGCGCGGACTTGGCCCTTTTTGTCACGGGTCACAATCAGAGAGGTGCGGCACATGGGCAGGTCTTTGACAAAATAATCACCGGGGTTCGGAATCTGCTCAATCCGACCGACATTCAGCCAGACTTTCCGAAAGACGCGCTCCTGTTCGAGCCTGAAATAGTCCTCGGAGATATACGGCTCAATCGGAATGGGGGCGGTGTCAAAGTTGTACTTCTCGTGCCAGGTCCGGGCCGCTCCGTTTGTCAGCGGTGCGTCGAGTGCAGCAGTAGCCATGCAGATTCCCTCCTTTACTTTCCTGTAAACGCTACCATGTGAAGAGGAAGCGTGTCCTTTCCACAGCGGTAAAAGCTGGGCACATTTCCTCCCTTTAGCATTTTCGGAGCGTTCCCTACTAGAGGCCAGGTTGTATAACCCCTAGACTCAAGAATGCGCATAGACCAGCAGCCGAAAGCTTTCCTCCATGTCCGACCCGACCCATCGCCAACCGATTCCGTCTGTCGAGACGGACCGCACCTATCGACCTGGCTGGCTGCGAGTCGCCTGGTTTCTGGGTCGCCCGCCGGCCCTCACCCGCCGGCAGTGGCGCGTTCTGGGTCTCGTGGCCGCTGCCTCTTTTTTTGAGATGTACGACCTGTACCTGTTCACCCTGTCGCTCAAACAGATACAGGCCGGACTGGGAATTGCCGAAGACCAACTCGGCTATCTCGGCTCCATTGTCCGTTTTGGGGCGCTGCCGGCCTTTGGCGTCGCCCTGGTCGCCGACCGCATAGGCCGGCGGCGGGTGCTGTTGTTCACCATTCTGGCCTATACCCTCTTCACCGGGGCCACCGCGTTTTCGCCCAATGCCGTCACCTTTGTGGTGTGCCAGTTTTTCGCCAGGACCTTTGCCGTGGCCGAGTCACTGCTGGCGGTCGTCGTCATTGCCGAGGAATTTGACCCCGAGGTCCGTGGGTGGGGAGTTGGCGCATTAGCCGCCATCCAGTCTACGGGTGCGGGGCTGGCCGCGCTGCTCTTTGCCCTGGTCGGACATATGGAAAATGGCTGGCGGGGTCTGTATCTGGTTGGGCTGGGACCCCTGCTACTGCTTGCCTACTGGCGTCGCGCGCTGCCCGAAACCGCTCGTTTTGAGGCCCATCGCCAGCAACGCACGGACACCATGTTGCAGCCCCTGGTGAATCTTGTGCACATGTACCCGGGCCGTCTGTTGGCCGTGACCTCGGTTTTGTTTGTGGTCGCCGTTGCCGAGTCGGCGGCCAATTTTTTCGGCCCTAAATATCTCCAGGACGTCCACGGCTGGACACCGGGCGGCGTGGGCCTGATGACGTTTGGGGCCGGGGCGTTTGCGATTGTGGGTAATACGTTTGCCGGTTGGCTGAGCGATCGCATCGGACGGAAGAAGGTCACGATTGGCTTTCTGATTGGGCAGGTGACGTTCACCCTTGCCTATTATAACGTGCCGGCCCTGTTTGTAGTGCCCAGTTGGGTCTTGATGATTTTCACCCTGCTCGGCGTCAACGTTGTGCTGGCCGCCTACGGCTCCGAACTCTTTCCGACCTCCTACCGCTCAACGGCTGCTGGAGTGCGGGTGATTATTGCAACGGTGGGGGGAAGCATCGGGCTGATGCTCGAATCGGTCCTGTACGGCGTGTATCAGTCGCACTGGCCAGCGATTTCAACCCTGGTCCTGATCATGCTCTTCACCCCGGTGCTGGTCGCGCTGGTCTTTCCCGAGACCAGCGGTCGTACGCTCGAAGACATTGCCCCGGAGCGGTGAACTGTTCGGGCCGTCTGATTTATTTTTTTGTATCTGAAGCTGGTGGGAAGAGGGCGTCCGCCTTCTCCTGGACCTGCTTGGCCAAGTCGCGCCGCCCGGCGAGCAGGTAGTGTCGAATAGCCTGCTCAAAGGACTGCCGGGCCGCCTGCTTCTTGCCCTGGTGAAAATAGGCTTCCCCCAGACCAGTATAAGCTTCTGCCCTGTCCGGATTGGCATCCAGCACCGCCTTCAGTGCTGTCTCTGCCTCAGCGTACTGCTTTTGGGCGAGGTAGCTCTGCCCGAGTGCCAGTTGGGTGTCAATATTGTGAGGGTCGGCCTCAGCCGAGGCGATATAGGCATGCAGGGCCCTGTCGAGACTCCCTTCTGCTTCGTGGACCCGTCCGAGTTCAAGCTGGGCTACGCTTGAGCCTGGATCAACTCCCACCGCAGCTTGTAGTTCGCTACGGGCCGTGCTCAGTCGGCCTTGTTGCCGGGCAATGGTCCCGCGATTGATATGATAGGTTGACAGCGCCCGTTTCGCACCTGGATGATTGGCATCGATATTCAGCGCTTGGCGAAACTTTTGTGCTGCAAACTCCGTATTGCCTATCTCGTTGGCCAACGCCCCAATGCGATAGTAGGCTTCGGCGTTATTGGGGTTCTCCTCGATGGCCTCTTCGTACTGCTTCATCGCCGGGGCAAACAAGGTCCGGCTTTCAAGCTCTCTTGCCGAGGTCATGAAATCTTTTTTCTCCGTGGCGCAGGCGATCAGAAGCAGGCCACTCAGCCCGCACACGACCAGGCGGGACACCGCAGACCAGTGCTTCAAAGAGTAAAGGTGTCCTCCAACCATACGAAAAAGCTGGGCACGTTTACTCTTCATATTAGATCGTTCCGTCCTCATTCTGAGTGCATCCTAGGCGTTCAAGCAAACCGAGGCAATCAAGGACACTCGGCCCTGCTTGCCAGTAGCAGCATCCGTCTATATCCGTTTGGGTCACGTATGACAGGTCTGGTGAACGCAGCTGTTATCTCAACCGGAGGAGTGGATGCCCCATCTCCGCTAGCACGATTTGGCGGGCTCTCGCTGCTGAAACGCGCGCTACTGACCGCCCAGCGAGCGGGCGTACAGGTCTGCTACGCCTTGGCTCAAAATGAAGAGGCAGCAACCTTGCAAGATTCGCTGGCGAATGACCCGCGACTTACCGCCGACGTAGTATGGGTCACGCCACGCAATCCGCTGCCGGAGAATCTCCCTTCCGATGTGGGGCACTGTCTGGTTTTCTCGTGCGATACGCTTTTCCGCCCGACCCTGATTCAGGACGTGGAGAAAGAAGGCGAGGACGGCTGGCAGGTACACGGCGACTCCAATCATGCAAATCTGGCGGTTGTCCCTGTTTCGCAGCTCGCTTCGCTGCTGGCGGCCTGGAAACAGGAGGGAAGCCTGTCGCAAGAGTACATCGAACAGCTTCCGGTGCGGTCCCCCGGTCAGCACTTCTTGTATCGTTTGACCCAACAGGACGACTGGGGTGCGGTCGAACACACCTTTCTCCTTACCCTGGAAAACCCGCGTGACGGTCTGGTTGATGCCTACCTCAATCGCAGTTGCTCCCGGCTGCTCACCCGCCTTTTTCTCCGTACCCCGCTGACGCCCAACCAGATTACCGTCCTGTCGTTTCTGACCGGACTGCTGGGCGCGAGTTGCTTCCTGCTTGGCAGTTATGGCGGGTCGGTGCTTGGGGCGCTGTTGCTTCAGTTCTCGACCGTCCTTGATTGCGTGGACGGTGAGGTGGCGCGGGTCAAAATGCTGGAATCGCCGCTCGGAGAGTGGCTCGACATCACCCTGGATACGGTGGTCCATATCGCCATTTTTCTCGGAGTCGGGGTGGCGGTGTGGAAACAGGATGGACTGGCCGCCGCTCCGCTGCTCGGCGGTCTACTGGCCGCGGCCGCGTTCATTTCCTTCCCATTGGTGACGCGGGCCGAGAAAACCGAAGACGCCGGCCGGGCGCGGGGCGGCTGGGAAGATGTCTGGATTGAAAAAATGGTCGCCGGGCTGACCAGCCGCGACTATTCTCTGCTCGTGTTGCTGTGTGCCATTGCCGGTAAACTGGCCTGGTTCCTGTGGGCCGCAGCTATTGGTGCCCAGGTATTCTGGGTCGTGCTGCTGAGCCTGCTCTGGAAGGCCGGCCGCTTGCGGCATTCATCCTAAGGAAGACTGCTTGTAGCGAGACCGGCCTCAGGTGACCGATATATCGACCAAGGCTCAGGCAATCGTGCCGGCCTCGCGCAACTCGGCCAGGGTGTCCTCAGACAGGCCCAGTTCGGCCAGAATCGTGTCGGTCTGCTCGCCCAGCAGCGGGGCTGGTTGACGCAGGAGTTCCGCGGGCGTGCCCTCGAACCGCGCGGCTGGCCGGGCCTGGCGCATGTGGCCGGCGTGCGGATGGTCGGATTCAACAATCAAATTGTTGGCCGCAACCTGCGGGTCGGTCAAGACGTCGGCCTTGCGATTGACCGGCGCGCACGGCACCTGCTCGGCATCGAGGCGTTCCAGCCATTCGGCCGAGCTTCTTTCCTTCAAGACCTCGGCCGTCAGATCCAAACGTACGTCGGCGTATTTGACCCGCCCGGCAGGCGTGCTGAACCGGGCATCTTCCAACCATTCGGGCCGCTCCAGGGCACGCGTCATCCCCTGCCATTCCTTGTCCGAGACCGCGGCCGCGGTGATATAGCCGTCCGCGGTCTCAAAGATCAGGTCGCGCGTGTCAGCCGGTCGGGCCGGCCCGATATCCGAGCCCATGAAGGTGTACTGCGTCATGCCCTCATGCCACAGAAACGAGACGACCGCGTCCAGCATGGCGAGGCGGACATGCTGCCCCTCCCCGGTTCGTTCCCGGGCCAGGAGGGCGGCGGTAATGGCTTGGGCCGCAGTCAGAGCCGTGACCTTGTCGGGGATGATGAGCCGTATCATACGCGGCCGGCCAGAGTCCGGGTCGGCCTGAATATCGGCCAGGCCGGACAGCGCCTGGATGACCGGATCGTATACGCGCTTGCCGACATACGGGCCCTTTTCGCCAAAGCCGCTGATAGAGACATAGATAAGGTCGGGTTTCACCTGGCGCAAGACGTCCTCACCAATCCCCATACGCTCGGCTATACCGGGCCGGAAATTCTGGACAAACACATCGGCGTCGGCGACGAGATCTTTGAGCAGCCCGACGCCCTTTTCGTCTTTCAGATTCAGGACCACCGAGCGCTTATTCCGATTCAAGGTAGAAAAAAACGGGGAGATAGGCCGTGATTTCCCACCCAGGGCACGGGTCAGATCGCCCGTGTCCGGCGGTTCGACCTTGATGACATCCGCCCCCTGGTCGCCCAGCATCATGGTGGCCATGGGGCCTGACAACATCTGGGTGACATCAATAACGCGATAACCAGCCAACGGTCCTGACATAAGTCGTCTCCTCGGTACGGTATAGTTTCTAGTTCTGGTTTTGCCTGAAGCTATCCAGCACTGTCAAGCGACGGGCACCGGGCACAAAATGCTTCGGACTACTCTGCGGGCGCGGCAAAGATGACGACCCAGACCAGCAGAACGGAGGCCAGGGCCGTAGCAATCCTGCCGACCCGGCGTGACCGGCCCTCAGGTCTGTGGCCGGCAATCTGAAACGCGCTCAGAGCCTGCGACAGGTAATAGGCGGCAAAGGCCCGCGAAGCCAGGGCGATGATCTCGAACACATTGGTCATCCAGACCAATGCAATACCCAAACCGATCACCGCCACATAGGCGTATCGCGCTGATATCCGACCGCCGCTTTCCTCTTCAACCAGTCCACCAGCGCCAGCCGTATCGGCCACTGCCGCACTGAATTGGCTCATGGCGGCGGCCAAAACGAGCATGGCCGGCAGGACCGTCGCGATGTGACCCGAGAGACCGATCATCGCCGTTTCGTCCACGCTCAGACCCTTCAGACCCAGAAGGAGCGGCATGCACAAGACAATAAATGCGACGTAGATCAGACCCGAGACGATCTGGGCGAAACGCATACTCTTGATACGCAGTTCCGCGGAAAATTCCCTGCCAAGATAGCGTGACGTTTCAAAGCCCTGCACAACCAATAACATGCCGGCAAGTTGACAAAGCTGTTCCCAGGCTGACACCGATGGTGCCGGAAAATCACGGATCGAAAAATCGACAGAAACATCGTAATTCGCCAGTCCGAACAGCAGGGCCACGATGATCGCCAGCTTGATGCTGACCGAATACTCCTCTGCACGGACCAGGCCCTCCAGCCCCCGGCGCCAACCGGTATAGCCGATGAATATCAAAATCAGCGTGGTCAATACCTGGGCGCCGATTGCCGTGTCTAACCCGACTCCTCTGAATATAAAGGAGGCCAACAATCTGATGTAGAACGCAACGGATACGATATAGGCCAGCGAAAGGGTAAAATTCGCGAGACGCTCGGTCATCATCAGCAAGGCCGGCGCTTCGCCGCTTTGCAGCAAGGGCTCGCCATGACGAATATTGAATCGCGAAATTTCACCCAGGCCATAGGCAATAACAACGATGGCCAACATCGCCAGAGGGGCAGCCCAGCCGACGACCAGGGCGAGCAACGGCGCGACCACCAAAAAGCCACTGCCAATGATCGAGGCCAACGGCGTAACGCTCGCTCTCCAGACTGCGCTCTCCTTGATTGCCGGCAGCAGCAAGAGAGCCACGACAGAGATCGCAATGAGTGGGAGAGCAAGATTGATGGCGTCCATGGTGACGAACGAATTGTCTTTGGACACTATAAGGCGTGGATGGTCCAAGACAAGTGACGATTCTACCGTCCTGGGGGAATCTATTGGGTCTTATGCCTGAGAAGCCGCCGGAGGAGCACGACGAGACAGCGCGGGTCGCTACTCCGGGGTCGGTGTATAGCCCGGCACCTCGGGCGAATACGAAAAATCATCCGACGTAAAGGCCTGAAAGGCAAACACCACAATGGTAATCAACCCCCAGAGCAAGCCAACGACCACGCCGGCATCGACAATGCCGCGCCACGGCTGAGCCAGATAGGGGATGACCAGGACAAAGCCGACGATCATGGCGGTGAGAACGAAGACGAAGATTTGTCGGGGTCGGTGAATGGAGAAATAGCCCATGCAAAAGACAGGCGCCAACAATGCACACAGCGGACTCGGATAGGCGGCCAGATATTTTGCACGGGCTGCGACTCGCGGTGCAAAGCCGCACTGAAAGCCGTAATAGCCTTCCGAATAGGCCATCCAGCCGACGTTCAGGCCGAGCGCCAGCCAGTGGTACCAAGAGAACTCGTAGTGAAAGGCATCCAACGTAATGACGGAGAGTCGGACGATGGAATAGACCAGTAAGAGGATAACACCACCAATTCCCCACACCGCCCCGAGCCGCCCTAACATGAAAGTCCTAGCATAGAATCGGTTTTTGCCCTCTCGTGGAAAACAATCGGAGCATGATGGCTTGCCGTCTGGAGCAGGTCAAGAGGAGGGAAAGGAGAGGGCGGTTTACGATACGTTGTCGCCCGGCCAGTCCGCGCTCGTCGGGAAGGACAGGGGCCGGCTCCAAGTGGGCGGGGCGGGGGGCGGTGCTCTGCCTGGGAGGGCGGCCATCCTGGCCGCCATGCGGGCTGGAATCCCGCACTCCTATAGGACGTGTGATGCACATTCCCAGGAACCAGCGCTCGTCAGACGTGTGGGACTGTCAGGCCGGGGATAACCCACCCCGCCGCTAGCGCGGCACCCCTCCGAGGAGGGGATTACATGTTAAGGTTGACAGTCTGGGGCAAGGCCAAGGAGCAGAGACAGGTTTTGCCCATTAAATCTGCACGGATGCGGGCGGGGCCTCTGGCCTGCGGGATCACAACCAGAACAGGATACGGGCGGTCAACCTTCGTATATAAGTCCCTCCCAAGAGGGGATGGTGATTTTGGAGACAGTAGGAGCGATGTTCCTGTGGTGTTATTCTTCCTTTATGAGCGGATTGGGTATTCGATACGGAGTTTCTACCGCGACCGGGCCGCCGGCCTTGAAGTCCCGGGTGTTTCGCGTGACCAATGTCAGACCTTCCTGAATGGCGATGGCCGCCTGAATCGCATCTGGAAGTTTCCAGCGCTGGGTGCGCCTCAACCGTGCGGCGGCATCGGTAACTTCGACGGTGACGGGCAGCGTCGCAAACGTGTCCAATAGCTCACGGGCCAAGGACTCCGATGCCGCAGGGAATCCAGCCAGCGTCTCTGCGCGGGTAATGACGGAAATCACGCAATCACGCCCGTGGGCGGCAAGAAACTCCGTCGCCGCCTCAACGCCGTTAAAGTGGTCGATGACGATGACCGAGTCGAGCAGATATCTGGCCATCCCTCAAGGCCATTCCTTGCGAATACGCTCCTGGTACTCGAGTCCGTCCCCAGCCTGCCAGATGCCCGCCGTCTGCTTGAGCACCTCCTGAAACGATGCAGCCGAGCCGTGTTGTTCCCGTATCTGAAATTCGCTGACCGCCTGGCGAATCAGCGAGGCCATGGACACACGGCGCAACGCGGCCTGCCGGTCCAGCCACGCTTTCTGTTCGTCATCCAAACTGATCACTGTTCTGACAAGCCCTTTGCTCATGGATTCATCCGATATCAGGATATTGAGAAGGCGATATCATTATTCGGAAGATGGCTGCAAGCGCTGGTTGTTCTTCACCGCCTTCTCTCTTTCGGCCCTGATTCGGTCCAGAAGAACCGAGGCCGGTTCGTCGTGCGGGTCCTGCGGGACAAGCTCACCCGCAAAGGCTCTTTTGAGAATCGACTGTCGGAGAGCGTCGCAACGAGCAAGGCTCGAATCAATTCCTGTTGCCCCGGTCGTGGCAAGCGGAGGGACTGGCTACAGCACAAACCACAGCGCTTCGGGGAGAAATCGATCCGCAATATTAAGGTAGGTTTGTTTGTTCGTAACCCAGTCGAGGAAGGGCTGGGCACTCGGGGTCGAAAAGAACATGAGCAGCGCGGCAGCCGTCATCAGCAGGGAGGTCCGCGCGTTGTGAAAATCGGCGATTTTGAGCGCTGTCCCAAATGAGCTTTTGAGGCGCGAGTTCAAGAGGTCTACGCTGAAAAGCTCGTCGAGCAGCAGATGGACAATATAGCCAAAAAAAAGAAAAAAACCGATGGACCAGGCGAACAGCGCACTCAGGGCAAACAGATAATAGCTCAGGCTGGTGACCATGAACCAGAAAAAGAGGGCAGCTACCAGCGAATGAAAAATACCGCGATGGACCGTCAGCGCAGAGAAGACGCCCAGGGCGAGATAGCGGACTGCGCCATACGCCACCCCCCAGACGATCCAGAGCTCGACGATCGAGTAGCTGGAGACTCGATTGAACGCGGCCAGAAAGGCAAACACAATGGCCAGGGCGGTAAAGATCAGCTTGGTCGGACTGGAGTGGTCGAGATCAATGTCAGGCAGGAGCCCGCCGACCGTCCCGACCACGGACAGGGTGACGACTTCTTGCGGGCTGCTCATCCCCGCGCCCAAGCAGACCGTCGCCAGGAGTCCGCTCCCCACCGCGGCGACGCCAAGGTGCGTTTTGAAATTGGCCATTGATCTCAAGGGGGAATACTCCCCCCAACCCCCTAGCGTCGCGTCAAACCCGTCAGAATCCCCATCGCTGCCATACCGGACGAAGAGAGATTTTGCGTAATAAAGTCCCGAAAGTTTTCTGCCCGGGGCAACACCCAACTCAGGACCGACTGATAACTCGTCTCGATATTCTGCCAGTTGAGATACAGCACGCCGAGATACTGCAACCCAAACAACGCCAGCATGACTAGGCCGGCCAGAAAAGCGGTCGTGCGCAGGAAGATCAGTAGCACATAACCGATGCTGAATCCGACGACAAAACTGAAGCCCAGCTTCGTGAGCAAGGGAGACCAGTCCTCCAGCCGCCTCTCCCAGTCCGGAGGGAGAGGCTCTTCAGTCGTTTCCTCCATCATATCGAAGTCCGGATCAAAGGCTGGAACCGGGTCAGACTGAAAAGTCGGTGGGTCCGGCAGCGTATCGGTTCCAGAGGCAGAGAGATTCCCCACGGTCCGCGTTTCCTGAACGCCTGAAGGCGACTGAGGATGCAGCATCATGCCGGCCACGCCCATTAGCAGAGCGAGGCTGACCAGAGCGATCTTCCAACGCGGTAGCCGGCGCGGGACTACGGTCTCGGTCTGCACTTCTTCGAGGGAAGCGGTCTCTTCACGATCTTCGGCGGCCTGACTCATAGGTAGAGATCATTATACCGGTTTTCGAATCGTTTCTCATCTTTTCAAAGGAGCCGATTAGGAGGTGGGACTCGAAGAGCCGCGGCGAGCGTTCAATCGGTCAATAGCTCCCTCCAGGAATGCGGCATACTCGGCCGCGGCCGGGTAGCCGGGGGCACGCTCCAGCCCGCGTTCCTGCTTGGATATTTCAAAATTCCATACGCGCAACAGCCATAATAATTCGTACCAGGCAAAGGTCTCCGACTCAACGATCTCAGGCCCGCGAGGACCGTAACCCGTGACAAATGCCCGGAAGAGTACGGGGTTGTGGCCGAGTTGGCCTCGGTCGTCTTTTGCCGTCCAGTATTTCATCTTCACAAAATCGAGCGGCGCCACATCCACGACCGCATTATCCCAATCAATAACGGCCGCGAGTCGCCCTTCCCGAACGAGAATATTACCCGGTGAGAAATCATTGTGGATAAGACAGGGGGAGAACGGCAACGTGGTCGGCATGGGAATATGCTCCACCGCGTGCGAGAGCGTCGGGCCGAGTCGGCTGCGCGCTTCACCAATTTCCTTGTCTAGCGCAGCCCGAAAGCGGTCCACCCCGACCTGCGGGGTGTGGCCTATGGCAAAGAAATCGGCGTAGAAGGCATCGAACCGCACCCGATGCAGGCTTGCCAGCGCGTGGCCCGCAGCCCGGTATAATTGCGCGTCCGGGTCATCCCACAGTGGCTCACCTTCGATCCACTCATACACGAAATACGGCTGCGGCAGGATCTGCCGGCTCCAGTCAAAGGCCAGTCCGGTGGGCTCAATACCGGAACTCTTGCGGCCGGCCCCACGCTGAGCCTCCCGCAGTTGGCTCAGCGCCCGCGCCTTTTCCGTATCGCCCGCCCCGGCATGAGTGAGGTCGAGCAGCCAACTGATGAAGACCTCTTTCATCAGGTCCGGCTCGTAGCGATAGACCTGCTCCTGGCTCCGAATACGCAGGCCATACATCCGTCCGTTGGCTTCAACCTTGAGGATGGTATTGATATTGCCCGACAGCGTCCGGCAAACACGCGGGGACGGGTCCCCGGTCAGCGGGGTAAAGATCTGCTGGAGCTGCCGGGCGGTAATCATGCAAGGGAGACGCTTAATCCTACGCGGTCATTTTTTGTAGAATCATTTGTATTCACGCCCCTCGAATCTGCCATGAGTCATGTAATGATAGGCAGGGTCCACGCCAGCCTCTGCGACATCTGGGTGGAGGGTGAGATATCGTGCGCCGTCGAAGTCTCCAGGGAGTCTGTAGGCCGGGATCTCGTCCGGGGCCAGCAGCATACGTTGCTGGCATTGGGCAACGTATTCGCTCGGCAATGGGCGTCCTGCATACGATGAACTGACCGACTGTCGAGTACACACATTCACTGGATCATAGAGAGCGATTTTTCCGGCAATCACGTGCGACGCCATTGGCGTGTAATAGGCACAGTTTTCAAAAAAATAGTGGCTTACTTGAGACCAACGGGTCATGGTCTGATCAAGTATCTTCTCTCCACCGTGTAGCAAATAGGCGGACCAGATGAGAGCCTGTCCCCTCTTTGCTAGAAAGACCTCTTTTTCGCAACGATGTGCAGCCACAAGCTCCTCCCAGAGCTTCAGAGAAATCGCTTGCGATGCCGGCTTGCTCAGATCCCTCCTCAGAGCAGTGGTATGTTCGTTGGAATAGTCGGCCCACTTATGGCTTCCGGGGTAGTAGCAGAGCGGACCGTTTTTCATAGTGACATCTTCGAGGGCTACCCATACTCCGCACATGAAGCGCTCAGGCCAGGAATGGAAATGCACAGCGTCGGTATGAAAGTGTTGCTGTGACCCTCGCTCGAAATTTAAGGTCTGAAACGGGAATGCACGACGACCGTACAGTTTGGACAACAGCGCAAGAAGAGTTTCGTTTGTGGCAATCGCAGCAACATCATCATTAATGTGAAAAGCATCATGAAACCGGGGCGGCTGGAGACGTCCGTCGAATTTTTCTCCGCCTTGTCTTGCAGCTTCAAAGAGAGGAGCGAGAGAGTCACGGATTCGTTGCGCCTGTACAGAGATGTCAGGATCAGGATAATCAAGAACTGCATAGCCCTTTCGGTATAGACTGGCCGCCGTTTGCCTTTCCCAATCACAGAAATAGCTCGAGGCAAGGATCTCTTCAAAAAAAGGTGAGTCCACAATTGGGACGCCCGGCAATAACTCCATATGGCGAATGACACTAGGATCCATGCTATCGTTCCTTAGCCTTCTGCATACACGACACGAAATGGGTGAGCACAGTAAAACCGCATGCTGAGGGCCGGACCGTTTCCAGACGCCTAACTCCTTGGAGTTGTGCTTCAGTAATCGTGCGGACGCGGGTTTACTCCACAACCGCGCTGAGAACGAGATCGGACAGACGTTGGAAGCGCTCCATGCTGTACGACTCTTCCAGGGCTCCGGCGGTCAGGCACACACAGGTGATATCACGCTCCGGATCGATCCAGAACAGGGTTGAGCCCGCCCCGACCGCCCCAAACGTGTTGGGCGACGCCAGCGTACCGAAATAGGTGGGAAAAATGCCCGTCCCGCGCACGAAAAAGCCCAAGCCGAGCGACGCTGGGAACTCATCCCAGTTCCGGACTTCCCTGGTGTAATTCCACAGATTATTCGGCCTGAGACCGGTGTGGTTTGTTGCGGCCAGGCGAATGACAGTCGGCGATAAGATGCGGGCTCCTTCCAACTCTCCGCCTCGCCGCAGCATTTCCGCAAAGCGGAAGATATCGGCGGCAGTTCCCACCCCGCCACCGCCCGGAATTTCCGTGTCCTCCTGAAGCATGAGGTTGAAGCCTTCAAGAACTTCCGGCGGAAAGAGCCCCTCCCGCCGGTCGCGCACCACAACCGGAACCCTGCGCTCGGCCAGGTCAGACCGCAGACCCAGGGCCGTATCGGGCATCCGCAGTGGAGTAAAGATATCCTCCGCAAAAATCTGTTGCAGCGCCCGCTCTCCTCCATCCAGGCGACGAACCACTTCGCCCAGAACCGCATGGGCGGTAATCGGGCTATAGCTGACAATCTCTCCGGGCAGGGCATCCAGCCCCTGCTGACAGATCGCGGCGACCACTGCTTCGAGATTCCCCATCATCTCCTGGGCTACGGGCGGAAACCCGGCCGACATGCCGGCGGTATGGGTCAGGAGTTGAGCGATAGTCACCCGCTGTTTTCCCTTGCTCGCAAATTCGGGAATAATCTCGGCCACACGCGTTGTCAGGGCGAGTTGTCCCCGGTCAACGCGGGCAAGAATCGTGGTGGCGGTCAGCGCCTTTGTCACGGAAAAGAGATAGAAAACATCGTCCTCTTGCATGGCGCGCCGGCTGGCCCGTTCGGCAAAACCGAGCGCCTGGTGCAACACGACTTGTCCCCCCCGCGCCACAATAACGACCGCTCCGTCATACTGTTCCCGTTCAATATCGTTCTGCATACACGCCACGAAATGGTCGAGTCGTGCCGCGTCAAACCCGCACGCTGAGGGCTGGACCGTTTCCATACGCCTGCCTCCTTGGAGTTATTGCCGGGAAGCATAGCGCTGCGGGTGGGGAGGAGTAAAGGGAGAATGGAAAGGGAGGTTCAGCTGACCACGTCGCCGAGAACAGTGACCGGCACGTCTGGAATCTGACGAAAGTCCGGATCATTGGTGAGAAGCAGAGTGCTGCCAACAGCAAGAGCAGAGGCGGCATGTAGTGCATCTGGAGTCTTTAAGTTGAGCGAGGCTCGAAGACGTGCAGCCTGTTCCCAGATGGCTGTCGTAGCGGGAATGAGTTGCACTTCACGCGATACAAAGAGGGAGCGAAAGATATTTTCGAGTAATGCGTCTTCCTTTTGGAAAGGCTTCACAAGAGTTTCGAGCAGTGTTAATTCACTGCTGACGATTTGGAACTGTCCTGCTTGGGCTTGCTGCCACAATGGTTCGAGTACAGTGCGGTACGGTTCAATCCGCTCGACGCTATAGATAAATCCATTGGCATCAAGATAAATGGGACCAATAGCGGGAAGAGTCAACGATCCCATGCGTCGCGCTCTTTTTTGATGGAGGCATCGACCTCTTCTGCCGTGTGAAAGAGACGTTGCCCTGGTGCTCCGGCTAAAATATCGACAGCCGATTGACGAGCGGTTGATGCTCGCTGGGGGAGAACGATAACGTCTACAGCCTCTCCTGCTTGGAGGGTTTCATCAACAACTTCAATTTTTCCTCCTGGGAGCACCGTGGTCTTGATACGTAAGGCAGACTGCATACCATGTCCTCCTCTATACTATAGCTTTCACAAAAACGCACAAAATGAGAAAAGTCCAGACCTCGACACGAATAGAGATTGCTATGCAGTCTCTTCCTTCAAAATACAGTGAGGGGATCAATGCCTGACAAAAAAACGGTCCCATACGGTTCGTGGAAATCACCTATCACATCGGACCTGATCGTGGCCGGAACGGTAGGCTTAGGCCAGGTTCGGCTGGATGGAGAGACGGTGTACTGGATAGAACAACGACCGACCGAGGGCGGGCGGAATGTCATCGTGCGACGCACGCCTGACGGAACGATAACGGACCTGACACCCGCGCCCTTTAATGCCCGGACGCGCGTGCATGAATATGGGGGCGGGGCATATGCCGTCCGGGACGGCGCACTCTATTTTTCAAATTTTACGGAGCAGCGGCTGTATTGTCAGACCGGAGCGGCCGAGCCCACGCCCCTAACCACAGCAGACGGGCTGCGCTATGCCGATACCGTTGTTGACACCCAGCGTAGCCGTTTGATCTGTGTGCGCGAAGATCACCGACAGGCGGGACAGGAAGCGGTGAATACCCTGGTCAGTATTGATCTCGCCAGCGGGGAAGAGACGGTCATCGTCTCCGGGAGTGATTTTTATTCCAACCCCCGGCTCAACCCGGACGGCACCCAGCTCGCCTGGTTGTCGTGGAACCATCCGCAAATGCCATGGGACGGCACCGAGCTGTGGGGAGGGACGGTCCGCTCGGACGGTTCCCTGGCGGAAGTCAGGCGGGTAGCCGGCGGCGACGCGGAGTCCATTTTTCAGCCCGAGTGGTCTCCGCTCGGTATCTTATACTTTGTGTCGGATCGCTCCGGCTGGTGGAATCTGTATCGAGTCCGTAACGGCAGCATCGAGGCACTATGGGAAAAGACCGCGGATTTTGGCCGACCGCAGTGGATGTTTGGTATGGCGACCTATGCCTTCGCTTCTGCCAACCGGATTATCTGCACCTACGCGGAAAACGGGACTTGGCATATGGCCGGCCTTGATCCGGGGACGCGGCAGTGCGACGCCATTGCGCTGCCGTATACCGAAGTGAGTGGAGTACACGCTTCAGCCGGTAGGGCGGTGTTTCTGGCGGGCTCGCCAATCGCCCCGCCCGCGGTCGTCCAACTCGACCTGGAAACACACGCCTGTACCGTCCTGCGTCAATCCAGCCAACTCGACCTGGACCCTGGTTATCTTTCAGCGCCCCAGGCCGTTGCCTTTCCAACCGAACACGACCGGACCGCGTACGGTCTGTTCTATCCGCCCACAAACGCTGGCCATGTTGCTCCACAAGAGGAACGCCCGCCGCTGGTCGTCAAAAGCCACGGCGGACCGACTTCGGCCGCGCAGACGGCGCTTGATCTTAGTATTCAATACTGGACGAGTCGCGGCTTTGCCGTTCTGGACGTGAACTATGGGGGCAGCACCGGTTATGGGCGGGCCTATCGGCAACGCCTGAACGGCCACTGGGGGATTGTCGATGTGGACGACTGCGTCAACGGTGCGAACTATCTGGTCGCCCGTGGCGAGGTCGATGCCGAGCGGCTGACCATTACCGGCGGCAGCGCCGGGGGCTATACGACCCTGTGTGCATTGACCTTTCGCAATACGTTTCGGGCCGGGGCGAGCCATTACGGGATCAGCGACCTCGAAGCGTTGGCGCGCGACACCCATAAGTTCGAGTCCCGCTACCCGGACAATCTGGTCGGACCCTACCCGGAGCGACAGGACGTCTATCAGGCGCGCTCGCCGGTTCATTTTACCCAGCAGCTCTCGTGTCCGTTGATCGTCTTCCAGGGCGCGGAAGACAAGATCGTCCCGCCGAATCAGGCCGAGCTGATGGTGGCGGCCCTCAGGGCGAAAGGGCTGCCGGTCGCCTATGTCCTGTTTGCGGGCGAACAGCACGGCTTTCGTAAGGCCGAGAATATCAAGCGCGCCTTGGACGGCGAGTTGTATTTTTACTCACGAATTTTTGGGTTCCCCTTGGCGGAAGCCCTTGAGCCCCTGACCATCGAGAATCTACCGGACTAAGCTCTTCCAAATACGTCCACATTGGTTTATTGGCAAAGGAAACCCACTGCACAGTAAGGAGGAAGACCGATGCTACGTGTCAGCAAGGTGCCGTTCGAGAAGGTTGACCCCGAGCTGCAAAAAACCATGCAGCAGAGCGACGAGGCGCTCGGCGGGTCGGAATGGATACAGGTCTTCGCCCATACCCCGGACCTCTACAAACACTTCGTCGAGTTTTACTACTCCCACATCATGGTCGATGCCGACGGGCTCAGCGTCAAGCTGACCGAACTGATTCGTCACAAAGTGGCCCAGATCAACGAATGCCAGCTTTGAATGACGGCCGTGTATGCCTCGGCGAGGCAACAAGGTCTGACGGAAGAAATGATCCACGCCCTGCCCCATTTTCAGGACAGCGACTTGTTCACGCCGCGCGAGAAAGCCGCCCTGCGCTTTGCGGACACCCTGGCCCGCGACCATAAACAGGTTTCCCAGGATTTGTTTGACGAGTTGCGGACCCATTACAGCGAGCCCGAGATCATGGCCCTGGGCTGGCGTATGGCGATTTTTATTGGCTACGGACGGCTGGTCTACGCCGTCGGGCTCGACGGGGTGGGCAAGCCGTGTCCGCTCTCGTTCGCACATCAGGACATGCAGGCGGAAGCGGAACAGCCGGGCTGTTAAGGGACCGCGGGTTATCGAAGAAGACGGCCCGCGCGGAAAAAGATAAGGTCTTTGGGGTGCCGCTGTTCTTTGTCCGTGGCGAGCCCTTCTAGGGCAATGATCGCACTGACTGGGTGTGGGAGCGCCTGGACGATTTGGAATTGCGGAGACGCTAACAATAAAAAATTGGGGAGACGGGGAAGTTACGGATATTCAAGCTAAGACGATATGGCAACACGCGGCCGGCGACACTAACCGCAAGTACGTGGACCTGTGTCTGAAGTGGGGTGTCATTCTGAATGGTCCCGGAGACTATGGTCCTTGGCCTGACTGCGAGGAATCACTCAGAAAAGATGAATGGTCAAAAAGAAAGATTACGGACCTGCGCCGCTTCTGCCAAGGCATGAACGATCGTGATTTTGTCGTTCTACGGCTTGGAACAAATTCCATCTATGGGGTAGGTCAGATCGTCGGTGACTACGAACATTGTGAGGAGTTTAACGACATAGACGGGTGGGCTATCGCTCATGTGCGTCGTACGCGTTGGCTCTGGAAGTATAAGGAGAACCCCAAGAAATTCGATACAAATACGCTAAAGCGAGGTGACACGACGCAACTTCTGGATGCTCCTGCTGTGAAATCGTGGTTGGAGTCGTTGGAAATACCTGACGCTGAGCGTGAGCGAACCCCGGTTGATCTCCCGAACATCGGCGACGATGCGAACGTCAGTGTCGGTGACATATCCGAATATCTATTCGACAAGGGTGTCGCCAGCAATTCAATCTCAAGTTTGCTGGACCAAATTGGCGAACTTATTCGTATCGCGAATTGGTATAATCGCTCGAAAGAAACTCCCTCTGAGCATGAGACGGTAAACTATCTCGTCGTACCACTTCTTCGTGCACTCGGTTGGACTCCGCAGAGAATGGCTATCGAATGGCAGAAGATTGATGTTGCGTTGTTCTCTAGTCTTCCTCGCACGGAAGAGTCTTTGTCCGTTGTCGTTGAAGCGAAGAAGAAGGATGCCTCGTGTTTGTCAGCATTCGAGCAAGCTAGAGACTATTCATCGGCATTGGCAGGAAAAATCTGTAGACGCATAATCGTTACGGACGGTCTACGATATGGCGTATTTGTCAGAGATAGCGTAGACCAGCCATTTTCTCTCTACGCATATATGAATCTGACCAGGCTCCGTAACGATTATCCAATATACGAATGTAAGGGTGTTAGAGATGCGCTCTTAATGATGACTCCTGAATGGTCAAGCGTGGAGGGAAGCTAGGCAAGTCCCTTGGGCCACTGTCAGAAACGGAGCGGCGTATAGGCTTAGGCTATGGCTTTTATTTTAATCTGAACTCCACCACCGCGCCGCCGCTGCCGTAGAGCGGGCCATAGGCGTGCACCTGCGCGCCGGTGAACTTCCCACCTAGGGCGCCCAATACCCAGGCGCCGTGCTTAAAGCCCATGTCGGCCTGCCCTTTTGTGGCAAACTCGGGCAGGGCGGCAGACAGCCCTCTCCTATCACCGGCTTGCAGCAGAGCCAGTATCTTTTTATTCCAGCGGTCATATTTCGGGGCGACGAGCTTGTCTTTGGCAATATCGATCTCGTGCCGAAAGAATGCGCCGGAAAAATTTCCCACGCCCACCACCGCCACCCGCTTTTTCTGTTTGCCGGCCAAGCGTGCCGCCAAACGTCCGAGTTTTTCGGTCAGCGCAAAATCGTGGTAAAGATTGTTCGAGGCCAGCACCATCGGAATTTTGCCGCCCGGATTCAGGAAATTCGCGGCGACAATTGTTCCCGTATCAATCGGAAACCCATCATAATTGACCGCCTTGGACTTGACTCCGATTGTGCCGGTCGCACTGACACAGGCTTTGGCCAGCTGGGTGTCAATTTTCAGTACGTAGGGCAGCTCGCCATACTCGTGCCAGTTTTCGTCAACGTGCAGACCGCTCACCCGCGAACGGGTCTGCCACAGTTGGTCCAGGACGGCGATCCACTGGGTTGAATATAAGAGGATCACATCCGGTTTGGATTGGACGAGCGCCGTGCCGGCCCGTTCCAGGCCGGTCGCAATTTTGCCCCAAGGCGGATTATCGCGTTTAACGTAGGGCAGGGGCGAACCGGGGACGAGAAAGGCAGAGACCACAGCCATAGCGCTTGCTCCCGTTTCGCTTACCTATGCCGCCTGTCTGATGGCCCGGCGTGAGGCGCGTGTTTTCGAGGCCGGTTTGGAGAGCTTGGCTTGTTCGAGGTTCCACTCCATCACGGCGTTCCCCGTGCCGATCACGGTGCCGTAGCCGTGCAGTTCGGCTGGAATCTCAGGATAGCCCATGGCGGCAAACATCCAGGTAAAGGCCCCGGATTTCACCTCGGCAAACGCCTCGTCGATAAATTGTGGGAGCAGACGAAAGACCTCTTTGGTGTTGCCCTGACGCAGGAGATCAATCATCCGCATATCCCACTGATAGCCGGACAGGCTTTGCGGATGTTCTTGAGACATGTCTTCCGGCAGAGCCGGCTCCTCATGAAAATGCCAGTGGCACAGCGTGTTGGAGGCCAGGAGTACGGCGCGGCGGCCCAGTTTTTCAATGGCCGTACGGGTGGCCCTGCCCAGGCGGTCCATTTCTTCGAGGCCCTCTTCGGTCGAGAGATAATAGGGCGAGTTATTGGCCGACAGTCCGACAACCGGAATGTCCCACTGGGGGCGGATCATATGCAGGGTGGTAATCGTGCCGTAGTCAACACGAAAATGCGGGTTGCGCATCAGCTTGGTATACAACCCCTGCTTGGCCCCTTCGGCACAGCAGGCTTCGGCCAGGGCAACATCGACGTTCAGCTCGAAGCTATAGCGAAAGATATTCGGAAAGATGGGATCGACCGATTTACCGCTGAGCTGCGGCACCCCAAGAAAATGGTGCCCCTGCTGCGTAATCCAGTGCGGGGAATGGACCAGCAACACGTCCGGCTTGAGCGCGTCGAGGCTCTTGCGGGCGCGCTCATACGCCCAGCGGAGCTGTTCCCAGCCACACTGCGACCGGGGCTCGTTCTGGGGCGGGTTTTCTCCATACACCAGATGGGGCGGGTGTGGAGCCAGAAAGCCGGCGACGATAGCACCTTTCTTTTGCGTCCGTGGCATGATGGTCTCCCTTCACAGCTTGAGACAGACGTTGCGCAATTCCGTATAGAATTCCAGCGAATGCACCCCGCCCTCGCGGCCAATACCGGATTGCTTGGCTCCACCGAAAGGGGTGCGCAGGTCGCGCAAGAACCAGCAGTTAATCCAGGTGATGCCCACGGTGATCTGCGCGGCTACCCGATGGGCGCGGGCCGCGTTCTGCGTCCAGATTGAGGTGGCAAGCCCGTAGGGCGTGTCGTTGGCCAGGCACACGGCTTCGGCTTCCGAGTCAAAGGGCCGGACATGGCAGCACGGCCCGAAAATTTCTTCCCGTACAACCGAGGAGTCTTCCGACAGCCCCGTCCAGATGGTGGGCTCGACCCAGGCTCCCTGGGTATACGGGGCTGTCATGTCGGGGATGCCGCCACCGGTAATCAGCGTCGCTCCGTCGGCGCGGGCGCGCTCGTAATACGAGAGGACTTTCCGGCGATGTTCGAGGCTGATCAACGGCCCCAAGGTCGTAGCCGGATCGTGTGGGTCACCGAGCACGAAGGACTCGGCCTTGGCTTTCAGAGCGGCCAGAAACTCATCAAAAATCGGCCGTTCGACATATACCCGCTCGGTTCCCAGGCAGACCTGGCCTGTGTTGGCAAAGCACGCCCGGCCGATGCCCTCAATGGTCGCCTCAAGGTTGCAGTCGGCAAAAATAACGGCCGGGTTTTTCCCTCCCAGCTCAAACGAGACATCCCGCACGCCCACGGCCGCGCGCTGCATAATGGCCTCGCCCGTGACGGTCTCTCCCGTAAACGTAATGGCGTCAACACCCGGATGGCTGACCAGGAATTCTCCGGCCGAGTCCGGCCCAAACCCGTGCACGACATTATAGACACCGTGAGGCACGCCGGCCTCGTTCATCACCTCGCCTAGCAGGGTAGCCGTACTCGGCGTTTCTTCCGAGGGTTTGACAACCACGCTATTCCCGCAGGCCAAGGCCGGTCCGACCTTCCAGGTCATGAGCAGCAGGGGCAGATTCCACGGACACACCACCGCAACCACGCCTTTTGGTACGCGCAGGCTGTAGTTCAGCGCCCCGGTACCGTCCGGGGTGGGCATGTCGAAGTGTTCACCGGACACGTTCTTGACCACATCGGCAAAAATGCGGAAGTTGGCCGCACCGCGCGGAATGTCAATATGAGAGGCCAGGCTCACCGGCTTGCCGGTATCGGCTACCTCGGCCTCAAGGAACTGCTCAAAACGCTGCTCAATACCGGCGGCAACCGCGTATAGTATCTCGGTACGTTCGGCCAGTGTCAGCCGGCTCCAGGGTCCGTTGAGGGCAGTTCTGGCCGCCTGGACCGCGGCATCAACATCGGCCCGGCCGGCTTCGCACACGCGGCTGATGAGCGCATTATCAATAGGCCGACGGTTCTCAAAGGTACAGCCGTTCGTCCCTTCGGTATAGACACCGTTGACAAAGTGGCGGGTGGTCTGGGTACTCATCTGCGGGCTCGCTGGCTCAGAAGATCGGTCGGCGACTCTAGAGCAGTTTCCACCGTAGTGTAGCGGTCGGGAAGCAAGAGTGTTAGGGTGGAAGTCGCCAGGAGGCCATATGCAAGCGTATTCATTGGACCTGCGGGAGCGGGTAGTGGCGGATCGGGAG